>DCEX01000002.1 GCA_002315015.1 Faecalibacterium sp. UBA1819
CCGTCTACGGCAGCGGTGCGGGAGAAGCGAATGGAATTTGTGGGAAGATTCATGGCGCAACTTCCTCCTTTCTGGTTGGAACTCCACTGAAAGCTGAGGCATCCGTTGAGCCGAGTACATAGATGCCGTAATCCTGTAATAAAATCCAGCCTGTTTCTTTTCCGTTGATTTTCTCGGCATACACATTCAATTTTCCATCGCGGGATTCTGCCACAATTTTTCTATCAAGGGAAATTTCCGGCTCTTGGCTCTCTCGGAAGTTCATCATCATGCCATGAGCCATATTAAGAGAGAGCAGTGAAAGCCCTCCACCATATCCCAAATTAGTCAAGCTTCCCAAAGATTGAAGCGTTCCTTCTCGGTTGACATGATGGCCAAAGTGGTCACTCCTGGAGCTGTATTTTGCCTGGCCATTTTGCTTTTCAAAGCTGTAATACTGCGCTGAGCCTCCAACACTGTTAGAAGAAGTTGTTCCAACGCGACCGACCAACGTATCTTTGTAATACATGTCGAATTGCCCGGCATCCATCATAACGGAAAAGCCTTCCTCATCCTCATTCTTGAAAACACCGTTCAAATTAAGTTCTCCCGTCTCTAAATTCCAAAAGCTTTTGCCATTCGCAGCGGCCAGAATGCCCGCCTTTATAATATTTGCCGTCAGCGTCCCTACTGTGATAAAATCGGCCACAATTGCACCATCCTGTGTAATGGCCAGACGATACGGGCCGTTATAGCCATTTGCACTAAACCCAAAACCGCCGTTATTCCAGCGCCAAACCTTTTTGGCCAGCTCCAGATTGTTGACATCCAAGCTGACAATCTCTTTCCAATTTCCAGCCTCGTCCTTGATGGCCACAATAAACCCGCCGCCATTGGTAATCCAGTTCGTTGCGTTTTGTATGGCATCTTCCAGCGCAGAGTAAGAAGGCTTCTTTTGAATTTCCTGCTCCTGCTTGACAATGGTATCAGCAATATTGCTTTTGGCATCGCCCAGCTCAATCGAGCGATAACGCTTTCGCAAAACGTCATAGACGGTTTTCACGACCTTTGCCGTTGCGGACACCCCCAGCGCGGAAAACTCCACGTTCACGGTATCGCACAAATAAACCGTTTCCAAAAGTGCCAGGTCCTTGTATTCCTCGCTCTGTTCAAGAGGAAAGAAGCTGACGGTCAAAGAAACTTTCGGCACGCCGATTTTATTGGCTTTCATGTACTCCTGCGCTTCGGCGCGCAGCTGCTCGGCGCTTGGCTTTTCTTCAAACTCGCTTGATAAATCCAGCGGCATCAATCGGGTAAAGCCAAAATTCCCCTCGGCATTCACCGTCTTTTCCGGCAGCTCAAAATAATCCTCCTCTTTCGCCCAATAGGGATACACTCCGGTATAAACGGATTGAATATTTTCCTCTTGGGTTAAGTCTGTCAGATTTTTTCCGTACCGGATAGAAACGCCGCGATTTTGCCCGCGTTCGTTGAGCAGCTTCACTGTAAATCCGTCAAAGACATACTCCCCGCCGTAAACGTCCAGCAAAGAACCTTCCGAGCCGCCCAGCTTCGAGCGAATAGAAGCCGGGGCAGTTACTTGAAACACTGCTTGCGTGCTTTTGTCTGTAAAGAACGTAAACGGATTATTGCCCACGGCATACTGTGGAAGCTTCGCGAAGGCTTCCGCAGCAGAACCGGCAGAAAAGCGCGAAAGCATTACTCCGGACAAATCATAGGAAATATGCTCTGCGTAAACTGTCATCAGCCCGCCCATGGGCTTCGTAATGCGATAAATTCGGAACGGCTGCGGCGTTCCTCCGGGATACGCGGGGCAGCAGATGATACGGCGGTTTTTCAGCTCCGAAAAAAGCCATCCCCCGCTGGGGTACTGCATGGTTAGCTCAAACGCACCATTTCGCTCCTCTGTTACCTCGGCATCGGCGGCATCTGATAAAACGCCAAGGCCGTTATGGTTGAATTCTGTTTCGTTCGCTTCATAAAGTCTCAAATCGTCCACCACCTCGGCACAATTTCTACTTTTTGGATTCCTCCCGAAAAGCCAATCTTGTTTTCTCCGGGAAGAAGCGCCGGAAATTCCGGCGCCTCAATATCCATGTTTTTATTTTGCAATCCAGAATAGGCATTCATGGTTTCACAATCCAGCACAAGAGAGCCGTTGAGCTGCTTCACCTTAACGGGGATTTCCCCGATTGTTAGATTTCCCGCCCCGCTGCCCGTCAGTGTAATCAGTGGCAGCGCCGCAAAGCGTTCAGGGTTAAACAATGCCCCGGCCTTGGAAAAGCTCACACCGCGCAGCCCATCCAGGCGAAGGCGCTGGGGCTTGGCGTCAAACGAAAGCTCAATCTCCGCTGAAAAGTTCAAAAAGCGTGTGTCAAACTCCATCGGCCCTAAAAAGCTTGCCAGACGAAAATACTCGGGATGGTAGTCGTCCGTCAATTGGCTGTACAGCGGCGCAGACATCAGCCATGCGCGCAGCGCGTGCGCATTTGCTTTTAATCCTCGCGGAATAAACGCCGGATAGCGCACGGTCACGTTTTTATAGCGGTTTTGCGAAATCAAGATGTCCCCGTTTCTGCCGGGAATCGAAACACGCTCCACTTCCTTTTCCGGGGCATCAAAGGTGGCCTCTCCGCTGACAAACAGGTTGCAGTCCTTTCCTGCCTTACCGTTGAAATAAATGTTATGCATAAACCGCCTTCTTTCGCTGTGTTGCGCTTTCCATTTCATCCATAATGATGCTGGCCAGCTCCCGCACATCCTGTCCCGGTGCGCCATAGACGGTCACACTGATACCGCCTAAATTGGTTGTGTTCTGAGTTTGACTGGTGAGCGGCTGCACCATAGCACGGTTGCCCATCATGGTGAGAAGCTCCGGCCCTGCTTCACCAACAACAGCGCTTCCCTTTTGCAGAATACCGCCTTTTGCCAAATAGGGAATTGATGGAATATTGGGGATGCTGGGGCTCCATGACCCTCCGCCGAGCCAGCTGGGAAGGGAGATGTCAATGCTGTTAAAGCCGTTGATTAAAGAGTTTACCGCCGAAAAAGCACCATTTAAAAGTCCAATGATGGCATTAAGCGGTGTTTTTACAGCACCAACCATCCAATCAAATATACCTTTGACAATCTGTCCCACGCCTTGCCATGCGCGTTCCCAGTCGCCTGTAAACACACCGCGGATAAAGTTGATAATTCCGTCAAAAATTTGTTTCAAGGCGTTCCACATATTTTTGACATTGGAGACAAAGAAGTTTAGGTACTCACCAAGTACGGGTCCAAAAATGTTTTTCCAGTCGGTAGCAAAAATATTTTGCAAAAAGTCATCAACCTTTTGCAAAATGGCCTGTATTTCATCGCCCTTGGTAGCAATCAGAACGACAAGTGCAACGATTGCCGCAATCAGCGCGACAATGGGGTTCGCAATTAAAAAGCTGATCGCTGATGATACCGCGCCTATCGCTCCGGACACGGGAGAGATGGCGGCAATCAGCAAGCCGATTGTAACAATAAACTGCTGCGTTTCGTCATCCAAGGATGTAAACCAATTCAAAAGCCCCGATACTTGGTTTAAAATAAGCGTGATAATTGGCAAAAGTTCCTCGGCCAGCTTTGCATATTGCTCTTGACATTCGATTGTGGCATCTTTATGGGCAACTAACTCTTCATTGTTCTTTTTCCATGCTTCGTAATTGGCATTTAGGCCGTTGTCGTTTAAGAATTGAAGCGCCAACGCCATTTTTTCTGAATCAGTAGCAGCACTTTGCAGTTTTTCGTTAAATGCCTCGGTCGAGCCTCCCAGCCTGTCAATCAGCTCTGCAAACTGTCCTGTGGCTTCTCCTGTGGCAAGCGTTTCCTGCAAGCTGTCTGCTAAAGACTCAATTTTGAGTGTGTCGGGAAACTTTAAGTAAGCACCTGTAATCCCTTCCATTGCGCGCTGAAGACTGCTTTCATCAAATCCTGCCGCCAAAAGGTTGGCGACCGCTTCCACAGAAGAACCTGCTTCGTCAGTTGCCACGGTAAAATCCTGCCAAGTCTGCCGTGCCGCATCCACGGAAACACCGCTATCCCTAGCCGCGTTATCAAGCTTTGAAAGATCGCTTCTCAGCTCTTCTGTCGCCGGAACGGATGCAATTGCCGCCGTTCCAATCGCTGCGATACCGGCAGTTAAAGGTGCTGTTGCAGCAGAAACCGCGGAGGCCTTAGAAGATAGCTTGCCAAGCCCGTTTTGCAAAGAGCCTGTGAACTTAGAGCCGGAAGAAATCGCTGTATTTGCCTTTTTTGCGCTTTCTTCTAAATCCTTCATCTTCTGCTCTGTTTCAATTATTTCCCGCTGCAAAGCGTCGTACTGCTTGGGGCTGATGGGATTGCCGAACTCATCCGAAACCTTTTTTGCCTGCGCCTGCAAATGCTTCAAATATTCTTCGGTTTCCTTCACTTCGGCCTGAATTCTGTCATAGCCGTCTGCATCCGGAGAGCCGAGGTCTTTTTGCGCCTGCTTCAAGTCGTTCAGCTTCTTCTTTGTGTCGTCAATCTCCTGCTGGATGGGGTCATAGGCTGCCTTCCATTTATCATAATTTTTCACGCTTTCGGAAAGCTGTTCATCCGCTTTTTTCAAGGATTCCAGCTTTTCGCGCGTTTCGGAAACCGCCTCGGCCAAAAGCTTTTGCTTTTGCTCCAGCAGCACCGTGTTTTTGGGGTCCAGCTTCAAAAGCCGTTCAACGTCCTTTAGCTCCTTTTGCGTGCCGCTGATTTTTTTATTGACGCCCGAAAGAGCTTTGGAAAGGCCTGTGGTATCGCCGCCGATTACAATTTGCATTCCCTTTATTCTCTCAGCCATCGCCTTACCTACTTTCCGAAGAAAAATTCAATATCCTGCTGCGTTCCTTTGAGCGGCCAGTCGTAACGGTCATTTTCTGCTTCCGTCAGCATGTCATACACCATGCCCATGGTCATCTCGTCCAAGTCCTGCGCCGTCAAGCGCAGTTCAGCACAGCGCAGCATAAACAGTGCGCCCGTGGAGGGGCGCACCGTGGGCCTTACTTTTTTTTTGCGTTTGCCGTGGTTGCGTTGTTAAGGTGCCAAAGGTTGAGAAGCTCCGGCAAAACTTCATAAATCGAAAAGAAATTGAAACCTTCCAGCCATTCCTCCACGCTATCCGGGATGGTGCTGTCGTACTGGCGCGCCATCACAAACGCCACATTTTCAAAAATTTCAAGGTCGGTTGCCGACAGCTGCGCCTCGCGCACCTGCTCTTCATAGGCAGCCTTTTCTTCTGCCGTTGCATCCTTGCCCGGCTCTACCAGGCCTTTCGCCTTCACGGCCTTTTTGAAAGAGCGCTCCAAGGCACTGAAATCCTGTATAATGTCACGCTGCATTTTATGCCGATAAAGGCGCGGCGTCAGCGCGGTGGCGCGAAAGCCAACCTCTTTTCCGTCAATCTTGATTACTTTATCCATCTCAACCTCCTGCGGCCGCAACAGCAGTCGTTGCCGCACTCAGCACTGTCCCGACATAGTTCTCTTTGCCCATGGCCTCTGCCTTAATGTACTTTCCATTTTGCGCTTCTTCCAGCACCAGCGTGCTTTCTGTCTTTCCGGGAATTGCGGTGTATTCCCCGTCCTCACTGTCCGACACAAGCCAACGATAATCCACCGTTGCTCCGCTGGGTTCCACCGTGGCCGTCAGAGTTTCTCCCACCTGCGCTGTGCCGGAAACAGAAACGGCAGTCAAAAGCGTATACTGTCCTTTTTCGTACACTTTCTGATACCAGCTGTTCACAATCTGGTCGGGCGTTTCGTGTGTCGTCTTGGCAAAGACGTTGCCGCTCGGCAGCGGCACAGCGGAAATAGTGCTTGTCTGCGTTTGCGGCTCTTTTACATCGGTGTTTGTCGTGCTGCTGATGCCCGGGCGCGTGCCGGTGCAGTTGTACATACAGTAATGGCGGCCCGTGGCATCGCCGTCAATCTGATATAGCAGCGCAAAAGGCTTTGCCTCTGCATTCGCATTTTCAATCAGAACATTGTCGCCTTCCACCAGCTCGTAGCCCCACACATCAATCAGCATCTGGTCGGGGAACAGTGCCATCTCCAAATCACCGTTATAGCCATTATTTGCAACAGACCGGTAATAGACAATGCCGTCCGCGTAGAACGGTGTTACCTCCCCCTGTTGTTCCAGGTTCAGAGTCACAGCACCGGGGACAGGCACGGGCAGTTTCCAAGAAGGAACGCTCCCGTTCAGCTCCAGAATTGCATAATGCACGTTTTTCAAGTTAAACTGCACTTTGCTTGCTTTTTTCTCTCCCAAAAATCTCACCTCAAATTTCCATTTCATACGAAGTCTGATAGCAGCCTTCGCTCTCGATGTATTCCTGCGCCTTCTCGAAAAAAAGCTCGGCCTGAGTGAGAAGTGTTTCCAACTTCTCTTCCAGCGCAGCGTCCACATACTCGGTATAAAGTTCCACACGCACACGGCGCCCCGCATAGTAAACGACGCCGTCAGCCGCGAATGGGTTGTCATTTAGATAAAGCCAGCACTGGAACGGCAGCGGCGGCGCCTTGTCGCTTTTAAACGCCCGATAAGCCGTAGGGATGCCAACGCCGTCCAGCAGTACCGCAAATGTATCCAGCGTCACTTTTGAATCACAACCTTCACCTTACCTTCCAGCTTGCGGATGGCGTTTTGTTCTGCCGGATAAACATGCTCCACACCATTCACTCTGCCGCCGTTTACCTTGGCATGGCCATTTTCCAAAAGATGAATCCGTCGGTAGTGCTTGGGGTTACAGACACTCATGCGTAAATCCTGCGCATTTTCAAACACTTTTTTCTGCGTCCATCCTTTGGCATAGCCGCCCGTTTTCTTTGGCGAAGTTCTGCGCAGCTCTGCCGCCGCCTCTTTCGCCACGGTTTTGACGGAATCCTTCACCCCTTCGGTCACGTCTTCGCGGTACTCCTCCAAGGCGTCAACGATGGCGTCCGTCAGCTCGTCAATTTTAATTTTTTGCATTGCCACCGGACACCCTCCTTGCCAGGTACAGCTCTACTTTTTCGTTTTTGCCCAGGTAGGTGCGATAAATTTCATACCGCTGGCCGTTCAAAATGGCGGCGCGTTCGCCCTGGTAGTCATAGCGAAATACTTTCACACGCCACTCTGCTTTCAAGCCCTCCTGCCCTGCCTGCGCAAACTCGGAAGCCTGAATGCTGGACACCTCGCAAAACACGTTCCGCTCGGTGTCCTTCGCAATTTGCTGTTTGAGCGCATCCTCGGTGAAGGTTTGTGCAATCAAGGTTAAAACCTCATTCAATCGAATTCCCCCAATCGGTATATCCTGTGGCAGAGGAAAGCTGGGCTTTCTGCTCGTCATAGCTTTGCTTCAATTTCTCATAGCCTGCCGGCTCTCCGAAATGACACTTGCAGTAAGTGATCACCGCACGGACAATCAAGGCGTCCGTCTCGTCCAAATTACTCACACCTGCAATGCTCAAATCAGAAAGAGCTGCCTGAATTAAATCAAGCAGCTCCTCATCAAAGGCCTCTGTTACAATGCGGAGGGAAAGCTTCACTTTTTCAAGCATCGTCGTTCCCTCCTGTGTGTCCATTTTGGACACATTGCAGATATTCTGCGATAAGTTCCGCTTTTGTTTTTGCCGAAAGCATGAACCCCTCCCCGGCGGCACGCTCTTTCAGCTGTGCAACCGTTAAGCTGTTCAGCGTTTCCGCAGAGGGCGGTTCCGATGCTTCGCCGGGGCGATCCCCGGGAGATTGCTCCGCACCGTCTGATAAAGAGTCAATCTCCCCCGGCTGGGAATCGCCCATCAACCCCCCGCTTTTGTAAAAACGGTAAAGGCATTTTTATCGGCTACTTTACCATCGGCAAGGCACATGGCGCGGTAAACAGTGGAACCGGAACGGAAGCCGACAGACGCATCACTTGTCACCTCAACAGGCGCAGCAAAGTTGAATTTATACTGCTTCAAATCACCGAAAATCACCGTGTCGGCCTTGCAATTATCATCGACAATGACCGGATAGCCCAGCACATTGAACTTTGCCGGGTTTTGCACATCAGCAACCACTACTTTGTCGCCGCCGTCCGTTTTCATGCCGAGAATTTGACCATAGAAAACTTCACGGGTCGTCACAAATTTTGCGCCGGGATGGTACTTTGTCGGCAGTTTTGCAATAATGCTCAAAAGGTCACTGTACGTCATACCGCCAGCCGTCCATGTTCCGGTATTCGTTACCTCTCCGGTATGCAGGATGCCCGTGGCTTTGCTGCTTCCGTCACCCGTTAAAATGGCAAGGTCAACGGCAGCCTCAATTTGATTGGCAAGGCTGGACACAATCCAGCTTTCAAACGCCGGAATTGCCATCGCCTTGATATCAGCTGTGATTTCCACTGTTTTAATCAGCTTGTACGCCGCCAGTGTAATGGATTTTAATGTATCCGCGGAATCAGTCGAAGCTGCATCCATCGCAACCCAAGACGCCGGGTTGACGGTGTCCGCCACCGGGAACGTGACATTGCCGGGAATATAAGTGACGTCCACGGCGCTGATGAGCGGCGCAAGCTCCAGCCTATGTACAATCATGTTCATGGTTTCGGTCGGAATCGCTGCCGAAGCCGTCACAGCTGCGCGCTCTTGTGCCGTCAGCTCTTTGCCCTGCAAATTCTTGAGCCATGCGCTGCGGTATTCGGGGCTGTCAACACCAAAGCTTTTCTGCGCAACAGAGCCTCCCGGTGCAAACTTTCTCACTGTCACGCCAGCACCGCCGGCCACCTGTGCTTTCAGTGCGTTTCGGCGCTGCACCTGGTCATCCAGCTCACTCAGCCGTTTCTGCAACTCAGACACTTCGCGTTCCAAAGCGTCAATGTTTTCGGGAACTTCGTTCTCGCTCAAAATCGCTTCAATTTCACTCAAGCGCTTTTGAATGGTTTCTCTTTCATTCATCGTTTCATTACCTCCAATAACAATTTCAGCTTTCTCTTTTTCAATTCACGCAGCCGGCACTCCTCCAGCGTTCTTGCAATCACTCCGTTGCAAAAACTGCGTGCATTGATTTCCGTGTCCGCATTTGCCGGAAAGCTTACGGCGGACACGTCGAACACCTTTAAAATTTTTCGATGCACAAAGGTTCTTGTGCTTTTATCGAAAACTAAGCTTTTCACATCGGGCAAAAATGCCCAGCTCATTTTTGTCACAAGCCCGGTGCGGATTTCTTCAAACATCTGGCGGCTCGCCTCTGTCATCCCTAAATCAGCCGCCATAAAAAGGCCGCTGTCCTGCGGCTCGACAATCAGCGTTTTATTGGAGCCGCGGGCAAATACTCTGCCCGTGTGGTTGTACTGAAAAATCACGTCGGAAAAATCCGTTTCGGCAAATGCGCTGCGCTCAAAGGCTTCATAAATTGCGCCGCCTTCGTCCTCGTAGAGCTTGTATGGTTCATACCGGGCCGCAAAGCCTTCCACATAGAAATCCGTTTCAAAGCGTTTGCCCTGCTCGGCAAAAGAAAAAGGCAATACCGCGTTGCGGTACTGCCTTTCAGCTTTCATTGGCATGTGTTTCTCCTTTCTCCTTTTGTTTTTTCGCATCTCCCAGCAAGTAGTATTCGCCGCGAATGGTGTATGCTTGGCCCGCGCCCTCCGGCAGCGGCGGCAAATTCCATATTTCACGGATTTCATCGCGGTTCATGATGCCGCGGTCTGCCATCTGTGCCGACACTTGAAGCTTTTCCGTGTTGCTCATATATTGCAGCCGGTTCGCCGTGGCCATCACTCCGGCCCCGTCGGCGCGCTCATCTTCGGAAAACACCATCTTTGAAACAACTTCCGAAAACTGAATTGCAAACCATTCCACCGCGCCCTCGTAAAATGCGCCCCAAGCATCACCAAACGCTTTGTTTTGCAGGATGTTTTCATTCACACCGAAATAATTAAAGACGTTCTCTTTCACAAGTGCCATCTGCTGGGCATCTACAATAAACGGTGTCGATGTTACCTGTTTGATTTCCGTCCACGTGCTTGGAAACAGCAGCACCCCGCCGCTGTTTTCCCGCTTCAAACTTTCCGAGGAAAAGCGTTTTTGCTCTTTCGCTAAGTCTTCCGCGTTTGAAAAGTTGTTCAGTTTTGCAATGAAGCGGATGGCTGCTGAGTTTTTGACGGCTTCCGCAATCCCCTGATTTTGCAGGGAAATCAAATCCATGGTAGGCAGCAACGCCCTGTTGCTCTCCCCGAAAAAGTCATCCTCATACTGAAACTTCGTCATAATGCCGCAGCGTGAAAGCTCAATCGACGCGACGTCACCCGTTAAAAACGAATATCGAAGCCAGGCTTCGCCGTTAACATCCACAATCTCACAGCGCGTAGGCAGCACCGGGAAAATGCCGGTAATTTCTTCTCCATAGTCATCTTCAATCGGAACAATAAAGGCGGTATTCTGAACTTCCAAAATGGTACATAGCCGATACAAAAACTGCCCCCACGTTTGAAAGTCATTCGGCCCTTGCCGAAATCTTGCTTGCAGCTTCGGTTGTGCCGCGCCCATGCACTCCACTTTCAGCTTGGAAATATGGCTTGCCTTCGCCGCGATCGCAGCGCGCACCAGCTCGCTTTCATACACGCCGCCGCTCCAGGAGGCAAACACGGGAGAATATGCCGTAAAGGTTTTGAAAAATGCATTCACGGCATCCAGCGCTTTCTGTTCTTCACTTTTCGGCCTTG
This sequence comes from Faecalibacterium sp. UBA1819, assembly GCA_002315015.1. Lineage (GTDB taxonomy): Bacteria > Bacillota > Clostridia > Oscillospirales > Ruminococcaceae > Ruthenibacterium > Ruthenibacterium avium. The sequence continues at coordinate 10,727 of DCEX01000002.1, forward strand.
GAAAGATTTTCTGAAACAGCCCCATTCAATCACCCCGCATTCTTTAGCTGATGGCCGATTTCTGCATAGTATTTTTGCCGGACACACATGGCATCCAGCAGTGCCGCGCCGCCGTCGATATGATCACTCGGCTTAATTTTTACCACTCGGCAGCGTCCGGCGTTTCCGTCTTTTTTGACCGCCATATTCAAAAGATGAATTTTCAAAAGGTCGTTGTCACCAAAATCAAAAACCTTGTCACGAATTAGCCCCTCGACTTCCTGAATGACCGGCGTTAAGTTTGTGCCTTGATAAACATCGTCCATGTGAAAACCGTACTGTGCCATGTCCTGCACGAGATATTGAGCACTATATCTGTCATAGCCAACTTTCAGCGGATAAATCTGATATTCCTCTACCAGCCGCCGGAACCAGGCAAAGCAGTCTTTGTAGTCCACAAAATTCTCGCCGGAAAGCGTCAAAAGCCCGCGCTCCACATAGGCTTGGTACGGCAGCGCATCCCGCGCCGTGGCATATTCCAGCTTTTGCGCCGGAAGGAAAAAGTGTGCAAACACATAAAACCGCCCATCCTTCTCTATTACGGCAGTGCAGGCGGTCAAGTCTGTCGTTTGGCTCAAGTCAATTCCTCCCACGCAATAGCAGTTTTTAAAATCCGAAAGGGACAGCGGCTCTGTTCCGCTTGCTTCAATCGCCTCAGCGGGCAGCCAGGCTTGGGCGCTGTTCTGCTTCAAATTGCAGTATTTGACGATAAATTCTGCCCTCTTGGAAAGGCTGTTTTCGGCAATGGCAATTTCTGCCTCAAAGTATTCCTTTGTCAAAGAAACGCCCATATTGGGGTTCGCCTTTTTCAGCTCCTCAATGTCTTTCCATTTTTCAATGTCGTCAATCATGTATAAAAAAGGCGCAAGCTTTTTCTCGCCTGCGCTTCCCAATATCATGCGGGTGCATCGTTTTAACAGCTCATCATATACGCCTTCGTTAACATATCCAGCGGGGGAGATGGCCAGCAGCATCGGTTGCCGCCGCGCACCCATAGACGACTTCAACACTTCGTAGAATTTCAGCCCGGCGTCGCCTTCCCAGCTTGCAAACTCGCCCGCAACGCCAAGGCTGATATTTAGGCCATCTGACTTTTTGGCTGAAAACGCCAGCGGCTTTGCGCTTGCGTTGTTTTCCTCCACATAAATGTCCGTGCGGCGCCGTTTTGCAAGAGCGTCCAGCTCCTCATCCTTGGAAATCATCTGATAATAAGCCTCATAGCACAATGCCGCCTGTTCCAGCTTTGGCGCGGTGAAATAGATACGCGCGCCATACTCTCCATCCGCAAACGTACAGTAGGACGCAATCGCCGCAGCGAAAAGCGTTTTTCCGTTTTTTCGTCCGATAATCAGCACAATTTCCGTAAACTGCCGAAAGCCGTTTGCATCGACGATACCAAACACAACCGACAAAAACGCCTTTTGCCAAAGCTCCAGCACAATCAGCTGTGGCGCAAGCGCGCCTTCATGATGGCGGCAAAAGGTTTCGATGTAGCGAATGGCTTTTTGCGCTTTGGCATCATCATAAAAAAAGCGACCTTCTGAAAGGCCGCTGATTACATATTGATACCAAAGCTTAATCCACTTGCCGGCGGTGATCTTCCCGCTCCAAATTTTCTCATGGTATTCCTCAATGAAATTATTTGCCACTGTTAAAAGCCTCCAAGCGACTTTGCTTTTTCTCCGGCGGCAGAAGCTTTTCCAGCCTGTCCGAAACAGCGTTGTAATTCTTGATTAGGCTGTTATAGGCTTGCAGATCTGCCGCCGCTTTGCGTCCATACTGGTTTTCTCCGTTCTTGTAATCTTCGCTGCAACCGTTCTCGTTGATACTCTGCTGTAAGTCATCCAGCGTGATTTTCATAAAAGCCAGATTTTGCAGCAAAGGGAAAACAATCGCTTTTTTATTGTCCGGCAAATCCGAATAAATCGCTTTTAATCGGTTGAACTCTGTTTTAATTCTTTGTTCTTTTGTTTTCTCTTTCGGCATTTCCACACCCCCCTCGCGCGTACCGCGCAGTAAAATCTACCCCCACCCACCGGTCTCCCTACACAGAGAAATTTCCTTTCGATAGGGGGGATACCCTCATTTGTACTGAATAATTTTTCCGCTTGAATCAACCAAAAATCTTCGATTTTCCCGCTTTGCATCGCTTTCATGCTTTGCCGCATGGCAATCTCTGCAAAGAAGCTCAAGGTTTTCAAATGCCAGCGTCACGGCAGGATTGCCGATATTCTCCGGCGTTAAAAAAATCTTGTGGTGAACGATTTCGCCGGGAGTTACCATTCCTTTACGCAAACACTCCTCGCAAAGCCAGCCGACACTCGCCGCATAGCTTTGCCTCGCCTTCTGCCATGCTTTCGATTTATAAAACTTTTTTGCAAATTCTTTCATTTTCTTTTTAAAAAGACTTGACTTATGCGCATTAAATGCGTATCATATAAGTATGAGGTGAGACAATGAAACAAAAAGACTTGATAAAACTCCTCAAGAAAAATGGCTGGTGGATGCTTCGTGAAGGCAATAATCACAGCATCTACACAAACGGAAGGGAGAGTGAAGCAATTCCAAGACACAAAGAGTTAAACGAATAACTCGCAAAAGCAATCATCAAGCGGCAGGGGCTGAAATAAGCCCCCACGCAAAACATAGAAAGAGAGCTTAAAATGAAAACTGTTTTTCCCATTATCCTTACGCCCGCGGATGTCGGCTATGTTGTAACCATCCCCGACCTTAACATCAATACAGAAGGTTCTTCCGTCGCTGACGCTATTGAAATGGCGCGTGACGCAATCGGCCTTTGGGGAATTTGCGAAGAAGATGCAGGCAGAGAGATTCCCAAAGCTTCAACCGATACCCCTCCTCATAAAAGCGATGAAATTGTAACACTTGTCGATATTGATTTTTCCGCCTATCGCCGAGCCCACGACCTTCGCACTATCAGAAAAAACGTGACAATTCCCGCATGGCTCAATCAGCTTGCAGAAGATGCTGGGGTCAATTTCTCGCAGGTTCTTCAAGAAGGCCTTAAACAAAAACTAAAAGTATCTGAAAAATACTAAAACAAAAAAAGCACCAGCCACTTTGGTTGGTGTTTTTTATTGTTTAAAAAATTTTTTCAAATTCTTTTAAAAAACTTGACATACTGCTAGCATTATGCTATAATAATATCAATGAAGGAGGTGAACAAAATGGACGACCCAAATAAAAAAAGGTTGACGCAAAAGGAAATCATCGAGCTGACAATCAAAGCTGCTCTCGCCCTCGCTGCATTGATTACCGCGCTTAAATCCTAAAGCATCAACCGCAGGGGCGAAAGCCCCTGCACCCTTAAGGGTTTATGATGATTATAGCATATAAGCCCATTTTTTTCAAATGGAGGTCTTTATATTGAAAAAGGATATTTTATTTTGGACTGTAGCAGTATTATTTGTTTTAGCGTCTTTATTCGATTGGGTAGCAGTTTTGAAAATTCCCGTTATTATTGCCGCCTGTGCCCTGCTCATTCAAGTTGCTATTGAAGTATTTCGCCGCCATAGAAAGGAGATGTAAGCATGGGAAAAACCTCAACACAAGTAAAGCAAAAGTATCTGAACAAAACCTACTCACAAATTGCAATCCGCTTACCCAAAGAGCTTGTCGCACAATGGGAAGAAAAGCTTGAAAAAGACGGCATCGGAAAAGCCGAATTTTTAAGGAACGCCATTCAAGAGTATTTAAGCAAACCGTAAACAAAAAGCACCAGCCGCTTTGGTTGGTGTTTTTTATTGGTTAAAACTTTTTTGCATTTTTTGCAAATTCTTTTATTTTCTTTCCAAAAAAGCTTGACCTTTACACGTACGTATAGTATAATTAAATCATGGAAAGGAGGTAAAACGATGGGTAAGAAAAAGCCCAAAAGAGCGTTGGAAAAAACTAAAACAATCGTCGAGATAATTGCCTACATCACAAACATTGTTTTAGCCATCTACACACTCTTAAAGGGCTGAGGAAACGGGGAGCGAAAGCTCCCCACTCCTTGAAAAAAATTATACCACATCGAACCAATATGAACAAGAAAAACCTTTTAAAGAACAGCGCCCTGTATTTGCTGACAGCAACCAACATCATTTATGCTGTCTTGCACGGGTTTAGCTGGCTTACCGCAACCGCCCTAATTTTAACGACCGCCGTTTTTGTTCTTGATGTAAAGGAGCTGCTAGTCAATGGAAAAAGAAAAAAGTAAATACGCAAGCCAGGCCGCTTATAACCGCCGCACTTACGTTCGCTTCCCTCTTGATTTAAAGCCTGACGTTTTGCAGGCATTTCGTGAAGCGTGTGAAAAAAACAACACAACCCCGACAACTGAAATCAAGAAATTTATTCAATCCTATATCGACAGCCATCAGTAAATAAAAAAGCACCAGCCGCTTTGGTTGGTGCTTTTTCTATGGGGAAAAAGAAAGAGTGTTTCCTGTGGGTTCTTCCACAATATAAAGGCTGCCGAAGCAACTGATATTTTAAGAATGCCGATCTGCGAAATATACAGCCCACACATATCCAAAAGTTTTTTAACGAATACAAACACTACTCTGAAAGTCTTTTCAGAAAATTTAACATGCACCTAATTGGCATTTTGCTAGTGCTAAGAAAAGCGATACATGCTACAAAAATCCGGTGCTATCAAAAAGCATCTCATAGCAAAGCGCTCAACACAAAGAAAGTAAAAGAGCTTATACTGATGAAGAAATCCGATCGGTCACGGCCTCAACTGATTTGCCGGAAATGATCACACTTTCTCCATTTCTTATTGATGCAATTTGTAGACACGATGGTTTGTTTCTGACATTCTGATCTTGATCTCATCTGCTGCTTCCCGCCGGATCGTTCAGTCGTTTTCCAGTCTCTTTATGGAATCGGTGGACGTGAGCAGCGGAAATCGTTAGCCAACCGCGACTGTGGGGCTCTAGATTGCAAGCTTGCCCCAATACCATGGCAAAATCTCCAATGCGTTCTGCCCGGCCAAAGATAAAGGTTTCGCGACCCGTTCGTTCTACCGTATGGACTTCAGCCGCCAGACCACGAGGTTCCTGCGTCCAACGCAAATGCTCCGGTCGAACACCCAATACCATCCCATCCTGTTCCCACAGATTCATAGGCGGCGAACCGATAAACTGGGCTACAAACTGATTGGCTGGATAATCGTAGACCATTTGCGGTGTATCTGCCTGCTGTAAAACACCCTGGTGGAAAATAGCGATCCGATCCCCCATCGTCATAGCTTCGGTCTGATCGTGGGTCACATAGATAGTTGTGGTACCAAGCTGCCGCTGTAAGGTTGTGATTTCCCGCCGCATCTGCACCCGAAGCTTGGCATCCAGATTGGATAAGGGTTCATCCATGAGAAATAGCCGTGGGGCCTGTAGATCTACACCTTGTACAGCATGGACGCCGCCCGGATACCATTTGCCCACCTGTTCCAGCCGCAAGGCTGCCGGCCCTTGTTCTTTCATAACACACACCTCAATCCTTCAGTCCCGAAGCAGCAATGCCCGCCTCCAAGTAATTTTGTCCGAATAAGAAAATCAGCAGCGCCGGCAGCAGCATCATAACCGAAGCTACCAACGAAACGGCTGCATTTTCCGGTGTTACCGTCAGCAGATACAGAGAGAGGCCACAGCGTTTTGTCTTTAAGAAATGTCAATGGCTGCTCTAGCGCATTCCAGTATTCCAGAAAGCCTAGAACCACTGCCGACAAAATCCCCGGCGCACCCAACGGCAGCCCCAAATACCAGAAAATCTGTAAGGGTCCCGCTCCGTCCAGCGCCGCCGCTTCCGTGATGGTGGAGGGAATGGCTGCAAAAAAGCGGATCATCAGAAATACCGGGAATGTAGATACCGCTCCTGGCAGAATGATCGCCCATACAGTATTCATCAGCCCCAGCCGATCCAGCACAAAATAGCTGGAAACCATGGTCACTTGGAAGGGCAGCAGCATCAGAATGATGTACAAGGTGTACAGCATCCGCTTCCATGGAAAGGAGAAGTGCGCAAAGGCCCAGGCAGCAGGTGCTCCAATCAAAATTTGGCCCAATACAATGGGAAAAACCTGGCCGCAGGCATTCCAGAACATCACAAAAAATTCCGGTGTATCCAGCAGCAGCTCCACATAGGCCCGCAAGGTTGGAGCCTGGGCTATTAGGGGCCAACGGGCATAACCTGTTCCCTCTCCCAGCACCGGCGCTAAGTTGTTGGCAGTTTCTGCTGCGCCCTGGAAAGATGCAGACAGCAGCATCCATAGAGGCATCCAGACAAAAAACGCAAAGACACACAATAGCATTAAAATCAGCCATTTCCTCACCGTCGTTCCAATCTCCCCAGAATTTGTTGCAGCAGAGCCAGGAGCAGAAACACCACCAGCGCCATCAAAACTGCACCGGCGCACATCATGTCTACATCCAGATTGAGAAACCAGTTATTGAACAAATGCTGTAATAGATAGATGCTGTCATCAGGATAGCTCCCAGCTAACAGATAGGCCTCCCGGAACACCTTGAAGGAATTAAGGACGGACAGTACCGCGTTACGGTAAAAAAAGGTGGGAGCCAAATTGGGCAGTGTGATATGCCACAGTCGTTTCCATGAGCCCGCCCCGTCCAGCGCCGCCGACTCGTGGAGAGACGGCGGAATGGCAGTAATGCCAGACAACCACAAAATCATGTCGTAACCAGCGTTTTTCCATAAATACGTCCCAACCAGAACCCCAAATGCCCACGAAGTGTTGAGCCAATCGACACCAGCGATACCTACTGCATCGAGCATTCGATTTAGTAGGCCGTTTTCATGGAAAATCACTTTCCATAGCAGAACCATAGACGCCGCTGGAATAGTCAGTGGGATCAAAAAGGACGTTTTTAAAATTCCCCGCCGTTCCCGCACTGCATCCAGCAGCAAAGCCAGAAGCAGCGAAACGACGAGCAGCAACGGAATACATACAGCGGTGAATTTGGCAGTATTACGTGCTGCCAGCTGAAAGGCCTGATTGTGAAATACGCTGATGTAATTTTGAAATCCCACAAACTTTCCGCCGATGGCTGAAAAGAAGGAGCGTCGTACCACATCGGCAAACGGCACCACCACAAAGATAGATACTGCCAACAGACTGGGTAAAAGGAACAACCATGGGACCCATGCCCCTTCCTCATGGACGCGGTCTTTCTCGGCCGCTTTGTTGCGCCATCGTTTCATGGGCTTCCTCCTATTCCAGTGCCAAATAGCCATGCGCCGTATCGTTCCAATCCCCATCGTAAGCTGAGCCACACCGGCAGAGCCAGCAGTAAAGTGATGTCAACCATGGCATAGGCCATCGCGCGGTTGCGATAGGTCACTCCCAGTAATAACAGCCACCACAGTACACTGACAGCGACAATCGTTTTACTCGTCAACCCCCGCCCCATTCTCAGCAGATGGCCCAATGTAATCACTGCGGCTATTGCTGCCGCAAATCCAAGACAAAGGTCGGCCCAGAAGGTTAATTCCCATTGCGTACCGCCATTTTGAAATAAGGCCTTTACACTGTCCGCCATACGCTGGCCTGAGTCGCCCAGAACGTAAAATCAGACCATCGACTGGGGAGAAGCCGTGCCGGTATACTAGGAAATCCTGCCAACTGCCAAAGCAGCACTGCTGCCGTTAGGCAGCCTACACTACTGGCGCATGTCAGCAGGGACAGCCGCCTCATACGCCGATGGAGAGATACCGCCGCAATAGAAAGATCCATCCACAGCATAAAAATCGGCAAACGCTCTGCTGCCTTCAGCAGCCACACCCACAAGCCCAAATCATAATAGTTGGTAGCAGAAATATTCAACTGGTTTAACACCAGTTCTGCCCCAAAAACACCAGTACCAGTCTGCGACAGATCCAACAGCAGATGGCTCATGGCCGTGTTATCCTTATCCGTAATTGGAAAATACCCAATAACGCCGTTATCCTTCACGATGCCGGTGATGTGGTATGTTGAGTCACCCCAGTTCAAGCTCTGCCCCAATACTTGATCCGATCCAAAGATCGCATAGGCAGCCGTTTCATCAATCACGCAGCCCCAGGGTTCTGTGGGCCACATTCCCTGTAAAAATCCCGGCACATACAGACAGTCAGCGGTGCCCAGATAGGTCACCGCTTGGACGGTGGTCTGTCGATTTAAGTAACCCGATACCAATTGTGCGTCTTGCCGCTGCCACAGAACCAACGGCGGTAAATCTACGCCGGCCGCTTCCGCCTGGTCTATACGATCCTGCATTTGCTCAGCGGTCATGGGCGCTGTCTCCATGGTCACCAGCCCGTTGGCCATAGCATTGAGTTGCTGAGTCCAGTGACCACTGCTATACCAGAGGACTGCCAGCAAAAGCAGCCCTAGGAAGAAAGCAATCCTACATTTCCACACGAACCCGATCCCCCTCCGCAATGGGTTTATTGGAACTGCTGACGCTGCGGTCCTCTGGGGACAGCGCCCCTTCGATGGCAGCACTGGACGGTGTAGTCTCCTGTACCTGCACTTCCACAGCAACGATCTGCTGTTCAGTACCGATCACCGTTTCTGTCTCCCGCACTACATAAACCACGGTTTTGCCGTTGCTGCTGCGCAATGCGCCGATGGGTACCACGACCCGATACTGGTTACTTTGGCCGGTGATTTGAAGTGTAGCTTTACTACCAGCGGTCAGCGTTTGTCCCGATACGGATGCCGTGATCCTTACCATGCCGTCACTGTCCGGCAGATCTACTGCTGTCATCTCGGCTGGTGTGGCCATAGCGCTGCCAGTTTTTGTCAACAGCGAGCCAGTGGTTCCCACGGTCAAATAGCGAGCAGTTTCTTCGTCCACTGTGGCGACAAAGGACAGAGTTCCTTCATCACTGTTGAGTACGGTTATTGGTACGTCATCCTGTGTTTTGGTAATATCCCCTGCCACCGTTTTTACCGTACCAGAAACAGGTGCTGTTACAATACCGCCTGCAAAACCTTCCATATCTTTCAGCATTAGTTCTTTGGCTGCTCGCTCACTTTGCTGCTGGAGCCGCTCAACGGCTTTTTGTTGTTGAGCCACAGCATCACTTTGCTGGGCATCGGCATAGGCTTTCTGGGCGGATGCCGCATCGGACTGAGAAGATTGTCAGTTGCTGCTTTGCTTTTTCCTTTGCTGTCTCCAAGTCGGTTTCCGCTTGTTTCTGCTTCGTCTGAGCGTCTGTCAGATCTTCCTGGCCACGTTGCTTCTCCAATTCCTGTTGCTCCAGCAGACGATTATAATCTTCCTGGGGTTCGCGGAGCGCGGTATTGGCGCGGTCTACCGCAATGCTGTCCATGCTGCTGCCAGAAGTCGTATCATTCAGCTGGATATCCAAGGCAGCGATTTCCTGGCGCAGTATCGTTTTTGCCTGCTCCATACTTTCACTGTCCAGCTCCAGCAGAGGATCGCCCGCGGCTATGCGGCTTCCCGGCTTGACCAGCACTGATGCAATGTCGATCCCGCCAGGTAACGTAATGCTCTCGATCCGGCTGGATTCCATGACCCCTCCAATGTATATTGTTGAGTCAGGGAACCACCCTGCTGAGTAACCGTGGTCACTGTAGCCATAGTCAATGAGGCAGACACTCTGGATACAATGGTACACAGGAGCATCATGGCAAAAAAACAGCCAGCAGTCTGGCAGCCACCCTCTGCCTGCGGCTGGAAAACCATGGCTTCACAGCCACCTGACCGACAGCAACTTGGTGATCCCGGTGTAGCTGTGCAGCCAAAGACCGAACCGAGATTTTATACTTCATAAAATACACTCCTGATTCTAGGGAAGGCACTTCCCCAAAGGGAGATGCCTTCCCGTTGTTGATAGGGTTTTCGGTTACTCTGCTAAATAAATCTTGACTGCATCGGCTATGGCATTGGCCGCATCTGTGGCGCTGCCGCCAGCAAGTAAGGTCGATGCTTGGGACCTTATAGCTTCTTCCACCACAGCATCCCGGGTGATTGCCACATTGAGCGTTTTACACAAATCCAAAAACTCTTGACCTAAAGGTTGAAGGTTGCCGTTTTCGTCGCTAACATTTCTAGGGTCACATCTTGCAGAGCTGCTTCGAGGACGGGAAATCCAATGCCTACATAAGCCGATTGACTCAGCAAAACACTGAGGAATTCTTTTGCCTCCTCTTGCTGCTGACTGTTTGCTGTGATACCCACGCTGCATTGAGGTAAGAAACGGCCGCTTCCGTAAAGCGAGTCAATTTGACACTGACCATCCGGCAGAAGATTCAAAGCATGTAGGCTGGCTCCACCCGTTAATGTAGTTACATGAGCCGTCGCGCTGCCTTCACCCAACTGATAAATGCCAACGTCAATGCTTTCCACAGTGCTGTCTGTCTCTACCCAGATACCTTCCTGTGTCACGCCAAATTTCGCGGCATCCCACTGCAACTGACTATGCATGGATTGAATCTGTTCGAGCACAGTCTCGAGCTGTGCCACGTCCAAAGTGTTGTTTGAATATACTTCCGGTGCGCAGGGCAAATACCAATCCATAACGAAGCTTCCTTCCGCATCGAGGTTGGGAGGAATTGTCAAGTATGGCACGTTGTCGCTGTTGGCTTGCATCTGCTGCAATAAGGTTGACATACTGTCGGGCTGGGCGGTTCCCGTTTTACTTACAATTACCGGTATGGTAAACTGAGTCGGAATCTGATAGATACTTTCGCCGTTGGCTTGAGCTGCCGTTAAATTGGGGAGCACGCCTTCCAGCAACCCATCTACTGTCTTCAAATCCAGCACAAAACGCCTTTCTCGGCATAAGACTGGGCGGGCAACCCATCCAGCACCAAAACATCGGGACCGCTGCCGTTGAGTATCTCGGTATTTAAAGCACGGATAATATCTTCGGTGGTAGCTCCCTCAACAGACGGTATCTGCAATGTCACTTTCACATTTGGGTTCTGCGTCTGATACTCGCTGATGGCCTGACGAAGAATGGGATAATCTTTTAGAGAGAAAACCGTCAGTTCCGTATCTGGTACTGAGGGCGTTTCAGCAGACCAAGTATAGTGAATTACCCGAGGACCTAAGGAGGTGCGTAGTGCTGCATAGTAACCATCTCCACCGTCAAGTGCCATGCCTACAATTACATTTGCAGGTGCGCTCAATGAAGATCCTTCTCCATTGAAAATTTGCTCCCATTTATCTCCATCTAGCGTTTGACGATAGAGGCCGGTAGCATCGACCAAATACTGAGCATCCTCGGCCAATAGCATAGCCGCATTTACATCCACAAAGTCACAGGCACTCTCTCCCAGCTTATTGCCAGTCGCGATATCATAACGCAGCAGAAGCTTATTGGGAATATCACGGACCACTACCTGCTGATTGTTTGCAGCTACATCATTGTTGTTTAAATAAAGCATATTATTGGATAAGGTCGATGTTCGCACGCCATCGGCAGTTCTATGCTCCACTTGGTCGCTGAACACTGCTACAAATCCATTGCCTGTCGTCAATATGCCGCTGGGTCCGTAGGTACCCTCTACCGAATAGAGCGGTGTGGGCCAGTCGGTAATGGAAATAGGCTGACATTCTGCTTGCCCGAGTGCCGTGCGGTACAGATTGGTGTCAGCATCCTCCTTGGTCAACAAGATCACTGTTCCGCCAGATAACTCTGCTATTCCATTTACCGTACTCTCATTACCCTTCAATGCCTTTCCCCAATCCATCGGTTGGCTGGTGACTGCATCGTCTGGCCCAATCTCATAACGCACTACTTCCACAGGATTACCGGACCCGGATACAGTATAAAAACTTACGGTACCGCTTTCGTTGGTCTGCATATTTAAGATCCGCTCGTCGCTTCCCTAATCGGCCTCTATCGGTGTTTCGATATAACGGCCCGTGGCCGCCTGACCAACGGCGGCTGTGACATCTCCTCCTTCAGAGAGTGCTTGAGAAAGTGCTTGATTGGCATTTCCACCACAGGCTGCCAAAGACAGGGTCATACAACCTGCCAATAACATTGCCGTGGCTTGCTTCCATTTTATCATCGTTTGGATGTCTCCTTTCTAAGGCAGCACCGCATAATTGCTGAGGCAAGCGCTGTCG
>DCEX01000003.1 GCA_002315015.1 Faecalibacterium sp. UBA1819
GGCGAGCGCATGGCGATGAACACCCCCATTCAAGGGACGGCGGCGGACGTGATTAAGCTGGCAATGGTGCGCGTGGCACACCGCTTGCAAAAGGAACAGCTGCGCGCCCGTTTGATTTTGCAAGTCCACGACGAACTGATTGTCGAGTGTCCGCTGGACGAAGCAGCACTTGTCAAGGAAATTGTGCGCGAAGAAATGGAGCACGCAGCCGCTTTCGCCGTTCCTTTAACCGCCGACGTTCACGAGGGCACCACTTGGTATGACGCGAAGGGATAAACCATGCAGACACAGGAAACGAAAAATGGGCGGCATGTTCGCCGCATGACCGAAAATGATATTGCCCGCGTGGCCGCGATTGAAGCGCGCGTGCAGGACGGATGGAGTGCAGCCGGCATTGAAAGCGCATTCCACGCACCCTGCGCTTGCTGCTTTGTTTTGTGTGAAGGCGAAAGCGTCATCGGCTTTGCCGCTTTCACCGCCGTGGCAGACGAGGCCAATTTGGACGCTTTGAGCATTGACGAGGCCGCCCGCCGCACCGGCGGGGCAAGCGCCTTGCTGCGTGACGCTTTCGCCGAATTGTCGCAAAAGGGCTGCAAAAGAGTAACGCTTGAGGTACGGGTGAGCAACTTCCCTGCCCGCGGCTTATATGAAATGCTCGGGTTCACCCTGCTGGGTATCCGAAAAAACTTTTACAGCGCCCCGCCGGAAAATGCTTTTATGATGGAGCTGCTGCTGTAACAACCCGGCGCACGCTCTTGTTCAGTCGATGAAAAAAGAAAGGATTCTCCATGAAATTATTAGGCATTGAAACCAGCTGTGACGACACCTGCGCCGCTGTTGTGGAAAACGGCAGAGTGATTCACAGCTCCTGCATTGCATCCTCTGCGGAGGAGCAAAACCTGTATGGTGGTGTTGTGCCGGAAATTGCCTCGCGCCGCCATATTGAGCACATTTCCCAAGTGACAAAACAAGCCCTGGAAAAAGCCGATTGCCGTTTAGACGACATCGACGGTATTGCCGTCACCTTTGCGCCGGGCTTAATCGGCGCGGTTCTGGTGGGGGTCAATTTTGCCAAAGGGCTGGCCTTTTCGTCGGGCAAACCCTTGATTCCCGTTCACCATCTGCGCGGACACATCGCGGCGCTGTACCTCACCTATCCCGAGTTAAAACCGCCTTTTTTGTGCTTGGTGGCAAGCGGCGGCCACAGCCATATTGTTGAGGTGCAGGATTATACCAAGTTCCGCGTTTTGGGGCGCACCGTGGACGATGCCGCGGGTGAAGCCTTTGACAAGGTCGCGCGCACCTTGGGGCTTGGCTATCCCGGCGGCCCGGCGGTCAGCCGCGCAGCCGCCGAGGGCAATCGCCTTGCCTATCCCCTGCCTACCCCGAAGGTAGAAGGGCCGTATAATGTCAGCTTTTCCGGCTTAAAAACCGCCGTGCTGAACACCGTCAACCAGCTGCGGCAAAAGGGGGAAGAAGTGTCGGTTCCTGATATGGCGGCCAGCTTTGAATGGCGCATCACGGAAATTTTGGCGGAAAAGCTTCTCTGTGCCGCGAAAGACACAAACGCAAAACAAATTTGTATCGCGGGTGGTGTGGCGGCCAACCGCGCATTGCGCGAAAAGCTGGAACACGGCGCACAAAGCTTAAAAGCCACGCTGTATCTGCCCGACCTTTCGCTGTGCGGCGACAACGCTGCCATGATTGCGGCGCAGGGATTTTATGAATACCGCGCCAAACCCGCTGCTCACTGGGACGACTATGCCTTAAACGGCGTTCCCAGTCTGCCGATTGACTATGAGTAACGCGGCATCTTCCTCCCAGCTGCAAAGCGCACACCCGCACGCCGCACAGCCGGAACGCTATTTTTGGCATTACATTCTTCCCGCGATGGCCAGTCAGCTTTTAACCGGCTTTTTCATTGTTGTAGACGGTTTTTTCATCGGGCGGGCCATGGGCGATGCCGGGCTTGCAGCCATCAATATTCTTTGGCCGCTTGCCGCGCTCATTTTGGCAACCGGACTTGGCATTGGCAGCGGCGGCGGCGTTCTGGTTGCCATGGCGCTGGGGCGCGGTGATGAGCAGGGCGCAGCCAAAGCGCGCGGCAACACGATGGTGCTGCTGATTCTTGCCGCAGGAATTGTCACCGCAGGGCTGCTGCTGTTTTACCGTGACGCGCTGGTTTTACTGGGTGCAACCGGGAACTTGCACCGGCTCGGCTGTGATTATATGCGGGTTGCCGCGCTGTTTTGTTTCGGGCAAATTTTTAACGCAGGGCTGAACCCACTGCTGCGCAGCACCGGGGCAACCGTACCCGCCATGGCTATTACCGTGTACAGTTTGCTTGCTAACATCACGCTGGACTGGCTGTTCATCACGGTGTTTGATTGGGGCATGGCAGGAGCGGCGCTGGCCACTGTGACTGCCCAAATCACCAGCGCCGTGTTAGAATTGATTTTTCTTCTGCGTTCGCGCACACTGCCCTTTTCGTTTCGTCAAGTGCGGCTGTGCAAAGAACTTGCGAAAAAAACACTGTTCATTGCGCTTTCCCCGTTTGGGCTTTCGCTCTCGGGCAGCCTTTTGATTATGCTGAACAACTGGCAGTGCCTTGCTTACGGCGGCGAAAGTGCCGCGGCCATTTACGCCATTATCAGTTACCTAATCGGCAGTTTGCAGCCGCTTTTGTCCGGCATTGGCGAAGGGGCTCAGCCGCTGATCAGCCTATGCAGCGGCGCACAGAACGAAAGCGGCATGAAGCGGATTTTGCGGCGCGCCGTTGCGCTGTGCCTTTGCTTGAGTTTTGCGCTGTGCTTTGCCAGCATTGCGCTTCGCGCACAAATTCCCGTGCTGTTCGGCGCTTCTCCCGCGACGGCTGCACAGTCGCATTTTGCCGTGATTTGTGCGGCGCTGAGCCTGCCGCTTTGGGGCATTGTTCGTTTATTTTGCTCCTATTTTTATGCGTGCGGCCACGCGAAAAAGAGCCTTTTGTTTATTTACGGCGATCCGCTCGCCGTCAGCCCACTTTGCTTGTATGTACTTCCTCTTTGGTTTGACATCAACGGCATTTGGCTGGCTGCCCCGGCGGCACAAGGGATCCTTTGTGCGGGATTATGTGTCATGCAGCTGATTTCCAAAAGAAAAAGTGCTTGATGAATGACAACAACCCCTCGAAACCTTACAGCAAGGTTTCGAGGGGTTGTTTATTGCCGAAAAAATTTTTATGGACGTCTCAAGAACGGCATGGCAACCGTGATGGCGCTCCATGCAATTTGATAAAACAGCACAAGGCCGATGTTCATACCGGAAAGACCGGCGTAGAACGAAAGCAGCAAGCAGATCACTGCGCTGAGCAAGATGGCGCCCGCCTGTACATTGCGCGACAAATGCTCTCCGGCTGCCGCACAAGAGGCTGCACGCATACCGCCCAAAAACGATTTGCAGCTTCCGTCGTGAATCATTACGCCGTCGCTTGTTGCGCGGTAGGCCGTTTCCACATTCAGCGCGTCATATTCCGACTGCGCCAACACCTTGACGGTGTTTTGCGGAATGCGGTAGGTATTGGCCACCAAACCACTGGAAATGTTGAAATCCTCAGAACGAACAATCACGCTGATTCCGCTGCGCGTCAGGCTGTTCAGAATGCGGGCTGCACCGCGGTTAGGTGCATAGCTGACAAGGAACATGCCGAACGCTTTGCCCGATACTGCCAAATAAATGGCGGCATACTGGCCATTCTTGGTATATTTGCGCTCGTAATCCATCGAAGGAATTTCAATTTCATGATGAATCATCATTTCCCGATTGCCGATGATGACACGGTTGTGTTCAATCCAGCCGGTAAAGCCATAACCCGCTTCCACGGTAACGCTTTCGACATCGTACAAAATACTGGTGTTATTTTGAATGATGCCCATGAAAATATCTTTCAGCGTTTCGCAGTGCTTTGTCAAAATGCTGGCCGCGTACATGATGGCGAGGTCGATGCGCTCTTTTTCAAAGGTTTTAATGCCGTGCAGCCGAACGCTTCCTTTGGGGAACAAGTCGGTAGCACTCAGCAAAACCGTATTGGCGCTGCCCAAGGCCTGCACGGCGCTGGGGCCGGGAATGACCACTTTGTGCCGGAACGCATATTTCTGCATCAATTCCGCAGGGACGGCGTAAACGAGCGTACACGCGAGCGGTGCAATCATACACACCGCACCGGCCAAAGCGGAAATGCCCTGCATGACGTCCTTTTGCACCACGCCGGAAATGACCGCGCACAGCACCGCCGCACCCGCAATGACATAAGAAAGCGTTTGCGCCATTGCGTCATACAAACGTGCCGAGAAGCTCTGCGTCAAAAAGCCTTTCACCAAAGCGGTCGGACGGCTGATGAGCAGCACCGGTTCTGGTTCGCCCAGCCCTGCACAAAGGCGCTTTGCCAAGCTTTCTTTCTTCACCAAAAATGCTGCGGCGTGTTCCGCGCCGGAGCTTGTCTGGTCGAAGTTGCGGCAAATCATACGAATCTGCATCCATTTTCCCACCGCGCTGCCAAAGAGAATCAAGGCCGCAATCGGGGCAAACAAAGTGATCTTTGTCGGGTCGTATTGGTTGGGAACAAACAAGTATGCCAAGCTTTGCAGCATCGCGCCGGTAAAGGCCAGCGAAGCAAAGCTATCGGTAGTCGGCTCCTGCGCCAGCCCCATGAAGCCCGCCGAAAGCGTTGTGATGGAAATGAGGCCGCATCCAGCCAACAAGACAAAGTTGGTCAAAATAAAGAACAGCGGGGCCGACACCGGGTCAATGCCCTGCGGAACAGCCAGAGACGCACCGGCAGCAAAGCCGAGGTATACGAGAACCAAGGAAATAACACCCGTCACTACCATGCGCAAGAAGCGTGTTTTTCGCATCGTGGCCAAGTTAGCCGCCACAACAGGCGCATCCGAAAGGGTGCTGTATTCATCCACGGGCGCTTGTGCGTCCGGGTTCGCCAAACGATGGGCGCGGCGGCGGCGTTCCATTTCTTCCTCGCCCAAGGGAATATCAATGTCGTCGGGAATGCTCTTTTCGTTATACTTGCGGGCGGTTCCCTCCACGGGGGTTGCCGACGACTCCAAATTTTTCATTTTCAGAGTCAGCACGTCTGCTTTCAGCCCGCCGGTGTCCTCCACATGATGCTCCGTCATCACCTCGCCGACAGTGTCGGTGTGAATCGAACCCGTTACCACTTGGTAGGGCGCTTCACGCGGCGGCGTGCTTTCCTGAGGATGCTCTTGAGCCGCCTCCTCGGCTTGCTGCACCACTTCTTCCTTCTGCTCGTCAGAAGGCTCTATCTGGTCCGCCACAGGCTCGGGCAAAGGCTCCTCTTTGCCGGCAGATTCCTGCACCGCTTCGCCGGGCTGGAGCACCTTTTCCTGCTCCAAAGACTCCTGCACCGCCTTTTCCTCGGCCTGTCCGGCATTCGGAAGAAGAATTCCCTCTACCGGCTTCTGCGGCGTTTGCGCAATTTTCTCTGCAACCGGCTCCTCCTGCGCGGGCGGCTGTGTACGATAACCGGGCGTTCCGGGCATCAATGCATCATAATCTCCGGTGACCGGCGCCGTCTCCTCCACCGCGCGCTTGTGGAACAAGCGGTGGAAAAAGCCCTGCTTTTTATGTCCGTTGACCGCTTCATCCATCGCGGCCTTATCCACAACAACCGTTTTGCTGAAAAAGGCGCGGAACTGGTCGTCTACTTCGCCAAACAGGTCATTGCCCAGCGTTTCCTCCTGAAAATCCTCTTGCTCATCCGGGTTTTCCGCTTTGAGCGACGCCATATGACGGCGTGTGATTTCCATTTGCATGGCAAACTGCGCGGCGTTGTGGATGGTATTGCGCGCTTCGCGCTGGGCTTCCTCCATGATGCGCCGCCGTTCTTCTTCCAAACGGTACGCTTCGGCATCCGCGTAGGCCTTAATGGTCGGCAGTTCCAGCGTGGGAAGCTCCGGCTCACGCTCCTCATGCAAATCCTGAATGAACGGGTCGCTGTCTGCGCCGTCATCGGTGTTGAGATATTCTTCCTCTACCTCTTGGATGGTTTGCTCCACACGGCGGCGGCGCTCTCTGCGCTCTTCCTCGCTGGGCGGCTGCTCATCCATTTGCGGCTCTTTTGGGAGCTCCATCTCCTCCATCGGCTCACTTTGTTCCACCGGTGCGCTCGCCGCAGCGGTCTTTCTGAGCCTTCTGGGCTTTTGTGCGCTCTTTGCCTGGCCGGACGGCTGCTTGGCAGGCTGTGGCTGACGCACGGGCGCCTGCTGCTCTATGACCTCTTCTTCCGACGGCTCGACGGTTTGCTCGACAGCTGGTTTTTCGCGCCGTGCTGCCAGCTTATCTGCCGCAGTCTGGCCGGGCTTTGCCTTTTGTGCCGCGCGCGGCGCTTGGCTGACGGCTACCTCCTGCAACACCTGTTCGGTGTCCTGTGCTTTCGCTTTTTTCGCCTGTCTGCGCGTTTTCTGCTGCGCGGGACGGCGGGCAGCCTCCTTCTTTTGAACCGGCTGGGGGGGCACGTCATCTTCGGGCACCGCCTGCTGGGTGGGAATGAGCTGCGCTTCTTCCTGGGGCTTACCCTCAGCGGACTGCTCCTCCTCCACACCGGGCACTTGAATTAAAATTGGGTCTACCTTTCTTTTGCGGCTGGGCTCAATGCCAAGCTCATGCAAAATGGTGTTCAGCTCCCATTCTTCCCCTTTTGGGGTTTTGGGATAGCGCGGCCCCTTTTCCTGCGGCTGAGCGCTTTTTTTCTCGCGCACCTGTTCCAGAATACTGTCAATTTGTATCGTATCAAAACGTGCGCGGTCGTTTTGTTCCTGTGATTTCAAAGCCACATCCTCCGCTCTGCCATAGTCATTCCTGCGGTTTGTTCAAGCCGCGCTGGCGCATCATTTCGTATAAAATAATGCCGCCTGCCACCGATACATTAAAGCTGTCGACCGCTGTCGCCCCTGCCGCCATCGACAGCGACACCGCGCCGTCACACAGCTTTTTTACCAGCGGGGAAACGCCTTTCCCCTCGCTACCCATCACCAGCGCCACCGCACCGGTGAGGTTTTGCTTTTCCAAAGCAGCGCCGTGCATATCAGCACAATAAACAAAAACGTTCTCTTTTTTCAGGCACCGGATGGCCTCGCCCAAGTTGGACACGCGGGCAATGGGCATCACAGCCGCAGCCCCCGCACTGCTTTTCATCACAACGGGCGTCACACTGACCCCGCCGCGCTTGGGAATTACCACGCCATGTGCGCCGCACAGCAGCGCCGTGCGGATTAACGCCCCCAAATTATGCGGGTCTTCCACGCCGTCGCAAAGCAGCAAAAAGGGTGCTTGACCCTTTTCCTGCGCGAGGCGCAGCAAATCTTCCAGTGTACGGTATTCCACATCCGCCGCCCGCGCAGCCACGCCCTGATGGTTGTCCGTGCCGCACATTCCGCGCAGTTTTGCGCTGTGAACGCGCTTTACCACGGCGCCCGCTTCTTTCGCCAAGGCTGTAAAATAGGCGGCCTGGCCCGCCTGCATGGTATCTTGTATAAAAACCGTATCGACGCCCGCACCGCTTTTCAGCAGCTCTGTTACCGCATTTTTTCCGTATACCGGCGCTTGGGTCAGCTTTTCTTCCTGTTCTTTCATGTGTCCTCCGTTGCCCTGAACGCCCCGCTGGGCAGGCTGTGCGGCCAAGGCTTTTTGCCCTGTGCCGCTTGTATTTTTGCGGCCTGGCCGCCTTCTTAATCCATAATCGTTAAATAGTATAGCATATTTACAGCTAATTTTCTATGTTTTTCTTTTTTTTCCAAAAAAAACGTATTTTGCCGCTGCTTTGCCGCCTTTCATTTTTTGCTGTGACAGACCGATTATACAACGGGTAGTAGCGTTTTTTACGCTTGTGGAATGTTGAAAACCTTGTTGAAAGAGTGGAAAAGGCTGTTATTTCCTATCTTTTTCACATTTTTAACGCATTTTTTCACCCGGTTTTCCACACGGTGTGGAAAACTTTTTCACAAAACTCTTTGTTGAATTTGTCTGTCTTTCCCAAAAAATTGGATTTTTGACGCCTTTTTGCTGTTTTCTTGATTTTCCTGTGCGAATACGTTATAATATTCACATACATGCTTCCTGCGTTGTACAGGAACAAGATTTGGAGGTTATCAATATGCTGGTAAGCGCAACCGAAATGCTGAAAAAAGCACGCGACGGCCACTATGCAGTGGGTCAGTTCAACATTAACAACCTGGAGTGGACAAAAGCCATCCTGCTGACGGCTGAGGAGCTGAAAAGCCCCGTGATCCTGGGTGTTTCCGAGGGCGCCGGTAAGTACATGACCGGCTACAAAACTGTTGCCGCTATGGTAAAGGCAATGGTGGAAAGCCTGAACATCACTGTTCCCGTAGCTCTGCACCTCGACCACGGCAGCTACGAAGGCGCACAAAAGTGCATCGAAGCCGGCTTCTCTTCCATCATGTTCGACGGCAGCCACTATGCCATTGACGAGAACATCGCAAAAACCAAAGAGCTGGTTGAGATGGCTCACAAAAACGGCCTGTCCATTGAGGCTGAGGTTGGCTCCATCGGCGGTGAAGAGGACGGCGTAATCGGCGCTGGCGAGATTGCAGACCCCGAGGAGTGCGCAAAAATTGCCGCTTTGGGCGTTGACTTCCTGGCAGCCGGCATCGGCAATATCCACGGCGTTTATCCCGAAAACTGGAAGGGCCTGGATTTTGACGCTCTGGATAAAATCCACAATGCTACCGATCACATTCCTCTGGTTCTGCACGGCGGCACAGGCATCCCCGCTGAGATGATCAAAAAGGCAATCAGCCTGGGCGTTTGCAAAATCAACGTGAACACCGAGTGCCAGCTGTCCTTTGCAGCTGCTACCCGCGAGTACATCGAGGCTGGTAAGGATCGTCAGGGCAAGGGCTTCGACCCGCGCAAGCTGCTGGCTCCCGGCACCGAGGCCATCAAGGCAACTGTAAAAGAGAAAATGGAGCTGTTCGGCTCTGTGGGCAAAGCGTAAGCGCTTGTTTGGACATCCCCTGTTTCCCCTGTGGAGCAGGGGATTTTTTCATCAAAGGGAGGAATCTTTTATGAAAGCCATCGAATTTGAGCATTTCACAAAGCGCTACGGAAATTTTACTGCTGTGAAAAACCTCTGCCTGTCTGTGGAAAGCGGCACCATGACGGGCTTTGTCGGAAAAAACGGCGCAGGAAAAACGACTACCATCCGAACCATGCTGAATTTTCTGCACCCCAGTGAAGGCAGTGTACGAATCTTCGGCCATGACAGTGTGCGCGACAGCGCCAAAATCAAAGAGATGACGGGCTATATGTCTGCCGACAGCGCCTTTTACGATAAAATTACCTGCGCCGAACTTCTGCGGCTGAATTGTTCCATTTGCGGCACACCGTGGGAACAAGCGCACGAATACCTCTCCTATTTTGAATTAGACGGACATAAGAAAATAAACGAGCTGAGCCTTGGCAACCGCAAAAAAGTGGGCATTATTCAAGCCTTGCTCAAGCCGGTAAAGCTTTTAATTTTAGATGAACCCACCAGCGGTCTTGACCCTTTAATGCAAAAAAAGTTTTTTGAGCTTTTGCAGCGGCTGCAAAAAGAGGGCGTTACCATTTTCTTATCCAGCCACCAGCTGGAAGAAATTGAAACCTATTGCGACCGTGCTGTGATTTTAAAAGACGGCGTCGTGGTGGAAGACATTGACATGACAAAAGCACGGGCGCAGCGCCGTCAGAGCGTGAGCTACACCTTGGCGGACGGCACGCAGGAATCTTTTGATTATACCGGCGATGTAAACGATTTGGTGGCGCGTTTGGCAAAGCTGGATTTATCCCGGCTGGAAATCCGCGACCGCACCGTGTCGGAAGAATTTTTGAAATATTACGAGGGGGATGAAACATGATTTCATTTTCGCCGCGCCGGTGCGGTAAACTATTTTTATTTTTCCTAAAGACAAAAGCGAAAACCATTCTTCTTTGGTGCATTGGGCTGTTTGGCATCATGTTTTTATACATGATTCTCTTTCCTTCCATGAAGGAAATGGCACAGATGAAATTTGACAGTATGCCCAAAGAGCTGATGCAGTTTATGGGGATGGAGTCCATGCAGGACATGGGCAATTACATGCACTATTTCGGCATGATTTTTCAAATTTGGCTGATTGTCATCAGCTTTTTTGCAGCCAGCTTTTCCGGCGGCCTCATTGTGCAAGAGGAAAAGCGTAAGACGATTGAATATCTCTATGCCATGCCGGTCAGCCGTTTTGATATTTATTTTGCCAAAGTCGCCACGGCTTTTTTGGCGGTGCTTGCCGTTGTGGCGTGTACGGGCATTTCCGCGATGATCTGCGGCGCCGCTGTGGGCGGTGAGACCTATCAGGCATCTGAACTGATGCTCATTGTGAAGCTGTCGGGCTTTATTCCCTTTTTCTTTCTGGCTGCCGCTTTCCTTCTTTGCGGTCTATCGGCTTCGTTCGGTGCTTCCGCGGCAAATGGGTGCGTGCTGGTTTTGTATCTGCTGGGCTATCTGGGAGCAATTTTAGAAAAAGACGGCGAATGGCTGACGTATTTCAGCCCCTTTGAGTGCTTTTCTCCGCAAAAAATTCTTTCGGAAAATTGGAGCCTCCCCGCTTTCAGCGCTTATCTTGCTTTGTTCTTTGTGCTGATTGCCGCCGGAGCCTTCTTCTATCATCGGCGTGATTTTCGATAAGTAATATAAAAAAGAGCCTTGTGCACACAGCAATCAAGCTGCATCACAAGGCTCTCTTTTTTTGAGCAATTTTTTAAACTCTGCGCTGGAACTCTGCGCGTGTCACAAATCCATTACGCCTCTTTTACCAAATGATACATAAAGGATTGGTTATCGCCGCTGGTTCTCGGCAGCAAAATTCCGCCGTTCATGAGCGCCTGTGCCGTGTAAACAGCGTCGGTGCCTTCTACGCGGTAACGCGCTCCAGCTTCGAGGCCGGTCAGCTTCAAGCAGCGGCGCAGCGTGTTGGGACGCGTGCGGAACACAACGCCCTGCACCAGTGCTTCGCTGCCGTCCTGCGCCGTCCACTGCCATGCAGCCAGCTCTCCGGCAAACGGGTCGGTCAGACGGTAGTATTTTCCGTCATAAATGAGCGGCTGATGCTTTTTATAGGTTTTCACCTGCTCGGCCACCGCTTGTTTTTCCTCATCGGACAAGCGGTTCAAATCCAGCTCATAACCAAAGCTGCCGGCCATCGCCACCACGCCGCGCGTGTCAATGGAAGTAATGCGGCCTGTTTGATGGTTCGGCACAGCGGAAACGTGAGAACCAACAGTGGAGATGGGATAGAAGAAGCTGGTGCCGTACTGAATCATCGTGCGCTCGAAAGCATCGGTATCATCACTGCACCAAATCTGCGGGCAGTAGTACATCATACCGGCGTCAAAGCGTCCGCCGCCGCCGCTGCATCCCTCAAACAGAACATGCGGAAACTCGCTCGTCAAGCGCTCCAGCAAAGCGTAAAGGCCCAGCACATAGCGGTGCGGCATTTCCTTTTGACGTGCGGCGGGCAAAGCTGCGCTGTACCAATCGCAAATGCTGCGGTTCATGTCCCACTTGACATATTCGATGTGGTTTTCGCGCAGAATGGCGCTCATGCGCTCATAGAGGTAGTCCACAACTTCAGGACGGGAGAAATCCAGCACAAGCTGATAGCGGCTGCGTGCGGGGGCACGGCCCGGCGCTTGAATGACCCATTCGGGATGTGCGCGGTACAAATCGCTGTCCTCAGAAACCATTTCCGGCTCGAACCAGATGCCAAACTTCATGCCCAGCCCGTTGATGCGCTCGATCAGCGTTTTCAGGCCGCCCTTCATTTTCTTCTCGTTGACAAACCAGTCGCCCAAGCCGCTGACATCGTCGTCACGCTTGCCAAACCAGCCGTCGTCAAGCACCATCATATCAATGCCCAGCTCAGCCGCCTGCTTTGCGATGTGGTAGATTTTTTCCTCATTGAAGTCAAAGTATGTTGCTTCCCAGTTGTTGATCAGCACGGGGCGCTTCGACAGCTGATATTCCCCGCGGCAGACATGATGACGAATGACGTGATGGAACTGCTGAGAAAGGCGTGCCAAGCCCTGAGTCGAGCAAGAAAGAATGACTTCCGGTGCGTTAAAGTGTTCACCGGGTGCAAGCGTCCATGCAAATGTACCGGGGTGAATGCCCATCACCAAGCGAACCTGCTCCATTTGGTCTTTTTCCACCTGTGCTTGGAAACCGCCGCTGTACATCAGCGCTGCGCCGATGCAAACGCCGCTTTGCTCGGTGCAGTCAGACTCACACAAAAGCACCGTGGGGTTTTGCTGGTGGCTGGAGGTTCCGCGGCGGCTGCCGCTTTCCTGAATACCGTGTGCAATGGGAAGGCGTTCCACTTGACGCTCCATCGTGTGTCTGCCGTGGAAATGCACCCACTCCCAATCACCATAGGGCAGATCGAGGCACATGCTGTGAACACGGTCGAGCACCACTTCTTTGTCGCCGCGGTTTTCCACGCGCACGCTGCGAGTGATCGCATCCTCTTTCGCCAAAACGCCGTACAAAAGCACAACGCGCAGCTCGCTGGCAATGTCTTTCAGCACAATTTCCAGCGTTTGTGCCTCGCTGTCATCGGCATAAACGGCGGGCAAGCCCTCGATGGAGTATTTGCCTTCCATCACACGAGAGCTTTCAAAACGCAAATCCAGCGCAGTGCTGCCGTCTGCGTGGGTAACGGAGATGGCGGGAACGCGGAAATCCGAAACACCGCTTGCCGCATACTCCAAAGGCAAGGTGTCCAGCGAATAGGTGCGGCAGTTGCCCGCCTCGGGAATATTACCGGAAAAACCAACGTCGGGATAATCGAGCCGATAGTCCATAGAGCAGCCGGTTTTCGCGCCGTACCACAGATGGTACAAAACGCCGTACTCATCCACCTTCATTTGGTACAGTGTGTTGGCTGTTTCTAACGAAAATACTTTGTTTTTCATTTCAATTGCCATGTAAAACCCTTCTTTCTATTTTAACACCGGGCAAACCCGGTATCGCGTTTGCGCATACACCCGATTTGCCCGGTCAATGAAATTGATTTGATTATCCTTTGACGGCACCATTGGCAACGCCGTTCAAAATCTGTTTTTGACATACGATGTAGAAAATCAAAATCGGAATCAAAGACAGCAAGTAAGAGGCAAATGCCAAGTTGTAGTTTGTGCCGAACTGTGTTTGGAAGTTGAGCTGTGCCAGCGGCAGGGTGTTTTCACCGGTACCGGACATGATGACGAGCGGCGTCATGACGTCGTTCCAAGTGCCGAGCGCTGTCAAAACAGCCACCGTTGCATGCATCGGCTTCATCATGGGGAACACAATGCTCCAATAGGTTTTCCAAGTGGTCGCGCCGTCAATTTCCGCGGCTTCGTCGAGCGCCTGCGGAATATTTTTCAAATAGCCGACATACAGCAAAATATTCATCGGCATATAGAACACCACATACAGCAGGATAACGCCCAAGCGGTTGCCCAAGCCCATCTGCGCTGTTTGTTTTACGAGGGGCATCATCAAAATGGCAAACGGAACAAACATACCGCTGACAATATACAGGTATACCACGCGGTACATTTTGTGGTTGGCCATGCTGCGGGCAATGGCATAGCCCGCGACAGAGTGAATGAGAATGGCCAGCACAATCGTTGCTACGGCAATCAGCAAGCTGTTGCCCAGAGAGTGCCAGAAGTCGGTCACTTCCATGGCCTGTGCAAAGTTGTCAAAGCTCCACTGCTGCGGGAAAGAAAGCGCACCCGCAACGTCGTTGGTCATTTCTGTGGGCTTTTTAAAGGCAATAATGATTGCCATATACAGCGGGAAAAACACGGTCAGCGTGCCAAGAATCAGCACGATGGTTAAAACCCAGTTGACTCTCTCTTTGGTTTTCATCACAGCTGCTCCTCCTTTTTATTCAATACGATCATCTGGAACAGGGAAATTGCCACGATAACCACAAAGAAAACGACAGCGTTCGCGCTTTGGAAGCCGAATTGCCCGCCATCCATACCGTTGCGGTAAATGAGGTAGGAAATCGACTCGGTGCTCTGTGCCGGGCCACCCTTTGTCAAAGCCATAATCTGGTCGAACACCATGAGGAAGTTCTTGGTGCTGAGCACGAGGTTAATGGTGACAAACGGCATCACGAGCGGCAGAGTCACGCTCCAAAATTCTTTCCACTTGCTGGCGCCGTCCAGCATACTGGCCTCGTACACATCGCTGGGAACGGTTTGCAGACCGGAAATATAGATAATGGTGTTCATCGCCACTGCCTGCCATACGCCGACAATCAAGACGCCCACCCAAGCAAACTGCTCGCTGGCAAGGATGCTGTTTTCCAGGAAAGAAATGCCCAAGGCCTGGCCGACAGCCGGAATGATATAAGTGAAAATAAAGCTGAAAATGTAACCGATAACAAGGCCGCCCAAAATATTCGGCACAAAGTAAATGCCGCGCAGCGCACTTTTAAAGCGAATTGCACCGTTTAAGCCAAGCGCCATCAACAAGCTGATAATATTCACCAGAATTGTTCCGGCAATCGCGTACTTAAACGTGAACAAATAGCTGCCCCAAACGCGCGTATCGGTGATTAAGTCGAGGTAGTTGCGAACACCGACCCAGTCGGAGCTGCCGTAACCTTTATAGTTGGTGAAGCTGTACATCACGCCTTTCAGCATGGGCAGCGTGTTAAAGGTGAAAAACAAAATGACTACCGGCACAATAATGGCCAAAAAGGTTTTTTCCTTATTGTTCATGCGTTTTTTCGTTTTCATTTCGCCGCCTCCTGCTCTGCCTCATATTCCTGCACCATACGAATCAGGTCTTTGTTATAGCGCACCCAATCGGTATCAAAGCGTGTTAAGAAGGTATCCACCGCATTTTCGCTGGTATCCATGAGGAAGGTTTGAATCATCGCATCCGCAGCCATACCGGTGGGATAGTAGTGGTCCTGATAGTCCGCCATGCGGCCTTCCTCAATGTAGGAGCTCATGCCGCTCAGCTCCGGCGCCAAAGTGAAGTCGCCCTCTTTACAGGGTACAGCGCCTTGGTCATCAATGTACAGCTGGATAATTTCGTCTTGATACAAGAACTCAAGCACCTCATACACAGCTTCCTTCTTTTGCGTGTTTTGCATCACACAGAACTGAAGGTCGATACCGGAGTTCAAAACGTTATCGGCTTCGTTGTCATTCGACGGGAAGGTGAACGAGTCAACATTCATATCCGGGTTTACCGATTTAATCTGCGGAATAGCATAGCTGCCGATGGGGTACATGGCAGCCTCTCCGCGAGCAAAGGCGGTGCAGGCATCGTTATAGCCGTATGCATAGGGGTTCGGCTCGGCATAGTTGAGCAGCTCTTTCATCTTTTCTGCCGTTTCGCGGTATGCCTCGGTGAACGTTGCCTCACCACGGTTCACCTGCTGGCAAATATCAGCATCTGCCAAACCAACTGCCAAAGCATTCCAAGGAGCAAGGCAGGTCCAGGTATCCTTAAAGCCGAAGTACAGCGGCAAAATTCCTTTGGCCTGAATTTCTTCGCACAGAGCGGTAAACTCCTGCCAAGTGGTGGGAATTTCCCAGCCGTTTTCCTCAAACAAATCGCGGTTATACAAAATGCCGGCAGCATTTGCTACATAGGGCAATGCATAAACGCCTTCCTGGGGGACAAACTCCAGCTGCTTATCAATTTCCAAGTAAGCCGGTTTTACCTGGTCAATCACCGACAAATCGGAAAGTTCCATGAACAAATCGGAATCCAAGAAGTTGGAGTAGTTGATGTCGCCGCCGATGGCCACAATGTCCGGGTAATCCTCACGAATAAAGCGGGTTTTTAAAATCGTCATCGCCTCGTTGGGAGAATCAATTACCAGCTCAATGTCGTCATGCGTTTCATTGAAGCGTTTGGCAATCTCGCCGAAGACCTCCACAGCCTCCTGCTTGTAGGACACCATCTCCACAACCGTTTTGCCGCTTGCAGCCTCCTGACTACCGCAACCGGCCAGCGTGCAAACGCCCAGTGTCAGCACCATAGCGCCGCAAAGCCCTTTCCAAATGCTTTTTTTCGCCATATTCTGTTCTCCTTCCATCAGTTTTCACGGTTTTTTTATAGTAAGTTTATTGTAACACCGCAATTTGCACAGTAAAATATCAGAGTTTTTCATTTTTTATATCAAAATAGCGTTTTTTGTGGTATAATGTGATATAACATCGCATTTTGGTATATGAATGAGGAGCAGGCTTATGAATAACGTCCTTTTTTCCATTTTTCCCAATGAAAATTTTATTGATTTGGGCATGTATCAATACGGCTGGGAACGCTGTCAACCGGGTCATTCTTTTGGCCCTGCTGCTCGCAATCACTTTTTATTTCACTATGTTCATTCCGGTACGGGAACGCTTATGGCCGAAAATTCCAAAGGGGTTACGGTACACTACCAGGTCAAGGCCGGGCAAGGCTTTTTAATCTTTCCCGGACAAGTCACCATGTACTGTGCCGATAAAGAATCCCCTTGGGAATACAGCTGGTTGGAATTCGACGGCCTTCGGGTCAAACAGGCTTTTGAAATGACCTCGCTTTCCCCCGACACTCCCGTTTACCATACTCATTTTAAAGAATTGAAAGAAAAAATGGTGTCGGAAATTCATTACATTGTGCATCATGCACAAGAATCTCCGTTTCACCTGATTGGGCATCTTTATTTGTTTTTTGATTATTTAATTCAATCGTCCCGAACAAACACGCCCCCCTCGCCGGGCAAAATGAGCGATTTCTATTTAAAAGAAGCCATTACGTTTATTGAACAAAATTTCCAAAGCAGCATCACTGTGGAAAACATCGCGTCTGTTTGCGGCATTAACCGCAGTTATCTTGGGAAGATTTTTCAAAAAAATGTGGGGAAATCGCCGCAGGAATTTTTAATTCAATATCGCATGGTGAAAGCAACCGAAATGCTGCGCCATACCGATTTGCCGATTGCCAAAATCGGGGCATCGGTCGGCTATGAAAATCAGCTGCATTTTTCGCGTGCGTTTAAAACGGTGTACGGTGTTTCACCCAGCCAATGGCGCGCGCAAAACCGATAATCCTTCACCGGTTGCACCTCTAGAAACGTAAAAACAACAAGAGCGGGAAGAATGCACGCACTCTCCCCGCTCTTATTCTTTTGATTATCCGTTCAAAAGAAATCCATCCCTTTTTAAAGGTAAGACGAAATTACCAAAGGGTATAGACTTCCTCATACATGGCACGGTATTTTTCAGCGCTGGCGTTCCAGCTGTAATCGCACTTCATCGCGCGGCGCACCAGCACCGTCCAGCCCTTTGTTTGCTCGTAGCCCTCTTTTGCGCGCATCACGGCGTGCAACATATCATGGGCGTTGTAGCTGGCAAAAGTAAAGCCGTTGCCCTCACCGTCTCCGGAATCCTGAATGGAATCGCGCAGACCACCCGTTTCACGCACAATGGGAATGGTGCCATAGCGCAAAGCCACCATCTGCGACAGGCCGCACGGCTCCGATTTCGACGGCATCAAGAACATGTCCGCACCGGCATAAATCTTGCGTGCCATCGAGGGAATGAAGCCAATCTTGACGCCAACACGGCCGGGATTGCGCATCGCAAGCTCGGAGAAGAAGCTCTCATACTCTGCTTCACCGGAACCAAGCAGCACAAACTGCACGCCGTTGTTTACCATTTCCTGCGCCACATGACGCACCAGATCCAAGCCTTTGTGACCCACCAAGCGCGTTACCATTGCCACAATGGGGCTGTCATCGTCTTGAAGGCCAAACATCTCACGCAGCTCTTTTTTGCAGACGGGTTTGCCTTTTGCAAACGTTTTGTCGTTATAGTTCTGCGCCAAATTCGGGTCTTTAGCCGGGTTGTAGCCGTCCACGTCAATGCCGTTCAAAATGCCGCACAGCTTATACTGTTTCTGACGCAGCAGCTCGTCCAAGCCATGGCTGAACCAGGGGTCCAAAATTTCGTAAGCATACGACGGCGAAACCGTTGTCACCTTATCGCTGCACTCAATTGCACCCTTCATAAAGTTGCAGCAGCGGTCATATTCCACCACATGACGTGCATCGCGGCCAATGCCGACGGTATCTTCCAGAATTTCGAGGCCGTATTTGCCCTGATACTGAATATTGTGAATGGTGAACACCGTTTTGATTCTGGAGTACTCCTCCATATGGCGGTAGTACAAATCCAAATAAACAGGAACCAGTGCGGTCTGCCAGTCATTGGCGTGGATGATATCGGGGCGGAAATCAACGTGATGCAGCATTTCGAGCAGCGCACGAGAGAAGAACGCAAAACGCTCGCCATCATCATAAAAGCCGTACAAACCGCTGCGTTTAAAGTAATACTCATTATCCAGGAAATAATACGTTACGCCCTGATGCTCCAAAGTGAACAGGCCGCAATATTGATTCCGCCAGCCAACCGGCACGTTAAAATTGGTTTTATACTCCAACTTTTCACGGTACTCCTGCTTCATGTCTCCGTACAGCGGCATTACCACCCGGCACTCGGTGTCTTTGCTGCACAAGGCACGGGGCAAGCTGCCCGCGACATCGCCTAAACCGCCGGAGGCGGCAAAGGGTGTTGCCTCTGACGTGCAAAATAAGATATTCATAAAAATACCCCTCCTATTGATTTGGCATTGCGCCATATGGACGGCAAAGCGCAGGGGGGCACACAACCCTGCGCGATGCCAGTCATTTCCTTTTCATTTTTACGGCAATGATACTTGTTAAACCTTCGTATTTTTTTGAACGTAAACAGGGAAGCTTTCATTGCCAATCAAATGCTTATCCTGCGTAATGGTCACGTTTTTGTCGGTGATGACATATTCTACATCGGCACCTGCCTCGACCACAGTTCCCTGCATCAAGATGGAGTTTTTCACCTTGGCGCCCTTGCTGATTTTTACACCGCGGAACAGCACACAGTTTTCCACTTCGCCCTCAATCACGCAGCCGTCAGCCAACATGCAGTTATCCACTTTGCAATCCATTGCGTAACGCACAGGCGCTTCGTCATGAACTTTTGTGTAAACGGGGCGAACCTCCGGGAACAGCGCTTCCATGTTTTCATGCTTCAGCAGGCGCATATTCTCATTGAAATAGCTGCGCATATCATAAATGCGGGAACGATAGCCGGTGTACTCATAACCGCGCACATTCAAAATTTTCAAGCTGGGAGCGATAATATCGCGCTCAAAATGAATGAGGTTGTGGGCACGGGCATCCTTAATAAAGGAAATCAGTTCCTCGCGGCCAATCACGGTGACGTTCATGGAAAGACTCTGTACGCCTTGGCGATAGTCATTGATGAGCAGCTCGTTGATGCGGCCATTCTCGTCCACCGCAAAGGTATAATTCTCCGTTTTGAGCGCTTCGGGAATTTCGGATTGCTCATACACCATGGTGACGTCTGCGCCCGACTCCACATGCTTATGAATCAAGTCTGCGAAATCGAGGTCGGAGGCGATGTTGCAGTCACTCAAAATGACATACTTTTCCTTTTGGCTTTCCAAAAAGTTTAAAATGCTGGACAAAGCCTCCACTCGTCCGTGATACATTTTTTGATTGACCTGTGCAAAAGGAGGCACAATGTGCAAACCGCCGCGTTTGCGGGAAAGATCCCATTCACGGCCATTTCCCAAATGGTTCATCAAAGAATAGTAGTTTGTTTTTGCCAAAACGGTGACATTTTGGATTCCCGCGTTAACCATAGCAGAAAGCGAAAAGTCAATCATGCGATAACGGCCTGCAAACGGCACAGAAGCCATTGTTCTGCGCAGCGCGATGTCGGGAATCAATTCGTCGTATGTGTTGGGGAAAATAATACCCAATGTGTTAATATTTACCATAATTTCTCACCGTCCTGAACGTCT
The DNA here is from genome assembly GCA_002315015.1 of Faecalibacterium sp. UBA1819. Taxonomy (GTDB): domain Bacteria; phylum Bacillota; class Clostridia; order Oscillospirales; family Ruminococcaceae; genus Ruthenibacterium; species Ruthenibacterium avium. Next base: position 19,976 of record DCEX01000003.1, read on the forward strand.
TTCTCAAGCATTGCGCGGGGGCCTACCACCGCATTTTCACCGATGGTGACATTTTCGCCTACAACGGCAACGCCCCATTTCTCCTTATCCTCTACCGACTCAGGTCTTGCACCCACACATGCGCCTTTTTTCACATGTACATTTTCTGCGATAATCGAATAAGCGATATGTGCGCCTTCTTCCACTACGGCACCCGGCATTAAAATAGACGATTCAATGATGGCGCCCTTTTTCACCTGAGAACCTGCGAACAGAATGCTGTTGGCCACTTCGCCTTCCACAACACAGCCCTCTGTAATCATGGAGTTATCCACTTTTGCGCCGGAGCTGATGTAATGTCCCGGGCGTCCTGCCGTGCGGGAATAAATTTTCCACTCAGGGTCCCACACATCCAATGCGACATTCGGATTGAGCAAATCCATATTTGCTTCCCACAGGCTGTCAATGGTTCCAACGTCTTTCCAATAACCCTCAAACGGGTAAGCAACCATCTTCTCACCGGCGCCGAGCATGTTCGGAATAATGTTTTTTCCGAAGTCATTGGAGGAAGTTTTGTCGGCCTCGTCTTCGGTTAAGTATTTGCGCAGCTTTTCCCAGGTGAAGATGTAAATACCCATGGAGGCCAGATTCGACTGCGGCTCCTTCGGCTTTTCTTCAAACTTTGTGATGGTGCTGTTTTCGTCCGCTGTCATAATGCCAAAGCGGGAAGCTTCTTCCCAAGGCACTTCCATTACGGCGATGGTGCAGTCGGCACCCTTTTCTTTATGGAAGTCCAGCATTTTTGCATAATCCATTTTGTAGATATGGTCGCCGGACAAAATCATCACATATTTCGGGTCGTAACGCTCGATAAAGTTGATATTTTGGTAAATAGCGTTTGCCGTGCCCTTATACCAGTCGGAACCGGTTGCCGTCTGATACGGCGGCAAAACATGCACACCGCCGTAGGTGCGGTCCAAGTCCCACGGCTGGCCGTTTCCGATGTACTCATTGAGCAGCAGCGGCTGATACTGTGTGAGTACGCCCACCGTGTCGATGCCGGAGTTTACGCAGTTGGACAGCGGAAAGTCAATGATACGATATTTTCCGCCGAACGGTACAGCCGGTTTTGCCAGCTTTTTTGTCAGAGCGTACAAACGGGAACCCTGACCCCCTGCTAAAAGCATTGCGATACATTCTTTCATGTTTTTCTCCCCTTGTGGCGGCAAGGCATGGGCTGCCGCCGGATTTATTCTACCCCACCCGCTGCGGCATGTTTGCCGCAGCGAGGTAAAACCTAAAGATAAAAAGTATTTACAGCAAAGCCGCAGCTGGGCGGGCCTTCGCTGTGCGGCGCCCTGTTAGGGGGTCGCTTTTTTTGCCTTTGCAGGCGTCTTTTTCGCCGGCTTTTTTGTCGGCTGAGCCGGTGCCGCCTGAACCGTCTCTTTTTTATCGGGCACGGGTGCGGGTTTCTTTTCCGGCGCCGCTTGTTTCTCCGGCTGTGCTGCCGGCTTGGCCTGCACGGTTTTTGCCGCAGCGGGCTGTGCCTTTTTCGTGTTCTTTGCCGGTTTTTCCGCACTAGGCTTTGTTTTTGCGCTTGCTGCCGAAGTTGCTTCGGCGCTCGCTTGCGCTTTCACCGTTTCTTTTTTAGCTGCGGGCTTTTTTGCGGTTGTTTTTTTTTGCTCTTTTGCCTTTTTTTCAGCAGCGGACTCCCCCGCTTTTGCACGGGTAGCAGGCACTTTCAAGAAAAGCGCCGACATGGGGGGCACATCTACCGAAATGCTTTGTTCAAAGCCATGCATCGGCTTTTTGTGCGTGCGAATGGCCGCTGTGCCGATTCCGCCGCCGCCAAAGCGAAGATTGTCCGAATTTAACAGCTCGTGATAAGTACCGGCCTTGGGAACACCAATTTTATAATCCTGTCTGCGGACGGGTGCAAAGTTGCAAACGCAAATTAACTGGTTGCCCTTTTTGTCTCTGCGCAGGAAAGCAATCACGCTCTGGGTGTTGTCGTCGGGGACAATCCACCGGAAGCCTTCCCAAGAATCATCCACTTCCCACAAAGCGGGTGTTTTGCAATACAGCTCGTTCAGCTCACGCACATATTCCTGCATTTGCACATGCTTATCATAATCCAAAAGCAGCCAATCGAGTTGTTTTGCTTCATTCCACTCAATAAACTGAGCAAACTCCTGGCCCATAAAGAGCAGCTTTTTACCGGGATGCGCCATCATGTAGCCGTACAGTGTACGCAAGCCTGCAAATTTCTGCTCGTAGTCGCCGGGCATTTTGTTGATCAAGCTGCACTTGCCGTGAACCACCTCATCGTGGCTGATGGGCAGCACAAAGTTTTCGCTGAACGCATAGAAGAAGCTGAAAGTGATTTTGTTATGGTTGCCCGAACGGAACAAGGGGTCGGTGCTGACATAGCTGAGCATGTCGTTCATCCAGCCCATATTCCACTTGAAGTTAAAGCCCAAACCGCCATCTGTAACCGGGTGGGAAACCTTCGGCCATGCCGTGCTTTCCTCCGCAATCATGAGCGCGTGCGGATGACGGGCAAACACCTCGGTGTTCAGCTTTTGCAAAAATGCAATGGCTTCAAGGTTTTCTTTTCCGCCGTCTTTATTCGGAGCCCATTCGCCGTCGCGGCGGTTATAGTCGAGATACAGCATACTGGCCACCGCATCCACGCGCAAGCCGTCAATATGGTACTCCTCCAGCCAGAACAGCGCATTGGAAATTAAGAAGCTCTGCACCTCGCCGCGGCCATAGTCAAACACCATGGTTCCCCACTCTTTGTGTTCTGCACGCAGCGGGTTTTGATCTTCATAGCAGTTTGTTCCGTCAAAACGATACAAACCAAAGGCATCCTTGGGGAAATGCGCAGGAACCCAGTCCATGATCACGCCGATGCCCGCCTGGTGGCAATAATCCACAAAATATTTAAAATCATCAGGTGTGCCGTAACGGCTGGTGGGGGCAAAGTAGCCCGTCACCTGATAGCCCCAGCTCCCGTCAAAGGGATACTCCATCACCGGCAGCAGCTCCACATGAGTGTAGTTCATGTGTTTCAGGTAGGGAACCAGCTCCTGTGCCAATTTGCGGTAATCGTAAGGATTGCCGTCCTCATAAGTACGCCAGCTTCCCGCGTGCATTTCGTAAATATTCATAGCCGACTGGATGGGGTTTTTCTTGGCTTTTTCATTGTTCCAAGCATCATCGTGCCACTCATAGCCGGACAAATCGTAAATCTTGCTGCAATTGGCCGGGCGCGTTTCCGCGTGGAACGCATAGGGGTCGGCTTTGAACAGCAGCTCATCGTCCTGCGTGGTAATGCAGTATTTGTAGATGTCAAACTGAGCCAATCCAGCCACCCAGCACTCCCAAATACCGCCTTCAGGGTCGATGTTTCTCATGGGTGTTGCACCCGGCACCCAGCTGTTGAAATCGCCCACTACACTGACCGATTTCGCCCGCGGAGCCCATACGCGAAAGCATACGCCGGTGCTTTCCCCTCTGGTTTCAAAGTGAGCGCCGAAAAAGCGCTGTGCCTCAAAGTTATTTCCCTGCTTGAACAAATAAATAGGAACTTCATGCTCGCGCTGAAAGTCCGTTGTCACCGTCTTTGTCTTTTTCAACTTCGACTTCCTCCTTTTGACACTTTCTCCCCCCGGAGAAACGTGCTGACTCGTTCGATTAAAAAGCCGTCGAAAACAATGCTTCTTATACTTATAATAATACTCATTTTCTGCCAATTTTTCAACACTTTTCTGTATTATATATTCAAACGCATAGCAAAAAATCCCTGATTATTTAGTCATTTTTCACAATAAACCCTGAAAAAAGCTTTTCTCTCGATATTTTTGCAAAAAATATGTCTCTTTTTCCCAATTTTTTTTCAAAGTGTTTGTTAAAAAAATATTCAAAAAAAGGAAAAGAACTGTTTTCTTTCTTCTTTTTTTTTGCTATTTATGCGAAAAGAGCCACTTTTTTTTGTAAAAAAGTGACTCTTTTATTTTATTTTTGTGCACATTGCCGGAAAGGCTTTTCCTCTTTTTTACAACAAGAGAGCCTTCCGAAGCAATGCGCACAAAAATTCTGATTCTGTTTTAAGGCGTGGTACCATTTTCCGAACGCGGTTCCACGCGCACCATTCCGCTTTGTGTCACAATGCGATGAAAGCGGTAATCTGTTTTTCCGGCGGGCAGCGTTTCACAAAGCATTTTTTCGTTGCAAAGCACCACGCAATAGCAGCGCGAAGAAAGTTTTGGCATAAAGCGGTCATAATAGCCGCCGCCATGGCCCAGCCGTGTGCCGTCTTTTGCAGCTGCCAAACACGGCGCCGCGCAAAAATCAATCTCCTGCTCTGATACAACAGGGGTGTCTTCTTTCGGCTCCAAAATTCCGAACAATCCGGGTTTCAAGTCGTCGAGAGAGGTAATTTCCCTTGCCTCCATCTGTCCTTTTCCCAAGCAAAGAGGCACACAAAGACGCTTGCCATCGTCGAGCACCTGCTGCAAAAAGGGAATGGTGTCCGGCTCTTTCTTGGTGGAAACAAAGCAGAACACAACACGCGCCATCCGATAAGCATTGCTCTGGCGCAAATAGGTCAGCATTGCCTGACCGGCCTCGTGGTTTTCTTCTTCGGTAATCGTGCTCAAACGCCGCTTAATGGCAGCGCGTGCCAACCGTTTTTCCTTCATGCTTTCCGCTTCTTTTTTCAACATAGCTCGTCACTCCTTTGGCAAAACATCATTTTCGGAAAAATCTTCTCTGTCCAACGTCAAGTTGGGGTTGTAGAACGGGTCGCACAACAGCCCTTGCCGCGTGTGCTTTTGTTCCAGCCGTGCCCGCTCCCGGTCAAACCGCGCTTTTGCTTCTCCTTTCACATCCAGCCCTCTGCTTTTCGATTCGTGATGATACAAAACCGCGTAAGGAGTATATAAAATGCGATAACCGGCATCGCGTACACGCAAACAAAAATCAACGTCATTAAACGCTACCTGAAAGGCTTCATCCAAGCCGCCCACTTCGTCATAAACTTTCGCGGGACACAGCAGACACGCTGCTGTCACCGCCGAAAAATTCTGCACAGTTGCCAGGCGGAACATATAGCCGGAAGCCTCTTTTCTTGCATACTTGTGGCTGTGTCCGGCAAACCCGCCAAGGCCCGTCACCACACCCGCATGCTGCACGGTGTCATCGGGATACAAGAGCTTTGCCCCCACCATTCCGACCCCCGGCTGCACACACAAAGAAAGCATTTCTTTCAGCCAGCCGCCGTCGATGACTTCAATATCATTATTAAGCAGCAGCAAATATTCTCCGTTTGCATAGGTGCGTCCAAAGTTATTGATGGCCGAGAAATTAAACCCGCCTTGATACTGCACCACGCGCAAGTTTTGATGCTGTTTTTGAATGGTATCGTAATAATCCAACGTTTCTTTTTCGGTAGAGTTGTTCTCAATGACAATCACTTCAAAGCGGACGCCGATGGTTTTTTCATAAAGCCCGGTGAGCAGCTTGGAAAGGTCCTCGACATGGTCTTTGTTGGGAATTAAGATGGAAACCAGCGGGTCGCCTTCTATTGCATATTCCACTTTATAGGTAGACGGGAACAACCCATCCGTTACACTTCCCTTTGCCCCGATACGCTCCAGATGAGCGGCAATGGCACGCTTAGCGGCCTGGGCAACATAGGGTTTGGCTTCGGTTCCCGATGCCGTTGAAGCGGCATGAACCCGCCAGAAGTACAGCACTTTCGGAATATGAACCGGTGTTGTTTTTTCACTCAAGCGCAAAAAGAGATCATGGTCTTGACTGCCGTCACACGCAGGGTTTAAGCCGCCTGCCTGCCAAAACAAATCGGTTTGAAATACGGCTAAATGACAGATATAATTGCAGCAGTTCAAATAATCCGGGGCAAAATCCGGCTTAAAGTGGCCGACATGTGCCTTTTTAATACTGGTGAAAAACAGCGCTTCATCACTGTACAGAAACAAAGCACCGCTTTCAGAAATCGCCTTTCCCATTTCAAAAATGGCATTTGGGCTTAAAACATCGTCGTGGTCGAGCAAGGCAAGATAGCTGCCGGACGCCAAACGTGCGGCTTCATTTGTATTGGCGGCAATGCCGCTGTTATCAATTTTAGAATAGTGAATGCGGCTGTCCCCGAGCGATTCCAGATACTGTCGGCGCTCGGCATTGCCGTCGTTAGAAGCATCTGCCAGACACAGCTCCCACCGCGGGCAAGACTGTGCCAAAACACTTTCCACCATTTCTTTCAAAAACGGCATTGGCGTATTGTAAAGAGGGACACAAATAGAAATGATTGGAAAAGCGGAGGTATCGGCTGCGCGCTGACGTTCCAGCACTTGTGATGAGGGCAAAAAGCGCCCTTTTTTGCTTTTCAGGCGCCGCTTTGCAAAGCCCGCCGCGCGGCTCATCGTTTGACCAAAGCCCTCCTCCTGCACCATCTTACAAAAAACCTGTGCCAGCTCTTTCGTGCGTTTCCACCTGAGATTCACGGGTGTTCACCTGCCTGTTCCGGCTTTCGCCTGAATATAGAAAAAGAAAAGGAGAGGTTTCTTTCTCCTTTTCCAGTGGGATTTACGGGAACGCTGTTTTTCAGCGCCAGCCGTAATTTTCATAAAGCAATGTCAAATGCGGGTTGTAATAGGGGTCGCCTTTTTCCATCAGCTCGCGGTACTTGTGGACAAAACACGCCTTTTCCCGTTCATAGCGCTGCTGTTTTTCGCCGCCCGATTTCGTATCGTCACCGCGGCTTTTTGATTCGTAATGCACTCCGGCGGCAAACGGCGTCATCACATTCAAAAGCCCATGGCCGCGCAGCCGCAGACAGAAGTCTACATCGTTGTAGGCTACGGCAAAATTGGTTTCATCCAAACCGCCCGCCGCACGATACAGCTCTGTTTTCACCATCAGACACGCACCGGTGACAGCGCTCATATTCTGCGTCGTTGCCAAGCGGTACATATCGCCCGCACTTTCGGCAGGATGCCCTTTGTGATTATGCCCCGCCGAGCCGCCCAGCCCAATGAAAACACCGGCGTGCTGCACGGTTCTGTCCGGGTAAATCAGCTTGGCTCCCACCGCACCGACATCCGCACGCTGGGCATAACTGAGCATTTCGCGCAAAAAGTCGGGTGTTGTCATTTCCACATCATTATTCAGCAGCAGCAGATACTCGCCGTTTGCGTGCTGTGCGCCGAAATTGTTAATGGCAGAAAAATTAAACGCACCCTCGTAACGAATGACCCGCAAATCAGAAAGCGCATGAGTGATTTTTTGATAAAAATCAAACGTTTCCTGTTCGGTGGAGTTATTTTCAATAATCACAACTTCCATATTGCGCCAGCCGCTGTTGCGGTAAAGCGCCGCCAAGCACCGGTGCAAATCCTGCACATGGTCTTTGTTGGGAATGAGCACGGTCACCAAGGGATTTCCCTGCACTTCATAACGGGTGCGGTAAGCACCGGGACATCCCTGAATGGGCTCTACCGTTCCACGCAGGCCGACACGGTTCAAATGCTCTTGCACCGCAGCCGCCCCTGCTTGCAGCGCCTGCGGCTTGACAGACATATCACTGGCAGTTGACTGCCCGTGCCGCCGCCAATAGTACAGCACCTTCGGCACATGGACAATGCGCTGTGCTTTTTCCGTCAGGCGCAGAATCAAATCGTAATCCTGTGCCCCGTCCATCGCGGAACGCTCGCCGCCTGTCTGCGTCAAAAGCGCTTTGCGGAACACCAGAAAGTGCGTGATGTAATTGCACCCGCGCAGCGTGTCGGGGGAATAATCCGGCTTAAAGTGGTATTCACACAAGTGCTTTAGCTTTGCGTCCAAAACAATTTCATCGGAATACAGCATATCTGCGCCGGTTTCGTTAATGGTTCGCACCATTTCATACAAAGCACTGGGAGAAAGCGCATCGTCGTGATCCAACAGGGCAATATATTCGCCCTGTGCCTCTGCCATACCGATATTGGTATTTTCGCTGATGCCGTTGTTTTTGGCAATGCGGCAATAGCGAATGCGTTTATCCCGCTGACGTGCAGTATATTTCCCCAAAGCGCGAAAACGCGGATCGGAAGCGTCCACCAGCACCAGCTCCCAATTTTGATAGCTTTGTGCTTTTACGCTTTTGATCAGCTGGCGAAAAAACTTCATTGGGGTGTTATACACCGGAACGACAATGCTCACCAGCGGCATGTACTGCATCTGCTGGGCTTTTTGCGCGCGAAGCTCTCGTTTCAGCGGCAAATCGGCACGAAAGCGCCAATCCTCGCCGCTCGTTGCCAAATTGATGCGATAGCTGATTTCCCGAAACACGGCTTCGGCGCCGCGCTGTTTCCAGCAAGCCACACCGCGCTTTAACAACCCGGCACTGTGGGCAGGGTTTGCCACACGGCCTACCATTTTACCAAAGGAATCCCGTTCTTGCGTCTGGTTTTCACCGCTCAAAGACATTCGCTCCTTCCCTGCATCCGCACAGGCGTCACGCCTGCCCTTCCAGCGCCTTGTAAGCGTCGCACACCGTCTGCACGTCGCCCGTCATGCGCACACGACCCTTTTCCAGCCATGTAACGCGGTTGCAAAGGCGCTCAATCTGATCAATGGAATGGCTGACTAAAATGACGGTTGTTCCGCCGCCCATCAGCTCATTCATGCGCTTTTCACACTTTTCCTGAAACAAAAAGTCGCCCACAGACAAAATTTCGTCTGCAATCAAAACGTCCGGTTTTGTGACGGTGGCAATAGAAAACGCGATGCGCGACACCATACCGGAGGAGTAATTTTTGAGCGGTACATCCAAAAAGTCGCGCAGCTCACTAAACTCTACAATTTCATCAAATTTGGAATCAATGTATTTCGGCGTCATACCAAGCACTGTGCCGTTAAGATAAATATTTTCACGCGCGGTTAAGTCCATATCAAAGCCCGCTCCAAGCTCAATCAACGGGGCAATGGTGCCATGCACTACCGTGCTGCCCTGCGAGGGCTTAAACACACCGGAAATCACTTTCAAAAGAGTGGATTTTCCCGAACCGTTCAAGCCGATTAGGCCGTAGCAGTCCCCTTTTTCCACATCGAAAGAAACGTCGCGCAGGGCATAAAATTCTTCAAACTGAAGCTTTCCCTGTACGGCGGCCAAAAAGTATTCTTTCAAGCTTTCGTGCTTTTCCTTTGCCATATTAAAGCGCATGGATACGTTGCGCACTTCAATCATATTCATGTGGCAGCCATCCTCTCTTAAATATGCAGCACAAATTTATCTTGTTGACGACGGAACACCAAAAGGCCCAAAATAAGCGCCGCCAAGGCCCCGACCCCGCACAACATGACATTATCCCACGGCAGCACTTCACCGTCCAATACGGCGGTGCGAAAGCCGTAAATGTACCAGTAAACAGGGTTATAGGTAATAAATTTCGACATGGAAATCGTCACGCCCAAAATCACCTGATCCCCCATTTGAGAAGGGTCATAAAACACAGCGGAAAAATACATGAGCGCCGTGGTAAACACACCCCACAAGTGCATAATATCCCGAAAAAACACTGTGGCAGCAGCCAGCATCAGCCCAACCCCTAAGCTGAACACGGAAAGCGTCAAGAAGGGGTAAATTCCCAAAAGAGCCGTGGGGTAAAGCGGAGAGCCGGTCGCAATCATAACAATAGCGAGCGCAATAAAACTGAACAGACAGTTCACCATGGCAAAGCCCACCTTTTCCAAGGGGAAAATGTACTTGGGAATGTATACTTTTTTAATCAGCGGCGCAGCCCCGAGCATACTGCTCAATGCACTGGTTGTGGCTTCGTTAAAGAATCCAAACAACAACTGACCAATAATCAAATAAACCGGGAAATTCTTAACTCCCATTCCGCGGGTGTCGAAAATTGTTGTAAACACCAGCACCATGACAAGATTCATCAAAAGCGGGTTTAAAACACTCCAAACAACACCCAAAATACTCCGGCGGTAACGAAGCGTAAAGTCGCGTGCAATGAGATTTTGCAGCAAATAACGGTACCGCCAAAAATCCTTACAATATGCTTTGAATAATTCCAAACTTGTTACCACCTTTCAAAAAATTCAAAGCTTTGCTCATTGAAGCCGGGGTGCTGTTCGTCTTTTGCGGAAAGCTTGATTTCGCAATCGAGCTTCGGCCACTCGATGCCGATGGCGCTGTCATCCCAGCGCACGCCGCCCTCGGAAGCGTGGTCGTAGTAATCGGTGCACTTATAGGTAAACTCCGCTTCTTCGCTGAGTACCAAAAAGCCGTGCGCAAACCCTTCGGGAATATAAAACTGCTTTTTGTTTTCTGCGCTCAGCGTCACACCCACCCATTTGCCGAAGGTTTTGGAATTGGGGCGGCAGTCTACGGCAACGTCAAACACCTCGCCGGAAATCACACGCACCAGCTTGCCCTGCGTATGCTCTTTTTGAAAGTGAAGGCCGCGCAAAACGCCGCGCGTACTTTTCGACTGATTATCCTGCACAAACGGGCGGTCAATGCCTACGGCTGCAAACTCCTGCGCCTGAAACGTTTCCATAAAATAGCCGCGCTCGTCGCCAAAAACAGTAGGCTCAATAATCCAAACGCCCTCAATTTCTGTTTGAATAAAGTTAAATTTTCCCATAATAACTCATTCCTTTTTCTTTTGTGTAAAAGTTTGTGACAGTGGAAAAACTTTTATACTTTTATTTGATTTACACTTTCTAACTTTCTGAAAAATAATGAAATATCTCTTTTTGCAAAAAGCAAAGGCTTTTGCTTTCCAGAAAATTCCTAACGAAAGATAGGCGGTTACATTGTAACACATACACCCTTTTTTTTCAAGAAAAACAGGCATTCTCCGCTTTTACACCGAAAATGCCTGCTGCAACAACTATTTTTATTTTTCTATCGCGCTTATGCTGCCGGGAGTACCTGCTGCGGGTCGATATAGGCCCCATTCTGCAAAACTTCCACATGCACATGGCTTTCCGATTCTGCTTCACAAGGCACCTCGCCCACAATGCCGAGGGTATCACCCTGCTTTACCTGCATGTCCTGCGAAACGCTGATTTTATCCAAACCGCACAGACGAATGACTGTGCCGCTGTCGTCGGTCAGCTCCACAACACCGCCCCAAAGCGGGTCTTCCTTGTCCATCGCCGTCACTTTGGCGTTCATCGGCGCTGTCACCGGAGTGCTTGCCCCCACGGCAAAGTCAACGCCGTTGTGCGTGCGCCAGTCCTGCATGGTGGTGTTGAACACCAGCTCATCCCCGCTGAAGGCCTGCAAGACGGAGCCCGTAACCGGCAATGTGTATGGCGCTGTCTGCGATTCTTCCGGCGCGGACGGCTCGGCGGATACAGAGGGCGCAGCGGATGAAGCTGATGGTAATGGCTGCGTACTCGATGATGCAGACGAGCCGCCTTGCCCTTTGTTCGACATTGCCTCCGGCTCGCTGACAGGTATATTTTCCTGCTTTGTTTCTGCGGGCGCTTTGCTGGAATCCCATACGTTGTCCTCCTTTGTTTGGGTTGTGTTTGACTGCGACGGCGCTGCAGGGGATGCAGAATCAGCCGTTCCCAGCTTAACCATCATGCTGTTGATGGCAAGAAAGCTGGCCAGCGCCGCACCTGCCACCACCAAACCCAAAGCGGCATACACCGCTTTGCCTTTCCAAAACGGATGCTGTTGTTTCATATTGTTCCTCCCTGCCGTTTTTTACCGGCTTTTTTTGTTGCCCTTAGTCTTGGCCATCCGGCGCAAGGATATGCACTGTGCCCGTTTACTTTTTTAAAAAAACGTGCGCTCGCCAAAATAGGTTGCGTTTTGCACAAAGAACGATTAGAATAAAAGGGAATGACATTTTGATTTCTTTGCTGTGAAAAGGCATTCTTTTTATCAATCTTCCAGGAGGGTGCCCGCTATGAACTTAAAACGCTATTTGGAAATTTCCAAGGAAGTACAAAGGGCGCTGCGCGCAAATAAGCCCGTCGTCGCTTTTGACTCGTCTTCTGCCATCTGCGACACGCCGCACGGAATGCGCCTTTCCTATTTGCAGGCGCGCGAGGAAGCCGCACGCGCCGCCGGGGCAGTTCCGGCCACGATAGCCATTTTAAACGGCGTCATTTATGTGGGGCTCAGCCGTGCGGAAGCCGAGCATTTATGCAGCACCGCCCATCCGCAAAAGCTTTCCCGCCGCGATTTGCCCGTCGCACTGGCCACGGGCGGCACCGGTGCCGTCACCTCAGCCACCGGAATGATTGCCGCAATGCTGTCGGGCATTCGCGTATTCAGCAGCGCCGGCATCGGCGGTGTGCGCACCGGCAGCCTTGACATCAGCGCCGATTTGCAGGAGCTGCACTCCTCCTCCATTGTTGTGGTGTGCGCGGGGGTGAATCCCGGCGCCGACAGCTGCGCAACTTTGGAGTACCTCGAAACCATGGGCGTTCCCGTTTTGGGGCTTGGCACAGCAGATTTTCAAACAAAACCGGAAGGCCCGGTGGACTTTTTCCAGACCGAGCGCCGCGTGAGTGCCGCAGAGGGCGCTAAAATTGCCAAAATCAAGTGGGATTTAGGGCTTGGCGGCGGCCTTTTGCTGACGTGCTCCCCACCGTCCGAAGCAACACTTTCCCATGATGTGCTGGAACCGGCTTTATCGAAAACGATGCGGCAGGCTCAAGCGGAACATGTTACCGGACAGGCCTTCACGCCTTATCTGAACTCCCATTTGCTGCAAAGCTGCCCCAGTGCCGGAAAAGCACGTTTTGCGCTGGAGCGCCACTGTGCGGCCAAAGCAGCGGAAATCGCCTTCACATTATGCAGGCTATAAAAAACGATTTTGTAAGAAGGATGGTATTGCATGAACGATAAAAAAAACTCACCCGCGCACGACGACCATTTTGCAAACGAAGTAGACGAGACGCTTTCGGCATTAGAGCGCTCGCACGAGCCGAAAGCCGAGAAAAAAGAGCCGAAGAAAAAGCCCCGCCGCGACGAACCTGCCGCGGCGCATGAAAAAAAGCACACGAAACCCGCGCCTAAAAAGCATCCCTCTTTGGTAGACGACGACCAAGCGTTTGAAACGCAGCACAGCGCCAAGGAAACGGCATATGAGGCGCATGTATCGGCGCAGAAAAAGAAAAATCCACTTGTTGCGCTGGGCATTGCCGTGGGCGTTTTGGCCGTTCTCTTTGTCGGCCTGAGCGTGCTTTCCGTTGTCATGTACCAAAAGTACAGCCCGGAACGGTTTATCAGCCAAGTGATGACAGCTGTCGAGCAGCAGGACAGCAAGGCGCTGGCCGCACTTTTGGTCAGCGACACGCTGACCGTCAACGAGGAAAACGCCGCCCTGCTGTGCCAAGCATTCTCCACAGAAAATGCGCAAAAGGCGCTGAGCGAGCAGTTGAATGAGCAAGTGCTTGACCCAACGCTCCCCGGCGCTTACGAGGCGCTGCAAGTGCAGAAAGACCCCGTGTTCTTCGGCTTTTCGGAATACCATTTGAAAGCGCTGGGTGTTTCACTTTTGCTGCGCACCGATGCACAAAATGTGCTCATGTCGCTCAACGGCACCACCCGCACCGGTGAATTAACGGAAAACGGCGTACTCTACAATAACCTGTTCCCGGGGCGCTACACTTGTTCCGTCACCGGCTCCAGTGCTTTGGGACAAGCGCTGGAAGGCGAATCTACCGTATTGGATTTGTTTATGGTTTCCAAGCCGATCACCTTCGACGGCGCTTTGCCCATTTATGACATCACGGTTTCCGGCATTCCTGACGACAGCTCCAACATCTTTGTCAACGGCACAAAGGTAGAGCAAAAGCCGTCCGGCGGAACGGTCAGCCTGCCGCAAGTCACCGTAGGCAGCACCATCACAATGGAATATACTGCGCCGCATGGAGCTGTCACTTCCTCCAGTGTGATTTTCCAAGACCCGTCTGTCACCGAGCTGACATTCACCGATTTCCAAACACAGGGCGGCACCCCCGACGAAGCGGGTATCAATCTGCTGCTGAACACTTACTATTCTTCGCTTTTAAACGCCGCAAACCAAAAGGATGCTTCGCAAATCGGCGGCGTAAACGAAACCATGCGCGCGGCTGCCGCACAGCAGATTACTACAGAGCCCTTCACCGGAAAAACGCTGCAATTCACCAATGCAGCCGTGAACTTCGGTTCGGTGCAAATCACAGAGGTCAACGGCCTGCCGGGCTTTGTCTGCACCACTGCTGTCGCCTATTCCTACACGCTTCCTGAGGACAGCACTGCCAGCATCACCGCAATCATGTATGAGGCATGTGAATTTGTATTTGAAAATAACACCTGGGTGCTCAACCGAACAGCCGTCATTGATGAACCGCGTTTCACCGCCGGTGACGTCAGTGCTTTGACCACCCCCGCAGCTCCCGCAGCCGACAGCACGGCATCTTCTTCGGCTGCTTCCTCCGCTGCGTCTTCTGCCCCGGCGGCATAACGTGTTTTCCCCTTCTTGAAACCATGCAAAAACCCGCGGGCTTCACAGGTATCTATCTGTGAAGCCCGCGGGTTTTCTGATTTGTGATAAAAAACAACACTTGCGCCAAACTTTGCTTTTCAGCGCTTAATAATCGGCACTTGCCGTCATGCCCTGCATAATGGCAACGCCGTTGCTGGTGCCAAGACGCTCACAACCCATTTCGATATAGCGTTTGGCATCCTCGGCGGTGCGAATCCCGCCCGAAGCTTTCATTTTCGCCGGTTTTTTCAAATACTTGCAAAACAGCTCGATGTCCTCCGGCGACGCACCGCGTGTGCCGTAACCAGTGCTCGTTTTAATAAAGTCTGCACCTGTTTTCTCCACAATGCGGCACATGGCGGCAATGTGCTTTTCGTCTAAATAGCACGTTTCGATAATCACTTTCAACAGTGCGCCCGCCTCGCGGCAAGCATCGGCCAAAAGCTGCACCTCGTGCTCCACATAAGCCTCATCGCCCTCTAGCAGGTGGCCCACCGAAATGACCATGTCCAGTTCCTGCGCCCCGTCGCGCAGCGCCGCTTTTGCTTCGGCCAGCTTGATCTCCGGCAGATGGGTGCCGAAGGGAAAGCCCACAACACAGCACGTTTTCACATCACTTCCGGCAAGCTCTTTCGCCACAAATGCCGCGTGGCACGGGTTGACGCAGACGCTTGCAAACTCGTACTGCTTTGCTTCGTCACACAGCGCTTTCAGCTGGTCGTGCGCTGCAAAAGGTTTGAGCAGCGTATGGTCGATAAAACGATTGATTTTCATAAAGAAACTCCATCCTTTCCTTGTATCCGGCAGCGTACCGTGTTATGATAAATTTGGCACGGCTTCCTTTGTTTTGAAAACGATGGAAGCTGGATTTCAGTATAGCAAATGCAGGCCGCCTTTGCAAGCGCGGCGCGGAGGGAACCAATGAAAAATACAACAGTATGCTACTTGGAGCGCGGCACACAATATCTGCTTTTACACCGCACCAAAAAGCAAAACGATGAAAATGCCGGAAAGTGGATTGGGGTCGGCGGCAAGTGTGAAGAAAACGAAAGCCCCGAAGATTGCATGATGCGGGAAGTGTACGAAGAAACCGGTCTGCATGTGACCCGCTCGCGTCTGCGCGGGGTAATCACCTTTGTTTCCGATGCTTGGGAAGGGCAGTATATGTACCTGTTCACCGCGTCGGAATGGCACGGAAGCTTAACCGACTGCGATGAAGGTGAGCTTGCATGGGTGGAGCGTTCGGAAATGACGCGCCTTCCGCTTTGGGAGGGCGACCGAATTTTTCTTCGTCTGCTGGCACAGGACCACCCGTTTTTTTCGCTCAAACTGGTTTATCAAGGCGACAGCCTTCAGCAAGCTGTGCTGGACGGCGTTCCTCTCTCCCTATAACAAAAAAGGCGTGCTTTGCGGCACGCCTCGGGTTTGTCAAAAAAACTCTGTTTTCCCGCAAACTGTGTACGGATTTTAAATAAAAAAGGGGGCCTAGCCCCCTTTGCTTAACCATGTACGCCATGGCTGCGCATAAACTCTTTCAATTTTTCAAAGCTTTCTTCGCTGATTACATGCTCAATGCGGCAAGCGTCCTCAGCGGCGGTCTCCTTAGATACGCCAATCGCTTCTAAGTACGTTTTAATCAGGCAGTGACGCTCGTACACACGGCTTGCCATCGCCAAGCCGGACGGCGTTAATTCCAGCAAGCCGTCCTTGTCCATCGTCAGCAAATCAGCAGCTTTCAGCAAACTGACAGCGCGGCTGACACTGGGCTTGGAAAACCCCATGCGTGTCGCAACGTCAATGCTGCGGACAGCGCCTTTCTCCCGTTTCAGAACCAAAATTGTTTCCAAATAATCTTCACGCGATTCAAACGAACGCATGGCATCGCCTCCCTACGCGGATGATACTCCGTTCAGTGTAACATATTTTACAAAAGTTGACAAGCCGCTTACCCACGCCGCAAACGCAACTTGTGCCGCGTGGGTTGGTGCCAAGCTCTTGGAATCAAGCCGCATTACTCTGTTTCCAATCGGCGCAACAGGGCAATTTCCTGCGCCCAGCCGGCATCATCGTTGGGTGTTTCAAGCACCATCGGCTTGCCCCGCAGGGCAGGATGACGCACAACACGGCCAAAGGTTTCCAAGCCGAGATGGCCTTCCCCGATTTTTGCATGACGGTCTTTGTGCGCCGCCAAGGGGTTCATGCTGTCGTTTACATGCAGCGCCTTCAAGCGCTCCAAACCAATGATATCGTCAAACTGCTGCAGCACCTCGTCGAGATGGGCGGCAATGTCATACCCGGCATCCCACACATGGCAGGTATCCAAGCATACCCCCAGCTTTTCGTTGTGGTGTACTCCTTCTATAATGCGCGCCAGCTCCTCAAAGCTTCGGCCCACTTCACTGCCCTTGCCCGCCATGGTTTCCAGCAGAACCGTTGTATTCATCTCCGGCCAAAGCACGTCATTCAGCTGCCGGGTAATGTGTTCCATGCCCGCATCGCTCCCCTGTCCAACGTGGCTGCCCGGATGAAAATTATAATAGTTTCCCGGCAAATGCTCCAGGCGCTGCAAATCCTCCTGCATCGCCTCACGCGCAAATCGGCGCAAATCGGGGTCTTTGGCGGCGGCGTTCATGGTATACGGCGCGTGAGCCACCAAGGGGCCAAAGCCCTGCTGTTCAGCCAACTGCCGAAACGCGGCAATGTCCTGCAAATCGAGCGCTTTTACCGAGCCGCCCCGCGGATTTCGCGTAAAAAACGCAAAGGTGTTTGCGCCCAGCTTCATCGCCTGTTTTCCCATGGCAAGATACCCTTTTGACGAGGAAATATGACTTCCGAAATATCCCATTCCTAGAATCCTTTCCGGTATAAAACCACTTGTTTCATTGTGTTTTTTATTATACCATTTTCATCTAGTTTTATCAAGACTGACACAGACAAGGAGATTTTCCCCATGCAAACAAACGCGGATTTGCTTCATGAATTGCATGCCATGGCCGAGCCTTCCTATGCGGCGTTTGCCTCTGCGCTTGTGCCCGGCTCACTGCCGTTTTTAGGTGTTCGTCTGCCCGCGCTGAGAAAGCTGGCGGCATCGCTCACCCGAGCATATGGCAAAGAGGCTCTTTCCCTGCCCGGCTGCACCTATTTTGAAGAAGTAATGCTGCGCGGCATGATGGTCGGATGTTGCGTGAAAACACCGGCGGACTGGCCGCTTGTGGCAGAGTTTCTTCCGCATATTTCCAACTGGTCGGTATGTGACAGCTTTTGCAGCAGTTTAAAAGCGGTTTCGCGCTATCCGCAGGAATTTTTCCCCGCCATTTATGCGCTTCGCAGCGCGTCAGAACCTTATACCGCGCGTTTTTCGCTTGTCATGATGCTGCGATATTACTTAACGGACGACTATTTTGCCCTGGTACTGTCACATATCGCGTCGTGTGAACGGGAGGAATACTATGTGCAGATGGCGGCGGCATGGACGCTGGCCGAAGCCTATTCCAAATACCCCGAAGCGGCGCTTGAAACACTGCTGATACTGCAAAAGCGCCGCTCCCCCATTGCAGCCATGGCGGTGCGCAAGGTGATGGAATCGAAAAAAATATCCTTGGAACAAAAAGCGCGTGTCAGCGCACAAAAGGAGGAGTTCGTATGACATTCAGCGAAAAAGTGTATGAAATCGTGCGCCAAATTCCACGCGGCAAAGTTTCCACCTATGGCCGTGTCGCCGCATTGTGCGGCAACCCGCGCGCTTCCCGCATCGTAGGGTTTGCCCTGCATCGCAACCCAAGGCCGGGCGAAATTCCCTGCCACCGTGTTGTGTTTCAGGACGGTCGGCTTTGCACGGGATTTGCATTCGGCGGCGAAGATGCACAGCGCAAGCTGTTGGAGGAAGAAAGCGTTGGCTTTTTATCCGATGGCCGCGTTGATCTTGACGCCTGCCTTTGGCCGTAAGCTTTTCTAATGATAGATTGCAAAAGGGGCGAGAGAACGCGCGTTCTCTCGCCCCTTTATTGTGCCCACAATGGGATTATCTTGCATATTTCTGTGCAATCGTGCGCAGTGTTTCCTCGTTCGCTTCGATCCACTCATCAAAGCTCTTGCCGGATTGCTCCACCGTGCGGCCCAGCTCGACCAAAAAGGCGGGAATCTCTGCTTGCAGCATAGCGCATACCGAAGTGCCGATTGCCTCTTTGCCCAGCGCGTCACGCCCGCCCAAAAACAGCGTAAACGCCGGATGTGCCACTTTGTCAATCATTTTCACGCCGCCGACAAAGCCCATGGCGCAAGCTTGATGGGTGCCGCAGCTGGACGGACAGCCGGAAATTCCCATTTTCGGCAGTGCATTGGCCGCAATACGAGCCTCACGCACCGCTTGGACGCACTCTGTCAACAGTGCCTGAGAATCGCGCACGCCCTGCTGACAGGTCGAAGCGCCGATACAAGCTGTGCTGCACTCAAACGGCGTTTTCGCGCTGTCCTCGGTCGCGTTCAGGACGCCGGGCACTTCCTGTGCTGTCAGATTGACAATATAAAGCCCGCCGCAGGGGTGCAAGCGCAGCTCTGCCTGTTTCAATTGGCCGATGGCGCTGTTCAAACGGCGAACCGCGTCCGGGGTGAGTACGCCGCCCACAGGGTGGTACTCCACCGCATACAGTCCATGCTGTTTTTGCGCCGTGACACGCTCCATCGGAAGCGTCAATTCTTCCTCGGAGGCTTGCGGCTGCCACTCGCAGATTTCCAGCGCTACGTCGTCACGGCCGGCGGCTTTTTCCATCGCCTTGGCAAACGCGCTGCGCAGCCCTTCCTCTCCCAAGGTATCCTGCAAGTAGCGCGTGCGGGCTTTGGCGCGGTTTTCATAATTGCCATGCGTGCAGAACACATCAATCATGGCCTCCACAGCGCAGGCAGCATCTTTAGGCTGTACGCCCTCGGCCGCTAAAATGCCCAGCTTCGGGTTCGGCCCAAGGCCGCCCGCGCAATACACGTCAAACGTACCATCCTGACGGGCAACAAAGCCCAAATCACGGAACGTTGCATGAACTTCATCGCTTACGCCGTTGGAAAATGCGACTTTCAGCTTGCGCGGCATTTTCAGCGTCCAAATGCGCTCGACCAAATGACGGCCTACGGCCTCAGCCACGGGACGCACGTCAAAATACTCGCCGGTTTCCAAGCCGGAAAGCGGGTTTACCATCACATTGCGCGGATGGTCACCGCCGCCGCCGCGCGTGATGATATCGCAGTCGATGGCTTTTTCCATAATGTCAGCCACGGCATCAGGTGTTAAATCATGCAGCTGAATCGTCTGGCAGGTGGTGATTTTCATGCGTTTGACGTTGTGCTCCTCCACCATATTTGCCAAAAATGCCAGCTGCTCTTTTGTTACACGTCCGCCCGGTAAGCGAAGGCGCAGCATGTTGCCGGTTTCGCCGCGCTGGGCATACGAGCCAAAGCCGCCGGAAATGCCTTTGTAAGCTTTGCGGTCAATTTCGCCCGCCGCAAAGGCGCGCGCTTTTGCGGCAAAGCCGGGAATTTCCGTGCGGAATGTTTCTTTCAGTTGGGTGTTGTCCTTCATAACGAACTCCTTTGTGATGAAGGCGTTCCCGAACAGCAATATTTGCTTTTCAGAACGCTTCTGGTAAACCCGAAAACGCGGCTTTTTCCGCTTTTTCAGGACGGGTGATAGGTTCAAAACCAGTGCGCTTGCCGCATCGTCAGGGATAAGAGCGCGCACCAAAGATAGCGGTGCCGACACGCACTATGTTTGCACCTTCTAAAATCGCATTTTCAAAATCGCCGCTCATGCCCATGGACAGCCACTTCATGCAAGCGTTTTCACCGCATTCCGGGGCAAGGCGTTCCCAGCAGCGGCGCACGGCCGCAAGGTCTTTTCGGTTTTCGTCTTGCGTATCACGAACCGGGGGAATGGCCATCAGCCCCTCCACCCGGACATGGGAAAGGCGCTGAGCGACCTCCAGCGCGGCAGACAAATCCTGTGCAGCAAAACCGCTTTTGCTTTCCTCGCTGCCAATATTCACCTCGAGCAAAATAGGCTGACACAAATCTTTCAGGGCTGCTTGCTTGTCCACTGCTTCCAGTAAACGAAGCGAACCGACCGACTGAATGAGCGACACCGCCCCCACAACCTGACGCACTTTATTCGTTTGCAGATGGCCGATAAAATGCACCGGCTTATCGCCGTAAGCGTTTTGCTCCAGCTTTTGCACGAGCTCCTGCACGCGGTTTTCACCAAAAAGATCCAATTGGAGCAAAGACGCGGCACGCACGGTTTCGGCGCTTTGCATTTTACTGGCGGCACACAGCAAAATTTCCTGTGGTGAGCGGCCTGCTGCTCGGGCTGCCGCTGTCATTTTTTCTCGAATCGCGGCAATCCGTTCTTCCATGGTATCCGATATTTGATTCTTTTGTTCTGTCATGGCTGTGCCCCGCTTTCACGTTTCTATCTGTTACAGTATAGCACATGCATCTAACAAAAAACAAATCAGATTTGTAAAATTTATCCGCTTTTCTTGAACCGAGGCAAGACAAACTTTTTATTTTATGCTATAATGGCCGAGAAGCGGCGATACAAATTTGACAGTCTTTCTGATTGTTTCTTTTCAGCGCAGCGAGTAACGGCATTTACTTTATTGTGCCAAACGCAAACCAGCCGCAGCAAGGAGTTTGAAGGAAGTATGAAACAACGCATTGCCCTGTGTCCGGGCAGTTTTGACCCCATTACGAATGGTCATTTGGACATTATCCGGCGCGCTTCGTGCCTGTTTGACGAGGTCGTTGTGCTGGTGATGATCAATTTTTCCAAAACCAATACCGCGTTCAGTGTGGCGGAACGAGTGGATATGGCACGCCGTGCAACGGCAGATTTTCCCAATGTGCGTGTGGACAGCTACGACGGCCTTCTGGCAGATTATGCCCGTCATGTGGGGGCGTGCAGCGTGGTAAAAGGTCTGCGTGCAGTGTCCGATTTTGAATATGAATTCCAAATGGCGCTCACCAATAAAAAATTATACCCGGAATTGGAAACCCTGTTTTTGACCACCGGGCTGCAATATATGTATCTTTCTTCGTCCATTGTGCGGCAGGTGGCCGCGCTGGGCGGCGATATTTCCGAATTTGTGTGCCCGGAAATTCAGCAGGAAATTTTGCAGCGGCTTTATCAGCCCAAGCCGTAAGTGCCGCATAGCGAGGCGCAATTTTTTATGAAAAAGCCTTGACATCCGCAGCTTCTTTCGATATAATAGCTATTGTCGATTTGATATGCGGATGTAGTTTAGTGGTAGAACTCCAGCCTTCCAAGCTGGTCGTGTGGGTTCGATTCCCATCATCCGCTCCATATTCCGCAGGCAGTTTGCCTGCGGTTTTTTTATTTTATTTTTTCTCTGGCAGGGCGTTTGAACTGTTAAAAAAGCGCCGCAAAACCAATGATAAAAAGGGGATTTTTCGCTTGTTTTATCCCGATGATTCCGCTTTATGCGAAGCATTGCAGCGCTATTTCGGGCATTCGTCCTTTCGCCCTGGGCAGCTGGATATTGTTCGCGCACTGACGGCCGGGCGTGACGTGCTGGCCGTCATGCCCACTGGGGCAGGAAAATCCATTTGCTATCAGCTGCCTGCTTTGCTGCGGGATGGCGTCTGCCTTGTAGTTTCGCCGTTGATTGCGCTGATGCAAGACCAAGTACAACGCTTAATTCAAAATGGAGTGCGTGCCGCCTATATCAACAGCGCCCTCACGGAAAACCAGTGCCGCAAAGCGCTGCAAAATGCGGCGCAGGGCATGTACCGCATTGTATACGCTGCGCCTGAGCGCCTGATGACGCCCAGCTTTTTGCACTTTGCGACCAGTGTGCCGATTTCCCTTGTCTGCATTGACGAAGCACACTGCATTTCCCATTGGGGGCCGGATTTTCGCCCGGGATATCAGCGTATTGCTGAATTTTTATCGCTTTTGCCGCAGCGTCCGCCGGTGGGTGCTTTTACGGCTACCGCCACGCCGCGTGTGCGTGAGGACATTTTGCAGTCATTACAGCTTTGCCAGCCGCTTGTTACCACCAGCGGGTTTGACCGCCCCAACCTCTTTTTTGAGGTGCATCAATACAGCCGGGAAGAAAAACTGCAAGCACTCAAGCTGTATCTCTCGCAAAAAAGCAGTGCCAGCGGCATCGTTTACTGCTCTACACGAAAGGCGGTGGACGAACTTTGGATGCTGTTGACGGCAGAGGGCTATCGCGCTGCCCGTTACCACGCGGGGTTGTCGCTTTCCGAACGGCAAACGGCACAGAAGGGCTTTTTGTGCGGACAAGCCTCCCTGATGATTGCCACCAATGCATTTGGCATGGGTGTGGATAAGCCGGATGTGCGCTTTGTGATTCACTACAACCTGCCGCTGGATTTGGAAAGCTACTATCAAGAGGCCGGGCGTGCCGGACGCGACGGGCTGCCCGCTGAATGCATTTTATTTTACACACAGAGCGATGTGCGCACCAACCATTTTTTAATTGAAAACAGCGGCGCAGAAACTGCACAGCAGGACGCGCAAAAAAAGCGTCTTTCCGACATGATACAATTTTGCTTTACACAAAGCTGTTTGCGCCGCACGCTTCTGCGCTATTTCGGTGAAGCATATGGCCGCTCCTGCGAGCATTGCGGCAGCTGCGCCCCGCGCGCACAGCGGGCCTCGCTGAGCCGGATGCTGGCCAAAGAAACGCGCCAAAAAAGCCCGGCGGTTGACTCACGGCTTTGGTGCGAGCTGGACCGCACCCGCAAACTTCTGGCACGTCGGGAAAGCCGCCCGGCATTTGCCATCGCAAGCGACGCAGTGCTGACACAGCTTTGTTTGCAGCGCCCCTCCTGTATGCGCGAGCTATACCGCATTCCCGGTATGACACAGACCAAGGCGGAGGCATACGGCAAAGATTTTTTAAAAGTGATTGCCGCATTTTCCTAAAAGCAACCAAAAGAGGGTTCGTTTCCACTAAGCCAAAAGCGATGTCGGAAACGAACCCTTCTTGATTTTGATATTATTTGAAAAACGGTCAAAGTTATGCGGCAAAATACCCCATCCAGTGAAAGTACCACAGTGCCGCTGCGGTGCCGCCCACTGCCACAAGCAAGCAAAGCAAAAGAAGCTTGCCCACTTGGCCTTGTGTCATCACGGGGTCATCGCTCGGCTCATCCTCCGTTTGCTGCGGCGCTGTTTCGTCTTGCGGCTGCTCGAAAACGGGCTGCTCTTGTAAGTCGCAGGCCTCACGCTCGTCCATGTCGGCTCCCCCTTTGCAAAAAACGGTAAAAAAGCAGAAGAGCCGCGAACACCATACAGCGTTCGTGGCTCTCCACTGGTCGGAGTGAGGAGAGTTGAACTCCTGGCCTCTTGGTCCCGAACCAAGCGCGCTACCATCTGCGCTACACCCCGAAAGAAAACGGCAGCTGTTGTGCTGCCGTTGGTTGCGGAAGAAGGATTCGAACCCTCACAATACGAGTCAGAGTCGCAGGTGCTACCATTACACAATTCCGCATCAAGCACTTTGCTATCGCCTCAGTGCTTTATCATTATATCTAACAATTCGCGGAATGTCAACCCTTTTTTCAAATTTATTTTAAAAAATTTTTTGACCGCTTTTTTGCTGCATTCCATCGGGTTGATTGGTTGTGTGCAGATAGAAGCTGTATCGTTGACAAATGCAATCATAAAGCATATAATTAACAACGTTAACTATATAAACAGGAGACCTACTCACATGGACTGGACAGACATGGTACATTATCAGCAGCAGATGCAAAAGGTGATGCGCTCCCTGCTCCCTGCGCAGAAATCGACACTCACCGTCAGTGAGTGCGAGATTTTAGCCCATTTATATTTGCAGCCCGAGCAAAACACCCCTATTTTGCTCAGTCAGGGCACCGGCATGAAAAAAGAGGCTGTCAGCCGCTGCCTCAAGTCGCTTGACGAAAAAGGCTGCATCCAAAAACAGCGGCACACCACAGACGAACGAAGCTACCAACTCTTTATGACGCCAACGGGCCTTGCCGAACTGAAAAAAGGGTACGAAAGTATTTTGCAGCCGTTTTATGACTTATGGCGCAGCTGCGGCACAGATTTTGAAGCATTTTTATGCTATGCCGATAAGATTGCGGCACATCTTGAGAAAGGAAAGGAAAATAGCCGTGACGACGAAATTTTATGATGCATTGCAAACGGATCCCTCGATTTTAAAGCGCAAAATTGCCGCTTGCGATACGCAGCAGAAAAAAATTTACTACTGGGTGGCCATGGCTGTGCGCTCGGTATTGATTGTCGCATTCGCCATTGTGTTTATCAGCGGGCTCTCCGCGATATTCGGCGCAGACAACACTCCCATGGCAGTCGCGTTATTCTGCATGATGCTCGGCATCCGTTTTGTCAACTTTGAATACTGCGTGGGGGATTCTATGCTCACCTTGGCAGCCGTGCTGGCCATTCTGGTGCTGGCCCCCAGTGCAGCCGCCGCAGTCCCGTCAGTCTTTTTAATTCCGCTGCACTTTGCCGCTTTTTTCGCCGTTCTTTTCATCACGACACAGCGACCAGAAATGGGCAATGGCGGGCTGTACAGCTTCGCTTATGTCTACTTAGCGGGAAACCCTGTGGTGGGAGAAGCGCTTGTGCGGCGCGGGCTTCTGGCGTTGACAGGCTACCTTCTTTGCGGGGCCATTCTGTGGGCCAAGCATCGGCACCAACATAAAAGCATCCGGTTTCACCATGTGGTGCGCCAATTTCACCCATCCATTCCCTTATGCTTATGGCAGCTGCGCATGGCGCTCGGCGTCAGCCTTATGATGACGGCCGGGCAAGTATTTTCCGTGGAACGCTTTATGTGGATGGGCTTTGCTTGTGCCTCGTTGTTATTGGAATATCCCTACTCCGCCAATACCACCGTCCGCTTCCGCCAACGCATTGTGGGCGCGGTTGCCGGCTCGCTCGCCTTTTTTGTTCTTTATTTGATTCTGCCGCAATCGCTGCACTCGCTCATGGGGCCGCTGGGCGGGCTTTGCTTGGGCTTTTGCACCGACTACCGCTATAAAACTGCCATGAACTGCTTTGGCGCACTGATGCTGGGCGCGGGAATCTACGGGCTTCCTGCGGCTGTTGCTCTGCGCATTGTTGACACCGTTTTGGGCGTTACCTTTGGCCTAATTTTTGCCGCCGTGTTTCATCGGCTGGCGGCTGTTCGATTTTTACCGAAAACAGAAACCGAAACACCGAACACATGAGCAAACACTTGCTGCAAACGCGAAACAACCGCACATCCTTCTGTTAGGGTGTGCGGTTATTTTACGTTTATTTTTTAATAGCACAAAGCATTTACATCTTTAACACCTGTGCAATAGGCTCTTGAATGACAAGCGAAGCGCGCGAGTCAGCCGGTGTGGGCGTTTTGTTGATGACCACTAAGTCGTTGCCCGAAAAATAACGCAGCAGCCCGGCAGCCGGATATACATTCAGGCTTGTCCCGCCGACAATCAACAAATCGGCCTCCATCAAAGCATGGATAGATTGCTCAATGATTGTTTCGTCCAAAGCTTCCTCGTACAAGACGACCTCCGGCTTGATGATGCCGCCGCACTCACAGTGCGGCACACCATCACCCGATAAAACAGCCTCCAACGGATAAGCTTTCCGGCATTTCATGCATCGGTTGCGGTGCACGCTGCCATGCAGCTCATACACCCGGCGCGAACCCGCCATCTGATGCAGCCCATCAATATTCTGTGTGATGACGGCGTTCAATTTGCCCTCCTGCTCCCACTTGGCCAGTGTGACATGGGCATCATTCGGCTTTGCCTTGGGATAAAGCATTTTGTCGCGGTAAAAGCGGTAAAATTCCTCTGGATGCTGCACAAAAAAGTGGTGAGACAAAATCTCCTCCGGCGGGTAGGCATACTGCTGATGATACAGCCCGTCCTGCGAACGGAAATCGGGAATTCCGCTTTCACATGATACGCCTGCACCGCCAAAAAACACCACTCGACGTGCCTTGTCCACCAGCAACGCCAACTCTTGATTCATGACGATCTCCCTCGTTTTCTCATAGAAAAATAGATACAGCAAACAGCCGGGCAAAACGCCCGGCTGTTTGAAAAAAGATCAATAATTTTTTGCCTGCAAAATGAAATAGCCTTGCGGATGATCGCAAACAGGGCATTTCTCCGGCGCATGCTTGCCAATGTGGACATGGCCGCAGTTGGAGCACACCCATACCTGCTCGGTTTCACGCGCAAACACGGTGCCGTTTTCCAAAGAGGCACGCAATGCGCGATAACGCTCCTCGTGCTCTTTCTCAATTTTGCCAACGGCCTCAAACAAGTAAGCAATCTTGGTGAAGCCTTCCTCGTGTGCGGTTTTAGCAAAACCGGCATACATATCGGTCCACTCGTAATTTTCGCCCTCAGCTGCGTCCGCCAAGTTGGTCATGGTGTCGGGCATACCGTCATGAAGCAGTTTAAACCAAATTTTTGCATGCTCTTTTTCGTTGTTTGCCGTTTCCTCAAAAATCGCTGCAATTTGGTTGTAGCCCTCCTTCTTCGCTTTGGAAGCATAGTAGGTGTACTTGTTGCGTGCCTGGCTTTCACCGGCAAACGCCGCCATCAAATTTTGCTCTGTCTTTGATCCTTTTAAATTCATACCACAACATCCTTTCCGTAAAATTAAGGCTTGCGCCTTTTTTCATGTTATTCTGCTTACCCCGCTTTGTGCTCGGCTTTGGCCGCACAATCGGGACAAACGCCGTGAAACACCAGCTCATGGCTGGACTGCTGATAACCGGTAAGCGCCTCTACTTTTGCATCCAGCGCTTCATCGCAGGTAATCGGGACATCACAAAAACGCCCGCACCGCACACACTCGATATGGGAGTGCGGCTGCAAAAAATGGTCAAATCGATCCGCCCCGTTTGCCAAAGGAATATGACGCAGCTGGCCGTCCTGGGCTAAACTGTTGAGATTGCGGTAAACCGTAGCTTTGCTGATGCTGGGGTGGTGCTGCACCACCTCGGCATAAACCTGCTCTGCGGTGGGATGGTCGGCAAGAGCGCAAACCGCATCCAGCACAAGACGCTTTTGAATGGTATTGCGTTTTTCCATGCGTATCATCCTTTCTTAATGATATATTATATCATTAAGAACCTATTGTCAAGTTAGAAACAAAACTTTTTAAAAAAATAATTTTTTCTCTCAATGGATTGCTGCGCATGGTCGCCCGCTTGTACGCGCCCTGCTGCGCTAAAAAAGGTGCGGCATAAAGCATTTTGCCCGATGCCGCACCTTTTGTTGCATTGTAATCATAAATTTACTTCGAAACGCCAAAATTCTTTTTCAGGGTGCCTCGAACCGTTTTCACATCGTTTAAATCTTTGGAAAGAAGTTCCTCGGTTTCACGCAGCACATTTTCACAGTAATTGGTTACTGTGGTACGAATTTCACGGCTTTGCTCCTGCGCCTGCGCCAAAATTTCCGTCGCTTTTTGCTGTGCAGCTTTGACAATGGCCTCTTGTGCCACCAAAGTGCGTGCGCGCTCCTCCGCCTGTTTTACAATGGCAGAAGCCTCCAGCTTAGCGGTTTCCAAAATATTATTCCGGTCACGCACGACATTCTTTGCCTGACGAATTTCCGCGGGCATATTCAAACGAATATCGTCGATGATTTCGCGCACCTTTTCCACATCTACTACGCGCTTTCCGCCCGTAAAAGGAAGGTTTGTCGCCTCCTCTAAGGTATCATCCATCACATCCAGCAATTCATCAATCGTCACCGATGCTCCTCCTTCTTCCTGTCACGCAGCCGCCGCGGGGCGCTGCGCTTATGCTTTTTTACTGTTCCAAGTCTTTTTCATAGCGAGTCAAAGCGACTGTACCATACTTATACTGCTTTTTGCGGTGCAGGTCGCCGCATGTTTCGGGCATCTCTGCCCCATACTCCGTTTCCGCCATGATGACGCCGCCCGGCGCAAGCACTTTATCCAACGAGGGCAACAGGGCTTGTACCGTTCCGTGATGATAGGGCGGGTCCAACAAAATTAAATCGAACCGGTCCGAACAGGAGGAAAGATAGCTTTCTGCCGGCATTTGCAGCACATCGGCATCCATCTGTGCCCCTTGCAAATTCTTGTGAATCACTTTGCACGCGCCGCTGTCGGTTTCTACAAACACACAGTAGGCGGCGCCTCGGCTGAGTGCTTCAATTCCTAATTGCCCAGAACCGGAAAACAAATCAAGCACGCGCGCCCCCTCGAGTAAAAACTGAACCGCACTGAACATGCCTTCTTTCACGCGGTCCACGGTGGGACGTGTTACATCATCGCCGGGAAGCGTTGCCAAACGTGTTCCGCGCGCTGTACCGGATATTACTCGCACATCATAACCCCCTTTTTTAACATCACGGCCTTGCCGTCTGTTTTCATTATGGGCAAGGCAATCTGATTTGTCAAGGGTATATGCCAATTTTTACCGAAACTTTCAAACGCTGTGAAAATAGTCGTAAACGCTTTGTGCTGCCTTGCGCGAAACACCTTTCACTTGGGCCATCTCTTGAGCCGAAGCCGCTTTCACAGCCGCCAGTGTTTTAAAATGCGCCATCAGCGCTTTGCCGGTCGCAGGCCCCACGCCCGGCACCTTTTCCAAGGTGGAGGAATACGACTTGCTTTTGTGCATCCGCTTGCGGTAATCGTTTGCCCAACGGTGCGCTTCATCTTGAATGGACGTGACAAAGGCAAACGGTCCGCGGTGCATCGAAAGCACAATTTCGCTGCCGGAAGCGTCCATCAAGCCGCGGGTGCGGTGACGGTCATCCTTTACCATACCCAAAAGAGGAACATCCTCAAATGCTGTTCCCTGCAAAACGGCCTGAACCGCATGGACTTGCCCCAAGCCGCCGTCCAGCAAAATCAAATCTGGCTTACAGACAAACTGGCCCGGTGCGCCGCGCTCATACTCCTGCACACGCCGGGTGAGCGTTTCCGCCATGGACGCATAGTCGTCCGTTCCCGCAACCGTTTTCATTTTATAGCGGCGATATCCCGCCTTTTTGGGTTTGCCGTTTTCAAATACCACCATACCGGCCACACTGGTTCCGTCGCCCCAGTTGGAAATATCGTATGCTTCAATCATTTTGGGCAGCTTTTTCAAGCCCAGCAGATTGCCCAGCTCGTCCATTTGCTTTTCGGCATGGCTCACGCGGCCGCTTTCCCGCGCCAGACGCTCAAACGCATTGGTTCTTGCCATTTCCACCAGCTTTGCGGTATCGCCGCGCTGCGGCACATACAGCTGTACCTTTGCACCTTTTGTCTCCTCCAGCAGGCGATTCAAAGAATCAGCGTCGGTGGGAAGCTCGTCCACTGCAATGCTTTTGGGGATAAACTCCACATCTTCTAAATAATAGCGCGGTAAAAATTCCTCGCGCACCTCGGCTACATTCGTTCTGCCGTGAAACAAAAATTCCTGCTTATCCCGCAGCCTTCCCTCACGAAAGCGCAGAATGGCTGCGCAAACAGCATCTGCCGAACCGGCAAATGCCAGCACATCCTGCTGCTCCACATCGCTGCGCACCACTTTTTGCCCGCGCCCCAGCTTTTCAATGGCGTTGATTTGGTCGCGCAGAAGGGCTGCCCGCTCAAACTCCAGCGCTTCGGCAGCCTGTTCCATTCGGGTACGCAGTGTTTTGACAATTTCCCCTTGGCCGTGGCGGATTAAGTGAACGGCGCTGTCTACCGCCTCACGGTAATTTTCACGCGAAATGCGTCCCGAACACACCGCCATACACTTACCGATATGCGCGTTCAAGCAAGGGCGGCCTTTGCCGATATCGCGCGGAAACACCTTGCTGCACCGCGGCAGGCGAAAGGCATCGCTGGCGGTTTCCACCATTTCCCGCACCGCAAAGCCGGAGGTAAAAGGCCCGATGTATTCCGCCCCATCCTCCTCTTTTTGCAGCACCGCAGAAAGCCGCGGCCATTCCTCGTTTGTCACTTTAACGTAGCTGTATCCCTTGTCGTCTTTCAGCAGGATATTATATTTGGGCTGATGCTGTTTGATTTGGCTGCACTCCAGCACCAGTGCTTCAAACTCGCTTTGCGTTACGATGACATCAAATTCAAAGGCATGTTCAATCATCTTTGTCACTTTTGCATCGTGCGGGACACCGTCGCGAAAATACTGCGAAACACGGGTTCTCAGCCGCTTTGCTTTTCCGACATAGATAATCTCACCTTTTTTATCCCGAATCAGATAGACACCGGGCAAAAGCGGAAGCAGCATCGCTTTTTTCCATAATTCAAATTTTGTCACGCCATCACTCCTTTTCCGGCTTTATCTGCATGTTGCCCTTTTTTAAAGCTCATAAACAAAAACGCGCCGCTTGCGCTCACTTTTGGCCAAGCGGCGTAAAAAAACAAAAAATGTGCGCCGCCTTTTACAGCAACGCACATTCTTACAAAAACAAAGCTTACTCGGTAAAACCAGAGCTGACCAGCTTTACTAAAGCCTCTACAGCTGCCTGCTCGTCAGGACCATCAGCAATGATGCGAATGGCAGTACCGCCAATGATGCCCAGCGACAGCACGCCGAGAAGACTTTTTGCATTGACGCGGCGCTCCTCTTTCTCCACCCAGATGGAAGACTTGAACTCGTTCGCCTTCTGGATAAAGAAGGTAGCGGGACGTGCGTGCAGACCAACTTGATTTTCAACAGTAACTTCTTTCACAAACATAACAAACGCTCCTAATAAAGTCAGAATATATGTGTGCCCTTGCCTTCTATTTTAAACCTATGCGGCGGGTTCGTCAAATGTTTTTTGCACCCTATTGCACATTTTCCACAAAACGCCACACTTTGCAGGGACACTTCTTGCCGCTTTGTACGTTTTTAACAAATTATTTTCAACATACACATCATGTTGAACAAAATCTTTGGCGGAAAATTATTACTTTTCTCCATTGACTTTTTTAAAATAAGCCTCGTACAAGTCAGGCCGGCGCGTCTTTGTGCGCAAAAGCGCCTGTTCGGCACGCCATTTGGCAATCGCACCATGGTTTCCCGACAGCAAAACCGGGGGCACTTTCAAGCCGTGCCACGCCTCGGGCCGCGTGTACTGCGGGTATTCCAAAAGGCCGGAATAATAGCTTTCATCCTGAAAGCCTTCCTCGCAGGAAAGCACGCCCGGCTTCATGCGAAACACGCTGTCCGCCACCACAAGAGCGCCCAGCTCGCCGCCTGTTAAAACATAATCTCCAATGCTGATTTCCTCGTCGGCCAAAGCGTCAATGACGCGCTCATCAATGCCCTCATAATGGCCGCACACCAGCAAAAGGCTTTTCATCTGCGCCAGCTCCTTGCAGCGCTCCTGCGTGAGCGTTTTGCCGCCTGCCGTCAGGAAAATAACGTGCGGCCGTCCATAGCCCGCATCATCTATTTGACGCATGGCCTCAACGCAGCAATCGTATATCGGCTGCGCCTGCATCACCATGCCTTGGCCGCCGCCATAGGGGTAATCGTCTACTTGCCGCTGCTTGCTTAACGTATAATCGCGGATTTGATGGCATTTCCAGTCAATCAAGCCCTTTTTTGTCGCGCGGCCAATGATGCTTTCCGACAAGACACGCTCGCACATCTCGGGAAACAGCGTGACAATATCAATCCTCATCCGCGTCACCGTTCACCATTTCGCCAAACATGCCGGGAATGGGGCGCACGACCACCAAACGGTTTTCGGGTTCCAGCGCGGCCAAAAATTCGTCCACCGCCGGGAACAAGTATTCCTGCCCGCTTTCGGAACGAATGGTGTACACATCATTCGCGCCGGGGTGTGTAATGTGAACAATCTCTCCGTACACATGCCCGGTATTGGCATCCACCACGCGGCATCCGATGATGTCCTGCACAAAATAGCGTCCCTCAGGCAGTGAAACATCATTGCGGTCAAAGTAGACCGTTCTTCTCAAATAGGGCCGAGCCGCCTCGATGCTGTCCACGCCTTCCAGCTTCACAATGCACATGCCTTTGTGAATGCGCACATTCACCGGCTTTAACGCGGTACCGCCCTGCGCAGAAAGATACAGGCGCGGTAAATTTGCTACAAACTCGGGGCTGTCACTCCACGGATAAAGCTTTAATTCGCCCATCACGCCGTGGGTCGTTACAAACTCGCCCGCTTCTAAAAACTGCTTCATTTCACTATTCCTTTCTTTTGATTGTTACCAGCGCTCCTCAGCACTCATTCGCCTTCCTCGCGTATGACAACGCCTAACAGCCTTGCCAGCTCACAAGCCTGCACCGGGCTGACCACCGCGCCCCGAAGCTCTGCGCCTTCTACGCGCAGCCCGTCTATCGTGCAGGTGTCCAAACGCTGCCCCGTTAAGGCAGTTTTGGCAAAATCGGCTCCGGTTAAGTCGCATCCGCGCACACTCCAGCGGCTTTTCGGCTTTAATCCGTCCAAAAAAGCCTGCTCCATGCGGCAATCCACAAAGTCCACGCGCTTCAATAACGCCTGTGTCCACGCCGAGGAGGAAGCGGTGCAGCGCTCAAACACGGCATCTTCTAAACATGCTCCCGCAAAGGCTGCCCCATTCAAACGGCAAGCCGTCCACCGGCAGCGCCGAAAGAAAGCGTCCTGCCAATCAGCCATCAAAAGCACACAATGCTCAAACGAGCAATCTACCCATTCTGATTTCTGCGCCGAAAGCGCGTCAAAAACACAGTGGCGAAACACACAGCGCTCAAACCGCAGCGCACCAACGCCGCCGGACAGCGTCTCTTTTTCCCAAATATGCGCCTCAATCGCTTGGGGCTCTGCGCTTGCACGCGCAAGGCAGATGTTCCATTCCTCTTTTTGATCTTCCATCTCGCCTGTTCCTTCCCAAAGTCCGCTTTACGCAAAGCCCTGCTCCATAAAAAAACAGGCCGATGAGATTCACCGGCCCGCTGTGCTGTTTCATCGAATGTGCGGACGCACGTTTCTCTTGGCAAACGCCAGTCCCAACGCACTGAACACAATAGCGGTGATGGAAACAGCCGCGCCGCAAGCGCCCAGAATGAAGCCAACCAGGCCAAATACGCTTCCTTTTTTCATGGTAAAACCCTCCTTGCCTTAACGGCAGAATTTTTCAATGTAGGCATCACGGCATTTTTGAATGATTTCCTTCGCCTTTTCGGGGCCTTGTTCCTCATCCACCACCGTGTCCTTTCCTTCCAAGTTTTTATAAACGCTGAAGAAATGGCGCATCTCGCTGAAAATATGCGCAGGCAGCTGCTCAATGTCCGTATAGCTGTTGTAAACAGGGTCATTAAACGGAATTGCAATAATTTTCTCATCCAGTTTTCCCTGGTCGCACATGGTGATGACGCCGATCGGATAGCAGCGCACCAAGCTCATCGGCATAATGGTTTCGCTGCTGAGCACCAATACGTCAAGGGGGTCACCGTCATC
The DNA here is from genome assembly GCA_002315015.1 of Faecalibacterium sp. UBA1819. GTDB lineage: Bacteria > Bacillota > Clostridia > Oscillospirales > Ruminococcaceae > Ruthenibacterium > Ruthenibacterium avium. The sequence goes on from DCEX01000003.1 coordinate 53,935, forward strand.
GGCATAGGTACGGGGAATTAAGCCGTAGTTTGCCGGGTAGTGGGTGGAGGTGTACAAAATACGATCCAGAATAATATGTCCCGTTTCTTTATCCAGCTCATATTTCATTTTAGAGCCTTTTTCAATTTCAATCACAGCGATGAAGTCCTGCGGATTGATGCGTGCAGGGCTGATGTCATGCCAGATATTTGCCATAAAAAACCCTCTCCTTTGTTATGTGGCATTCTGCCTTTCTTGTATCATACCATTCTTTTACCGGCTCGGCAAGTGTTCCAATGATTTTGAGATAAAACCGTTTCCTTTCGGCATCCAAACTTCCCGAATGCCTGCGGCTTTCATCTGCGCCAGCGCAGCGTCGAAGCCAAAGCAAAGCCCTTCTGCATTATGGGCGTCAGCATTCAGCGTCACTTTACCGCCCAGGCGTGCCAATTCTTCCAGCAAAAAGGCTGCGGGGTAAAAATCTTCGCGGTAGCCGCGGTAGGCGCCGCCTGTATTCACTTCCACGATGCATCCCGCTTTGATGCAGGTGTGCAGGGCATGAAGCGCCGCAGCACGATAGGCGCTGCTTGTTTCGTCAAAAAAGCGCCCCCCGGCATTATTTTTGACAATCAAATCAAAGTGCCCGACAATGTCCGGCTGAAACCGCTTTACGTTTTCCTCTACCAAAGCATAGTACGCACGCACCATAGCAGCGCCGTCGCCCTCAAACTCGTCCAAACACGCTTGGAGCTCCTCGGCGCCCCAGTCCACCGGATGGAGTTTTCCCGTTTTCGGCCCCTTAATATAGTGTACCGAACCAAGCAGATAATCCAATGCCTTTCGGTTTTCCACCGGGCGGTAAAAATCCTGTTCAATGCCCAGCAAAATATTCAGCCGCCCGCTCCGTTCGGCTTTTAACTGCGTGATATCCGCAAGATAAGCGCGCTCGTCCAAATTTCCGCAAAAGGGGTCGCTGTGGCTGGAAAAGCCGAAATCGGTAAAGCCCGCCGCTTCGGCAGCGTCTGCCATCTGCCGCGCTGTCAGCTTGCCGTCGCAGTGGGTGCAGTGGTTATGCGTTGTTCCCGTGAGCCACATGGTTATGCCTCACGATGCGCAGCGTAAAGGCGCACCATCTCGCACATCATTTCCACAGCGGCATCCATGCTTTCTACGCTGATGCACTCGTAAGGGCCGTGGAAGTTGTGTCCGCCTGTGCCGAGGTTCGGGCACGGTACACCCATGAACGACAAATGCGCGCCGTCCGTACCGCCTCGAATGGGAGACACCACCGGGGTAACGCCCACGGCTTCACACGCTTTTTTCGCGTTCTCAATGAGGTGCATACACGGACGGATTTTTTCTTCCATGTTGTAGTAGCTGTCTTTCAGCGACAGGCGCACCTTTGCCGTCGGATATTTGGTCTGCATCGTTTCGCTGATGCGGCACAAAAGCGCCTTGCGCTCGGCAAAACGTTCGGCGTCATGGTCGCGCACAATGATGCTCAGTTTGGCGTGTGCGCAGTCGCCCGCAATTTCCTCCGCAAAGAAAAAGCCCTCATACCCTTGCGTTTTTTCCGGCGTTTCTTCCGCCGGCAGCATGGATACAATTTCACAGGCAATGAGTACGGCATTGACCATAACGTCCTTCGCACTGCCCGGATGAACGGAAACACCCGTAATATCAAACACCGCACCGGCTGCATTAAAGTTTTCATACTCAATGCCGCCTACCTCGTCGCCGTCCATGGTATAGGCAAAATCGGCTCCGAAAGCCTTCAAATCAAAATTCGCCGTGCCGCTTCCCACTTCCTCATCGGGAGTGAACGCCACACAAATTTTTCCGTGCGGAATGTCCCCTTGTGTCAAACGCTCGCAAAGCGTCATAATCTCTGCAACGCCCGCTTTGTCGTCTGCACCGAGCAGCGTTGAGCCGTCCGCCGTAATCAGCGTGCGCCCTTTCATGCCTTTTAAAAACGGGAATGCCTGGGTACGGATGACGCGGTTTTCCTTGGGCAAAATGATGTCCTCGCCGTTGTAGTTTTCATGGACAACAGGACACACATTTTCACCGCTGAAGCACGGCGCAGTGTCCACATGGGCAACAAAGCCAAGCGCCGGCGCCTGCTCACAGCCGGGTGTTGCCGCCAAGTGGGCATATACATAGCCTGTATCGCTTAAATAAGCATCCTCAATTCCCATATCTTTCAGTTGACGAACCAAAAGGCGGGACAAATCCAGCTCTCGTGCAGCGCTGGGGGATGATTCCGACTGTTCGTCGGACGTGGTATGGATTTTGACATACTTTAAAAAACGTTCATGTGCTCGCATATTAAACTCTCCCTTCCCCGGGTAAAATAAAGGTGTGCTTACCCGCCCTCTATTATAGCCCCGCGCGGCATAAAGCGTCAACTCCCCCGCCTTCTTCCTTCGCTTTTTTACCGCGCTTTTTCCTTTTGCTTCATTCCGGTGATTTTTCCGGGCAAAAAAATTCCCTTTTTCCGCAAGATATGATATAATAAAACGAATTGTAACATTTGTACTATGGAGGCGCAATATGAAAACCGGCGTATTTAAAGATAAAACCCTGCTGATTACGGGAGGTACGGGCAGCTTCGGCAACACGGTGCTGCGCCATTTTCTGCAAAGTGACATCGGAGAAATCCGCATTTTCTCCCGCGATGAGAAAAAGCAGGACGACATGCGTCACGACTATCAGCAAATGTTCCCGGAGCTTTCCTCCAAACTGCGGTTTTACATTGGCGACGTTCGGGAACCGGCCAGCTTGAGAAGTGCAGTGCGCGGCGTGGACTATATTTTCCATGCGGCAGCGCTCAAACAGGTTCCCAGCTGCGAGTTTTTCCCCATGGAAGCCGTGCGCACCAATATCATCGGCACAGATAACCTGCTGACCGCCGCCATTGACGCGGGCGTAAAGCGCGTGGTTTGCCTTTCCACCGATAAGGCCGCTTATCCCATCAATGCCATGGGCATGTCCAAAGCCATGATGGAAAAGGTGATCGGCGCGAAAGCCCGCACTGTCCGTGCAGAGGAAACCACCATTTGCTGCACCCGTTACGGCAACGTGATGGCCAGCCGCGGCAGCGTGATTCCTTTGTTCATCGAACAAATTAAGGCAGGAAAACCGATTACCATTACCGACCCGGACATGACGCGCTTTTTAATGAGCCTCGATGAGGCGGTGGATTTGGTTGGCTTTGCATTTGAACACGCCAACCCCGGCGATTTGTTTGTGCAAAAAGCCCCCGCCTCCACCATCGGTGATTTGGCAAAGGCGGTTCAGCAGATTTTCGGCGACACCGGCACACGCATCATCGGCACGCGCCACGGCGAAAAGCTGTACGAAACCCTGCTCACCCGCGAGGAGCGCGTGCGCAGTGAGGATATGGGCGATTATTATCGCGTTTGCGCCGATGGCCGTGACTTAAACTATGATAAATACTTTGTAAACGGCAAAGTTCATACCCAAGCCGACGAGGACTACACCAGCCACAACACCACCCGCCTCAATGTGGAACAGGTGGTGCAGCGCCTGCTGACGCTGGACTATGTGAAGAAGGAGCTGGAAGAACATGGAAAATAAAGAGCTGTGTATTCTGATTACCGGTGCAGGCGGCTTTATTGGCAAAAACCTGACCGCCGCTTTGCAGACCAAGGGCTATCAGAACCTTCTGTGCTTTGATGTTGACACTCCGCAGGAGCTGCTGGCAGAGTATGCCGCGAAAGCACAATTCGTATTTCACCTGGCCGGTATCAACCGCCCGAAAGACCCCAGCGAATTTTATGCCGGCAACCGCGGCTTCACCGAGGAGCTGCTGCACCTTTTGGCCAAGGCCGAAAACCGTGCGCCCGTTCTTGTTACCAGCTCCATTCAGGCAGCGCTGGATAACGACTATGGCATTTCCAAGCGCGAGGCGGAAGCGCTGGTGTTTGAACATGAGCGCGCTACCGGCGCACCGGCACTGGTGTATCGTCTGCCCGGTGTATTCGGTAAATGGTGCCGCCCGTCGTACAACAGCGTCGTGGCCACCTTCTGCCACAATATCGCACACGGCTTGCCCATTGAAGTGCGCGACCCCGCCTATGCGCTGGATCTTGTCTACATTGACGACGTTGTGGAAAGCTTTATTGCCGCCATGGAAGGCCGCGCGGTGCGCGATTGCGCTATTCCCGGCTTTTGCCATCTGGCGTGCGACGTTCACAATGTAACGCTGGGCTTTTTGGCCGACACCATTCGCAGCTTTGCCGCTTCGCGCCAAACGCTGGATGTGCCCGACCAAAGCAGCGCCGTCGTAAAAAAGCTGTATGCAACCTATTTATCTTACTTGCCCACAGACGGTTTTTCCTATCCTTTGGAAATGCACTGCGATGAACGCGGCAGCTTTACCGAGTTTCTGCGCACCCAGCAGCACGGACAAGTCAGCGTGAATATCGCAAAGCCCGGTATTGTGAAGGGCAACCACTGGCATCACACCAAAAACGAAAAATTTCTTGTCGTGCAGGGCGAGGCCGTCATTCGCTTCCGCCGTTTGAACACGGAGGAAGTCATTGAGTATCACGTCAGCGGCGACAAGCTGGAAGTGGTGGATATTCCCACCGGCTACACACACAACATTGAAAATGTCGGCACCGGCGACCTTGTTACGGTGATGTGGGCCAACGAACCGTTTGACCCGGAACACCCCGACACCTTCTTTGAAAAAGTATAACAAAACGTACAATAAGGAGCTATGCTGCTATGCAGAAATTAAAGCTGATGACCATTGTCGGCACTCGTCCTGAGATTATCCGTCTGTCGCAGGTAATCAAAAAATGCGACCGTTACTTCGACCAGATTCTTGTGCATACGGGTCAAAACTATGACTATACCCTGAACCAGATTTTCTTTGAGGATTTGGGGCTTCGCGCACCGAACTTTTATTTGGAGGCCGTCGGCGAACACTTGGGGGAAACGATTGGCAATATTATCGCTAAAAGTTATGCCTTGATGTGCGAGCAAAAGCCGGATGCCCTGCTGATTTTGGGCGATACCAACAGCTGCCTTTCCGCCATTGCCGCAAAGCGTCTGCATATTCCTATTTTCCACATGGAAGCGGGCAACCGCTGCTTCGACGAATGTCTGCCCGAGGAAACCAACCGCCGCATCGTCGACCACATTGCCGACGTGAACTTGTGCTATTCCGAACATGCCCGCCGCTATCTGAATGCCGAAGGCACGGCGCGTGAGCGCACTTATGTCACCGGCAGCCCCATGGCGGAGGTTCTGCGCGCAAATTTGCAGCAAATTCGCGCCAGTGATATTCTTTCGCGCCTGTCGCTGAAAAAGGGCGGCTATATGCTGCTTTCAGCGCACCGCGAAGAAAATATTGACACGGAAGAAAATTTCATCAACCTCTTTACTTCCATTAACCATCTGGCACAGCGCTATGACATGCCGATTCTGTACTCTTGTCACCCGCGCAGCCGCAAGTTCTTGGAGCAGCGCGGCTTTGTGTTGGACGAGCGCGTGCGTCTGCATGACCCGCTGGGCTTCCACGATTACAACAACCTGCAAATGAATGCCTTTTGTGTCGTGAGCGATTCCGGCACACTGCCCGAGGAGTCGAGCTTTTTCACCAGCATCGGCTGCCCCTTCCCTGCCGTTTGCATCCGCACCTCTACCGAGCGCCCGGAAGCGCTGGATAAGGGCTGCTTTGTGTTGGCGGGTATCCGCGAGGGCGGCGTGGAACAGGCCGTGGCAACTGCTGTCAGCATGAATGAAAACGGTGACTACGGCATCCCCGTGCCTGATTACGGCGAGGATGTTTCCACCAAGGTGGTCAAGATGATTCAAAGCTATGTCGGCGTGGTCAACCAAATGGTTTGGCGCAAACATTAAAAACAGATGGAACAGAAAAAAAGAATTCTTGTGGTCAGCCAGCACTATTACCCTGAAAATTTCCGTGTAACCGACTTATGCGAAGCCTTTGTCGAGGATGGGTTTGAGGTGGACGTGCTGTGCGGTCTGCCCAACTACCCGCACGGAGAATGGTTTGAGGGCTATTCTCTGCGCGGGCCAATGCGCGAAACACGCCGCGGCGTAGAAATTTTCCGAACCAAAGAAATTCGGCGCAAAAACAACACGTCTTTGCGTATCTTTCTCAACTACATTTCCTATCCGCTCACCGCGGTTTTTCGGCTGTTTTCTCTGCGCAAGCGTCACTATGACGCGGTGTTCTGCTATGAAACCAGCCCGGTTTTAATGCTCTTTCCCGCCATTGTCTGCGCAGGGCTTCGGCGCATTCCGCTGACGTGCTATGTTTTAGATTTGTGGCCGGAAAACCTTTATTCCGTGCTGCCCATTCAAAACCGCTTTTTGCGCGCGGTTGCCAAAGGCGTTTCTCACTGGCATTACCGTCGGTGCAGCCAGCTGGTTGCCATGTCGGATGCTTTAGGCGAAAAGCTCAAAACGATTTCACCGCGCAGCAAGGTGCATGTAATTCCGCAGTATTGCGAAGATTTTTATGCCAAAGAGATTCGAGACGATGCGCTTCGCGCGCGCTTTTCGGACAAGTTCTGCGTGCTGTTTGCGGGCAACATCAGCCCCGCGCAGAATTTAGACCTTTTGGTACAGTGTGCCGTGCGTCTTCGTGACGCGGGGCGCAGTGAGATTCATTTTATCATTGTGGGCAACGGCATGAGCCGCGAAGCGCTGGAACAGCGTGTGGCGGAACATGGGGTGCAGGCGTTGTTTTCCTTTGAAGGGCAAAAGCCTGCCGAAGAAATCCCCCGCTACACCGGCTGCGCGGATGCACTCTTTGCCGCGCTGAGTGCCAGCGATGATTTGGGGCTGACGGTTCCCGCAAAAATTACCAGCTACTTGGCGGCGGGCAAGCCCTGCCTTGTCAGTATGGACGGTGAGCCGGCGCGCGTTATTCGTGAAGCCGGGTGCGGCCTGGTTTCGCCTGCCGGAGATATTGACGCGCTGTATCACAATTTGCTGGAGCTTGCCGAGTGTTCCGCCAAAGCTCGCCAGGAAATGGGCGGGCGTGCGCGCAGCTATTATCAGGCGCATTTCAGCCGCAGTATGCTTTTAAAACAAATGGAAGCACTTTTTTAACAGCTGAAACCATTTTTCAGCCATGATTCTGCTTTACCAGGCGCAGAAAGCGTTTATTCTGCGCCTGTTTTTCAATAAAAAGCCGGTTTGTCCTTGAAAGAGGTGGATTTGTGAAAGTTCTTGTGATTATTCCTTGCTATAATGAGGAAGAAAATATTGAGCGCGTCGTTTCCGACTTGCGCCGCGCTGCACCAGACGTTGATTATTTAATTGTCAACGACTGCTCTACCGACCGCTCTGCTGCAATTTGCCGCGAAAACGGTTTTTCTTATTTGTCATTGCCGATCAATCTGGGCATTGGCGGCGGCGTGCAGAGCGGTTATTTGTACGCCAAAGAAAACGATTATGACATCACCGTTCAAATGGATGGCGACGGCCAGCACGACCCGTCTTATCTGCAAACCGTGATTGCGCCTGTCGCGCGCGGTGAGCTGGATATGTGCATCGGCAGCCGCTTTTTGAAGAAAGAAGGCTTTCAAACCAGCTTTATGCGGCGCATGGGCATTCGCATTCTCAGCACCTTGCTGCGGGTTTTGTGCGGCGTGCGCATTTTGGATGTCACCAGCGGCTTTCGGGCGTGTTCCAAAGAGCTGACCGCCTTTTACGCCGAAAATTATGCACAGGACTATCCCGAACCCGAAGCAATTATTACAGCGGTACTCGCCGGATATCGCGTGGGAGAAGCCCCGGTACAAATGCGCGAACGCATGGGCGGCGCTTCGTCGATCAATGCGCTGAAATCCATTTATTATATGGTGAAAGTTACCATTTCTTTGGTGGTGTTTCGCATTATTACGCCGAAACGCAAAGGAGGAAAAGGCACATGATGAACGCACATATCGAACCTTTGCTGCGCATTCTTTTGCTGATTGGCGTTGCCGTGTACTTGTTTGTCATCCTTTGGCTGATGAAAAAGCAAAAGCTCCTCGTGCGCTACTCCATTATTTGGCTGTTTTCGGCAGCGGTGCTGGCGTTGTTCGCCGTGTTCCCTTACATTGTGCTTGTTCTGCGCGATCTCACCAAAATCGTTACGCCATCCAACTTAATCTTTATGATGGCAATTGCGTTTTTACTGCTCATTTCGCTTTGCTTAACCAGCATTGTCTCCGGCCTTTCGGAAAAAATCAAAAAGCTGGCGCAGCAAAACGCTTTGCTGGAACGGCGTGTGCGTGAGCTGGAAGAAAAGCGCGAGGAACGATAAATGCCCTTGGGCAAACACGCGCCCAAGCTGTGCGCGGCACACGTTGTGTCATGCCGCCCAACGCTAGACAGAAAGGCTGAATTGACGCTATGACCAATATACTTTCTCTGGCATTTTTGCTGTTCCTTGCGGCGGCATGCCTGGTTTATTTTGTTTTACCACGCACGGTGCGCAGTGCGTGGCTGCTTTGCTGCAGCTATTTATTTTACTTGTACGACCCTCAAAACGCCGGGTTTGTCCCCCTTCTTGCTGGGGTTACGCTTGTCACCTATGCCGCAGGGCTGGGCATTGCCGCTGCAAAACCCAAATGGGTCAAACGCCTTTTGCTGGGCGGCTGCGCTGCGGGTTGTTTAGGGTTATTTGTGTGGTTTAAGTATGCGCGCATTTTGCAGGACACCTTCGGCAGCTGGCTTTCTTTCAGCGGATCTTCCCTCAGCTTTGCCGTTCCCTTGGGCATCAGCTATTTTCTATTTATGGCGACCAGTTACTTGATTGATATTTACCGCGGGAACATTAAGCCGGAGTACCGCCTGTTCGACTATGCCCTTTTTGTCAGCTTTTTCCCCTTGATGACCGCCGGGCCGATTGAACGCGCGGGCAAGCTTCTGCCTCAGTTTAAAAAGCCGCTGCGCTTTGACTATCAGCGGTTTTGCGGGGGAATGTTCCGCATTTTGTGGGGCTTTTTTAAAAAGCTCGTCATCGCCGATACCATCGGCGGCATTGTGGGGCAGGTATACGGCAATCTTTATTACGAAGCCTACACCGGGCCTATTGTGCTGATTGCAAGCTTATTGTTTTCCTTGCAGCTGTATTATGACTTTTCGGCGTGCAGCGATATTGCCGTGGGGGCCGGGCAGCTGTTCGGCATTGAGCTGACGGAAAACTTTAAGCGTCCGTTTGCCGCATCCTCTTTTTCCGATTTGTGGCGGCGCTGGCACATCAGCTTGACCAGCTGGCTGCGCGATTACGTTTACATCTCGCTGGGCGGCAATCGCTGCGGCTCTGTGCGCACCGCGCTGAATCAAATGATCACCTTTGCCCTGAGCGGCCTTTGGCACGGCGGCACGCTTCCCTATCTGATTTGGGGCGTTTTAAACGGTGTTTATCTTTCGGTGGAAAAGCAAACTTCCAAGCTTCGCCGCCGTTTGGGCACACGCAATCCGCTGTACCGCTTTTCGGCGGTGCGCAAAACGGTGCGCTTTATCATTAACTATTTGCTGTTCAGCAGCTGCCTTGTCTTTTTTCTGGTGGGCCTTTACAACACGCAGCCCGGCGCAGTTCAAGACGCATTTTTTGTCTATCGCCATATTTTTACCGGTTGGGAAAGCCTTGCAGAAAACAGCAAAGCGTTTTTCTCCACCATGGAAAGCATCGGCTTTACCGCCAACGCCACCTTTGCTTTATGCGCGGGCGTTTTGCTGGTGGAAGGGCTGGAGTGGTTTGAAATTCCGATGCATCGCCTGATTCGCAAAATTCCTATTTTTTTGCGCTGGCCGCTTTACTATGCGCTGTGCCTCGGCATTTTGTTTTTCGGTTCTTTTGGAAAATCCAGCTTTATTTACCAAAACTATTGAGAGGTGCGTGCGATGTCTCGTCGAAAGATTCCGAAAAAGCTTCGTACCAAAATTCAGCCCGCTGCCAAAATTTCTTTGCGGCTTATTTGGGCGTTTCGGCTCGCCCTGGGAGCGTTGCTTTTTTCGCCCATTTTAATTTATATGATGTATATCAATTACAGCGTCGACCGTCAAGGCGTGTTCCAAGGCGACCAAGAATTGCGCAATGTAGTGGAAATTCTGTTTGCCGGCAATGATATCACAGGCTATGAGCAGTTTAATGAGCGTCAACGAGATATTTTAGAGCTCATTGCAGAAAAATTTGAAACGCCCCCCAATACCATCGCCATTGGTTCTTCCCGCATTTTGCAATTAAACACAGAGATCGCGCAGCTTTCCGATGGGCAGTTTTTTAACTGCGGGCTGACGGGCGCCGACTTTTTAGATATTCTCGGCTCTTACTACTTGCTTGAGAAAAACGATTGTCTGCCGGAGAACCTGATTATCGGCGTGGACCCATGGGTATTTAACAAAAACAGCGTGGACTCGCGCAGCGATAAAACGCTTTATGCGGAGTTTTTAACCAACTGTTTAAACATTCCCACGCCATACACAAAGCCTGATCCCCGTGAAAAATGGATGGCGCTCTACTCGCCCAGCTATTTTCAAGGCAATTTAAGCTATCTGCGTTTAACCGGCGGCCAAACGAATCAGCTGGAAATTGTGGCCAAAGACGAGCTGATGAACCAAAACACCGAGGTAAAAATGCACGACGGCAGCGTGCTGTATCCGGTGGAAATGCGTGAAATGGATCAGCAGCTGATTGACGACAGCGCCACCGCCAACATCAACTACGGTATGCTGAATTTAGAGGACTACACCGAGCTGGATGACGAGCGCGTAGAGCAGTTTGAAGCCTTTTTGCGCTATGTGCAGGCCAAAGGCGTTCGCGTATTTTTAATTTTGTCGCCCTATCACCCCATCAATTACGAGCATATGAGCGTAACGCGGCCGGACCATTATGCTTCGTTTTTAAACACCGAACCCACCATCCGCCGCATTGCACAAGGGCTTAATATCCCGGTGTACGGCAGCTACAACCCCTATGCCATCCCCGGCGTAACCAACGAGGACTTTTTTGACTCGCTGCACTGCCGCGGAACATGTATTCAGAAATTTTTCCCCGGTATTCCAAAAGCGGTGGAAAACCTGGCAAACGGGGTGGATGTCAGCTTAAATTACGAAACCACCAAGGAAGAAGCACAGCTGCGCGACAGCGGCGTGGACGACGCCACCGGTTCGCTGCTGACCTAACCCGCCTTCTTTCTTGCGCTGCAAAGAAAAAGCGTCCCAACTGAGCCAAGCTCAATCGGGACGCTTTCTTTTTTAGAACAGATGCTTTAGCTTTCCTTGCGAGATTCAGCTTGTTGGCGGCACTCCTTTTCTGCACGTCTGAGCTGCACGAATACCGTGACGGCAATCGGCAGGCCGAACAAGCCCAAAAAGCCAAACAGCGACACACCCACAAACATGCTGATGAGCGTAACCAACGGGTGCAATCCAATTTGGTGGCCCACAATGCGCGGCTCCAAGCTTTGGCGCACCACCGTAATGATGGCGTAGAGAATTAACAGCCCAATTCCTAACGGGAAATTGCCCATAATTAAGCAAATACAGCCCCAAGGAATGACAATGGTTCCCGTTCCCAAAACCGGCAGAATATCTACCACCGCAATCAGCAGCGCCAAGAGGAACGCATACGGAACGCGCAGCAAAAGCAGACCAATGAACAGCTCGACAAACGTCAGCAGCATTAACAGTGCATAAGCGCGTCCAAACTGGAACAGCACCGTTACCACACTGTTTTTCACTTCAAACAAAAGCTCTTTTCCGCGGGGCGGCAGACATTTTGCAATAAAGCTGGTTACTTTATAGTAATCGACTACCAAGAAAAACGAAGCAACAATCGTGATAATCAAGTTGACCAGAGAGGTGGGAATCCCCGCAGCCAATGAGCCAAGGCCGCCCACTACTTCGCTGGACAAGGTGGAAACCAGCCCGGAAAGCGCTGTGTTTAAATGCATCGAGATTTCATTGACAATACTCAAGGCATCTGGGTTCAAGTTTTCCACAATGTCCACAATCATGAATTGCACCTTGTTCAAGGCGGGTTCAATGAGTGTGGAATACGTTTGCGGCAGTGCATAAAACGCCTCACGCAGCAATAAAATAATGCGCGTTCCCACCACAATGATTAAGGTGATAAATAAGATGTAAAATGCACATAGCGACAAAATTGCTGCGGTACGCCGCTTCATGGAAGTATGCTCTGAAATATAGTGAATCACCGGTTTTAATAAAAACGCAATGATAAACGCTGTGACAAACGGGCTGAGCAGCGGAAACAGAAACTTGAACACAGCAAAAATTAAAACGAGCAGAATGCTGTAAAAAACACACTGAATAATAAAAGCACGCATTCGTTCAATGCGGTCTTGGGACGGCAATACAATAACCCCCTTCAAAAATACAATCTAGAATAGTGTCGCATTTTTGTGAAAAAATAATCACATCTGTTTTTATTATATCGCTTTTTTCAAAAAATGAAAGCAAAAAGCATAAAGGAATTGTAAAAATTTGCTGCTTTCGCCAATTCCTTGACAGTCGCTGTGCCGCTTTGGACCGATATGAGACGCATGGTTGCATCCTTTCTATTTTCAGAGTACAATAAAGACAGAAAGAACCGGTAACGCATCATCCCAGAAAATTAGAACACAAAGGGGGCAGCTCCATGCGCCAGCCAATTAAAACCTTGATTGAGCTGTATGATAAACAGCCGATGGAAAACATTTTGGGGGCTTGTATTTTTTCGCCTGCCATGGTGGTTTATGTTTGTGATGCGCGCGATTCCAGCCTGCGCAAAGAAATGGCGGTTGAGCGCCTGTTTAAAAGCCGAAAAATGAAAACGAAGGCGCGGTTTTATTATATTGATACCTGCGACCCGCAAATGATTTGGAACACCTTTGATGCCATTGTTCACGACTACCCCAATTGTGTGTTTGACTGCACAGGCGGAAAAGATTTGGTGCTGTTGCAGGCGGGGCTTTACTGCCGCGAAAAAAATATTCCCACTTATTACATCGACCCGATACGCGGAAAGTTTGTCAACGTAATTGGCTGTGATTATCTGCGCGATTATTACGCCATGCCCCAGCTGTCTGCCGAGGATCTGCTGGCCATTGCCGGCGCTCGTTTGATCGGCTATGGCCATTACGAGCCGGAAGCACTCACCGAAGATTTTGAACAGGATGTCTTTCGGATTTGGCCGGTTGTGTGCCGCAATCCCGGCGCTTGGGGAAAGCTGGTGGCCTTTTTCCAAGCGGTATCCGGCGGCGCAGAAAACCAGCTGGTCATGGATGCACCCCATGCGGTTTATGTCAACCGCCAATCCACCGTCTATTACCAGCCGGCTCTTTTGCATGAGCTGGAGGAGCTTGGCATTTTGTCTGATTTGCAGATTATGTCACATCGCGTTCGGTTCACCTATAAAAACACCATGATTAAAAATTGTTTGCAGAATCACGGCATTTGGCTGGAGCTTTACGCCTATTACAGCGCGCTTCAATGCGGCTGCTATGACGATGTGCGAACCAGTGTTATTGTTGATTGGGACAACGCCAGAGGCACCGACCGCTCGACACGCAACGAGATTGATGTGCTGATGGTGCGCGGGATTCAATCGGTATTCGTTTCTTGTAAAATGGGCGCCCCCACGCCCTTGGCGCTTTCGGAAATTAAAATTCTAAGCCAAAAATTCGGCGGCGAAAATACAAAAACCGTTGTTTTAACGGCGGCTGACGTATATGAACGCGACCGCTCGCTGCTCCAGCGTGCGCGCGACCTCGACATTATTCTAATTGACCGAAGCACCCTGAAAAAGGGCGATCTATCCCGCCGCTTTCAATCGCTGCTTCTTTTATAACGCAGCTGTCAAAGTTCTATCTGCCACACACAAAAAGAGACTGTCGAAAAACTGCCGC
>DCEX01000036.1 GCA_002315015.1 Faecalibacterium sp. UBA1819
GTGCTCTCCGAGCTGGAGCTGGAAGAACTGTCCGGCGCGGTGCTCTCCGGGCTGGAGCTGGAAGAACTGTCCGGCGCAGTGCTCTCCGGGCTGGAGCTGGTAGAGCTGTCGGGTACAGTGCTCTCCGGGCTGGAGTCGGCAGAACTTTCCGGCGCGGTGCTTTCTACTCCCGCGTTCGGAACGGATACAGTCCCGCTCGCCTCACTTTGAGAGTTCGCCGCTTCGCCGCTTTGCGACTCCGATATCTGCACTCCAGCCATCGACGTGCTGTCGAGCTGTGCAGCGCTGACATTTGCGCAAAGCAAGGTTGCACCCAAGCAAAGAACCAATGCTTGTGCTGCTATTTTTTTACTTAATCGCTTGCTCATTCATCTTCATCCTTTCATTAAAATTTTAACTTCCTTACCTTTTCCTCCCGCTTCTTCACTGGATAGAGCAACTTTTAAGTCCTTGCCAACTTCCAGCAAATCAGTGGGAACTGTAAATGAATAAAAACCATCTCCTTTGGTATATTGTATTGATTTCCCATTTAGCAGAATTTGCAGGTCTTCCCATTCTCTCGCAGTTTCTAACCCGACAAAAACAGGTTCTTCCCCGCTTAGCTGCTCGTCTGTAAGCACCAATTCTTCTGGATAAATGAGGTTAATCTTTAAGAAATCATCTACCGACTGATTCCGCTTTACCTCTCGGATCTGTCCGTCGTCATATTCTAAAAAGAGGTACGGAGCCTGCGGTTCTTTGGGGAATTCATCCACAAGCACAGTTGTAAGGGTTTCGTCGTCATATAAAAGCCTCAGCGCATTGCCCGGCCCATAAAAGAAAATATTATATCCTTCCTGCGCACCCTTTACATAAACCGTTGTCATTTTTACCGGGCTTTCCATCGCTTCCAGCTGTTTCCACTCTTTTTGGTCGGCAGCACACGTTTGAAGCCAAGATGCGCGGAACTGCACCATGCCGGGCATCATGTTGAAAAAATACAACATAGGAATCAATGCAAGTACAGCCAAGCGAACCGAAAAACGGCTGAAACAACGTTTGCACTCCATACACACAACCGCGGCAGTCAATCCCAAAAAAATCGAGGGAATATACAAATACAACCGGTGCTGCATGTTGACCATGGGCAGAACTACAACAATGGAGCCGCCTGCCGCAATCAGGCTCAAAAACAGATAGGCTCTTTTTTTGAAAATGAGAAGCCACAGGGAAAACACGAAAATCAAAGCAAATAGAATCAAACCCCATGTGGCCGAGCTTTGAAATTGCGTGTAGGTGAAGCCGCCATGGTTCCAATCAAAGTACAAGCACAGATAACGAAATGCATTTCTGAGCATCAAAAGCGGCGAAAAAGATTGATAGTAGGGGTTGTCTTCAGGAACTTCGCTTTGCCCTCCGGCAAACAGCATCGCGGCATATACCAGCATAAAGCCGTTTAAAATAGCCAACGTTTTCCACGGCAGCTGCCATACACGTTTGCGCAGATATTGAGCCAGCTCATAAACGAGTAAAATAACCGGGAACGCCAGTGACATTTCTTTGCAGCGCAAAGAAAGGACATAAAACGACAAGCTAAAAATAGTATATTGAACCGTGTACTGAGGATTTAATTTTAATTTAAAATAAAAATATGCGCTCAGAAGCATGAAATTACAGCACTGAAAATCGCATGTAGAGGAAATCCACTGCACCGCCATCAGTGAAGTTGGAAAAACGCCAAAGATGGCCGCCGGAATCACGCTGTATACAAACCGGTCCTTCTCCATGCCTATGCAGCACAGCATCATCTCGCAGACACGGTAGACAAGATAGACATTCCACAAGTGAAAGCCGACAAAAACCAAATGATACGGCACCGTAGAAAGGCCAAACATTTCGTTTAATACCTTTAAAAACAGCATCCGCACAGGGCGGTCGTTATAAGACATCGCCGGAAAAATAGAGAAAGCATCCGCATAGTTGGAAAACCTTGCTTCCGCCAACAAGGTAACATCATCATACACCAAGCCATTCTGCGGGCTGATTGTCCACAAAACTGACAAAAAGGAAAAGAGCAGCGTCATTCCCAAAAGAAAAAGATGGCTATTGTCCTCTTTTTTTCTTAAAGTCATTTCACACTCTCCTTTCTCTTGGGCAGTTTTGCGTTGACTAGATAATTGGTCAGGGCATTTTTTTCTGCCAGCACTGAAATTCCGCAACACAACGCAACCGACACGGCAATTTCATAAAGCCACCAACAGCTCGACGTCCACGCAATCTGTTTCAGCGCATCAAAAGGCGCCAGCCCGCATAAAGCAAGCAGCAGCGTGGCAATTTTAAGCGTTAAAAAGTGGCCGCATAAAATGGAAAAGGTTCTTTGCCCGATTTTTTGAAAGAAGCCATACAAAGGCACAAATGCTGTATGAGCGTATTGAATAAACAAATAGCTTAAATAAAAGCCGCTCCACACTCCCGCCAAGTACAAAAGCGGGTGAATAAACTCGCGCACCGGCCAATTGACCAATCCATCTTTGAAAAAGAAAGAAGCAATCAAAACCCCGGTGACTACTGCCATGGGCGCCATCGTTCTGCTGTCCACCTTACACTCCAAAATGCGATAGTGCTTGAGCATCATTCCCAGAACAACAAAGCCCACAGCGAAAAAGCCCAAGTCCAGCGTCCAGCGGCTCAGCCAGCCACGCTCAATGCAAATCCAGCCAATTCCCATCACCAACGCACCGCTCAGAAAAATCCATCTGTGTGAATGCTTGGTTTTTGAAAATGCAAACTGCAATAAAAGCACCACTGTCTGCGCGAAGAACAACACGAGTAAAAACCATGTTGCCCCGCCGAGCGGCGACATTGCCTGCGGCCATTGCAAAAACACAAGCGTATTTTGCACAAAGCCTGTCGGCGGAGTATCCGACACATAGGAATATAAACCCATGCGGTTCAAAATAGAGTACAGCGCAAAAAAGCCTTCATTGATGACAAAATATGGTACAAATAAGGTTAGAAATCGTTTACCAATCATGCGAAACGGATGTTTTACATCCAATTTCTGCGTGTAGCCGGACAGAATGAAAAACGCCGGAACATGAAAAAGATAAATGTATGCCGTTCCGGGAGCACCTGTATGCCCCCATACCATCATCACAATACACAGCCCTTTGAAAGCATCTACCCAAGAAATCCTTTCTTGCGCCGTATTAAAGTTTGTATGCTCCATAGATTCCCCCGGTTAATTAAAAATTTCTTTTTGATAGCGCTTGCCATACAGATAATCATACTCCAAAAGCAAGTAAGCTTCATTCGCTCGTTCTTCTTTTTCTGTTGGTTCCTCTGTATTTTTCAGCGCGCCATCTAAAGACATTTGATTGATCATCTCAAACCACTTAGGCATGGCCAGGCCATACTCGGTCAAAACACGCGGGAGCAGCGATGATGAGGGAACGGTGCCCAAGTTTTTGTGAACCTTTTGGGTATTGGACCACGCGACAAATGGCGTTGTGTACATCATTTCTTGTTGCTGCTCCTCATTTAATCCATCATACAAACCGGACTGCTCAAAAAAGTTTTTAATGCTGTCCCCTGGCACCGATTTATGGTCGCCAAAAAACACAATCACCACGGGTTCTTCCACGTCTTCAAAATATTCAATCAACCGGCCAAGCGCAGCGTCGGCATGGTGAAGGCCCGTTGCCAAGTCTTCAATGCCCGCCACTACCTGATCGGAATATTGCGGCGCTTCACATTTGACAAGCTCACTCGGGTCATAGCGGCCCGCTTCATAAGCAGGGTGATTTTGAACGGTTACGGTGAAATGGAACCACGGTGCATCGCTTTCTTTTTCGTGTTTTTCGTACTCTTCAATAATCTTATCCGTTACGGTTTCATCCGAAATATATCCGCGCTCATAGAGAACGTCTGCGTCTTTTTCAAAATCATCCTTGGATAAAAACTCGTTAAATCCCATAAGTGGATAAGCGTTATTGCGGTCCCAGTTGCTGGCATGATAGGGGTGCATTGCTTGTGTATCATATCCTTGTTCTCTGAGCCAGGAAGCAATCGAGAAAAATTCCTTGAATACCAGCTTTTGATAGCACGATGTCTCCAGCGGGATCAAAGGCCGTGCCTGAAACCCGGTTAACACCTCGAATTCTGTGGTACTTGTACCGCCGCCAAAAATGGAGACGCGCAAATTGCCGCTAATCGCAGTATCTCGCAAATGGTTGATGGTGGGAAGCAGCTCGCGATCAAATTGAATTCGGCTGGCCGCCTCCAAATCCCAAAACGACTCGCTCATAATAAAGATGTAGTTGGGCTTCACGTCATTTTTTACTTCCGGCGTATCTTGATAAGCCAAAAATGCTTGCTCCACATTTTCTTTATTATAATGCTCCATCTTGGGCTTTTGCAAGCTCTTAAAATTTGCCAAAAATTGAAGCCACATTCCGTTACTGCGATAATAGGAGATCGGATCGAACGAAGAAGCAGGAATTTGCGCGTTCACTCCTATAAAGAAGAACGCACTGCACCCTGCCACCGCCGCTGTTGCTGCAACCCTCTGGGCAAGACGTCTTTTTTTTGCCTGTTATGGAGTAAGGGCGATACAAATAGATAGAAAGTGCCGCAACGATCACAATAGACAGAATTAAAGCCATCATTGGATCATTGAACACAATGACCAAACCATCCGAAATCGTTTTGACCTCTTTAATTCGGCCAAGATCCCATGGGTAAACAGAACTTCCGCGGTACAGCTCTTTGAAGTAGCTTGCAATGGGAAGCACCCCGCCGACCACCGCCAGGCCCAACGCACCCGCCAAAGGATGGAACAAGCTTGCCAGCAGCATAAAAATCAGCCAGTACGCCAGTATATTTCCCAAAGCAATCCCCCAGCTTTGGAAAATCCACTCGTTCATCTCGCCCCATGTACGGAATAAAAACTCGGCTCGAAAGAAAATCAGTGCAGAGGCGCATAAGCCAAACAAAGCCAGACAGGCCCAATGCACAATGCACCTCGCCATATTGCGCTGAGGTTTTATAAAGGATGCTGCTGTGCTCACTCCCAAAACCACAACCAGACAAATTTGGATCACTAAAAACACAACCGGGCTGACGGTCTGCCTTTCCGGCAGCACAGCTTTTTGAAAGCTAAGATCGAAATAACCCTTAGGAACTACCAGCATGACCAAGCCATTGTCGTCCAAAGATGCCTCTACCCCTTCCGAATAAGATAAGGCATCCAACAGCGACTGACCGCTCAGCGTTGCTTCTTCCGATGTTTGGAAACTGTAAAAAGTAATCTCCTCGAGCCAAATAAGGCTAAAGGAACTATTTTCCGGCTCCACATTTTGAATTTGAATTTTTAATGCATCATCAGAACGCAATGCATATTCCGGCAAATAACATTGCAATGTCTGCATCACATCCAGAGGCTTTGCCTCTAAAGCAGCACCATTCATGTCATCCGAATAACGCTCTTGTTCCGCATGAAACCAATAAGTCTTTCCTTCCGTATCCAAAAAAGAAAGCCTTATCTTCGCATCTTGCAAATCAAAATTCCAACTCTCTTGTGTGCCCCACGACGACACCACCAGCAAAACAAGTATAACACAGAATACACCAATGATAAATTGATGTATTCTGTTTACTCTATTTAACATGAAGTCTCCTTTTTATTCAATTGTGTTGTGGATATTGGTATCCCAGAACACACCGGGGCGCTTCTGGTGTACCTTCCATTCCGTGTTCCATTTTTTCTCAAAAATGGACTTATTTTTTTCAAACAACTCCTTAAAGGATTTATCTTCCAGCTTTTTAAAGGACATGCCTTCAAAATGGTGAATAAAGCTGTCTTCTGCAATGGCAATGCGATAGCCTGCTTTTCGCGCTGCCCAAGAATAGTCATCATCCTCAAACATACCGCGTCCATAGGCCTCGTCGAGGTAGCCGCACTTGTCAATGACGCCGCGCTTAATCATGGTGCAGAACAGCGCCAAAACGCCGGGATCCTGCCAAAGCTCTCCGAGGTGCTCAAACGTATAACGGTTGGCAAACAGCTCTAAGCCTTCCTTGTCAAAGTAATCAACGCGAATTTTTGCTTCGTTGCCAATCGAGTTGGTCACAGGGCCGCACATGCCGAGCGCTTCATCATTTTCCAAATGCTTCACCATGCCCGACAGCCATCCGCGCGTTACCAAGGTATCATTGTTGAGCAATACCACATAGTCGCCTTTTGCCAGCTTCATACCCACGTTATTGCCCGCCGCAAAGCCGAGGTTTTCTTTGTTCAAAACAACCGTCACATTCGGCAGATGCTTTTGATCCAGCTCTTTCAGCCATTCTACGGTACCATCGGTAGATGCGTTATCCACAATAATCAGCTCATAGGCAGGATACGCTGTTTTGCGCAAAAT
Source organism: Faecalibacterium sp. UBA1819 (assembly GCA_002315015.1). Taxonomy (GTDB): domain Bacteria; phylum Bacillota; class Clostridia; order Oscillospirales; family Ruminococcaceae; genus Ruthenibacterium; species Ruthenibacterium avium. Next base: position 6,402 of record DCEX01000036.1, read on the forward strand.
GCTGTCAATGCATCCTTTATTGCACTTCAAGTTGTTGTACGTCAGCACCACAATGCTGATTTTCGGCACTGCCTGTTGAATCAAATCGCAGAAAGCTTCATAACGCTTTTGCCAATCGTTTTCCGCGGCAAACTCGGCGCACTCTTCCGGCCCGGCCAGCGTATCGGTTCCATCGAGACACTCTTTGACGTATGCCAAAAACTGCTCATTGTCATTTGCCATATACACATAGCGGTCACGATACGGCTCCAGCTCGGGAATTTCCGTTGCAACAATCTTTTTGCCGGCGCTCAAATACTCGTAGAACTTCACCGGGTTTGTCGCTTTAATCAAATCCGTGGAGGTGTCAAACGGAATCAGGCAAATGTCAAAATCCTTCAAATACTGGGGCAGCTCTTGATAGGGCTTTTCACCCAGCAGCTGAATATTGTTATGCGAAGACAGGTCGCTTTCCCAATCCGTCACCGCGCCGATGATAACAATATCGCACTGCGGCAGATGTTCTGCCAGATAGCATACCTTCTGCGCATCAAACCAGTGTGCAACCGCACCATAATAACCAATGACCGGGCGCTGTTTTTGGACATTCTTCCCGTATGCTTCATGGAAAAATGCATACTCGGTGCCATTTCGCACAATTCCGGGTACCGACTGATATTTTTGCGCAATATCCGAAAGGAACTGGGAGCTGGGGATGACCGCGTCACAGCTGTGGAGCATTTTGACGCAGTTGCTGCCCACCAGCTTTTCCGCAGGGTTCAAAAAGCCGGTGAAGTCATCCATATAGTCGACAATCATCTTAAAGCCATACGTCTCACGCAGATACTCTGCACCCCAAATCCAGTTGGGATAGTCGACAATCGTCACCGCATCACGAATGCAATAATCCTGAATCAACCCATCGAAATGACCTTTCAGCAAGTTCATATCGTTTGCCCAGTCGGTCACATGAATGGCCACTTCCGTGGGATGATTGATGTTGACAATATACAGGTTGGGGCTGATTTCCTGAACCCCTGTCGGCTGGAAGTGGTTGGCGTTGATATAAAATACACGGTGGCCGTTTTCCGCAAAGCGTGCAGCAAAGTGCTGCGGACGCTGATAGCGGAAGTCATAGTCAATAACAGCAAGAATAATCACATCGTACTTGGTGTAATCCTTCTCTAAAATCTCATATTTTCCGCCTTTAAAATGGCGCTCCATCGTTTGAGCGCGTTTGTCCCAGCTGTTCTCCAGCGCAATCTGCGGCGCTTCCTTTGCAGCCAGCTGCGCAATCTCCGGCTTTAGAAATTCGTCAATTTTCGCAAGGAATTCCCGCCCATTGTCCACGCAAGAAACAAAAGCACACTCATAGTCTTCCATTTCTTTCATGCGGCTGGTGACAACAGGCTTTCCGAACGCACAGTATTCATAAAACTTGATGGGAGACACGCAGTCCATCATCTCATTGATTAAGAACGGGATGGTAGCCACATCAAAGTGTACCGTGTAAGCCGGCAGCTCCTGATACTTTTTCAAGCCTAAGAAATGCACGTTCGGCAGTTTCTCCAGCGCGGAAATATCCACACGCACCGAGCCGATAAAAACAAACTCATAGTCGGGGCGAGCCAGAGCCGCCTGACGAATCCAATCTTGATTCATCCAGGACTCAATATACCCAAAGTATCCGACAATTTTATGCCCCAGCTGTAAAATCGGCTGCAAATCTGCCGGAACCGGCCATTCTTTTTTCGCCGCCTGCACCAGCTCTGCCGGGTGGCATCCGTTGGGCAAATGCACTGCGTCCATACGGTTCGGCGCATAGGAAAGCAGGGGTTTTGCCACATAACTAATCCAATCGGATTTTTGAACCATTTTGTAATGCAGCATTTCAAACACGCTGTCATACAAGCCGAAAATATCAATTTTATCCAGCACATTGTACCAGATTTTTTTGTTCGGTAAGTGGTCGACAAACGCCATGGAACCCATCCATGTGAGCAGCACGGTCACTTCCGTGTTTCCTACCGCCTGTATCACATCGGCTTCCGTTACCATATAGAGATTCTTTTCCAGCTCTCTCACGCCGGAATGGATGTCCGGATGTTCACAGAACAGGCACAGCCAGCCGCGTTTGGCAAAAGCACGCAAAAGCTGCTGCGGCGTTTGCAGCGGTTCCCAGTTGACCGTATGGGGATACACCATAATACCCTTGCATGCCGTGTGCTTGATCATGTCGGCAAGCTGTGCCGCACCCGGCGTTTTGGCCTGGTAAATCACCTGGTCGAAGTAAGCATTCTGTGTTTTGATATGATCCACAAAGCTGCTGGTAAAAATATCCATTTGCTTGAGGATGCCCTGCGGTTCGGGGCGGCAAATCATGTCCACATCCAAAGGCAGGTTCGGTGCAGCACAATTCGGATGCTCTACTCTGCGCAGGGCATCCTGCACACTGTAAAGCGGCTGGAAACGGTGGTCGCCGTCTGTCACGGTTGCCGAACGGTGTGTCAGCCATGAGAAAAAGCGGCGCTTTTCCTGCATATTGCCAAGCAGCAGCTGCCGCTTGATACGTCCAAACAGGTGAATCAGCTTAAACATTTTGGCATCCATCATCTGCTGATTATAAACGAGCGCCTCATGAATCGCCTGATTTTGCAGCTGAATCTGCCGATAATAAATGCTGAACGTATCCTCCGCATAAGCACACAATTGCCGTGTTTTTCTTTCTTCTTCCTTTATCTGTGCGAATGCATGGTCGGTTTTTTCTGCTTGCTCTGCCAGCTGCTGCTCTAAAGCTTCTACTGCCGCTCTTTTCTCTTGCTCCAGCGCGGCATACTCCTGTTTCAAGCTGCCGCATTGTTCCGTCAGCTGCTGTTTTTCCTGCTCCAAGCCGCTGCACTGTTCGGAAAGCTGCTGCTTTTCCTGCTCCAGCGTGCTGCATTGCCCCGCCAGCTGCACTTTCTCCTGTTCCATGGTTTGAATCTGCTGCACAGCAGTTTCTTTTTCCGACAGCATCCGCGCAAAGGAAGCTTTTTCGGCAACGCCGCCGCTGATTTCCGCAAGCTGTCTTTCTTTTCCTGCATCGTTGTCCTTTTTATCTTTGCGGTAAACAAGCAGCAGCTGATAACCGGGCCATAGCGGGTCGCCGCAGTAAATCCATGTGTGATAGGCCAAGGAAAAACCGTCATACAGGTTGTTGAAAGAATCGAACGAAAAACGGTTAATATGCTCTACATGGCCTGTTTCATCGTCTAACGGCACCATCAGCACCAAATACTCACGGGTATTTTTCAGCATATTTTTCATCACTTGGTCGGGATGCTCCAAGTGCTCCAACACGTTAGAGCTAACGATGACGTCATACGTTTCATGCCAGTTATAAATATCGCCCACATAGAAGCTTGCCTGCGGGTACATGCGGGCAGCTTCCTGAATGGCGCTGGGCGAAAAATCCATTCCGAACACTTTGCACTTGGGAAACACCTGCGCGAGCAGCGCCGCGCCTTCCCCTTTTGCACAGCCTGCATCGCACACCGTATACTCTTTTTCCTGCCATTCCGCTTTCAGCCAGTCCGGCAGGTAATCGACCAAAACCTGCATGAAAAAGCGTGTTTGATCCTGTCCGCCATATTGGTCCCAATCCTTCGAGGCAAATCGCTCTTCCCAGTATGCCTGATCGTTTACTTTCATGTCTGATTCTCCCTTGTTATTTTTTCCGTTAAAGTCAGCAAATGATTCACACGCACCGACCAGTCATTTTCGCGTGCAAAGGAAATGCGTTCCTCCTCACTCGCCAGAACATCTGTTCCATCCAAGCAGCATTGCACCGCGTGCACAAACTCTTGCGGATCGTTTGTCAAATAAGCATATCGGTTCTCAAACGGAACAAGCTCCGGGATGCGTGTTGCAACCACTTTCTTGCCCGCGCTGAGATATTCATAAAATTTTACCGGGTTCGTCGCCTGAATCAAACTGGTGGATGCATCAAAAGGAATCAGGCAGACATCAAAGGTCTGCAAATAATTCGGTAACGCCTCATACGGGACAACATCCGTCCAGCGCACCTTTTTGCATTTGCCCAAGCGCTCTTTCACTTTTTGCGTTGCAAACCCGATCAAGTGAATGTCAATGTCAAGCGTACTATCGTCCAACGCTTGAATCATGTCACATGCAAACCAATCGGACAGCACCCCGAAATATCCAACCACCGGGCGCGTGCCGGAAGATTTTTTCCCGCGTGCTTTTTCAAAATGTTCCACACACGTTCCGTTTCGCAAAATCTCTACCGTTTTCGCGTATTGGCCCGCTTTTTTCGCGAGATAATCCGATGTTGCCAGCACGACATCCGACTCTTGCAGCATGTGTTCCACCATGGCGGGAAGCTGTGTTTGCTTGGCATCCGGGAAGTCCAGATAATCGTCCAAATAGTCTGCAATGAGCGTCCAGCCAAGCTCCCGCTTTAGCTGAATGGCGCCGATGTGCCAGCCGGGATATTCATTGATGATGACATATTCCTCCGCCTGACAAATCTCCTTCACGCGATCTGCCGTCCCCCGCAGAAAGGCGACAATTGCCCCCTTGTCCATTTGGTCTACGGTTTCATAGATATTGTGTGCCTGCATCTCCTCGTAGGCGGGTGTAATCACCGCAACGCCCTGTTGATTGACAACCTCTTTTTTCTCCAAAGGAAAATCGACATTGACATAAAACACCGGGTAGCCCAACGCAGCAAGCTGCACACACAAATGCTGGGGTCTTTGGTGCAAGTAATCAAAGTTGATGACACCAAGAAACAGAAAGGCCGTTTTCTTTTTGCCTGTCATATCATAGAGCTGCATTTGTGAAAGCTCTGTGCGCAGCCGCGCCGTGTACTCTAAGAGCTGATGTACCGGCTGATATCGCCCGTCGCTTTCTCCCCCGCCGAGCCAACCGGTCAATGCTCCCTTTTCGCCCAAGAGCTGCGCTTTTGCCCGCGCAGCTCCTTCCAGCAGGCGAAACGAGTGGTTGCGCTCGATTTGCTGAATGGTATTTTCCAAAGCATTCAAGGCTTCATTCGTTTTTTTCAGCACTTCCTGTTTTGATTCCAGCATGTCGTTCTCCCAATTATGATTTTTGTTGATACCAGTTGAGGATTTCCTTTACAATCCGTTCGCTGGCATGGCCGTCTCCGTACGGATTGACAGCATGTGCCATCGCTTCATATTTCTCCGGCTGTTCAATCAAAGTACATGCCTGCTCGAAAATCTCATGCTCGCACACACCAACTACCTTTACCGTGCCGGCTTCTACCGCTTCCGGGCGCTCGGTTTCCGTGCGCAGCACCAGCACAGGAACGCCGCAAGACGGTGCTTCCTCCTGCAAACCGCCGGAATCGGTCATCACCATAAAGCTGCTGTTAATTAAGTTGTGCAAATCTTCCACATCCAGCGGCTCAATCAAGTGCACACGCTCGCAGTCGGACAAAATCGCCTTTGCCGTTTCCCGAACTGCCGGGTTCATGTGCATGGGATAGACAAACACCAAATCGTCATATTTTTGCTCTAAAGCCCGCACGGCGCGGCAGATATTTTCCAGCGGCTCACCTAAATTTTCACGACGGTGTGCCGTCAGGAGCACCAAACGCTTTCCTGTGAAATCAAGCTGTTTCAAGCTCTCATTTTTATAGGTATAGCCCTCTTTCAGTGTCGTATGGAAGGCATCAATCACCGTATTGCCTGTTACAAACACATTTTTTGTCACGCCCTCCGCAGCAAGATTGGCGCGGTTCGTGTTTGTGGGAGCAAAGTGCAGCTCTGCAATGCGCCCCGTCAGAGTTCGGTTCATTTCTTCGGGGAACGGAGAATATTTATCAAAGGTTCGCAAGCCGGCCTCTACATGCCCCACGGGAATTTGCTGGTAAAACGCCGCCAAAGCCGCCGCAAAGCTGGTGGTGGTATCGCCGTGTACCAACACCAAATCCGGCTTCTCTTTTTCAAAAATGGCCTGAATATTAGTTAAAATGTCGGCTGTGATGGTGGTCAGGGTTTGACGCTGGCGCATGATATCCAAATTGTAATGAACCTTGGTTTGAAAAATATCAATCACCTGCTGGAGCATCTCGCGATGCTGTCCCGTCAGACACACCACACTCTCAATTTCGGGGTGCTTTTCCAATTCTTTTACGAGCGGACACATCTTGATTGCTTCCGGACGTGTTCCAAATACGCTCATTACTTTCATGATGTCATCTCCTGTATCTTTCTTTTACTTGTTACTTTCCCTGTATTCCAACGGTTATTTCCGCAGCTTTTTCACCGCATTCCAGCACCGGCTTGCTTGAACGTCCTGTACAAATGCCTCCAGCACCTGTACGCTGTCTTTTTGCGCATCCACCGGCTGCGGCAAGGTACCGCGCAGCATCAACCGCACCGGAGTGCATACACGCCACGTTGCGCTCGTTAAAATTTCATTCACCGAAGCCCGCAAAGCCGTTTCATGCTGCATCTGCCGAAGCTTCTCCTCGTCGCCCATAGGGCACAGCACAGTGGTTTTTGCACAGTGAACAAACGCTTTCTCCCCGCTCAAAATAAGCGCCCAAAAGCGCGTGGCATCCCCTTGTTCCAGCGCTGCCATGTGCGCTGCACTCATCGCGCTTTGACGGAACATCACCACCCCCAAGGGATAAGGCGGCGTGCAAAAGAATTGCGCCGCACGGCCCGCTTGCGGTATATAAAAACTGTCTATCCAGCGTTTTTCTCCTTCGGAAAAATAGCGATAATCTGTCGTATAACACTGATAATCGGGCGTTTCTTCCATAGCACAAGCTACCGTTTCAAGGTGCTCGGCAAACAGCAGTTCCCCGCTCAAACAACAGAAATACTCGGTATCAAGCTCCTGCACCATATCTGAAAGACGGTCAGCACAGGAAAACCCTAGTTTCAGCTTTTGCTGAAACTGCTCTATTGACGCTCGATATGCTTGAGCCTGCATCGAACAAGGCAGCAGCACCTGAAAGTGCTGATATGTTTGATGTGTTAAATTTTCCAAAGTCTCAGCCAACCGCGGCACAGGCATCTGCTGCACCAAAACAGTCACCAGCGGCGTTTGCTTTGGCTTTCGGCAGCAAAAAAACGCCCCGCCCCGTGCTTCTTCATATTCTGTCCCGATGAATTGGGGACGAAAGGAAGTAGGCTGAATATGTGTTTCATAAAAATGACGATAATAGCGTCGCTGTTTCTTCGTATTCGCTAAACACCGGCGATAGAGCGCCCATGCATCAGGATTTGCAGACAGCTTGGGCTGTAAAATCTTGCGCACAGCTTCCCAGCCTTCTATCTCGTGCAGAGTACCGTATTTCTGCCGTAAAAACAGATTTCCGACCAAGCTGCCGACCACCTGCCCCGGTTTTTCCTGCCCGGCGCTTTCGTAGCAGAAATGCGTTATCACCGCAGCCGGTACATATTGAATGCGGTAGCCCAGCGCGCGAATCTGCCAAGACAAATCGACATCCTCGGCGTACATAAAAATATTTTCGTCAAATCCGCCGGTTTTTTCCCATACATCGCGGCGCACCACCATGCATGCACCGCTCGCCCATGAAACCTCCATGGTTACGGGGTCATAGCACTTGGGATGTTCATACGGAAACTGACGCAATTCAAAAGCCGCCACGTCCTGCCCGGCAGACCGAATGGCGCGTTCCAGATGAAAAAAAGCATCCTCGTGAATTTCCGTATCCAGATTGCAGAAAAAGATATATTCGCCTGTTCCCTCGCGTGCAGCCGCATTGCTGCCGGCTCCAAAGCCACGGTTTTCTTTCTGCGCCAGAATATGGAACCCGGCAAACTGCTCTGCATACTGCTGCTTGCCGCGCTCCAAGGCATTCAATGTGCCGTCTGTCGACTGATTATCTGCAAAATAGAGCGAAATCTTTTTCTTATCATATTGTACCCGAGAAAAGGCTTTTAGGCAACCATCTACCCATTTTTCTGAACAGTACGACACGAAACAAACGTCAAACACGCACATTCCCCTTTTCTCCTCAACTTCCTCATCCGCAGACCATCCGCGAGCATCTCCGTCAGCGCTTTTTCTTTTTCAAAAAAGCCCAAAGACGAAAATAAGGCGCCCATTGGGTTTCCTCCACAAACGCACGATACCCTTCCCTTGTCTGTGTTTCGGGCTGCATGGGGCCAAACCAGCGGCTTGCACCCATCAGACCGTCGGNNCCGCCGAAAGCAGGCCCGCGGCGGCTGCCCAAAAACGGCGAACCGGCATCACCGCCCGCCAGACGGCAGATTGCCGAATCTGCTCTGCCGATTGATGAAAGGACGGTGTGTCGTCCACCGTCTGAACCGTCCGTACCTTTTCCAGAAAAGTTAAAACCTCTTGTGCCGTAAAATTTTCGCTTTGCTGCGCCACCTTTTCCAGCATAATTTTTCGGTAAGGGAGCATTCTGTTGTGCCGCGCCGCCGCTTCATCCGGCTCGCCCGGAATTTTAAACAAGCTCAGTGTTTTTTCAATGGTGCAAATTTTTGTGTGCATACTGTATCGCAGCCACAAATCCCAATCCTCGAAGGCATCCAGCGCGGGGGCAAAGCCGCCGTACTGAGAAAACAGCTCGGTGCGAAACACCACCGCTTGAATGGGAACGGCATTTTCCAGGCAAAAATCCACCCTTGAAAGATTTCTCACCGCGTGATTTTCTTTGCTTAATACTTCATACGCCGAGCCGTCCTCCGTCAGCAGCTTCACCTTCGCCAGAACTGCGCAGGAGCAAAACATCCCACACGCGGGATAGGCGGTAAAATAATGAGAAACCGTTTCCACATAATCGGCATACCAATAGTCATCATCATCCAAAAAGCACGCATACGGCGTTTTTACCGTTTTGAGTGCCAGATTTCCGATTTCACAGCGTCCCACATGCGCTTTTGCCGATAAATAGTGAACCGACAGACGGGCGGCAAATTCCTGCACCACCATTTGTGCCATCGGTTCTTCTCCGTCCTCTGCTACAATGACGTCAAAATTCATGCAGGTTTGCATCGTCAAATTTTCCAGCGCTTGACGAAGTACCTGCGGGCGGCGGTAAGTGCGCACGATTACTGTCAGCCGATGCTGTTCGTCAAATGCGCCCTCTTGCGGTGTTTGCGTGCGAATCAGCTGAAAAGCCTCCGTGGATAAAAATTCCCGGCACAGCTTGGACGGACGCACAGTGGTTCGGTAAAATTTTCGGTCATGCGATATGCGTTTACGAATTTGCTTCTCCCATGTGTGAAGGCGTTCCGTTTGATTAGCGGCTTCTGCCGTTTGCCGACAGCGCCAAAGCCACTCTTTGCAGGCCTTTTTCGGCGTATACTTCAAACAAAGCAAATACCCGCTCATCAGAGTATCCAGCGTGTCCTGCCGCGAAGCAACCGGCGGCTCATTCTGTGTGTCACAGGCACGGTACACAACCGCTTTTGGAACATAATGCATCAACGCGCCTTGTAAACGAAGCCTGCGGCTGAAATCCAGCCATGCATCCTCCATGCGCATTGCTTCATCAAAGCCGCCAAGCTCGTGGAACAGATTGCGCTCTACACAGCAGCACAATCCTCCGATCTGTTCCATTTCATGGGTTTGGGGATGATAAAACCGCGTACTCTCCAACGGCAGTTCGCGGCACTCCATCGCCGTGTATCCTTTAGTTGCGATACTTTCCCGAAGATTATCTAAGGTTTTGGGGTCCAAACGCGCCCTTGCATCACAGAACACCAGAAAGCTCGCTCGTGCATTTTGAGCCAGCTTTTGATAGGCTTGTGCTGTTGTATCATCTGCCGGTACGCTCAAAAGGTCAAACTGCACGGTCCCCTTGCACTCAGACAGAAATTCTTTGACAGAGTTGAAACTCTCGATACCATCGCAAACGGCAATTCGAACAAAAACGCTCTGTTCTTCTAATTCCGACTTCGCAATTGCCTTGCAAAACGCTTCTATCTCCCTGTTCCAGTGGCTGGTATAACAGCACACGTCAAAACTTATCATATACGGTTCTTCCTATATTGAAAATTCGTTTTTTGCAGTTCTGCACCAAACGTTTGTTTCCTTTTCTGATAAAAACCTTTCCAAACGGGTAAGCACTCTCACTTCCTGCTATTTTTCAAAACAGCTGATACTCTTACCCGGCTCTCATTATATCGCATCCCGGTTAAAATCTCAAGTCGCTTACGTTTTGCTCCTTGTAAAAGTATGATGCAATTTTCTTTTCCGCAAACTCTTCGACCAAGGAAAGCCGCGGAGAATAAAAAAAGAGAGAGAAACGCTCCTTATGAAACGCCTCTCTCTTATCTTTCTTGATATCCCCTTTTTCACCCAATGTCCTCAATGAATCTTCTGCCCTTTCCTCAGCGGCAAATCCATGCGCTTTGAGTGGAGATCATTCGGTGTCATTTTTGGACAATTGGGCGACAGAAATATGCACAGCAGATTATTTTACCATGCTTGCAACTTCTGCTGCGAAGTCATCCTCTTTCTTCTCCAGGCCCTCGCCCTTCTCAAAGCGGACATACTTCACGATTTCGATATCGCCGCCCAGCTCTTTGCCGGTTTTCTCAACGTACTGAGCAACCGTCAAATCGCCGTCTTTCACGAACTGCTGATCAACCAGGCAGTTCTCTTTGTAGTATTTACCGATTTTGCCCTCGACCATTTTCTCTTTCACCTGGTCGGGCTTGCTTGCCAGCTTCGGATCGTTGCTGATCTGAGCGAGGAGAATCTCTTTCTCCTTCTCCAGCACTTCAGCGGGAACGGAAGCCTCGTTCAGGTATGTGGGGTTAACAGCCGCAATCTGCATAGCGATGTCCTTACCGAAAGCAACAAACTCGGGCTTGGAAGCCACAGCGTCGCTGGTGTTGAACTCAACCAGAACACCGTGTGTTCCGCCGCCGTGAATATAAGCAGCGCAAACGCCCTCAAAGCGCTCAAAACGACGAATCTTAATGTTCTCGCCGATAACCAGAATCTTCTCTTTCAGAGCAGCGTCAACGTCGCCGTCGCCCATTTTGCACTTGAGCAGAGCGTCAACATCAGCCGGATTCTCGTTGATTACGATTTGTGCCAAATCCTGCACGAAAGTGCGGAACAGCTCATTCTTTGCAACGAAGTCAGTCTCAGCGTTTACTTCGATGACAACGCCAACCTTCTTCGCCATATCGGCCTCAGCAAATACCATACCCTCAGCAGCAATACGGCCTGCCTTTTTCGCAGCAGCTGCCAAGCCCTTCTCACGCAGGTACTCAACCGCCTTCTCGAAATCGCCGTTGGACTCGGTCAAAGCCTTTTTGCAGTCCATCATGCCGCAGCCTGTTTGCTCACGCAGGTTTTTTACATCAGTAGCAGTAAAAGCCATGGTTCTATTTCTCCTTTTTACAAATTACAAGTCAAAACATCAAAAATGGTATCCCCCGCCTGCGCAGAGGAAGCGAAGGATACCATAACGCGCACAAAATTATTCGGCAGCTTCTTCCTGAGCCGCTGCTTCCTCAAACTGCTCGCCCTGACGGCCTTCCAGCACAGCGTCAGCCATAGCGCCCGCAATCAGCTTAACAGCACGGATTGCGTCGTCGTTGCCGGGGATGACATAGTCGATCTCGTCCGGATCGCAGTTGGTGTCAACGATTGCCACGATGGGAATGTTCAGCTTGCGTGCCTCGGAAACAGCAATGCGCTCTTTGCGCGGGTCAACGATGAACATTGCCTTCGGCAGCTGCTCCATCTCTTTCACGCCGCCCAGGAACTTCTCGAGCTTCTCCAGCTCCAGCTCCAGCTTTGCAACTTCCTTTTTGGGCAGCATCTCAAAGGTGCCGTCCTCACGCATTTTGTTGATTTGAGCCATACGGTCGATGCGGCGGCGAATGGTGCGGAAGTTGGTGAGCATACCGCCCAGCCAACGAGCGTTCACATAGTGCATACCGCAGCGCTGTGCTTCCTCACGCACAGAGTCCTGAGCCTGCTTCTTGGTACCGACAAACAAAACGCTGCCGCCCTCTGCTGCGATGTCACGCACAAAGTTGTAAGCCTCGTCCAGCTTTTTCACGGTCTTCTGCAAGTCAATGATATAGATACCATTGCGCTCGGTGAAGATGTACTTTGCCATTTTGGGGTTCCAGCGACGGGTCTGATGACCGAAGTGTACGCCGGCTTCGAGAAGCTGTTTCATAGATACGACTGCCATAGTAAAATCCTCCTAAAAATTGTTTTTCCTCCGCATTATTTCCATGACACCCCACCGCCAAGGCGGCACCGGAGCATCACAATAATACGTGCGTATTGCCGTTGTATTATATCACATTGTGCAAGTAAAAATCAAGCATTTTCAAAAGTTTTTTCGTTTTATCGAAAAACAAGACAAAAAACGGCACAGCGGCTTTGCCCCAAGGCTGCCCCGCTGTGCCGTTTGCGCCGCAAACAAATGGTTTTTTCAGAGAACACATCCCGCTGCGTTACGTCTCATTTTCCCACTGTGCCGTAAAGTTTTTGCCAAACATTTGGTCGTATTGCAGCAGCCAATGGTCGTTATACCACTGCTGCTGTTCCTCGGTCATCGTTTCAGAGAAAGAGCCGTTTGCTTCTACGGTCACCCCGCGTGTACGCGCGCGGTAAACGCTCATTTGCTGAAGCAGATAGTCAAAATAAATGGGTCTTTCAAGGCCGTACAGCTCCGCCATAACGGGAGAAACCTCATAAGCGGCAATCGTGCCGAGGTCGGTGTGCGTGTCGCTGTAATTGCTCCAAATCAGCAAATCCGTCTGATGCAGTGCGGGGCTGGAGGTATCTCCTTTTTCGATGTATCCGGTCTTTTCGTAAATCTCATAGCCATCGCCAAACGGATTGAAATGGTCGCCCCAGAACACAATGATGGTCGGTTCTTCCACTTGGCTGAAATAATCGGTCAGAGCCCCCAGCGCGGCGTCGGCTTCATATACGCCGGTGGCAAAGTCGCGCAGCGGCGAAAGCGTTTTTTCGGAAAGACCCGGATGCTCCAGCACATTCACCAGCTCATCCTGCGGATATTTGCTTTCGTCATACGTTGTGTGGTTTTGCATCGTCACGGCATGAATGAATACCGGGCCGTTCTCTTTACGGCTTTCGTACTGTTCAATAATCTGCTGGGTCATCTCCATATCGGAAACAAAACCGCGCCGTTTATCCGGGTCGGACATATCTTCAATCGAAATAAAATCATCCAGCCCCAAACGCGGATAAGCCGTATTCCGGCTCCACATTCTTTCGTAATATCCGTGGATGGCCACCGTGCTGTATCCTTGCCCCTTTAAGAACTGCGCCAAGGACGGGGTTGCATCCGTCACATATTGCTGGTAGGGCTTGCTTCCGGCGGGCAGATGCTCCAGTGAAAAGCCCGTCAGCACTTCAAATTCCACATCGCATGTGCCTCCGCCAAAGCTAGGCGAATACACATACCCGCTTGCCCCCTGCTGTGCAAGCCGCTTTAAATTCGGGGTTAAATCACGGTCAAAAGCAATACCCTCCAAGCGCGATACATCCCAGAAGGATTCATTCATCACATAAATAATATTGGGCGTTTGCACCGCGTCCTTTTCATGTTCCGCCGCATAAGAATCCGCATACATCGGCTCGTCGGAAGGGGCTTTTTCCACCTGGTCTAAACGCTCATAAACCGCTTCTTGGCTGTAATTTTCAGGCGCTTCAAACTGCATCACGCGCAAGTTTGTTAAAAAGCCCGTCACAATGCTGTAATTGCGGTAGTAGCGGTCCTGCATCCACATGTCCTCGTAAATATGAAACGAAGCGCAAACCTCTTTGCTCATGTAAATGCCAAAGAAAATGCCAAGCGACATCACCGCGCCAACAATGGCCAAAATAAGACGCACAATCAGCCCGCGGCGCTTCATGCCGCGGTAAGAGGAAGGCATCATGATGCTCAGACCCAAGCAAAGCAGGAAAATAAGCGCCACCACAATCATGTGCGGCTGAACCGACAGCTTCACGTTATCGGCAACACCCATAAAATCGCCCAGCTGCTGAAAGTCCCAGGGCAAAAGCGGCTCACCGCGCATTTCCAGCTTAAAGTAGGTCACCGTACCCGCGCCATAAGCGATGATTCCCAAAGTAAGCACCGCCGGCCAGTGACGCCCGAAAATTTGGCTGATCACTGTGTACACACCCAGAACAAACAGCCAAGCTAAAATAAACGCCTCAGGATGCGGCAGCAGTCTTTCATTCCAAAACTCATCGCTGAACAAGGTTCCGCGATGCAGCCACTCCATGCCCCAAAACAAAATAGACGGGAACAACAGCCCTGCCGCCAGATTGAAAAGCCAAGCATAACGGCTTGTTTTTTCGGTGATGCGCTCCTGCACCGCCGTTAGTCCTTTCATTTGTTCCATTCCTTTCTCGATCATTCCAATGTGCAGCACCTCGTTCAAAGCAATTTTATCACACGGTGCTGTATCAATTACAAATCGTCCAGAATGCGCCATACCAAAGCCATGCACTTTCTGACCTTGATGAAACGCCGGTTCTCATTATAACGAAACAAACCCTATGCTTGTCAAGCACTTTTTCCTTTTTTTGCAGCTTTTTCAGACAAATTTCAACATTGTCATTTTTAAGGTAATTTATGGAAATAATCACTTATTTCTTCTCCTGCTGGATGCAATCCGCATGAACCAGCACCGCATCTTTGCCGATGGTTTGAATGGCTGACCAAGGTATTTTGATGTCGGGATGGCGCCCTAAAAGCCCAAACAGCTTCCACTTTCCGTAAATCACCAAATGGGTAATTTGGGCGGTCGATTCGTCAAATGCAATATCGTCCACACTGCCCATGTCTTTGCCCGTCTTTAAATCAATCACTTCTTTTTGACAAAGCTCATATAAAATCATACTTCTCCCCCCTGCTCTTTTTGCCTGTCATTTCGGCGGTATGCTCCATAAATATTCATCGTCAAGGGCTTTCTATACATCTAAAAATAGTGTATAATAAATGCGGCGCCTGTGCGTCTTGAACAAAAAAGGCAGGTGATTGCGTTTTGTACCGCAATATTATTTTTGATTTAGGCGGCGTTGTGGTAGATTTCCACCCGCGCAGTTTTTTGGTAGACCGCTTTATGAACGAGCGTGTCGAAAAGCAAATTTATGACATCACATTCGGCAGCCAGGAATGGCTGGCGCTGGATGCGGGCCTGTTGACCCGTCAGCAAGCCAATGCCATTATGCGCCAAAAAGCCGCAGCCATTGGCCGCAGCTTTGAGGTGGATGTGGTGCTGCACGACTGGTATGACATGCTGAAAACAAAAGAAGATACCGTGCAGCTGCTGAACCGTTTAAAAAAACACGGCTATCGGCTGTTTTATCTGTCCAATATTTCTTTTGATGTGCTGGAGTTTTTGCGTGACCGCAAGTTTTGGGCTTATTTTGAAGGCGGCATTGCCTCTTGCCAAATTCAAGTGACAAAACCTGACCTGCGGATTTATCAGGTTTTGCTGCGGCAGTACGGCTTGCGGCCCGAGGAATGCATTTTTCTGGACGACAACCGCAACAACGCCGTGGCCGCCACACAGTGCGGCATTACCGGCTTGCACTTTCGCGGCATGAAGCCCGCTGTCCAGCAAATGTTAAAACTGGGGATTGCGCTGGACAAGCGCACACCTCCCATTGCACCGCCGAGACAATAAGCCATCATGACAAAACCACACAAAAGGGTCAGGGAAAAACCAAGGTTTTTCCCTGACCCTTTCTGCATGATGCCCACAAAGAGCACACCGCTTATTTTTTATCAAACATAGCGAAATAACGTTTTTTGATGATGTTGCCCAGAATACCGCCGCTGAACAGGAACACAAAATAAATCCAGCCGGACAGCGACAGGTTGGCAATCGGCGTATACAACGCACCTACGTTACAGCCGTTTGCCAAACGGGTACCAACACCCATCAGCAAACCGCCAATGATGTAAACAGGAATTTCTTTTCCTGTAATTTTGAGGCCCTCGCGGAATTGAGAGGTGAATTTGCCCATGGTCAAGCTTGCCACCAGTGCACCAATGATAATGCAAACATTCTGCACATTCATCGCATTGGAGAAAAACGGCACGGTGAAGGGGTCGGCTCCCTGCTTGGTAAATTCGGTAATGCTTTCAATGGGCACACCAAACAGAAGCAGCACGCGGCCAAACCAGTAGCCGTAAGGTGTGGAAGCGCCCCAACCGCTCTTTGTAACAATCATCAAGCAGCCGAACAAAAGCGCAATCACCACAGCGCCCATCGTGAGCGTCCAAGGCTTGGCAAACAAACGATACATCGTATTCTCGGACAAAAGCGGGGAAATGGATTCATCCTGCAAGGCCTCCACCTCAGCGGCAATCTGCTCTTTCTCAGAACCAACACCAGTATAGGTTTTTTCTTTTCGGCGTTTATTTTCATACCATTTTGCGGCGCCACAAACTGCCAGGCACAAAATACCGGTTAAAATCAGCGCGCCAAGATAGCCGTCCAAACCGTCAAACTGAAACAAGTCAGGCAGATAAACACCGCTTTCAAACGTTCCGCTGCTCACCCATGTATCGGTAACCCATGCTTGTGTCGCCTGCAGCGGGAAGCCGATGTATACGCCGATACCAAAGAAAATCAACGTAATGATTGCACGGGAAGGGCCTTCAATCATATCTGTCAGCACGCCGGACGCACAGCACATGCAAAACGCCATACCGACACCAAACATGAGGCCTCCCACCAGCAAACCGAGGTTAATTTGATTTACCCACAGACCGTAGGTATCCGCACCGCCGATAAAAGTCAATGCTGCGGACAAAACAGCGCTGATGAAAAACAAAAACATCAGCGTGCGCACAAGCTTGGTGGAACCTGTGTTATAGGTACGGTTCGCACTGCCTGCAAAGCCCAATGCAGCACGCATTAGTGCATAGCCCAAGCCAAGGCCAATCAACATGCGGAACAGCAACATATTGGAGCCGAGAAAGCCAATGCCCAGAGCGAGTGTGATGACCAGCACTGCAACACCGGCAAAAAATTGTGTTTTATCAATTCGTTTCATCGTTCTTCTCCTCATTCACACAGCATGTGCGGCCCTTACGTGCAAAAGGGCCGCACACGCTGTTTTCTTTCTTCGCGCAGCGTGCCCGGTTCAGCAGGCGCCGCCGCTTTCGGCCTTTAATTAAAATTGTAAGCCGTTACAATCGGGTCGCGTTTTTGGGTGACATCATTGAAGTATTCATAAAAACTGATACCCAAGAAGCTGCCGGAAATATTGTAAATATTTTTAAAGCCGTGCCCCTGAAGCGCCAGGCAAGCATTGTAGCTTCTCTGGGAGCTGCGGCAGTGCAGATAAACAGGACGGTCGGTGGGAATCTCATCCAAACGATTGCGCAGCTGGCTGAGCGGAATATTGACAGCCGTTTTAATGTGGCCTGCGGCATACTCATGCTCCTCGCGCACGTCGATGATATACGCGCCCGACTCCACCAAGCCGCGCACTTCATCTACGCGCACTTGACGGAAGGTTTTTTGCAGCAGGTTGCAAGCAACCAAACCGGCATGATTTCCTGCATCCTTCGCTGTGGAGAAGGGCGGGGCATAGCACAGCTCCAAGTCACGCAGATCATCCACGGTACCGCCGAATTTCAAAAGGGTAGCCACAATATCAACGCGCTTTGCCGCTTCGCCCTTCGAAATCGCCTGAGCGCCCAGCACCTTGCCGGTGGGAACTTCATACACCAACTTGTAGAACAAGGGATAATTGTTCGGCATTAAGCCCACCTTATCCTGCGGAATCACATATGCAATATCATAGGAAATACCGGCCGCCTCGCACTGCGCTGCTGTCAACCCAGTAGCTGCTGCATTGTAGTCAAACACTCGAATACAGCTGGAACCAATGTAGCCCGTATTTCTCACAGTGCGGCCATAAATATGGTCCGCAGCGGCACGCGCCTGTTTTTGTGCAGGGCCGGCCATCGTCAAAGACATGGGACGATGCGTTAAGGCATTGTAGACTTCAATGGCATCGCCCACCGCGTAAATATCGCGGTCACTGGTGCAGTAGTTGGCATCCACTTTAATGGCTCCGCGCTCGTTCAGCTCCAACCCGGCCTCTTTCGCCAGCTTGCTGTCGGCACGCACGCCAATCGCCATGACAACCGCATCACCTTCCACGACAGCGCCCGAGGCAAGCTTCAGATTGGAGCCCTCGCAGGAAACCACTTGGTCATTCAAAATCAGGTTGACGCCCTTCTCCATCATTTCTTTGTGGAGAATTTGAACCATATCATAGTCAAAAATGCGCAGAATCTGCGGCATTGCTTCCACCAATGTGACGGCATAACCTGCTTCCACCAGATTTTCCGCTGTTTCGACGCCAATGAAGCCGCCGCCGACAACCGTCACTTTTTTGACGTTGCCGCTGTGTACAAAATCATACAATTTTGCAATATCAACCACATTTTTCACAATGAAGATATTGGCGTTTTCAATGCCCGGCAGCTGCGGCACAAATGCATTAGCGCCGGGAGAGAGAATCAGCTTGTCATACGACTCGGTGTACTCCTCCCCCGTTGTCAAATTCTTCACTCGCACAGTCTTTTCATCGCGGTTAATGGAAAGCACCTCATGCTCCACACGCGCCTCAATGTTGTACTGATTTTTGAATTGCGCAGGGCTCATCATGACCAGTGCATCCGTTTCGGGCACGGTTTCGCTTAAACGATACGGCAAACAGCAGTTGGAGAAAGAAACGTGGGGGCCTTTCTCAAACATGATGATTTCGGCACTTTCGTCCAGCCTTCTCAATCTGGTAGCTGTACTTGCGCCTCCTGCAACACCGCCGACAACTAGAAATTTCATCTTGATAACCTCCTTAAACATACGGTTTTTTCAACCGTTACTAACCCATCAAACAGCATTGAAATACCACTTTGGCTTATCGGCTTACCGGCTTGCCTGCCGTTTGCCATCTTTCATGAACAAGCGTACAAACAGAACCGCACCCAAAGCAATCCAAATGCCCAAAAAGATACGCGCCGGCACACTGAGCTCCGCGGGGCTGGCCGGCACAATCAGCAAAAGCGCAAAACAAACGCTTAAAAACGCTCCCACTGCTGCTTCGATGCGGACACGCGCTGCATCCGCTTTCAAAAAAGTGGTCAAACATACATAAAAATACGTCACCGCTGCGCCAAAAGAACACATGTCCACCACCCAGTTGACCACCTCACGGCCAAAAAAACACGCGGCAATGCCCACCAATGACACAAACCAAATCGCCTTTCGTGCCACACCGCGTTCATCCGTCTTGCTCAAGACACGCGGCAATACATCTTCCCGGCCCATTGCACCAATCAGCTTGACAGCACAAATCATAAAGCCGTTAATTCCGCCGGACACCGCACTACCCAGCGCAATGACAAGCAGCAAAAAACCAAATTTTCCAAGGTGTTCCATGACACCGTATCCCAGCGCCCAATCCAATTGATACGCCTCCTGCGGGCCGTAGGCAAGCGCCGTTGCAAAATTCAGTAAAATATAACAGCTCATGCCAATCAGCAGGGCGGTCACTGCCATAAGCGAAGCGCGTTTTCGGCTTAAATTCATGTCTTTGACCAGCTGCGGAATTGCGTCAAAGCCAATGAACAAAAACGGCGTAATGGCAATGACGGGTGCAATCTGTGCAAAATCAAAGCCGTTATCCTGCACATAATTTTGGTAAAATGCATCCATGTCCGCGGTCATCAGCATCCCGCCCGTTACCAAAAACACGCAAAGAATCAGCGCCAGCACAATAAAAAACTGCACACTTCCCGACTGCTTTGTTCCTCTTAAATTCAAATAGGTAAAAAACAAGACAATCAGAGCAGACGCCAGCACTTCCCCCAAGTAAACCGCATCGCCCGCAATCGTATACAGATAGCCGAAGTCCAGCAGCCCAGGCGACCATTTGTTGATGACAAGCGGGAAGGCTGTTGCATTTAGGGGCACCAAGCTCAAATAAGCCAAGAATAAAAACCAGCCTACAATAAAGCCGTGCTTTTTGCCCAGAAACATCAAGACATAGGAAAATTCGCCGCCCTCGTTGATATCCTGCTGCATCATGTAACGATAGCTGCGCTCAATCAACACAATGCACATCGTGCCAAGAAAAATACCGATTGACGTATTGATGACGCCCGACGTATGTAAAAATTTCGTTCCGGGCAGCATAAACGAGCCCCACCCGATAATGGCGCCCAACAAAATGGCAAATACCTCACCGGCTTTTAACTTTTTCATGCCCCTCACCCCTTTTCACATCCGCTTAGCCATAACTTTGTTAAGGATTATACAACAAAGAAAAACCCAAGCCAGTGACATTGTCACGTTTTTCACGGCAGCCGCTCAAGCAGCCTTTACGGCAGAATATGCCCGGCAGCCAAATACAAGCGATACCACTCTTCCCTTGTTAATGTAATTTCAGAACCACGGATAATTTCCTTCATGCGGGCCTGACTGGTCGTACCCGCAACCAGCTGAATATGTGCCGGGTGACGCAGCACCCACGCTGCCGCAATTGCCGTGGGCGTTGTGCCGTATTGTTCCGCAAGGGCATTCAGCTCGTCATTCAGTTTTGGATATTTTTCGTTGTTGCCAACAAAGACTCCCTCAAAGAATCCATACTGGAAGGGCGACCACGCCTGAATGGTTATGTCGTGCAAGCGGCAATAGTCCAAAACGCCGCCGTCACGGTCTACTGCGCCTTCGGTCAGCATATTGGCTTCCACTCCGGCGGCTACCATCGTGCTGAACGGAATGCTGAATTGCATTTGATTGACGCATAAGGGCTGTTTTACATACTTTTGCAGCAGCGCGATCTGATACGGACGGTGATTGGATACGCCAAAATGACGAACCTTTCCCGACTGGTGGAGCATTTCAAACGCTTCGGCCACTTCTTCCGGCTCGGCCAGCGCATCAGGACGGTGCAGCAATAAAACGTCTAAATAATCGGTTTCCAATCTTTTTAAGATGCCATCCACAGAAGAAAGAATATAATCCTTGGAAAAATCGTACCTTCCGGGACGAATCCCGCACTTCGACTGTAAAATCATATCTTCTCGCTTTGCGCCGATTTCCTTTTGTGCGGCGGCAAAAAGGTGTTCGCACTCCCCTTTGCCGTAAATATCTGCATGATCAAAAAAATTCAGCCCATTTTCAAGGCATCCGGCTAAGAATGTTGCTCTCTCCTTCGGCTCCATTCCCCCGATTCTCATACAGCCCACGGCAATCACAGGCACTTGCATTCCGGTTGTTCCCAGCGTCATTTTTTTCATCGGTTTGCTCCTTCGTTACTTTCTATTTTCTGAATAAAATAGGCGCATTGCGCCACACGCCTCATTTTACTCCCATCCCTTTTAACATTCAATTCATGAATAGAAGAATATTGTGAATAAAATTTGTCTAAAATCACAATTTTCGAGAGAATCTCTGCCGCTGTCATTTCTCCTGCGGATTCAATCGCTTGACACAGCTTTATCCATATACTATAATAAAGCAAAGATTTTGTAAACATTGTGTTTATGGTTTCTCAGTTTGTCGAAAAAGCTTTGCTTTTTCACAAACTGAAGCCTGTTTCTTTTTGAATCAGGCGGTAGTTTTTCGACAGTCTCAGTCACATTGAAAAATAGGAGCTTATACGATGAATCTTCCGAATTGATTTGCCGCAAAACTGCTCCCCACTCGAATGGGGTCTTTTTGTTGTGTAATCAATTGGGTGTTTTCTGGGGTATTTCTGAGCACAAAGATATGCCTCCACTGACACCTACGGGAGGTTTTTTTGTTGTATCAGCGTAATATTAAATTGATGTATGCCATTTCCTTTTTTCAGGGGATGGTGTTTTATGGTTCTATCGCCACTCTTTACCGGCAGGCGTGCGGGCTCAGCTTATTTCAAATCACACTGATTGAAAGCATTTTTTCTGTGGCCTGTATCCTTTTAGAGCTGCCCTGGGGCATTGTCGCTGACTGGCTGGGATATCGCCGTACGATGCTCCTGTGCAGCACTTTATTTTTTGTTTCCAAAATCATCTTTTGGCAAGCTGACAGCTTCGGCGGCTTTCTTTGTGAGCGTCTGCTTTTAAGTGTCGTTATCAGCGGTCTTTCTGGTGTCGATGATACCATTTTATTTCTCTCTTGCGAAAAGGGACAGGCGCAGCGCGTGTTCAGCATCTACGGGTATTTCGGCACACTGGGCATGATTCTTGCCAGCGTCTGCTTTTCCTTGTTTCTTTCCGAAAATTTTCGCGCCGCTGCGTTCTGGACGGTCGTTTCCTACGCCATTGCCGCAGCGCTCTCCTTTGGCTTAAAAGAGGTGGGAACTCCTGCTGCCCCGACGCTTTCCTCTCAAATTGCCGCTTTTCGGCCTGGTTCCTTTCTAAAGAACCGCTTTGTGATCTTTTTAATTGCCATGGCCATCACGCAAGAAGTTTACCAGCTTATTATCGTCTTTTTCAGCCAGCCGCTTTATGCGCAAGCAGGATGGAGTACGGCAACCATGGGAACCGTGCACATTGTTTTGCAGCTTCTTTCCATGAGTGTTGTGTTTTCAGATGCATTAACAAAACGCTGGAAGCCCCGTCTCTTTTTGCCTTTGCTGCTTGTTTTTTCTTCCCTGTGTGCTTTTTTGCTTTCGTTTTCTCTGCCGTCCGCGCTTTTATTCCTTGGCGTGGCAGGCATTCAAATCAGCTGTTCCTTGCTGGGGCCGCTGCAAGCGAATATCCAAAACGAAGCTATTACCGAGCAAAACCGCGCCACCGCTTTAAGCGCACAGTCGTTATTGATGCGCGGCATTGCCATCGGCGTCAATCTGAGTCTCGGGCGGCTCTCCGAAAGCAGCTTGAGCGCTTCCCTGTCGGCATCCGGCCTTTTATTGCTGGGAGCGCTTTTCTGCGTGCTTTTATGGCAGCGCAGCCAACCGCGCAGCACACAGTAATTCCAGCGGGCTGCACATCGATAAAACGTTATTTTATTTCCACTGGCTTTGGATAAACTGCTTCAGTTGTTCCGCTTGTGCATTCAACTCCGTTTGGCAGCGCAGCTGCGGCGCTGTTCGGTCGCGGTATCCCTTGCCCAGCGAATCAAACAAAATAAAGTCACTCAGCTTTTTTTGCAGTTCTTTTTTTCGTCTCCAGATAGTCCGGGTGTTCTGCCACGTTCTCCATTTCAAATGGATCTTGTTCCAAATCCAACAGCATTGCTTGCTCCATACTGCCGCGCACGAGCAGCTTAAAGCGGCTTGTGCGAAGCATATAACCCAAGCACGGCTGTGTCTCTGTCCCATACTGCCCTTCGGAAAAAACAAACTCACGGCTTTTTTCGTCAAACAGAGACCGTCCTTGCATCGTGTCCGGCACCGGCAAACCGCACACGTTCAGCACTGTGGGGGCAATATCAATATTTTCCGTCAGTCTTGTGTCGTTTTGGGGCAGGTGGATGTGCTGCGGATACTTCACAAGCAGCGGAATGCGCGCCAACGGGTCATACAGATGATTGCACTTGAGCATCATGTGGTGAAAGCCCATATATTCGCCATGATTGCTGGTAAAAATAATCATGGTGTTATCGTACAAATTCTTTTCGCGCAGCAGGGCAATCAAACGGCCCACTGCATCATCAATCTCCGTAATCATGGCGTAATAGGCCGCTGTGATGGCGCGGATATCGTCCTCACTCAGCTGCTCATACTTCATTGCCGTTCCGTTTGTTTCCACATCACAAGCAAGGGGCTGAGGCAAATAACCGGGCAGCTGGGTGAGCGCTTTCGGGTCGTACATGGTGCTGTACGGTGCGGGCGGGTCAAACGGATGGTGGGGGTTGATATAGCCTACCATCAGCATGGAGGGTTCTCCCTCTTTCCACCGCTCAATTTCTTCCTGCGCCTAACGGGTGATCCATTCTGTCGAGTAGTCCTCTCGCGCCAAATCCGATTGCGCACACTGACACATGTCGTATAAATGGGAGCACCCCTTCTGCCGGAAGATTCCCGATTGATGGTGCAAATCGAACCGGCCAATCTTCCCCTGCTCCATCAGCCAGCGGTGGTAGTCATCTTCAAAGCGCCCACTCCGTTTTGCTCAGCCAACCGCATATGGCCAAAACCAATGTCTTGATAGGTAGGATTCATGTGCATTTTTCCCACGGCTTCGGTTCGGTAGCCATGCGCTCTGAGGACATCGGGAAAAGTTTGGTAGCCGGGCGGCAAGGTGGAAGCGTTGTCCCAAGCGCCGCGCTGCGGTTTGCTATCTGCTCCTGTACCTGACGGAAAACCTGTTCGCTGATAATCGGCTCCTGCGTGTTCTCCACCCGCACCCATTCACTTTGGGGCTTGCGTA
>DCEX01000021.1 GCA_002315015.1 Faecalibacterium sp. UBA1819
AAGCCTTTTTCCCCTTGCAGCCCGGGTTCTTTCTGAATCAGGCGGCAGTTTTTCGACAGTCTCAGGAAGGCGTCAGACCGCCTTCCTTTTTTCATTGATCTATTTTTCGTACAGGGCAATCAGCGCTTTGCAATGCTCGGTAAATGCTTTTGCCACCTCTGCCGGGGCTTCAATTTGTGCCCCTGTGCCGAGGCCCGCCATCCAGCCCATAAACTGCGGGCTGACCACTACATCACGGGTGACGGCAAATGCACCGCCGGGCCGCGGCGAAAAAATAATATCTTTGCCAAAACGGTCAATCACCACTCCGGCAAGGCTTCCATCAAAGCGCATGGTGACGCTTGTCGTCTTTCCACCGAACATACCAAAGGTGGCGTTTGTGTACGCCGCCAAGTCCACCTGCTCAAAAGCCGCCAAACCTTCGCGCGCGTCCTGCGGATGGCAGCAAAGCTCCTGCATTTTGTCCACACGATAATGGCGCAGACTGCCTGCGGCGCTGTCATAGGCCAACAGGTAATAGCGTTCGTCCTGCCAAATGAGCGCATAGGGAGAAACCGTATAGCGCTCTTCCCTGCGGCGGCGCAATGTTTTTTGAGCCGTCCACTCCATGTAAAAAAATGATACCTGGCAGCCGTTGTTCATGGCATCATACAGCACATCAATGGTTTCATACAGCGCATCGCTGATGCTTTTTGCACGGTTTGCCACATACACTTGGCGCTGGAGCGTGTATGCCTGTCTCCGGCTGCAAAGGGTTTCCAGCTTTTCAATCAGGCGAGTGGTTTTATCGGCGGGGAGAAACCGGCTGGACTGCACGGCATCCACCAAAATTTTCAGTTCGGCCAATTCAAACAAACGGCTGGCCAAATAATAGTACCATATCGTTGCTTTTCGATAGGAACGAATGTCGTAGCCCAGCGCCCGCAGAGTTTCCAAGTCGTTGTAAATGCTTTTTCGCTCTGAACCAATGCCGTATTCGAGCAGCGCATCCATCAGCTCCGCCGTTGTCATCCCGGTCTGTGCATCGGTTCTCTGCTCTAAGATTCTTGCCAATACCAGCAGCTTTCTTTTTTGTCCCTGATGCTTTGGCATATTCCCCTTTCCCCTTTCGCACTCGTTATTCTTCCTCTTGCAGCCGCTTGGGAACGGTCACCGCTTCGCGCGGAATTTTGTCCCATGCAAATCGAGCCGTCAATTCCGCAAGGCTGATTTCGCACGGCTGCGGCAGCAAGCCGCACAACGCCGCTAGCTCCCCCAGCAGCTGCTGGGGCTTGTAGCGGCAGCGCAGCCGCCCCATATCCAAGCTTTTTTCCCGTTTGGAAAGGCGCACTCCCTGCTCGTTGACAAGCAGCGGAATGTGGTAATACTGCGGCGTTTTCGCGCCCAACAAACGCTGCAAATAAATTTGGCGCGGTGTACTGGACAACAAATCCTGCCCGCGCACCACTTCTGTAACGCCCATGGCTTCATCGTCTACGGTCACAGCCAGCTGATAGGCGAACGTACCGTCGGAACGGCGCAAAATAAAGTCGCCGCATTCCGTTTGCAGATTCTGGGACACCGGGCCGAGGTGACCGTCTGTGAAAGCAATCGTTTCATCCGGCACAGCAATGCGAATGGCTCCGCGCCGCGTTTCGCTGCGGGCAGCCTGCTCTTGTTTTGTTAGGCCGCGGCAGGTATTTTGATACAGCACCGTGCCGTCGGACAGATGCGGCGCACTGGCGGCATGCAAATCGGCGCGCGAACAAAAACACGGATAGAGCCACGCTTTTTGGCCCAGCTGTTCGAGCGCTTGTTCATACAGCGCCGTTCGCCCGCTTTGAAAATAGGGGGCGTCCGGTGCGCTTTGGCCGGGGCCTTCGTCCCAAGTGAGGCCCAGCCACAATAAATCCTCCATCAGCTGCTTTGCATATTCCGGGCGGCAGCGGGCGGTATCCAAATCTTCAATCCGCAGCACCATGCGCCCGCCCTTGCTTTTGACCGACAGCCACGCCAGCAGTGCGCACATCACATTGCCCAGATGCATTCGCCCCGACGGGCTGGGGGCAAAACGTCCCTTATGCACGTTCGTGCACCATCTTTGCGGCGCAGTTCAAAATCTGCTGCACCATGTTCGGGTCTAAACCCTCCAGCGGCAAGGGGCGCCGGGGGTACTGGGGCAAATCACAAATCAGCATGGTGTAATAGCACAAATCCACCCATTGTCCCTTTTTGTAGCCCGCTTTGGGCAAAAGCCCCACCTGTGTAAAGCCCATTGCTTTGTGAAAGCTTTCGCTGCGCGGGTTCGGGTGGGTGACAAGCGCGTAGCAATTGCAGTAGCCCTGCTTTGCCAGCAGCGCCAGCAGCGCGGCATACAGCGCTTTTCCAATGCCTTTGCCGCACTCATCCACCGACAAATAAATAGAAATTTCAGCATCCCAATCAAAGCCGCGCCTTTGGCCCATGCGTCCGGCGTATGCATAGCCCAAAATACCGCTTTCTCCCTCGGCCACAAGCCAAGGAAATCCATCGGCTAAATGCGCTTCAATGCGTTTTTCCATCTCCATGCGCGTGGGGACGGTATATTCCCATGTGATGGTAGAATCCAGCACATAAGGAGCATACACCGCAAGCAGCCTGCCCGCGTCCTGCGGCAGTGCAAGGCGCAGTTTTATTTTTTCCATGCTTCCACCTCTCTTGGTCTGCCGTGTTGTTTCGGGGGCTTTCCGAAACACCCTAAAAAAAGTATACATACTATTATTATATTCCACACACTTTTTTCACGCAAGCCAAAAAAATTCTTTTTTCGCTTGATTTTAACGTAATTATCACATTTAAAAAGGAAAAAATTGCGTGCGCCGCTGTACAAAAGTTTCATTTTGCGGTATAGTTATACAGGGTCTTTTCACCCGCTTTTCAATTTCTATCTGAGAAGGAAGTGTTTCCATGGCTTTGGTTCGCACCATTGTCTGGTTTTGTTATTTTTTCGGTGCACTCATCGCCTTTATCCCCGTTATGTTTCGGGCCAAAAAGAAATGCCTGGCCGGGGATGCCGACGCTTCGGATTACATTAAAAAATATGTGTACATGTGGGCCGGAACGCTGATGAAAATTGCAGGCGTTACGGTTACCGTAGAAGGGCGTGAAAATATCCCAAAAGATACCGCTGTCATGTTTACGCCGAACCACCAGGGCGATTATGACATTCCGCTGATGCTTTTATACTTAGATCGTCCTCACGGGCTGGTGGCCAAAGCAGAAACGAAAAAAATTCCCTTTGTGCGCACTTGGATGACGCTGCTTAACTGCGTGTTTTTAGACCGTTCCAATCCGCGCAAAGCGATGGAGGCCATGCGCGAAGCAGAAGCGCTTTTAGAGCGCGGTGAAAGCATGGTGGTGTTCCCGGAGGGCACACGCTCGCGCGGCGACCACATGAACGAATTTAAAGCGGGCGCATTTAAAATGGCTTGCAAGGCCAAAGTTCCCGTTGTTCCCGTAGCCATTGACGGCAGCTACCGTATCATGGAAGCCAACGGCGGCCTGATGAAGCCCGCCCATGTGCGCGTACTCATTTTGCCGCCCATTGAAACTGCTTCGCTTGACCGTGCCGAGCAGCGCGCTTTGCCCCAACGGGTGGCGCAGCTCATTGCTGAAGCGAAGTCAAAAGCATAAAAGTGAGGTTGCTATGGCAAGCTATCGTTATACAAGAGATTTTAAACAAGATGACAATGCCGCACGGGGTGCCCGCCAGCCGATGACGGCCAAACAAAAGCGGCAGAATTTTTGGTTTTATTACAAATGGCACGTCATTGGCATTCTTGTGGTAATTGCCGTGATTGTGTTTACCGTGATGGACTTGGCTGGCCGCGTTGAGCCTGACTATACAATTGGCGTCATTACCTTTGAAGCTTCAACCACTGATATGTTTGAAAGCCTGCAAGAGCCGTTTGCTTCCTTTGGCGAAGATTTAAACGGCGATGGTGCGGTTGTGGTGGATGTGGCGCAATATGACCTTGCCAGTGAAGACCCGCAGGTGATTATGGCCGACACCGCACGCTTGATGGGCGATTTTCAAACCAATCAAAGCATCTTTTTCTTAACCGATAATGTGGAAAAAGCGCAAAATCAATTAGGTGCCTTTGCGTACAATGATGGAAGCGTTCCCGCAGAGGGGGAAGATGTGGATTACTCCCGCATGGGGATTGCGTGGAAAGACTGTCCCGCGCTGACTGCGCTGGAGCTGGGCAATGCGATTTCCATGACGGGCGAAACTGATTTGCCGATGCAGGAACTGATGAGCGATTTTTCCATTGTACAGCGCATAACCCCCGACAAATTGGAAAAAGACGAGGAGCTGGCAGCGTATTGGAACGCAGGCAAAGCTTTTTATGAAAAGGTGACACAGGGCGCAGCGTAACTCTTTTGACATCATACAGCAGGATAACAGACTTTGATTTTGGCATTGCCCCGACAACAAAGGAGGACAAGTCATGAGTATTCTTTCGGTTTTACTTTTGATTCTTGCCATTGCAATGGCGGTGCTCGGCATTTTAATCTTTGCAGCCATTCGAGCCAGCCGCTCCGGCCAAAAGGCCAGCGCAACGCAGCAAACACAAAATCCTTACCGTAGGTTTTACGGTGAAAATCAACAACCATTTCGTAAGTGAGGTATAAAAACTGTGGGTATTTTCTCTCAAAACTTTAACCGTCCCGGCCCTGGCGTGCCGAAAGATGCACCCAAGAAAAAGGGTGTGGCGCGCTATTTTGAAATGTTGTTTCGCGACTTTTCCACGTTGTGGAAATCGTCCATGCTGTTAACCATCTGCATGATTCCCATGCTGGTTGTCGGTTTTTTGTTGTTCGCACCGCTCTTTGATTACTTTATCAGCGGCAATCCTGCATCGCTTTTGCCCCTTCCCATGATTTTAATTTTAATCTTGCTGATTGGGGTATGCGGTATGCTGCTTGGCCCGGCACTGTGCGCGTGCCACACGGTTATTTTAAAAATTGTGCGTGACGAGCCGGGCTTTTTCTGGCATGACTTTAAAAAGGGCTGGCGCTCGTGCTGGAAGCAAAGCTATCTGATCAGCGCCGGATTTTCTATGGTCATCGCGCTGGATTTTGTTTCTCTGTGCTTGTTTTTCGGCGGCTCCATACGGGAAGGCCAAGCCGACGGCGTCACCGGCACACTGCTGCTGGGCTGCATTGTGTTGAGCCTTGTTATTTTCTTTGGCGTGTGGTTCACTGTTTGCCTGCAAATTGTATTTATGAATATTCCCACCGTCGGAATGCTGAAAAACGGTTTGCTTTTACTGTTTGGCCGTTTGCCGCGTATGCTGCCTGCCACGCTGTTAAACATCGTGTTTTTGATTGCGTGCTTCTTGTGGATGCCGCTTGCCCCCATTGTTCTTTTAATTGGCGTACCTGCCCTGATTATGCTGTGGACAGACATGCTGGCTTGGCCTGTGATGGACGAAGTGTTCAAACTGGAAGAACAGCTGATCGCATTGCGGGAAAAAGAATTATCGCAAAGTCAAAGCTCTGACACTTAATACTTAAAAGGCAACGAGCCTGCGAAATGATACGCTCATTTCGCAGGCTCGTTTTTTATTTGAGTGCTATTTTTTATGGACGCTTCATCCAAAGAATGGGGTGCGCATTGCCCAGCGAATCATATTCGCTTCGGCCTGTCACGCGAAAGCCGAAATGCTCATAAAACCGGCGGGCGGGCGCATTTTCCTCGTTCACGGTCAAGGTGTCTGCACCTTGTGCCAACGCCCATTGCATCAATGCTGTGCCGGCACCTTTGCGCATATGCGCTGGGTCGATAAACAGCATATCCAGCTCTCGCCCGCACAGACACGCAAACCCGACCATCCGGCCGTTTTTACAGTACACCGCCAAAACAGGAACACGCATCAGCAGCGCGGGCAAGGTGGCGCTCATGTGCGCCGCCTCGTCCGCCTTTAAAAATGCATGTGTCGCTTGCACAGAACGCTCAAAGAGCCCGGTTAAGGCAGGAATTTCCCGCTGCCTTTGTTCACCGGCGAGCAGCTGAATGCCATCCACCGGCGTTCTCATCCCTGTGCTTTCGGTGTTGCCCGCAAAATGGCAATAGCATGAACCGGGCAAAGCTCCTCACATTTGCCGCAGCCCGTACACTTGTCATAGTCCACACGCGCCACGTTATTATTGACATGAATGGCATCCGCCGGGCAATTCTTTTCACACTTCATGCAGCCGATACAGCCCGCACTGCACGCCTTGCGCGTCAGTGCGCCGCGGTCGTGGTTGGCACACATGACAATGGGCTTTTCTCCCTCGGGGCGAATCCAAATCACTTTCTTGGGGCATGCTTGCTCACAAGCACCGCAGCCGGTGCACTTATCTTGGTCCACATGCGCCAGCCCATTCTCAACGGTAATCGCGCCAAACGCACATGCTTTTACGCAATCCCCGTAACCAAGACAGCCATACTCACAGGCTGCACGTCCGGCATACAATGCGGCACAGGCCGAACAGCTTTCAATGCCTTCGTATTCATATTTATCCTGTGTGTTGGAATAATTGCCCTGGCAGGCCACAATGGCCTTGCGTTTTGCCACGGTACCTGCTTCTACGCCCATAATTTGGGCAGCTTCCTGCGCGGTTTTTGCACCGCCGGGTACACATTTATTCACCGGTGCGCCTTCCACAATCGCCTTGGCATAGTCGGCACAGCCCGCATAACCACACGCGCCGCAGTTTGCGCCGGGAAGGCACGCCTGCACCAAGTCCACACGCTCATCCTCGGGCACATGCAGAAAATGCGCTGCCAGCACCAAAATGAGCGCACCCAAAATGCCGATCGCCAGCAAGACGACGGCAGCAAGTCCAATACTCATAAACTGACTCCTCTCGCGTTGCGGTTATACACCGAAAATATGTTCAATGATGCCGCCGAAGCCCATAAACGACAGGCTGACAATGGCAGCAGAAACCAGCGTGATGGGCAGCCCCTCAAAGCACTTGGGCGGCTTTGCCTCCTCGACACGCTTGCGCACGCCGGAGAACAGCACCATCGCCAGCATAAAGCCCGCGCCTGCGCCCACCGCACAAACCATGCTCTGGGCAAAGTTGTAGCCGTTGTCAATCACGGAAATCGTCACGCCCAGCACGGCACAGTTGGTGGTAATGAGCGGCAGATAAACGCCCAATGCCTGATGCAAAGGCGGCACAAAGCGCTTTAAAATAATTTCCACCAGCTGCACCAGCACAGCAATAATTAAAATATAAACGATGGTTTGCAAATACTCCATGCCGTTCGGCAGCAGTAAATAGGTATACAGCGGCCAAGTGACAGCAGTTGCCAGCGCCATAACGAAAATAACGGCGCAGGACATGCCGAATGCGCTATTCAGCTTTTTGGAAACGCCCAAAAACGGGCAAATGCCCAAAAATTGAACCAAGACATAGTTATTCACTAAAATCATGCTAAAGAAAATAACGGCAAGCTCTTTCATTCTGCTGCGCCTCCTTCCTGCGGCTGCGAAGCACAGCCACCGGCACACGCACCGTGTGCGGGACAGCCTTCACAACCCACGCTGCGCTTGACGCGCTGATTGGTTTTGGTTTCCACCCAAATGACAAGCGCCATCAGACAGCCAAACACGAAAAAGCCGCCCGGCGGGGTGATAAATACCGTCATGGGGTCAATCGAAGCAGGAATGACCTGCACACCGAACAATGTGCCCGCGCCCAGCACCTCGCGCACCGTGCCCATGAGCACAAGCGCCAGCGTAAAGCCGAGGCCCATGCCGATGCCGTCGAGTGCCGAAGCAATTACTCCGTTTTTCGAGGCGAACATCTCCGCACGACCCAAGATGATGCAGTTCACCACGATCAGCGGCAGGAAAATGCCCAGCGCTGTATCCAAACTAGGCAAATATGCCTTCACCAACATTTGCAGCACCGTAACAAAGGTGGCAATGATGGTAATATAAGCCGGCAGACGCACCTTATCGGGAATCACCTTGCGCAGAGCAGAGATGACCACGTTGGAGCAAACCAGCACAAAGGTGGCTGCCAACCCCATTCCAAGGCCGTTGACTGCCAGCGTTGTGACAGCCAGCGTCGGGCAGGTTCCCAAAACAAGGCGCAAAGAAGGGTTTTCTTTAATCAAACCATTGGTTAAAATTTTCAATTTCTCTTTCATCGTTACGCCCCCTTTACTGCCTGATAGGCATCGAGTGCCATTTGAATCGTTTGTTTCATCAGGTCAGAGGAACCTGTTGCTCCGGCCACGCCGTCCACGCCCGACAAGTCGGTGCTGCCCACGGCACCCGCGCCGAAGTCAAAGCCCGTCAGCGCTTCGCGCACAGGTTCGCCTTCGTTCATGCCGTTTGTCCAAACGCCTGTAATCACGCCTTGGGCATCAAAGCCTACAATCGCTATCATGGGTTTATCGTGGTAGCCAACACCTTCCACTTGAATTACCATGCCGCCGTTTTCCGCTTCATAAGCTGCCGTTACCCCGGCTGCATCGGTTTCGACGGGGGTCAGCGCGCCGCTGTCCGGCAGCACCGCCGCCAGCACTTCTTCCTCGGTCAGCTCAGCAGTCTGCTCGGCGCCGTTTAAAATCGCATAGGCTTCAATCGCATAATTGACGGCGTTTGTCGCCGCACGGCTGGAAATGGTAACGCCTGCAATGGCGGTAATGTCTGTGCCCAGCGTCAGCTCAGAGGCAGGCTTTCCGGCAAACTGTGAAGAAAATGCTTCGTCCTTTACCTTTTGGCCCAAGCCCGGCGTCTCGCTGTTATCTAAAAACTTGACCGCCGAAATCACTCCGTCGGCGTTGAAGGCGACCATAACCGGCACCGGGCCGCCGTAACCGCCCGCTTCCGCAGTAATCACGGCACCCGCTCCGTTATCCGCCACATAAATTTCCGTCACGCCGTCCACAGCGACAGAAGTATTTTCCGTGAAGGTATCCGCTTCGGGCAAAAGTTCTGCGCGTGCGGCATTGGCCGTTGCAATCGCGTTTGCGTCAATCATGGGCTGCGTCACGCTGTGGGTGACAGCCAGCAGCGCACCTGTGAGCACACAAATGCTGCCCAGCACCACAACGGGCTTGGCAAAATCATTCCATACGTTCATTTTGCGTTCGCACCTCCCAGCGGCTTTTGACGTGTCAAGTCGTTGATATAAGGCACAACCAAGTTCATCAGCAAAATTGCAAAGCTGACGCCCTCGTTCATATTCCCGTAGAAACGAATGGCACAAGTAATAATGCCCAGCCCAATGCCGAACACAATTTTTCCCTTTAATGTAAACGGGCTGGTGACGTAGTCCGTCGCCATGAAAAAGGCGCCCAGCAGCAAACCGCCCGACAGCAGGTGCAGCACGACGTCTTGTCCCAGCAGAACACACATCACCGCTACCGTGGCAAGGTAGCTGACGGGAATCGCCGGGCTGATGGTTTTTGTAGCGATCAAATAAATACCGCCCAAAATAAGCGCCACAGCGCAGGTCTCACCCAGCATACCGGGGTGTGTGCCCAGCAAGAGGTCTTTCAGCATCGCGATGCCGCTTTGGGTCTTTGCCAAAGCCAGCGGCGTTGCACTGGCCATGCCGTCTAACGCACCTTCGGGCGGGGTGTAATTCGTCATGCGAGCCGCAAAGCCGATAAACAGCGCAATGCGCCCGACAAGAGCCGGATTGGCAAAGTTCATGCCCAAACCGCCAAACAGTTGTTTTGTGACGACAATAGCCACAAACGCACCGACCACAGCAATCCACAGAGGAATGGAAGCCGGAAGGTTAAAAGCCAAAATAATGCCTGTGACCACTGCGGAACAATCGCCGATGGTCTGCGGCTTTTTCATCAAAATATTGTAAAGTGCTTCAAACACCACGCACGCAATCACAGTGACCGCGCTGACCGCCAAAGCCCGCAGCCCAAAGATGAGCACGGACGCAATCCACGCAGGCACCAGCGCAATGATAACGTGAACCATCAGCCCCATTGTGGAGGAGCCGTCGTTCAGGTGGGGCGAAGCAGTAACGAGTAATTTTTTAGATTCCATTGGATTACTTGCCTCCCTTTTTCTGCATGACTTTCGCCTGGTTCATCGTTTGTGCCACAGGACGCTTTGCCGGGCACACAAAGGTGCAGCAGCCGCAGCTCATGCAAAGGTCCACCGTCATAGCGTTGAGCGCGTCAACGTCGCCGCGGTTATAAGCACCGGCAATTTCTACGGGCGAAAGCCCCATCGGACACGCCTCAATACAGCGGCCGCAGCGAATGCAGGCGGAGGGTTTGGGCAAATGCGCCCTTCTTTCCGAAAATACTAAAATGGCGTTGTTCTGCTTGAGTACCGGCAAATCCGTGCTGGGCACAGCAATGCCCATCATGGGGCCGCCCATCAGCACTTTTGCTGCGTCGTCGCGCACGCCGCCGCAGAAATCAAGCACTTCCTGAATGGGAGTACCGATGATGACTTCCACATTCTTTGCCCCGTTGACCGCATCGCCGTCGACGGTCAGGCGCTTGGTAGTCAGGGGCATTCCGGTTTCTAAAAATTTGCCCAACGTAGAAACGGTGGTGACGTTCATTACAATCACGCCCACATCTGAGGGCAGCCCGCCGCGGGGAACCTCACGCCCCGTTGTCTTTTCAATCAGAACCTTCTCTGCACCCTGCGGATAGCGGCTTTCCAGCGGCTTTACTTCATAAGCGCTGTCGCCTTTTGTCAGGCTGAACATCAAATCAATTGCCTCGGGCTTATTGCGCTCGATGCCGAAAATTACCTTTTTGATACCAAGATGCTCTTTTACCGCTTTCACGCCGCGCATTACCGTATCGCTGCACTCCAAAAATTCGCGGTTATCCGCTGTGATATACGGTTCACATTCGGCTCCGTTAATCACGAGCGTGTCAATCTTGTCCAAATTCTTGGGAGAAAGCTTGACGGCTGTGGGAAATCCTGCGCCGCCCAAGCCCACCAGGCCGCACTGCTGTGCCGCCTGCACCAAGCTTTTTGCATCCGTTACTTCCGGCGGACAGCAAGCCGGATCAAGCGTTTGTTCGCCGTCAGGAATAATAACAACCGCCTGCACCTTGGCGCCGTTCGACATCAACAAGGTATCGACACTCTCCACTGTGCCCGATACCCCCGAATGGATGTCCGCACTGACAAATCCGCCCGCTTTTCCCACAACAGTGCCCACCATTACCGTATCGCCTTTTTTTACCACAGGCGTACACGGCGCGCCGATATGCTGCTGCATCGGCAGCACCACACGGCTTGGCAACGGCATTTTTTCTGTCGGAGAATTTGCAGTGCGTTTTGCATGCGGCACCTGCGCGCCCTGTGCGGCACGTTTGAGCTTTGCAAACATCACAAAAATCCCTCTCTTTTTCTATTGCACATTCGCCGGAATCAGTCAAAAAACACATATTCCATGCCATTTCATTTTAACATTTTATGAATACTCGTGCAACAAAAAAAAACAATTCTTTCACAATCCGCTTGCAGCCTGTACCTGCATTTTTCCTCTATACACCACGCACAAACTGTGCTATACTATACCTTGTTAAGAATGTCGTGCTAAGGAGGCTTAGGATGCCTTTTTTTATTACTGACAGCGCCACCCCGATTGCCGCAGAAGCCCTGCCCGCTTTAAAGCTGACCGAGTTTTGCGGCCAGCCGGCGCGTGGCTGCATTTATGCTTATTTAAAGTGCTATCTTTACCACGGTGACTTCTTCTATCAATTTACCGTCTTTGACGAAACACCGCCCCCTACGCAGTACGCTGCGGTTGCGCTTTCGTGCGATGTTTCGGGCTCGCCGTGGCTTTCGCTGCGGGTTGGGTTTCACACGCCGGTTTGCCTGGAGGCTCACACCGCAGAGGAAACCGATGGTTCAGTTTCTTCCACCGCGCTTTCGTGCGAAGATGCCAGCCGTTTTTCCGGCGGAGATGAACAGGGGCTTTACTGGGGCGCACAAGGAATTGTACCCGCCGCTGTTTTTGAAAAGGTATTCGGCAGTGTTCCTCATGCGGGCAGCTTTTTAATGGCGAATGCATTTTTGTACGATACCCGCGAAAAGGCGTTTGGCGCAGCATTTGAGGTATCGGAAAGCGCGGGAGTCCCCTGCGCGGAAGGAATGCAGCCCTTGGTGGTCGTTCCCTATTAACGGGTTACGCAAGCAAAAAGTTTTGGTTTGGCTTATGCGGTGTTAAGCCGCTTGATCAATTGGTTTATGATTTTGAGGGAGGTTTTTATATGTTGAAGTTTTTTGTAAAATTGGCGGCTATTTGTGCGGGCGCCATCGCCGTGTTGGCAGCGTTGGCCTATTTTGATAAATCGACTGCACCGGAATATGTTGAAATTTATGATGACGATGACGTCGAGTTTTAAACTGTTCCATCGAAATAGCTGAATCTTGTTGAATCCCTGCGCTTTGGCGCGGGGATTTTGTTTTTGCATTTTATCTAAAAACTATTGACTTTTCCAAAAAATGTTTTATAATGATAATAGTTATCAATAAGCACCTATTTTCGTTATGAAAGGAAGTTGTTGTTATGGATCCTCGTGCACTGCAAGCGCTGAATTACGGTTTGTACATTATTTCTACTTCGTCACAGGGCAGAAATGCGGGCTGTGTGGTAAACACCGTTACGCAGATCACTTCTTCTCCTATTAAAGTTATGGTGGCCGTAAACCATCAAAACTACACCACTGAAATGATTCAAAAAAGCGGCGTTTTTGAGGTATCCGTTTTAACGCAGGATGCTTCTATGGATTTAATCCGTACATTTGGTTTTGCCAGCTCGAAAGACACTGATAAATTTGCCAATGCCGATTATTCTTTCGATGAGGACGGCGTACCTTATGTAACGCAAAACGCTTGCGCACATTTGTCCTGCAAAGTGGTCAGCACCATTGACGCAGGATCTCACATGCTGTTTATTGCAGAAGTTGTAGACGCAGAAAAGCTTTCCGAAGGCGTTCCCATGACCTATGCTTATTATCACGCCGTAAAGAAAGGCACCACGCCGCCGAAAGCTTCCGCATATACCGCTCCTGCACCTGCATCCGGCTGGCGCTGTAAGGTTTGCGGCTATATCTATGAAGGCGAAACTTTGCCGCAGGACTTTACCTGCCCTGTTTGCAAACAGCCCGCTTCGGCTTTTGAAAAAATTTAATGCTTTCTCCTCAAAGGGTGCTGTGCTTTTAAGCATCGCTATCCCTTTGCTCCCTTTTTTTCTCCAAGAGCAGTCCGTTGTGGAAACACGGCGGACTGCTGCTTTTTTATTCTTTTACCTGTTTTCAATGATATCAGCAGCAAACAAAAGCGGCGATTTCAGAGCGCTTCCTGCTCTAAAATCGCCGCTTTTTTACTTTTATTTATCAGCTTGCAGCCATTTTTACCGCTGAGCAAGCCGCACGCGCCGAGTTTTGTTTTCCATTTATTCCCATAAATTGTTGTATAGGCAAACTTTTATGGATTGAAATAGATTTGAAATTAAAACAAGAACTCTCCGCGATTCACAGACTTAATCTTCATCACGCCATCAGCAGCCGAGAAAAAGAGCGTGCGCCCATAGTTTTTTCCCGTATCCTGTGCAATGATAGGAATTTTTAAACGCGCGAGCTCCTGCTTTACCGCAATCACATTGCGCTCTCCGATATTGGCCAGAGATGTATTGCCCTTTGCCGCAAACATTTGTGCTCCGCCCGCAATTTTGGCCTGAAAACGCATCGGCATAGCCCCCGCCATTTTCATTTTCTGAATCAACAGAGGAATGGCCGAATCGGCAAACTTATAGGGCTGCTGCGCAGCACCGGCAAAGCCAACGCTGCACGGCAGCATAATATGCGACAAACCTGCAATTTTTGTGACACGGTCATAAAGGCAAA
Organism: Faecalibacterium sp. UBA1819; assembly: GCA_002315015.1. Classification (GTDB taxonomy): domain Bacteria; phylum Bacillota; class Clostridia; order Oscillospirales; family Ruminococcaceae; genus Ruthenibacterium; species Ruthenibacterium avium. Next base: position 13,883 of record DCEX01000021.1, read on the forward strand.
TTCCAACACAAGAGCCGAGCGCGTAGGTTACAAGGATATCTTCCCCCTTCGCAACGTTCAGGTCGGAGATACCCACTGTAATCATACTCATAAAACCAGCCCCAGACTTTCCATAATCTTTTCCAGTGAATCCACTTCCGGTACCATCAGCACATGGGTACCTGCATCTGTTGTTCCGTTGCTCATTTCGTCTTCGATGCAGATAATCTTATCGCTGATATTTGCATAATAGATTGCAGGTGCGCTCAAAACGGCTCCTGCCATGTCAATGCACAAATCAGGAACAGTAATATCAATGGTCAAACCGGTCATTTCACCAATTGCATTCGCAAAGGAACCCGCCATGATATTACCCACTTCCTGAATGGCCGAGCTGCTCATCTCATCCAGCTCTGCATTTTCCGGGAAGGGAATGCCCATCAGCTCCTGCAAAATCAGATGCGCAAAATCTTTCTTCAAAAGGAACATGATCATGCCGGTAACATCGCCGTGAAGCTGGAACATCAAAGCAACCATCAGCTGTTCCGGGCCGCCCAGGCTTTCCGCAACGTCGGAATAATCCAGAATTCCAATTTTCGGTACGGTAATATCCACCTGTCGGTTCAGCATCTCGGATAAGGCTGTAGCCGCATTGCCCGAGCCGATATTGCCGATCTCCCTCAAAGCGTCTAATTGCATTTCATCCAAATCTTCGTATTTTTCCATGATTTCTTATCCTCACTCCATCAATTAGGTTCTTAAATTATTGACTTCCTGCTCAATTTCATCGGAAGTTTGAACCACACGAGCACTCATTTGGAATGCACGCTGCGCCATAATCATGTTCGTCATCTCGTCTTCCATTTTCACGTTGGAAAACTCCAAAGCGCCTTGGCGCAAGGTGTAGTCATCGCCGCTTACAGCAGCACGCACTGCCCCCGTTGCGTCATTAGCACGATAACGGTTCTGTGCAGACGGCTCCATAGCGGAAGCACGATCCACCACAAAAACACCAATGCGGTCTGCAATACCGGTCAAATCCAGATTTGCACCCTCACCCTGCGGAATCTGAATGCGATTGCCCGCAGTATCCAGTACAAACGCACCGGCAGCATCCGTCAAATAAGGCACATTATTCACCAGACCCACTTGGAATGCGCCATTTCTGGTGTACTCGCGGGTACCGTTATTATCTACGGCAAACCAACCGTCACCCTGAATAGCGAAATCTAAGCTGTCACCCGTTGTCTGAAAGCTGCCTTGCTGCGTGTTCAAGCCCAGCCCCACAGCGCGTGCGCCAACGCCCGTCAAAGGCTTATCTTCCAAATTGACGTACATCTCGTGTGCCAGCAAGCTTTCAAAGCCCACACCTTCCGATTTATAACCGTAGGTGTTTACGTTTGCAATATTATTACCGATATTATCCATGGCTGCCTGCTGCGCCAAAAGGCCGGATCGGCCTGCATAGAATGCTGCTTTCATGCGTTACCCCTCCTGTTATTGAATGGCTGCGATCTTCGAAGCCGCTTTCTGATCCAAATCGTCGATCATTTGCAGAGCCGAGCTGCACGTTTGAAACGCGCGCTGTGCCGAAATAAAGCTGGTCAGCTCTTGGTTCATATCCACATTGGAGCGCTCCAAAACGCCTTGATAAATGGTATAGCCTTGTGCATTCACGGCTCCCTGCGGTGCGGTAAAGGCCCCGTTGTCCATCTTTTCCAGCACAGTGTTATCGGCTTGGCGGGTGATGCTCAGCGTACCTACAAGCGCGCCTGCTGCGTTATACACGTTGCCGGTTGCGTCTACGCTTACCTGGTCAGAACCAACCATCAGAGGGCCGCCCTGGCCCAGCACACGCCCCATGCCTGCCAATGTCAAATAGCCTTGGTCATCCACCGTGAACTGGCCGTTTCTGGTTAAATAAGTAGTGCCGTCCTGGCCCTGCACGTTAAAAAATCCATCGCCGCCAATGGCAATGTCGAGCGTGCGGCCTGTGGACTGAAAATCGCCGCCCGTCATCACAGTGACAGAGTCGCCGACAATAGTTACAGGCGATCCGCCGTCACTGAGAATTCGTTCCGTGCCGCCTTCCTGCTGCTGCAAAAGGCCCAGCTCAAAGGCCGAGGTTACAATACGGTCGGAGCGATAGCCCGGTGTTTGAAGATTGGACAAGTTGTTTCCGATGGTGTCAAGCTCTCTTTGTCTTGTCAACATACCGGATGCAATTGTATAAAATCCTGAATGCATAATGAAACCCCTCCGTTTTAACTGTTGTCATATTCCTTCATGGCCGCTTGCAGCTTTTTTAAGGCGCTTGCGCGAATTTGAGAAACACGCTGCTGGGTTAAGCCCAACACTTCGCCAATTTCTCTCAAATTTAGATTCTCGTAATAGCAAAGCGCTATCACTTGCTTATGTCGGGGCGGCAGCGCTTCAATGGCTTTTGCCAAAACCCCCTGCATTTCCTCATGGATGAGGCCCTCGTCCACCGGCGCTTGCGCCGCTTCTGCGGTTCGGCTGGAAAAGCTATCCCAGCTTTGCTCCAACATTTCCTCATAAGACACCGTATCGGCTGTGGAAATCTCAATGCGCAGCCGTTCGTACTCCTCGTAGGAAATTCCCATTTCTTCGGCAATTTCCTTTTCTGTCGGTGTACGCATCAGCTTGGCCTCCAGCGCAGTGCGCGTGGCGCTGATTTTTTTGGCCGCATTCCAAACACGGTTCGGCAGCCAATTTTCCTTTCTGGCATAATTGATCAGCCGTCCGCGCACGACCTTATACATATAAGTATCTAAGCGAACACCTCTGGAAATATTAAAGCGTTCAATGCATTCAATCAACGCCAAAATGCCTTGGTTGAAAAAGTCCTCAGCAGGAATATTGGAATAAAGCAGCGAACGCATACTATAAATCGCCGCTTTCACATAAGGTGCATAGTGCAGAACCAGCTGATTTCTTAAATTCAGGTCACCGGTTCGCTTATACTCCTCCATGACCGCATCCGGGTCCGGCAATGTGTTTTCCCGATGCTCCAATGCTGCGTGCACCTTACGTCTCCTCCCTTCCTGTTGATGGCATGATGGATTACAGTGCGATTATGCCAAGCGATTGAATCTGTACGCTGGGATCAACATCATTGAAAGAAAGCACAACGACATTCGGGCAAAATTGATCAAGCATCTTCTTATAGTATACCCTTACAATGGGAGATGTCAAGATGATAGGCACTTGAACCATCTGGCGCATTTCCTCCACTTTCTTGGTGGTAGCGGCCACAATCTTTTGAATTACCGCAGGATCCAGCGCTAAATAAGCGCCTCCTTCCATCTTTTTCACACTGTTAATAATTTTATTTTCAATTTCACTGTCAAGGCTGAGCACCTTCAGCTGACCGGCTTCAGAGAAGCGGTGCGTAATGGTGCGCTTGAGTGCCTGACGCACATACTCGGTCAAAATGTCGGAATCTTTCACGTTCGGCGCATAATCGGCCAAGGTTTCCAAAATAGTTTCCATATCGGAGATGGGCACGTTCTCACGCAGCAAATTGCGCAGCACTTTTTGCAGCTCGTTCTGCGAAATGAGGCCGGGAACCGTTTCCTCGACAATGGCCGGATTGGTCTTTTTGAGGTTTTCCAGCATCTTTTTGACTTCTTGACGTGTCAGCAGCTCATAAGCATGGGCGCGAATCAGCTCGGACAAGTGCGTCACAATAACGCTGGTTGCGTCGATGAGCGTATAACCGGCCATTTCCGCTTTCACACGCTTATCATCGCTAATCCATTTTGCAGGCATTCCGAAAGCCGGCTCCACGGTATCAATACCGTCAATCTCATCGCCGGGCGCCAAGGCACCGGGCGCCAAAGCCAGATAATGGTCCACCAGAACCTCACCAATGGCAATGGTTTCGCCTTTCAGTTTCACTTCATATTGGTTGGGGTTAATCTGGCTGGAATCGCGCATACGCACAGGCGGAATGACAATACCCAGCTCATCGGCAAACTGCTTACGCAGCATAACGATACGATCCATGAAGCGTCCGCCGCTGCTTTGATCGACCAGCGGCAGCAAACTGTAACCCACTTCGATACAAATGGGATCCACGGAAAGCAGTGCATAAACGTTGTCGAGATTTTTGTAATAATCTACCTCGCTTGTCACTTCTTCCATTACGGTGGGAGCTTCGGGAACTTCCTGTGCTTGTTTGGACTCCATGCGGTAAATGATAAAGCCGCCGCCAATCAATGTTGCCGCAATGAGCAGCACCTGAACGGGAGGGAATCCAATCAGAATCAGGAACGGCATAACCGCACCGGCAATCATCAGCACCATCGGCTGTTTGGTGAACTGCTGAATTACGTCGGTGTTCAAGTCGGCCTCAGAGGTGGAGCGCGTCACCAGCATACCGGTTGCCACGGAAATCAAAAGCGCCGGAATCTGGCTCATCAAACCGTCACCGACGGTAGAAATAGAGTAAGTGCTTAATACGGTCTGAAAGTCGCCGCCGTTGATAAAGCCAATCGCCACACCGCCGATCAAGTTGATGACTGTGATCACAATGGAAATGATGGCGTCGCCCTTTACGAACTTGGAAGCACCATCCATAGCGCCGAAGAAATCGGCTTCTTTTTGGATTTTCAAACGGCGCACACGCGCTTGCTCTTCGTCAATCATGCCGGAGCTCAAGTCGGCGTCAATGGCCATTTGCTTACCGGGCATAGCGTCCAAGGTGAAACGCGCCGAAACCTCGGCAACACGTTCGGCACCTTTGGTAATAACAATAAACTGCACTAAGACAATAATTAAGAAAATAACCAGACCGACCACAACGTCGCCGCGAATAACAAACTGGCCGAACGTTTTAACAACTTCGCCGGCATAGCCGTTGTTGCTCAAAATGGAACGTGTGGAAGAAACATTCAGCGCAAGGCGGGCCAGCGTTGTAACAAGCAGCAAAGAGGGAAAAATGGACAAATCCAGCGTTTCTCTCACATACATTGTCATCAACAGAATAACCAGCGAAAGCGCGAGGTTCATGATAAACATGAAATCCAAAATCGGTGTGCTCAGCGGCACAATCAAAAGTGCCACAATCACAATCACGAAAATAGAGATAATGTTGTTAAAAATTTTCATGAATTCTGATCCTTTTTCTTCAAGTTATAGATAAACGCCAGAACCTGAGCCACAGGCTCGTAAAACTGGCCGGGAATTTCTTGGCCTACTTCAATTGCAGCATACATGGCTCGTGCAAGGGGCTTGTTTTCCATCACATACACGTCATTTTTTTCTGCAATATCCACAATTCTAAGCGCCAGCTTGTCCTGTCCTTTTGCGACCACCACCGGCGCACGGTCAATCTTTTTATCATAACGCAGAGCAACCGCAAAGTGCGTCGGGTTACGAATCACCACGTCGGCACTGGGCACGGCTTGCAGCATACGGCTGCGTGAGCGCTGCTGCTGGATGGAGCGCTGTTTCCCCTTAATTTGCGGGTCGCCCTCCATCTGCTTAAATTCATCTTTAATTTCCTGCTTGGACATGCGCAGGTTTTTTTCATAATCCCACCACTGGTAAAGATAGTCTGCGGCAGCAATGGCCACAAACAAAATGGCAACCATCGTGACAATTTCTGAAATCATCTGCCCCGAAGTAGTTAAAATCGTCTGCGGCGTCATATCCATCAGCCGCGGAAGCATTGCCATTTGATCTTTTAAAATGTTGTAAATCACCGCACCCAGAATGATAATCTTCAAACTGGACTTTAGCAGCTCCACCACTGCACGAAGCGAAAACATTTTCTTAATTCCGTTCAGCGGATTCATGCGGCTTGCTTTAAACTTTGCACTGTCCATTGCAACCAGCATTTTGGTTTGCATCATCGTAGCCACAATGGCTGATATGACAGTGGCACCCAAAACCGGCAGCACAATTAGTCCAAAGGTGATAAACAAATCCACCATAAACTGATGAAGGATTTTCGTATCAATTTCTGTGGTTGTTGCACACAGGCCGATAAACCGGGAAAGCATTTCCTGCAGGCTGGTCATCGTTGAGCCAGCCAAATTTTTCAGGGTGTAAAAGGCCGCCACCAGCGTTACCACGGTGACCACCTCGCGGCTCATACAAACGTTACCTTTTTTTCGTTCGTCTTTCCTTCGTTTTGGGGTCGCTTTTTCTGTTTTCTCGCCTGCCACTTGCATCCCCCCTTTGGCGTCTCAAACCGCTGCACAACGTGTATTTTCCTCAAAATGTGCAAAAGCGGCATTGGTGCAAACCGAAAAGCCTTTCAAGCGGCTACATCGCTTCTAAAAGCTTTTGCATCTGCTGGAACATCATCGTTTCGTAGTTCATAATAAAATTAGAAACCGGCGTAGCATAAAGAAACACCAAAAACAATCCCAGCATTACCTTTAATTGAAAATGCAGAACAAAAATATTCATTTGCGGCACAAGCTTCATCAAGATACCCATGCCAACCTCTAGTGTAATTGTTGCAACCAAAAACGGCGCTAAAAGCTGCATACACAGCGAAAACACCTGGATAAACAGGGAAATCAGAAAGGCCGGCGCGTTGTCGAAAATCGTCGCTGCACCAATTCCGACAAATTGGTAAGAGGAGCTTGCAATCTGCAAAAAAATTAAATGTCCGTTTGTTGCAAAGAAATAACCTACAAACAAAAATTGCAGAATGCGCGCTGTCATAGATGTTTGGATGTTGGTGTCCGGGTTAAAGGCTTTTGCCATCGCCAAACCAAACCCTTGGTCCGCCACATCGCCCACCGTGAACAGCAAATAGTAAAAGCACTGGATCACAAACCCGATTGCAAGGCCGAGCGTCATCTCGCAGAACGCCGCCCAGAGAAAGCCTGCATCCGTTGCCGGAAGCGTATACCCCTCGGACGCTCCCGGCGCTGTAAAAAAGGTAAGCGCAAGCATTAGTGCAATGCGCAGCTGAGCCGGGATGCTTTTTTGCGTTAAAATGGGGTTAAACGCCAGCAGACCTGCCATGCGAAAAAACACCAGCACATAAATCAGCAAGGTTTCGCTTGAAAGAGTCATGCGTTTACAACTCCACCATCATACTCATAATCATGTTAAAAAAGTCCGTCAGGTTTACCATCATCCAGGAACCAAGCACCAACAGCAAAAGCAAAATGCCGAACAGCTTGGGCACAAAGGTCAGCGTTTGCTCATGGATTTGTGTTGCCGCTTGGAACACGGCAATAATCAAGCCCAAAAACACGCTTACAATCAAAAAAGGCGCTGAAAGCACTAAAATTTTCCAAACCGCTTCCTTGATGACTGTAATAATCATTTCTGCTTCCATGCGCTAAACTCCTTTTTCTTATTGCCGAACATCGCCTGCCAAAAGGCTTGATTTGATATAAAAACAAACGGTGCACAACGTTAAAACGCCACATGCCTCGGATGCGTTCCGCGTTTTTGGTATGTACACCGTTCGCCCATTGCTGTGTAACCTTACAAAAAGCCTTGATGCAGCCGAGTGCCTACCAAAGCGGTGCGCTTTGCCTTGAAACAGCGGCGCTTGCTACTGAAAGCTTGCCACCAGTGTTTCCATCAGCACCGACCATCCATTGACAACCACAAAAAGCATTAGCTTAAACGGCAAGGAAATCATGGACGGCGGCAGCATCACCATGCCCATTGACATCAGCGTACTTGCCACAATCATATCAATGATCAAAAACGGCAAATACAGCAAAAAGCCCATCAAAAAGGCACGGCTTAACTCACTTGTTAAAAATGCCGGGACAACAACCTCCAGGCCATAATCCATGGGGTCATCCACGTCCTCATATTCGCCGTTTTGCATTGCAAGCCCGGCAAACATATTCAAATCATCGCTTTTTGTTTGAGAAAGCATAAATTCCTTAATGGGAACTTCCATGTTCTGCAAGGCTTCTTCCTGAGTAATCTCTCCGTTTAAATACGGCTGAAAGCCTTCCTCATTCACTTGCGTGAGCACGGGATTCATGACAAAAAGCGATAAAAACAGCGCCAAGCCCACAATGACCTGGTTCGGCGGTGTTTGCTGCAAACCAATGGCGTTTCGCAAAAAAGAAAGCACGATGACGATTCGCGTAAAGCTTGTCATCATAATCAGCAGCGACGGAGCCAGCGCCAAGGCCACAAAGACAAACAAAAGCTGCAATGTGCCCATGGTACCGGTAGCCTCAGTGGTTGCCGTGACATTTACGCTTTGCGCCTGTGCGCAAGGAGCAAGCACCCCAAAAAGCACCAGTAACCCCAAAATTGTCAAGCACTTTAGAAAGCGTTTTGTTTTGCGGCGCGGTGCAGGTGTTTTTTCAGTCATTCGTGCTGCTTCCTTTCTTTTGAAACTTCTTAAGCATATCACTAAAGCTGATCATCGGCGGCTGTTGCTCGGCTGTATTCTCAAACTCCTCAGCCGAAAAGCTCTCCAGCATTGTCACCTGCTTAGAACTGACGCCCAGCAAGCAAACCTTCTGATTTACCCTCACCAAAAGCAGCGCACTGTCTCTGCCGATCATGACACGCTCCAGAATATGGATGTTTTTCGTGCGCCCGACGGTACCTTGGTACCGCCGGGCGAGAAAACGCGAAGCCCAGTAGGCCCCCGCGAACACCAGCCCCATCAGCACAATCATGCCAAATGTGGCTAAAATTTCAACAGGCATTATAATTACAGCGGAAGCAGCTTGGAAACCGTTTCCAAAATACGCTCTTGCTTAAAGGGCTTTACAATGAAGTCCTTTGCGCCCAGCTTAATCGCTTCCATTACCATTGCTTCCTGACCCATTGCAGAGCACATAACCACCTTTGCATTGGGATCAGCCTCTTTAATGGCACGCAGAGCACCGATGCCGTCCAAATTGGGCATCGTGATATCCATGATGACCAAATCCGGTGCTTCCGACTTGTACAAAGACACTGCTTTTTCGCCGTCCTCACCCTCAATAATGGTTTCGTAGCCGGCTTTTGTTAAGTAGTTTTTAATCATCATTCGCATGAAACCTGCATCGTCCACAACCAAAATCTTGTACATAATAAATCGCCCTTTCCTTATTAATCGTTCTTTTTACCGGTCAAGCTTTCCAGCAGCTCTTCTGTACCGACAATTTCTGTTACGCGGATACCAAAATTATCATCAATGACAACCACATCGCCATATGCGAGCAGCTGGCCATTTACAATGATTTCTGCAGGCGCGCCTGTTTGTTTATCAAGCTCGACCACAGCCCCTTGTCCCCAATTGATAATATCTTTGATCTTTCTTCTTGTTTTACCAATGACAACAGAAACTTCCAACGGAATGTTCATCAGCAGTCCCAAGTTGGAATCTGCTAAGCCGCCTGCCACACCGTTGGAGCTTGTGAAGGCAGGGAATTCTGCTTTCTGAACGTTGACAGGAGCGGATGCGCTTTGCTGTGCTTGTGCAGGATACATAGGATAACCCCCATACATTGCAGGGTATTGACCGGGCCACGGCATCTGCTGGGGCATTGCCATTTGGCCGGGCATTTGCTGCGGCATACCCATCTGACCGGGCATTTGCTGCTGCGGCATACCCATTTGACCAGGCATTTGCTGCGGCATGCCCATTTGACCGGGCATCTGCTGCGGCATTGCGGCCTGCTGTGCGGACATTTGCATTTGTTCCGGCGTTTGCTGCGGCATTTGCGGCTGAACCGGCGCTTGAGGCGCGGGCTGCTGAGCCGGCATCTGCTGCGGCATTGCGGCCTCGGGCTGCGGTGCCGGCTGCGAAGGTGCTGCCGCCGGAGCCTGCTGTCCCTCGGCGTCGTTCGGGCCAAGATCCTTCATCATTTGGTCGGTAATCTTCTTGGCCATTCCCACCGGCATAAAGCTGGTAAAGGTGGTATTCAGCACTTTGCTGATATCCAGCTCAAAGGAGATTGCAACAACCTCATCATCCAAATCGACATCGTCAAACGAAGAGTAAGCATCCGAAACGCTTTCTGCCAGCATGCTTTCCGGCGTGGAAATATTGATGGACATGCCCAGCACTTCCGACAACGCCGTAGCGGAGGCGCCCATCATTTGGTTCATAACCTCGCAGGCAGCGCTCATGCTCATTTCGTCAAACTCAAAATTTTCATCCAGCTCATCTTCATCATTGCCCATCAGCAAGTTCAAGATCAGCTGCATATCTTTGCAGCGCAGAATGATAACGTTTACGCCATCAATTCCTTCCACATACTTAATTTTTACGATAATAGCCGGTTCCAAAGCGGAACAGTCAATCGTCTTCAGCGTTTCCTGACGGATATTCGGCGTTGTAATATTTACCTGTCGATCCAACATGGACGAAATGGCCGTTGCGGCTGCTCCCATGCTGATGTTCATTACTTCGCCGATCGTATCTAACTCTAAATTGCTCAAATGCAGCACTTCATTACTCACCAGCTATCCCTCACTTCTCTATTGTATTGATTACTTTCACCGCCGAACGCGGCCCGAGCTTACCAAACTTTGCTTCAAACCATGGGTCGCCCTCTACTACCAGTGTAATATTGTCGGTAATACGGGCATTCAAAGTCACAATGTCGTTCGGTTTCAAATTGACGATGGAACCAACGTCCATTTGACACTGTTCTAATACGGCTTCCACCGTAACATCGGTGTCTTTCAGACATTCCAACATCATATTTCGGCGGTTTTCCTCTTCTTCTTTGTCGTGCTGCTTAACTGTGCGCGAATACTTTACACTGAAGCTATTGATAATTTTTTCCAGGTTCTCTGCGGGCATACAGATATTCGCCGGAGCAACCATATCTGCCGCTTTAATTTCAAAGGTTACAATGACCACAATGTCCTGCGGCGAAAACGCCTGAAGCAACCGCCCGTTTGTTTCAATGTTTTGCAAGGACATTTCCACAGGGAAGTTGTTGCACCACGCTTCCTTTAAGTAGCGGGTAATGCTCTTAAAGGCATGTTCCAGCACCACCAGCTCAATTTCGCTGTAATCGCGATCCGGCTGGGAAGGTGCACCGCTTCCGCCCAACATTCTGTCAACCATAAAATAGCCAAACGAAGTTGCCATATCCATCATCAGCAGAGTCTCATCGTACTGCTGAGACTCCGGCTGGAAGGAAATCATTGCAACCAAGGCATTATCCGGCAAGCTGTTGCTATATTCATAGTACCGCTGCTCCTCAATTTGTGCAACCCCTATTTCACAAACATCGCGAAGCACACTTGTAATATACGAGGACGCCACACGCGCAAAGTTTTCATAAAGGCTGTTGAGAGATTTCAGCTGATCCTTCGTAAACTTCTTAGGCGAGCTGAAATCGTACTCTTTTTCTTTGGCTCGCGCGGCACTCTCAGCTTCTTCCTGCTCAATTTCTTCCATGCCGCCCGTGCGCATTTTGTTTAAAAGCTCATCAATTTGGCTTTGTGATAATGCTTCTGCCATTCGCGTCCTCCTCTTCTGCGGGAGTTAAAAATTGTTTCATGATGCCGTATCCCCCGCGCTTTGAGCCTGTGTCTGCTCGGCCGCTTGCGGCTCCTGTGCTTGTGACACAGCCTGATCCTGCTGCGCTTGCGCTGCCTGATCAGCCGCTTGCGACTCTTGTGCTTGCGACGCAGCCTGATTCTGCATGGCTTGCTCTACCTGCTCGGCCACTTCCTCCGGTGTTTGAGGCTCACCGGCAGGGGGCGTAATAAAGTCGTTTGCGCCGCCCTGTGCAGGGTACAAGTCAGGGTTAAACAGGCCTTGAATGCTTTCATAAGCATCAGGATAAGCCAATGTGGAATCGTTGCCGATAATCAGCATCTCCACGCGGCGATTCTGCCGCCGCCCCTCTTCGGTTGAGTTATCCGCCACCGGATATCGTTTTCCGTAGCCCTCAATTTTCAGCTTTTCCGGTGTAAACCCAATTTCATCTTCCAGATAAATTGCTACTGTTGCAGCTCGCTCACCGGATAATCTCCAGTCGGAAACATTCGTTTCTCCCTGAACTGCAGCTGTATGTCCTGCAATTTCTACCATGCGAATAATATTTTCACAGCTTTTCAGGCCCTGCCCGATAAACTCCAAAGTCGGGTAGCTTGTTGAAAGCAGCGTATACTGGTTGGGAAGGAAAAACAAATCCGAGCTGAACCGCAGATAAATAACATCTGCATTCTTTGAGATACTGACAGCGTCCTGCTGATTCTTTTGCTCAATGTACTCTTTTAAGTGCTCATACAGCTCATCCATTGTTTTGATTGACCCATCCGTCGGTATACCGGTTCCCGAACCGGCACCGGCGCCGGACTCGCTTGTTGCGACAACCTCTGCCTGAAAGGACTGCATTACTTGCTCAAACTTTTCCTGGTCGATGGAGGACATACTGATGAGCACCGCGAAAAACGTCAGCAGAAGCGTTACCATATCGGCATAAGTATTCAGCCATGTTCCGGCATCGCCTTCATCGCCGCTATTTCTTTTTCTTGCCATTTTATTCCTCACGCTCCCTTTGTGCCGGCCGGCACGTCCGTGTTATTCGTCATTAGACCCAGCGCTCTTTCCCATGCCCCTGCCTGTTTTCGCCATTTTAACTTTATAGTACTCAGGCAGCATTTTCAAAAGACGCTCCTCAATGAAGTTCGGGTTTTCACCGGCTTGAATGCCCTTAACACCTTCGCTGACAATCTTCATGCACAGGTATTCTTCCTCGTGACGCATACGAAGCTTGTTTGCAATCGGCATAAAGAAGATGTTGGCAAGCATGGAGCCGTAAAGGGTCGTAATCAACGCAACGGCCATGTTCGGGCCTACGGATTCAATATCCTGCAAATCCTTCAACATGTTGATCAAACCGATCAACGTACCAATCATACCAAACGCCGGAGCCAAAGCCGAGCCTTTGTCGTAGAACGAGCAGTCTTGTCCATGACGTTCGTCCAAGTTTTCAAGGCTTGCTTCCAGCTGCTCATTGAGCTTATCGGGGTCAACCGAGTCAACAACCATCATCAAGCTGCTTTTCAAGAAAGCGTTTGTCATCTGATTTACGTCTTCTTCCAACGCAAGCAAACCATTGATACGCGCTTTCTTGGCGCAGCTGACAATCTGCTCAATATAAGATTCCGGCGTGTATTTTTTCGGCGAAAAGATAATGCCCATGTGTTTGGGAATTTTCGCGAATTGAGACACAGGGAACGCAATCATCAAGCTGGCGAATGTACCGCCGACAACGATGAACACACTGGTGGGGTCCCAGAAGTTCAGCAATGACGCCCAGTTAATTAAATAAGTAGACTTTCCCGTTGCTTCATCTGTGGATTTTGTTAAGATAATACCAATTACCATCAGCACAAGAGCAATAATCATGCCGAGAAAACTGTTGATATCAAACCCTCTGGCGGCTTTTTTTCCTTTATTTTTCATAATTCTTCACAGTCCCTCTTTCTGGTTTTTAACCGCGTCCCACAAAGCGCTGTGAGTTGTAAATCGAGCGGCGATATTCAATCACGCGGCGAACGACTTCCTCCATCGACTCACGAACAATCACATAACGCGATGTCGTCAGCTGAATCGTCGTATCCGGTTTTTCTACGATCGTTTCGATGAGATCGCCGTTTAGCGCAAATTCCTCTCCGTTTAACTTGGTAACAAAAATCATACTGAATCCTCCCTTGATATAAAAATTGTTCGTCGGCATCCGCAGGGCGGCAAGCCCCAACCCTTTTTCTTATTCTATGTCAAACACCGCCGAAACTTGTGTCACGCAGCAGGCAAAGCCGCCGCCGCATGGCAATGGAGATGAGCCCCGTTATGCCAAGGCTCATCTCCACGGCCATGCGCTGACCGTGGAAAGATGGAAACGACAGCGAAATTATCGTTTCAAGTTGATCAATTCTTCCAGCATTGTATCGGAAACCGTAATGATACGGGAGTTTGCCTGGAAACCACGCTGTGTCGTGATCATATCAGCAAATTCCGAAGACAAGTCTACGTTGGACATCTCCAACGCACTGGACTTCAAAGCACCTGTGCCGTCCTGACCGGGGTCTGCCAGCTGGGGCTCACCGGAGTTGGCCGATACTGTGAAGTAGTTGTTACCGGCAGCAGCCAGTGCTGCGGGGTTCGCAAAGTTTGCCAGAGAAATTCGTCCAACCGTTACATCACCGATTGCCGAGTTGGAAACGACAACGGAACCGTCGGTGCCGATGGCAACGCTCAGCTCGTCCAGTGTCACTGCGCCGCCTGCGGTACCGCCTTGCAGCACGAAGGGATAGCTGCCGAAGCCGAGATCCTTGGACGGCGTGGACGGGGTGAATGTAGCAGTAACAGGCTGACCATCCGGGTCTGTGTTGCCGTCTGCCCAAGTTGCATTATTTCCGGGAACAACGGGGCCACCTGCATTTGCTTTATTGTAAGCGCTGTTAAACTTATCATAACCGGGGTTCGACACCTGAATGTACTCATCGCCATTTTTCAACAGAATCGAGCTGGACAGTGTGTCTTTACCCAATTGACCGACGTACTCTTTACCATTAACACTAGCCTTGATCGTCCAAGTTGAGCTGGCCTGATCAAATGTAGCACTGAATTTGGTGTCACCAGAACCGCTGAAGTCGGTGCTTACTTTTTCAACAACCATGCCCGCGGCACCGAACACACCGTCATCCATGCCGGTGACAGTACCCAAATCGGTACCAAAGTTTGCGCCTACCAGCTGTGCGCCGGTCAATCCTGCACCGCCATTGATCAGCAAATCCGGGTTGCTGGAGCTAATGGTGAAGTCGCCTGCCTTGTGCTTCACACCGTTGTTTGCTTCGGTGATTGCCTTGTTGATTGCGTCATTCAGCTGATTCCAATCGGTAAATTTGGAGAATGCGTTGAAGGTCAGCGTGATTGCACCGGTGTTCGAGATGCTGGCCAAAACATCCTGGCCTGCGGGCAGTGCCTCGCTGGAAGTCATCGTAATGCTGACGTTACCTGCTTTATCCGAGTTAGAAGCAGTAATCGTGTAGTCAACACCATTGATAGCCTGGGTCACAGACGGACGCTGTGCCGGAACAGCACCCACGTTGGTCAAACGGATTTTTTGCGAGCTCGGGTCGCCGTCCGCTGTGGCTGCGCCCAAAACAAAGTTACCGTTGATATCGGTCAAATAGCCGTTCGAGTCATAATCCAGCATACCGGCTTTGGTGTAAAAGATGTTTCCGTCGGCGTCCATCACCTGCAAAAAGCCTTCACCGGTGATCGCAACGTCCAAGCCGAAGCCTGTATTCTGCATACTGGACTGGCTCATCTGCACCTGTGTGCCAGACAGTGTGGAGCCGTAACCAACGCTGGACGGGCTGATACCGCCGCGGTTTGCTGTACCAGCAGAACCGGAACGCAGGGTCTGATAGTAGATATCGCTGAAAAGCGCACGCTGCGACTTATAGCCGTAAGTATTTACGTTGGCGATGTTGTTGCCGATTACGTCCATTTTCGTTTGGTGCGCTTTCATGCCCGCCACGCCGGAAAACATTGCTCTGTTCATTTTATTCTTCCTTTCTTCAAGGAACAGCCGCTGCTTCTCTGTCGTTCAAAGCAGCGCAAAACCCCCTCAAAAGGTCCGGTTTTATACAATTACTGTTCCGTCAATATTGGTAAATACATTTGCCTTATCACCACTTTGCATTGCAGTGATAACTGTTTGATTTTTTACGTTGACTAAAAACGCAAGTTGATCAACCATGATCAGTGTATCGCCCAGATTTTTCTCCTCGGCCAGCTGCACACCGCGATTTAAGCGCTCCAGGCTGTCTTGAGAAATCTCAATATTCTTTTCCGCAGCACGCTTAATGGCGTGTTTGGAAAATGATACGCCCCCAGTGCTTTCCAACTGCGCTTTCAGCACATCCTCAAAGGACGCTTGCTGACTGTCCTGCTGTGCGCGATTGACTCCGCTTGCGCCAAAAGCATCCAGATGAGGCGTACCCGTCACAACCGGACGGTAAAATCTCATCTTTAATTCATCCATAAAATTGCCGTGCTCCTTACTTCGACAGCGTTGATGCTTTCAAGGTCTTGTAAATGCTCTTGTTGCCGTTTTCATCCTGCACAACAACATTGATATAATATTCGGTATCGGGCTTCAAGTTCTTCAAGGTTTCCTCGGTGACACCCTTGAGAGAAGTTGCTGCCGCAGTTCCTTTTTCCACTGCTTCCAGCGTATCGAACGGTCCTTCCTCAGAATAGTATACGCTGTAAGTCAAGCCGGAAGAAACGGTTGTATCCTCTGTGGGCAGCGGCCATTTAATTTTAATGCTGTCCGCCGTGGTATCGCTCTTTGTGATTTCCATTGTGGAAGTATCATAAGAGGGTTTTCCGTCTCCAGAGGAGCTTCCGCCCGCCTGCACACTCATGATTTGAGAGAGCGTATAGGTTTTTCCTCCAACATACAGAACATAATCGCCATCCACCAAGGAAACTTTATCCACAACACCCGTTGTAGTGTCCAAAGAACCGTTTACTTGGATGCGGGAAGCGGTAACCGTTTTGCCTACCAAAGACAGCGCATAGCTTGTCTCAGAATATTCTGCCATTTTCTGCATTTGCTGCATATTGGAAAACTGCGTCATCTGGGTGATATAAGTGCTGTCATCCATCGGATTCATAAAATCCTGATTTTGCATTTGCAGCACCAGCAAATTCAAAAATTGGTCGGGATCCAAAACGCTGTTGTCGCTTTCGTCGGTAAAAACCGCATTGTAGTTATTTCCGCTCGAAGTTCCCATCACGCGGTCTGAGTCTCTTGTATAGCTCGATACGCCGCTGATTGCATCTGCCATGTGTGCTTTTCTCCTTTCTCGTCAGAAATAAACATCCATCAAGTTTTCGGCAATCACTTTTGCCGCCTGCACAGCCTGCTGTGCCGTTGCCGGCTCTTCCTGCTGTTCGCCGTTCAGCCATGCCTGCCAGTCGGCGCCGTTGGAGCGCTTGTGGCTCTCTTGATACTGCGCCTGCTGTGCTTGCTGCTGATTAAAGAACTGCCCGTTGCTCATATCCATCTGCCGGCTCATGTTTTCGCCGTCTGCTTGCTGGGTTTGCACCACAGCCTCGCGCACTTCCACCTGCATCGGACGAACTGCCTCGCGCAGCGCCTCCAAGTTGGTGTTGAGCAGCTTTTTGGTATTTTCGCTGTCAGCCGCCAAAAGCAGTGTCATCGCGCCGTCTTTCTGCACCAGCTTCACCGTAATCTCACCCAGATTTTCCGGGCGCAGACGAATGGTGAATTCCGTGCTGCCTTTTTCCAGGTTCAGCTGCATTTGCTGCGTTACCTGCTTGGCAATCGGCTCTTCCGGCTGTGCATCTTGCGCCGCTGTCAGCTGGCCAATCTTCACTTGCTGGTTCAGCGCGTTGCTGCGCATGTTCATTTGCGCTTGCAGTGCATCCATATCCAGCACGGTGTCGTCGTCGCTGCCGTCTTGCGCTTGCGCTGTTTTCAGCCCTTCCTTCACGTCATTCTGAAGGGCATTGCGCTCAGAATATGCCTGAAACAGCTGCTGTACATCAACCGTTTTCTGCACTGTCTGCGTTTGTACTGCTGTAAACATGTCCGTGCCCTGAATGAGCTTTTGCAGACTTTGCGCCTGCTCGTCCGAAAGGCCGCTTGTTTTCATCAGTGCCGCAAACTCTTTGGGCTGTTCCTTCATTTGCGTAAGCAGATTTTTCAGCTGCGGCAAGCTTCCGCCTTCCAGCTGCTGCAAAATCACTGCGGGCTGAACGGTTGCTTGCTGTGTTGCCTGAACACTTTGCAGAAGCATCTGCATTTCCTGCGTCAGCTGCTGCGCCTGCTGCGTATCGCCCATAGCGGAAATCAGCTGCGGGAGCACACCGCCTTGGAACAGCATTGCCATCAGCTCCATCGCGCCGGTGTAATCTTCACCGTTTTGCTGTTCGCCGTTCTGGCCTTGCGCCTCACCGGCTTGCTGCATCAGCATTTCGGTATTTTCCTGCGTTCCCGCTGCGATGTTCATAAAGATTTGAGAGAACACATCGTCAGCCGTTTGAAACTGCGTTCCAGAAGCTGCCGTCTGCGCTTGCTGCTGTGCCAATTTTTGGCGTCCGACCAATTCTACACCTTGTCCCATTGTTCTCACCTCCTTTCAATGTTATTTCGTCATGGTCAGCATTTCCATGCGTTCCTCATTTTCCGCGCGGGAGGCTTCCAGCTGGTATTCTTCCAGCTGTTTCTCCTCCAGCTTATCAATACTTTTTACTTCCTGAGAAGCCTGCATCACAATTTTCCGCTGTTCTTCCAGCTCTTTTTCGGCATTCAGAAGCTCCAGCCGCAGGTCCTCCAGGCGTGTGCGTGTGTTTTGCACAATAAAGTTGTGTCCTGCCAGCTCGGCGGCACTCATGCCTTTCGCCTGCCGGGCTTGAAGCTCATGCGATTGTTCCACCAAAAAGGCTTCCAGTCCCGCAATCTGATTTTGAATGCGGTCGCGCTTATTTTGCAGCGCTGCCAGCAGGGCTTTTTCCTTGTCTAAAATCTGCTGTTTGTACCGCTGCATTTTTTGCAGCGAAAACTCGAACTTCTTCACAGAACCCCCGCCTTACCGCGCCCAGATCACATCACTGCTTGTTTCAGTTGTTTGCACATTTCGTCAAACGTTACTTTATCTCCAACGCGCTGCGTTAAAAACGCATTGATTTTATCCTGATGCGCGATGGCTTGGTCTACCACCGGACTGGCGCCGCGCTTATAGGCGCCAATGGAAATCAAGTCTTCGTTGTCGCGGTAAATCGACATCATATTGCGCATTTTTCCGGCTGCTTCCTTGTGTTCCTCATCGGCAATGCCGCTCATCAAACGGCTCAAGCTGTTGAGGGCATCAATGGCCGGATAATGGTTGCGCGAAGCAATTTTGCGCGAGAGCACAATGTGTCCGTCAATAATGCTTCGCACCGTATCGGCAATCGGCTCGTTGGTATCGTCGCCTTCCACAAGAACCGTGTAAATGCCGGTAATGGAACCATTCTTAAAGTTACCTGAACGCTCCAAAAGCCGAGGCAATGCAGAGTAAATAGAAGGCGTGTAGCCGCGCGCCACGGGCGCTTCGCCTGTCGCCAAGCCGATTTCACGCTGCGCCATACAAAAACGTGTCAAAGAGTCCATCATCAGCAAAACATCCTTGCCCTGCTGCTGAAAATATTCGGCAATCGCCGTAGCGGTTTGCGCACATTTATGGCGCATCAGCGCGGGCTGGTCGGAAGTAGCTACCACCAGCACGGAACGCGCCTTGCCTTCCTCGCCGAGGTCTCGTTCCATAAATTCCACAACCTCACGGCCACGTTCGCCCACCAGCGCGATAACGTTGATATCCGCCTTCACGTTGCGGGCGATCATACCCATCAGGGTACTTTTGCCCACGCCGCTTCCGGCGAAAATTCCCATACGCTGGCCTTTTCCAATGGTCATCAATCCGTCGATAGCTTTTACACCCATCTCGATGACCTCCGTAATCGGCGGACGCTCCATCGGGTTGGGCGGAGCGCTGTCAATGGGCACATTGATTCCTTCCGAAATAGGGGGGCCTCCGTCGATGGGGTGCCCCAGCGCATCCACCGTGCGCCCCATCATATCGTTGCACACGCGGACGGTCATTTTATTGCCCGTATTCACCACGCTGCACCCATAGCCAATGCCGTCGGTATCGCGGTAAGGCATTAAGAACACATGATCCTTTTCCACACCGACTACCTCGGCTTCAATGACATCCGACCCACGCTCGGGCGTAATCAAACAAACGTCGCCGATGCTGCAAACAAGGCCCGTTGCCTCAATGGTCATGCCGACAATTTTGCTGATTTTTCCTTTTCTCACCCAGCATTCTTGCTGCGCCAAAACCTCACGGCAGGCTTCCAGCGAGAAAATATCCTGTTTTGAGCCCATTGCCGGCACCTCCTTTTCATCAAGTGTTTTCTTGGAACATTTTTTTCAGCTGCTGCGCTTGAGTAGAGACGGAAACATCAAGCTCACCGGCATCTGTTTGAATCACGCAGCTGCCCACAGGCGTTTTCTGCATAGAAACCTGTGCTCTGCCGCCGTATTCCGGCGAAGTCAGCTGCTGCTGAATGCGCTCAGAAAGTGCAACCATCTCCTCGGACAGCTGCACATCCATCCACTTGCAGTCCTTCACGGTATTGACCGCCTGCATCACCATTTGTTCCAATATTTCATCGTTCGTCTGAATCCTTTGCAGAATCCACTTTTCGGCAATATCAATTGCCAAATACTTCAGTTCCGCAGCATAGCGCTCTAAAAATTGGTTATGTACCTCATCCAGACGCGCCAAGTGGCGGTTCATTTCCTGAATGCAATTCTCCAGGGCGGGACGGTACTCGTCCATTACGTCCTGATAAGCGTGCTGCTGGGCAATTGTCTTTGCCTGCTCCCACTGCGGACGGTATAACTCCCGTAGCTGTTCCTCGGTAAGAGGCTCAGGCTCAGGCTCCGGTTCCGGCTCCGGCTCTGGTTCCGGCTCCGGCTCCTGTGCCTCCGGGAATTCGGCTTCTTCAAATACAGCATCCGGGTCTGTCGGCAGTTCTTCCTCCAGCGGTTCAGGCGGCGTCCAGTCGGGAATCGCAACAGACGCTCCCTGCTGAACCCATTGCACTCCATGCAAAATATCAGGCAATGATCTCGTCCTCCTCGCCTCTGGAAATTACGATCTCGCCGGTTTCCTCGAGCGCACGAATGACGCCCACGATACGCTGCTGAGCCTCCTCCACGTCACGCATACGAACGTTACGCAGGTACTCGATATCGGACAGCAAGTTCTCTCTTGCACGGGTAGACATATTGGCAAGCAAGGTGTTTTTGACTTCCTCGTTGGAGCCCTTGATGGCCACTGCCAAATCCTGTGTATCAACGTCACGCAGCACACGCTGAATGGACATATCGTCGAGGATGGTGATATCCTCGAACACAAACATAAGTTTGCGGATATTCTCCGACAGTTCGGGGTCGGTTTTGTTGAGTTCCTCGAAGATATGCTTCTCGGTTGCGCGGTCGGTGTGGTTCATGATATCGGCCACATAGTTTACGCCGCCGATTTCGGTGAAATCCTGGCTGACAATCGACGAGCAGCGACGCTCCATCACTTGTTCCACCAAGCTTACAATTTCCGGCGATACGCTTTCCAAGCAAGCGATGCGCCGCACCACTTCCAACTGAATATCACGCGGCAGCTCGGAGATAATTTTGGACGATTGATCCGCCTTGGCGTAAGACAAAATGAAAGCAATGGTTTGCGGCATTTCATTTTGAATAATCATCATCAAGCTGCGGTAATTGGTTTTGCGCACAAAGTCGAACGGGCGCGTCTGCATTGCTTGAGAAATTCGCTCCATGTAGTCGCGCGCTTGCTCGGGGCCGAAAGCCTTTTCCAAAACGTCGCGCGCATAAATCACGCCGCCTTCGGCAATGACTTTTTGGGTTACACAAAGGCCGTAGAAATCGTCCACAATTTCCTGCAAGTCTTCCTGACTGACATTTTGGAGCTTTGCCACCTCAAGGGAGATGGTTTCAATTTCTTCTTCTTTAAGAAATTTGTAAACCTCTGCGGCCTCTTCGCTTCCCAGTGCAACAATCACGGCTGCGGCACGAGCCGCAGGGGATAAAACGGTTTTTTTCTTTTGGCCTGCCATGTTATTCTCCCTCCTTCAGCCAAGAACGAAGCAGATTTGCCGTCACTTCGGGATTCTGCTTTGCAAAATCCTTCACCTCATTGATAATTGCCTCATCCTTCGGGTTGGTGGCAGCCATTGCAGCGTCGGAGAGCTCTTTCTTATACTGAGCAATCTCCTGCTCCATCTGTGCGCGCTGTTCATCAATCTCGTTTTGCTGAAGTTCCTGCTCACGCTTTTTCTTCTTGGCTCTGCTCTTTGCAACCAAAAGCAAAATCAAGAGCAACAGAACCAGCAGCGCGGCGGCGCCGGCCAAAATGTAGCCCCACGGCGGAATCTCAACGACTACCTGAGTATTCTGCTCGTTATCGTTGTTATCTTCCTCCGGCTGTGCGTTGGGATCAACGGGAGAAACGCTGATGCTGTCCTCGGGGATACCGGTGCTCTTTGCAACCAAATCCACCAGCTCCAAGCGGCGCATTTCGGTCATGTTGGCTTCGTCTACCATGACGGAGATGCTGGCGCTTTTCAACACGGCATTTCCTTTTTCAATCTGTGTCTTAATGTATCCGTAATCGTACTGAATATCGCGGTTATAGCTGGTCAGCGGGTTGCCGTTCTCATCGGTTTCATAGGCCTGCTGGGGAATATCGGTGTTGTTTTCCTCACCCACAATGCCGCCCGCGGCAACTTCGCCTTCCAAGTTGTACTTCTCTGAGAAGTTGGTAACGTAACCGCCGCCGCCTTCTTTTTCCTGAAGCGTCAGCTCCTCGGTCATCATCTTGTCATAGTCGATGACAACCTTTGCAACGGCAACCACACCGGAAGCACCGTAGCGCGGCGCCAGCACACGGCGCACGTTTTCCTCAAGCTGGTTTTGCACCTGCATTTCAAACTCAAGGTTGTTTGCCGCTGTCTGCGAGGTGCTCTGCTCTTCGGCACTGTCCTGCAGCTCCTCGGAGGTCTCGGCGTTCATAACAGTGACGTTTTCCGGCTCCAAGCGCGGCACACTGCTTGCCACCAAGTTCTTAATTGCTGTTACCTGTTCGGGTGTCAAATCTTCCGAAAGCGTCAAAACAACGCCCGCCGAAGACTGCCCTGCGCTGGTATCTTTTTCCCAAACATAGCTTCCCTGCTCAGGCACATCGATATTAACGATTGCATCTTTTACGGCACTCAAGTTTTTGAGTGTCTTTTGCAGATTCTCTTGAAGCTGGTACAAAATCCACTGCTGGTTTTCCGCCTCGGTAGCGGTCATGCCGGAATGGCTTTCAAACAGGCCGTAAGTAGGAGAATTGGAGCTGTAACCCTCCTGTGCCACCTTCAAAAGTGCTGTGTCGTAATCCTTCGCGGGCACAGTGATATTTCCCTGTGCGTCACGCTGTACCTCAATGCCGATTTCCTGCAGCATGGTGTAAACTTCCGCTGCCTCATCGGCTTCTAACCCTTCATACAAAACACGCTGACTTGAGGCCGTGACATTCAACACCACGGTAATCACAATTGCAATCAGAACAATCGCGCCCAAGCCGCCGCCAAAAATGATCTTTTTCTTTTTCGGCATATTCACCACACTCTCTTTGAGCTTGGTGATATGCGCCTTTAAATCCTGTCCGTTTGCTTTCACATGCCAGCCCTCGTCTTCCCTTTTCTACTCTGCCGGTTATTTGCCGGTTGTTTTATGCAACCGCCGCTCATACCTGCATCTGCATGATTTCTTTATAGGTATTCACCATGCGGGAGGTCAGCTGCACCGTTGTTTGCAGCAAGGTTGACGTTTTCATCGAGTTGATTTGAACCTGCGCAATATCATCCACTTCGCCGTTTACCAGCATCATGGTGTCTGCGTTCGAATTGCTTTGTGCCTGTTCCAATTCCTGCACTGCCTGCTGCAAAATGCTGCTGAACTGCTTGCCCTGCGATTGGTCTACCGCTGCGCCGGCATTTTCAAAGCTCATTCTCTCCATTGGTTCAATCGGAGCAATTCCCTGCATGAATACCATATTCAACATCCCTTTCTTTTCATAACACTTTCGTTTACTTTTTGTTTGTTGTCCTTTTAAATAGGTATATATGAACCACAAAAGAGCCTCGAACCCTATCATTCGAAGCTTTTCCGTATTCTAACCATGATACCAGATGCATACATCACACAAATCGTACCGTATAAAAAGCAAGGTTGCGTAGGCAACATCTGATAAAAATACAGCTTGCGGTGTCGATGAGACGATTCCATAAACTATACGTTTTTACTCTATACAGACACATTCTCAACACCCTCACACACTGATACCATGGTGTATCTGCCTTATCAGTATACTGTTATTTCCGTCATTTGTCAATGTTTTGCAACTTTTGACAATCTTCTGCATCATTTTTCACATGAAACAAAAATCCATATTTGTTGTTACAAATTTTTTCACTTTCTTGCTTATTTTTATCAAAATCATGGTTATTTTTTTCGTTTTAAAAATTTTTTATATTTTTAATTCCGCTATTTTGGGACAATCTTCAAACGCGCTATACATTCTGTTTTATTTCAGCTTGATATTTTGTTGGAACGAAAGTCCTTTTTTTATAAAATTTTGTTTACAAAATCTTCATACTATGCAAAATATTTTTCCCTGCATTTTACAGCGTTTGAAAAATGTTCATTGTTTTGCTTTACATTTACCATACTTTTGTTTCTTTTAGGCGTTTTTTTAACAGAAAAGCGCACAGATCTTTCGCAAAAAGCGCGGGAATCCTTAACGGATTCCCGGCACTTTTCACGCGGCAGGCAATACTTTGGGGAAGAGCCGAAAATTACGGTTTTTCAAAAACCGCTTAGTGATTTTCCAGCATCAGCTTTAAAATTTCGACATCCGCTTTGCGCATTCCCTCTCTTGCCACATATCCGATGTCTTGAATCGTTGCTTCTACGTTGGAAGCCACCAAGCCCTCGCCCGGCTCAAAGCAGCGCCCTTCCAAGCTGAGGCGCACGCTGAGCAGCGCCGCATAAACAGCGGTTGCAATTTTGGAGGCACAAGACGACTTTGCACCATCACACAGCATTCCGCCGATTGTGGCCAGCGTGTTGGTAATGACGCCGCAAATCTGCTCGTAAGTACCGCCCATCATCCAGCAAATTGCCACCGCAGACGAGCACGCCGCACTGGTTGCGCCGCAGTAGGCCGACAGGCTGCCGATATAGCGCTTTTGGTGAACGCTCATCAAGTTGGCAATGGCTAAAGCGCGCAGTGTTTTCTCACGGCCTGCCTTCAAGTGAGCGGCATAAATCAGCACAGGAAGAGTAATGGTAAGCCCTTGGTTTCCGCTGCCGGAATTGATCACCACCGGCATGGGGCAGCCGTTCATGCGGGCGTCGGAGCCTGCCGCCGCCGCGGCTGCCGCGCGCATTTCCGGCATCTCACTGCCGTACATTTCATGGAGTGTGCTGCCGACACACGCCCCGTATTCCTGCGACAAACCAGCCTTTGCAATGGCGTCATTGCACTCCATTTGACGTTCCAGCACCGAGCGAATCTGCTCTAAATCAACCGTTTCGCCATAGTGCAAAATATCCTTGACATTCAGAAGCGTTTTGTCGGGCTGTGCTTCCTGCGCGATTTGCTGGGGCATCGTTTTCAATTGGCTGACACCGTTTTTCTCCAAACGCACCACATTGGTATGTGTGCCGCGGATTTCCACCAATACCTCATCCTCTTTTGCAAAAGCAGACAGCACAATATCCAGGTTTTCTTCCCCTTCAATCAGCGTTGTATGGCAAACTCCCTGCTCCAGCAGCGCTTTTGCCTGTGCACGCTGTTCATCGTTGACGCGCTCCAACACGGCCAAACAGCGGTCTGCATCGCCGCCGGTGATTCCTAGCAGCGCTGCAATCTCAATGCCTCGCATCCCGCCGGAATTGGGCACAGTGACGCCTTTCACGTTTTTGATAATATTGCCGCTGCATCCCAGCTCAACGCGCTCGGGCAGGCATCCCAGCAGTTTTTTGGCCAGTGCGCCGGCATAGGCAATCGCAATGGGTTCGGTGCATCCCATTGCCACAATCAGCTCACGGTGCAGTATGTCGGTGTAAGTGTCATATACCTTTTGTTCCATGCTCGGTCAGCATCCTTTCTGACGCCATCCGCAATCAAGCGGATTGAGGGATGGCATTTTATAAAAAAATATGGTATAGTGAAAAAATAGGCCGCAGCGCGGCAAAACACTTTGAGGAAAAGGAGTTTATCCAATATGGTTGAAATCACAATGGAAAACGGAAAAGTCATCCGCATTGAGCTGGATGCTTCGGCAGCGCCGCTCACCGTTGAAAACTTTGAAAAGCTCGTAAAGGAGGGCTTTTATGACGGCCTGACCTTCCACCGCATCATTCCCGGCTTCATGATTCAGGGCGGCGACCCGGACGGCACCGGTATGGGCGGCCCGGGCTACGGCATTAAGGGCGAATTTGCCTCCAACGGGTGGAAAAACCCCTTGAAGCACACCCGCGGTGTGATCAGCATGGCACGCAGCATGATGCCCAACTCTGCCGGCAGCCAATTTTTCATTATGCACAAAGATGCCCCTCATCTGGACGGTGACTATGCCGCTTTCGGTAAAGTTGTTGAAGGCATCGAGGTAGTGGACGAAATCGCAGGCGTGAAAACCGACCGCAACGACCGTCCGACCACTCCGGTTGTCATGAAAACCGTGCGCATTGTTGAAAAATAATCTTCGCTGAAAAGCAAACGCATTTGCCGCAGGACAAGCGTCCTGCGGCTTTTTTGCGCCTTATTTCTCGTCGAGCTTCACCCAGTAGCGCTGTACCAACGTCCCTTCATGGGGCACTTCGTTTTCCAGTATACCGCCCACTTTGCGGATGGTGGCGGCGCTGGCCAGATTCTCTTTATTGCAAGTGATGAGCACCTCTTTCAGCCCATAGGCACGGCACTCGTCCAAGCAAAGAGACAGCATTTCGCTGCCATAGCCTTGGCGGCGCTTTCGCTTGCGCACACTGTACCCAATGTGCCCGCCATACTCGCGCAAATAATCATTTAAACTGTGCCGGAAGTCAATCATTCCAACCAGCTCATCCGTATCTTTCAAAAAGGCAAGATAAGTGGTTGCTTCTACGAGGCCGGGCGCAGCGGTTTCCTGACAGCGGTTTTTGATATTTCTCTCCAGCCATTGTTCATAACAATTCGCCCGATCCAGCAGCGCACTTCCGCAGGGCGGTTCTCCATTTTGCAAAAACTCGGCTCGGTAGCGCCAAACCGCGCGTTTGTGTTCCGGTTTTGGCTGTGTTAAATAAAGTCTTGCTTCCACTTTTCACCCTTCCTTCCAAGTTTTCCACATAGTTTTCCCCAACTGTTGAAAACTCAGCTGTTTTTCATCGGTGCTTTTTCCACACTTTCCACAGCCGCTGTGTTTGTGAATCACACCGTTTTTTCCGCATTTTAGGCCGATTTTCACAGATTTTCACAATTACCGTTGTGGAAAAGTGGAAAACTTCGTGGAAAACTTTCCACACTTTCCGCAATGGTTGAAAACTTCGTTTCTCAATTTTCCCGCGTTTTTTCCGCCTCTGTGCGGTCAAACAGCTTTCTGCGTGCGGTTGAAGCGCGGAACATGGTACAAAGTGCGTCTTTATCTTCCTGTTCCAACGCAGTACGCAGTTTTCCCAGCTCAGCGGAAAAACGGTCGATTTCCTGAATCAGCAAATCGCTGTTTTCCAAAAACAGCTCGCTCCAAAGCTTATCGTTAATTTTGGCAATGCGCGTTAAATCGCGGAAGGAATCTCCCGTTGTCAAAGGCAGCTCGGGGTCGTCGTTGGCGTTCATGAGCGCCACGGCAATGGCGTGCGTCAGCTGGCTGACATAGCCAATCATCTCGTCGTGGCGTGCGCAAGACAGTTCTGTGATACGCCTAAAACCGAGTGTACGCCCCAGCTCGTGGGCAAACGCGATTGCCTCGGCGCTATTTTTTTCGGTTGGGGTAATTAAGAAGTTCGCCGGGCGAAAAATTGCACAGTCGGCATATTCCACGCCGCTCACCTCTTTGCCCGCCATCGGATGACAGGCAATCAATTCGGCATCGGGACGAAGCACATCTTGCACACGCTCTACAACAGCGCGTTTCACGCCGCATACATCCGTCAATAATACGCCGGGCTGAAAAAAGGGCTGAAATTGCTGTACCCAAGGCACAACATCCTGCGGATACAGACCAAGCACAATCACTTCGGCACGACCCAGCAGCGCCTCTGCCTGCTCGGGCAAGGCCCCTTCCGCAATCCAGCCCTGCCCGCGTGCATAGTCGAGCGCTTCGGCCCGCACATCAACGGCAGTCACACGGCAGCCCGCATTGGTCAGCGCAATGGCATAGCTGCCGCCCAGCAATCCCAAACCGACAATACAAAATTCACGCTGTTTCATGTCGCTCCACCTGTACGCCGAGTGAAGCGGCGTCGTCCCAGAAGTTCGCATAGCTTTTCCGCACTGCTTGTGCGTCGTCGATGACAACGGGAACGCCGCTCGCCATCGACGCAGCAGCCATTGTCATGGCAATGCGGTGGTCGTTGTGGCTGTCCAGCTCTGCGGTGTGAAGGGAGCCGCCCGTGACATAGACCTCGTCCTCAGTGGAACGAATCACGCCGCCCATTTTTCGGATTTCACATTCCATGGCTGCAATGCGGTCGGACTCTTTAATGCGCAGCCGGCGCGCATGAATAAAGTGAGTTTCTCCCTCGCAAAACAGCGCCATCGCCATCAGCACCGGCCCTAAATCAGGACAGTCGGCAAGGTCGATTTCCGTGGCATGAAGCGCGCTTTTTTCAAAGCAATACACACCGTCTTTCTGCGTAAAACGCGCACCGCAGCGGCGCAGAATATCCAGCACAACGCGGTCGCCCTGCAAGGAGTCCTCTCGCAGTCCTTGTACACAAATACCGCCCAAAATGCTGCCCGGCACGGCGAAAAATGCCGCCTGCGACCAGTCGCCTTCTACGCGCAAATGTTTCGCTATGCATTTTTCATTTCCTTTTATACAAAATGTATTATCTTGCTGTTCTACAACAACGCCGCAATCCGCCATCGCGGCGCAGGTAAGCGCCACATAGCTGGCACTTTCAAACGGCGGTGTAACGGTTAAGGTGCTGGGCGCTTTCAGCAAGGACAGCGCCAGCAGCAGGCCGGTAATAAACTGGCTGGATACACTGCCATCCACGCGGTACTCTCCCGCGGGCAGCGTGCCGTCCACCACAATTTCCTCGGCGGTATGTGAGAAATGCACGCCCTTTTGTGCAAAGATTTCTTCGTAAACATTTTGTGGGCGTTCCATCAGGCGGCCATGGCCCACAAAGCGCACAGGCTGACCCACCAGCGCCGCGAGCGGAATAAAAAAGCGCAGCGTAGAGCCGCTTTCTCCGCAGTCAATCGGCTCGGCAGGGGCTTTGGGCCATCCCATTCCGTGGACACGCACGGTAGAATCGCCCAAACGCTCCACGCGGGCGCCGAAGGCGCACAAACCGCGAATGGTTGCTTCAATATCTTGCGAAAAGGCCAAATTTTCAATGATGCTTTCCCCTTCGGCCAGCGCCGCACAAATCAGCGTGCGATGCGCCATGCTTTTCGAGGGCGGAACCGTCACCGTGCCTTCGCAGCGGCTTGGTTGAAAATTAACACGCATAGCTTGTTCTCCTGTTCGTTCATTCAGTCATGCAAACATATCTGTTTGCAGCAAATTGCAAGAGGTGCATAAAGCTCGAAAAAGGGGGCACACGCCCCCTTTTTACAAGTGCTTCATTCGTTACAGATCGCGGCCCACAACGCGCGCAATCTCACGCGCTTTGCGCACCACTTCGGCAAAGCGTTCGGGCTTCAGGCTCTGCGCGCCATCGCTCCACGCGCACTCCGGGCACGGATGTACTTCGATAATCAATCCATCTGCACCGGCGGCTACCGCAGCAAGGCTCATGCTTTCCACATAGCGCCAATTGCCTGTGGCATGGCTGGGGTCGATGATGATCGGCAAGTGAGTTTTTTCCTTGATGATGGGAACCACCGAAAGATCCAAGGTATTGCGGGTGTATTTTTCAAAGGTGCGGATGCCGCGCTCGCACAGGATAACGTTCTCGTTGCCGCCCGCCATAATGTACTCTGCGGACATAATCCACTCCTCGATGGTATTGGCCAAGCCGCGTTTCAGCAGCACAGGCTTTTTCATTTTGCCCACTGCTTTGAGCAAGTGGAAGTTCTGCATATTGCGCGCGCCGATTTGCACCAAATCAACGTACTGCTCAAACTCCTCAATCTTGTCCTCGCTCATCAGCTCGCTGACAATGGGCAAGCCCGTTGCTTCACGCGCTTTTACCATCGCCAAAATACCGTCTGTTTCCATACCTTGGAATGCATAGGGCGAAGTGCGGGGCTTGTAAGCGCCGCCGCGCAGCATACAAGCACCTGCGGCTTTCACCTGCTTTGCAATGTCGATGACGTTGTCGCCCTCTACGCTGCAAGGGCCGCCGATGACAACCAGCTTTTCCTTGCCGCCCACTTTAATGCCGGCGACATCTACCACACTGTCCTCCTCGTGGAACAGGCGGTTGGCCTTTTTGTACGGCTCGCTGACGCGCTGTACATTGTCCACATACGGGTTTGCGCGAATTTGTTTTTCGTCCAAAACGGTGGTATCGCCCACCAGGCCGAATACGTTGTAATCGGTGCCGCGGATCATCGTCACGGAAAGGCCCTTTTGCTCAAAGTCGTGCAAAATGCGCTCTAATTCCTCTGCCGGTGTTCCTTTTTTGGTACTGATAATCATTCTTTTCTCTCCCCTCTAATATCAAGCGCCGCATCAGCCGCGTATCAAATACACTCGGCCTTCCCGCGCTCTGTCACTGCCTTTATTGGGCAGCATCCAGCTTTTCTTTCAAGGCCTGCATCGCGTGGACGTAGCCCTCTTTTCCTTCGCCAATGAAGTGAAATTCACAGGCCATGCCTGCATAGCTCACCTGACGGAATTCTTCCCGCTTGGTCACGTCCGACAAATGGACCTCGGCGGCGGGAATGGACACAGCTTTCAAAGCGTCCAAAATGGCAATTGATGTATGCGTGTAAGCCGCCGGATTGATGATAATGCCATCCATGCGGCGGTAAGCGCGCTGAATCTCGTTGACAATTTCGCCCTCGCTGTTCGACTGAAATACTTCAATTTCTACGCCGAGCTTCAAAGCCTCCTCATGCAGAAAATACACCAGTTCCTCATAGGTCATCGAACCGTAAACCTCCGGCTCCCGGATTCCCAGCATATTGAGATTAGGGCCATTCACGATTAAGAACTTCATGAAAAATCTCCTTTATCTTCTGCGCCGTTTCCTGCGCGGACGCATTATTTTTTACAGCGGCATGAGCGGCTGCTTCGTACAGCGGACGACGCACGCGCCACTGTTCTTTCAGTGCTTCAGGGGTTGCGGAAAGCGGGCGGCTGCCGCCGTGTTCCAGCGCTTCCAGCGGTCTGTCCAGCCAAATGACTGCACCGCCGCGCCGCAGCCGCCGCACATTTTGCTCGCGCAGCACCACGCCGCCGCCGGTAGCAATCACACAGCCGCCCTCTTTGGCAAGGTCGGCCGTTACCTGTTCTTCCAAATCACGGAAGGCCGTTTCCTCTCCGGGGCGCAAAATCTCCGAAATAGGCTTTCCGGCACGCTGTTCCAACACCTCATCGGCATCCACAAATTTTTTGTTTAAGAGTGCGGCGCAAAGGCGTCCCACTGTGCTTTTTCCGCTGGAAGGCATTCCTACCAGCACCAAATTGGCGCGGTCGGCCACCAGCTGGCGATAAATTTCATCCATGCGGGCACGATCCAGTGTTTTCTGCTGAAAATACTGCTGCGCATAAAAAGCCTGTGCCACCAGCATCCGCAAACCGCCCGCGTGGGGGATTCCGCGCTCTTTGGCAGCGCACAAAAGCTCGGTTTTCAGCGGATTATACACCACATCCAGCACGCCGCACAGATACGGAAAATCTTTGAGGTCTACGGGTGCGGCGTCGCAGTCTGGATACATGCCCACGGGTGTGGTATTAACTAAAATATCAAATGAACCGCCCTGCTGCACGGCTTGTTCATAGGTCAGCGCACCGTGCGTTCCGCTGTGAGAAGCGTGATGTACATGCGCCGCCCCTTTTTCCGTCACAGCAGCGTGAACGGTGTGGGCGGTGCCGCCTGTGCCTAAAATCAACACGCGCCGCCCTTCAAAATCAATTCCGGCGCTGCTTGCCATCTCCAAAAATCCATCGTAATCAGTATTATAGCCGCAAAGCCGCCCATTCCTGTTGGTCACGGTATTCACTGCGCCGATGGCTTTTGCCGCGGGGGCAATTTCGTCGCAATACTCCATCACCAGCCGTTTATAGGGGATGGTGACATTGATGCCGGAAAATTGTCTGTCGCTCAAAAAGGCTCTGGCCTGTTCCTCCTCCGGCAAGGGATGAAGCTCGTAGGACGCGCCGGGGTTGAGCGCCTCGTGAATCGGCTTGGAAAAGCTGTGTCCCAAGCGCGCGCCAATTAACCCATATTCCATATCGGCGCCTCCTGCCAGTTTTCTCCAAAGCGCATTGCCGCTAAATCGGCCAGTGCAAAAGCCGTCATGGCATTCTGCACAGCGGCGGCACGATGCGCGATGCACGGGTCGTGACGGCCCTGAATGATGAGCTTCGCGTTTTTACCCGTTTCCCAATCGACGGTGTCCTGCTCGCGGTAAATGCTGGGCGTCGGCTTTACCACCGTGCGCATCACGAGGGGCATTCCGTTGGTAATACCGCCGTTGATGCCGCCGTTATAATTGGTTTTCGCCGTCATCACGCCGTTTTCCATCTGCCAAGGGTCGTTCACTTCACTGCCCTTTTTGCGCGCCAAGGCGAAGCCTGCGCCAAATTCAATGCCCTTCACGGCGGGTACGCTGAACATCAGCGCGGCAAGCGTGCTTTCTACACTGCCGAAAAACGGTTCGCCCAACCCGGCGGGCAGACCGCATACCACCGTTTCCAAAATGCCTCCAACGCTGTCGCCTTGACCAGCGGCAGCCAAAATCGCCTGCTCCATCGCCATGCCGCTGGCGTGGTCGATCACAGGAAATGCCTTTTCCGCTACGGCCTGCACACAGCCCGGGAGCCCCCCGCGGGAAAAATCCCAAGCACCCGCGTCCGGCACACCGGCGCAGGAAGCCAGCCGCGTGGCAATGAAAACGCCCTTTTTGCGCAGCATAGAGGCACAAATTGCGCCCGCAGCCACCAGCGGAGCCGTTAAACGGCCACTGAAATGGCCGCCGCCGCGCTCGTCGGCAAAGCCGCCGTATCGTATTTTTGCCGTATAATCGGCATGTCCCGGGCGCAGCAAAGCACCCGTTTTTTTATAGTCGCCGCTTTTGGTGTTGGTATTTTCAATCACCATCGTGATGGCTGTGCCTGTGGCGTGTCCTTCGTAAACGCCCGAAAGGAATTTCACCACATCCGGCTCTTTTCGCGCTGTGGAGATTGCTCCCTTTGCACGGCGCTTTTCCATTGCCGCGGCAATCTCCTGTTCGTCAATAGGCGTGCCCGGCGCAATGCCCTCCAGCACGGCTCCCACAGCCGCCCCATGACTTTCTCCGAACAGCGTCAGGCGCAGTGCGCCGCCGATGCTGTCTGCCATTGATTTCACTCCCCTTCTCCCGCTTTGGACAGTGTGGTTTCACCGTCCGTCATCATGTCTGTTCGCGCACATTGCTGCACGGCAAAAACAGAAACCTGTCAATCCCATACACCCTCGCGCAGCAGTGTCTCCAATTCGTCAAAGGATGTTTTTTCCAAACGATAGCTGCCCGGCTCATCCACACGAACCGTTGTCACCGCGCCGTTTCCTGCCGCCTTTTTATCGTGACGCAGATACTCCATTGCACGGCTGGGCTCAAAATCGGTTTTTGTGGGCAAGCCCAAACGTTCGAGCACCTTTTTGACCCGGACGCGCAAACGCTTGTCGGTAATCATGGGCAGCATCCCCAGTGCGACACATTCGCCGTGGTACAAGCCGCCCAGCCCCTGCTCGCTTTCAATGGCGTGGCCAATCGTGTGGCCGAAGTTGAGCGCCGCACGCACGCCGGACTCTCGCTCGTCCTGCTCTACAAAACGCTTTTTCACGCTCAGCGCTCGGTGGAGCACCTCCTCCAAGGGCAGTTCTTCCTCTTTTTCAAACAGTTCAAACAAACGTTCATCGCCAATCAGCCCGGCTTTTACGGCTTCTGCCATGCCGTTCATCCAGTGGCGCTGCGGCAGAGTGTCCAGCGTGTCGGGGTCAATGACCACAATTTCCGGCTGGTAAAACGCACCGACAATATTTTTAACGCCGTTCAAATCAACGGCTGTTTTTCCCCCAATGGAAGAATCAATTTGCGAAAGCGTTGTGGTGGGGCAGTTGATAAAGGCAATGCCGCGCATATAACACGCCGCGGCAAAACCGGCCAAGTCGCCAATCACGCCGCCGCCAACCGCCACCACGGCGTCACGGCGGGTAAACCCATTGCTCAGAAGCGCAGAGAGCACGGTTTCCAAATTTTTTAAATTTTTGCTGCTTTCCCCCTGCGGCAAAACAAGACGCACGCCGTCACCGCACTGAGCCAGCACGGTATCGGCATATTCGGCAGGAACGCCGTCATCCGTCACCACCAGAACCTTGCGGTTCATCAAATTGGTCACCTTGCCGAGGCGAGAAAGCGCACCCCAGCTGATGATAATATCATAGCTGTCCTCTTGCAGCCGCATGGTCAATTTCATGGGTCGGTTTCCTTTCTTCGGTGTAACGTTCATACGCTACTTCCTTTCTTGTGTAAACCCCCAGCAGACGAACCGTGCGGCACACCGCTTCCAGCTCGTGCATCAGGGTTTGTGTCCCTGCGGCGGCAATATCGCCCACCAGCTCGGCATAAAAATAATACTCCCACGGACAATCTTTCATCGGGCGGCTTTTGATGCACTCCATATTGAAACCGTTTTCCCCGATAATACGCATCACACGCGCCAGCGCCCCGGCCTTGTGGTCTACCGTAAACAGCAAATTAAAGCGGTTGCCTGCGGCCCGGCACTCACGGCCAATGACAATAAAGCGCGTGGTATTGGTGCGGCTTTCGTTGATATGCGGGGCAAGCACCTCCAGCCCATAAAGGTCCGCTGTTTCGTAAGAGGCAATGGCCGCCAGCGCGGGGTCGTTTTGTTCGGCCACTTCTTTTGCTGCCGCCGCAGTGTTTTTCGCCTCGCGCGTCTGCACGCCGAGATTTTTTAAATAGGCGTCGCACTGCCACAGCGCCTGCGGATGGGAAAGCACCTGCCGCACGTCCGACAGCACCGCCCCTTTTACCCCCAGCAGATTTTGCACCACGGGCAAATCGTACATGTCCCAAACACAAATTCCCGGGTGAGCATAGCACAAATCGAGCACTTCGGAAACGTCGCCCGCATAACTATTTTCAAACGGCAAAACGCCATACACTGCGTCGCCGTTTTCTACTGCTTTCACGACACCGGCAAAGGTTTCGCAGCTTTTTTGTGCGCTGTGCGGAAAAAGCCGCTCCAGCGCGATGTGGCTGAACGCCCCTTCCACGCCTTGATAGGCAACGGTATCGCTGCCCAGCAGACGGCGCTGCATCGCGCGGGAAAGCGACATTAAATACCGCACAAAATCCTCATAATAAGCGCCGTATTCCTCTTTTTGATCGCCCAAGCGCGCAGAGCTTTTACGCACCACTTCTTCCTCACGCGCTGCGTCCAGCACCACCATGCCGTGCTTTCGCTTGTAGGCCGCCACCTGCTTCACCGCTTCCATGCGGCGGCAAAACAGCGCGGCCATCTGCGCGTCGATTTCGTCAATTTCGGCGCGCGCCGCTTGTAATTCGTCCAAAGAAACACCCCCCGGCGGCATCTTACTGCTTGCCGCCCTGCTTTTTCTGCGCTTTTTGCCGTTTTGCGCCGCGGCCGCCTTTCCCCCATTGTTTCACAGCCATGCACCGGCGCACCGACAAAAAGCACTTTATCTGTTTAAACCTATACATTAAAGAGATTATAGCACATCTGACGCACAAATGAAAATGCCTTGTAAAAATTTGCACAAAATGTCGAAAATCAAGCGCCTTCTCCCCTGAAATTTCACAATTTTGTATTTTTGACTGTTTTATGCTATAATGATTAACAGTATGTCCCTATACGGCCTTTCGCGCCGCATCTGCCGACTGTCAGGAGGGTTGAAGATGAAAACCATTCGCCGGATTGTTTTATGGCTTTTATTTGTTATCGTTCTTTGTGCAGCGCTTATCGGCGGCGTGTTTTTTTATCTGTACCAGCAAACCTCCATGCAGGCTGAGTTTCCCGTGCTGACGCTTTCAGGGCAAACGCTTCCCTGCACCACTTACCACTGGGAGCAGCCTGTGCTGGGCGGGGTTACGACGCGCGCATTTGACGCGCAGATTTCCGCTGTGCCGCTTGAGGAACTGACTTCCCCCGAAATTCAGCTTACCGTGCCGGAGGGCGGCACCTGTGAGGTCAAGCTGTACTATGAGCAGGACGCAGCGCCGCTTTTTGCGGCTTCCGGCAGTGCTGACTGGACGCTGGGGAAAAACGGAGAATACCGCCTTGAAATTTTATACACACAAGCCGCCAAAGACCGCACAAAAGGGTCGGGCTGGTTCCGTTATGACGTGCCGTTTACGCTGAATGCCGAACCGCAGGTAACGCTTTCTGCCCAGAGTATTCCCCAAGGCGGTGTGGTGTCGGTCACTGTGACGGGCATTTTGGACGGCAGCGTCCCAACCATTCAAAGCGACCTTTCCCCCGCGGTGTTTGTCAATACCGAGCATGGCACACGCGCCTATCTTGCCGCAGCGTACAACCGCGAACCGGGGGAATACACCATCACCGTCACTTGCGGTGAGCGCACGTTTACGCCCACGGTCAAGGTGGTGCATCAAGACTGGCCCAGCCGCATCACAGCGCCCGACAGCTCCGGCGGGTCACTGACCGAATGGCAGAATGCCATTTTCCCCACTTATGATTTACTCACCCCGCAGCAGCTGTGGGACAAGGTATTCCAAGTGCCTATCAGCACGCAAACCACCGCCGAATACGGCGAGTTTCTGCGCACGGCGGACGGCGCTTTGCTGGGCCGCAGTGCGGGCACAGGTTACGCCACCGGCCCGGGAGCAACCGTATGCGCCAGCGCAAACGGCACTGTCGCTTATGCGGGCACGCTTTCCATGACGGGCGGCACTGTGGTGATTGACCATGGCGCCGGGCTGAAAACGTACTACTATTATCTGGGTGAAGTTTCCTGCACAGCCGGGCAGAGCGTCGCTTCCGGCGATGTCATCGGCAAAACCGGCAGCTCCGATTTGCACTATGAAGCGCGCATCGGCAACCAGAGCTTCAACCCCGCCGTCTTGTTTAATGAACAAAGCCCGCTGTTTTCCTAGCGGCAATCGTTTGGCGGTTTGTGCCCCGCCTTTCATGCGCACATGCTTATTGTTACGGCTGCGGCAGCGTTCGCAGCCCATTGACGAAATGTTCACACAAAGGAGATTCGTTTATGAGCGATCAGCGTCCGTTGACCCCGCCGCCCGGCGGCGCCCCTCAGCAGCCGCCTAAAAAAGAGCCCAAAAAAGGCGTGACGGCCATTCTAGACAGCCAAGCCATTGAAAAGGCACTGCTCAACATGCAGCGCAGCTCCAACGAAGCCGCCGTCACCGAGCTTCGCACCAAGCAGGCGGGTACACTGCCAATGCGCGTTGTGGTAAACGCCATTGGCCAGCTGCTGTACCGCATCGGTACACAGGCGGAATACCTATTTGTTTTATTGCTGCGTGCATTCAAGCGTATTGCAGCAGCCGTGTTTATGGTGTTTACCTCCATTATCGGCGCATTTACTACGCCGGTGCTGCACTTCTTTGGCAGCATGATGCACGACATTACCGAGCCTTGGCGAAAAATTGTACAAGGGCTGCGTCACGCACGCCACACCATGCGCGAGTCGGAGGAAGGCCGCGCAGCAGGGCTGCGGCAAATTCGGCAAGGCATTCGGCTGAACCGGCATGTGCTTTTGGGGGCCTTAAACTGGATTTTCCCGGTTGGTGCCGCGCTCGTGTTTACCTTTACCGTTCACCAAATGCTGTTAAACGGCTTTTCTTTGCGCGTTACTTACAACGGCGAAGTGATCGGCTTTGTGGAGGCTGATACGGTTTGGGATTCCGCGGTAAAAATCGTCAACTCCCGTATTATTGCATCCAATGACGAAAATGTTGACGCCAGCTGGATTGCTAAGCCTTCGTTCAGCATTGTTCCCGTTGACCCGGCGGCGCGTTCCAGTGCCACGGTCATGGCGGACACCTTAATTTCCCAATCTTCTGACCAAATTCAAAACGCAACCGGCGTTACAGTGGACGGCACACTGGTTGGCGTTGCCGAGGGCGCCGCCGAGCTGCAAGCGGCTTTGGACAGCCTGCTGGCGCCGTACCAAACGGGTGCAGCGGGTCACGAGGCCAGCTTTGCACACGATATTCAGCTGGTTTCCGGCGTGTATTACACTTCTTCCATACACACCGTAGACGAAGTAGTGGCAATGCTGCGTTCCGTACCGGAGTATTTGCAGGTAAAAACGGTTGATATTGAGGAATATGCTACGGAGATTCCCATTGAAGTGGTGGAACAGCCGAGCGACCAGTATTATGTCGGTGTGCGGCGTACCATCCAGCGCGGTGAGGAAGGCGAACAGCATGTTGTCGCCCGCGTGACGCGCATTGACGGCACCGAGGTATCGCGTGAACCGATTGAAACCACAGTCATCGAAGAAATGCAGCCGGAAATTGTTGTAGTCGGAACGAAAGAAAAGCTTTCGTCGATTGGTCAAGTGGGCAGCGGCGAATGGACGTTCCCCGTTCCGGGCTATCGCGGCCACAGCACCTATCCGGGTCACCGCGGTGAAGATATTCAGGCCGATTACGGCACACCGATTTACGCCGCTGAGGGCGGTACCGTTTTGAAAGCCGAATACCACCGGAGCTGGGGTAATTATGTGTTGATTGACCACCATAACGGCCTTTACAGCCTATATGGTCACTGCTCCTCGCTGGCAGTTGTGGCAGGCCAGGCGGTTGGCCGCGGCGAGCTGATTGCTTATATAGGCAGCACGGGCAACTCCTTCGGCAACCACTTGCATATGGAGGTTTGGAGTGATCCATCCGGCTCTCGGTCGTGCTTGCTCAACCCGCTGGATTTCGTTACCCCGCCAAACGGCTAAGGATTTTCCCCTTTTTTAAACGGCACAGCGCCGCTGCAATCCCTGCGGCGGCGCTGTTTGTGTTTCAACAGAAAATCAGAAAGGAGCTTTTTATGAAAATTTTGTTTGTGTGCTTAGGCAATATCTGCCGCTCGCCTATGGCCGAGTTTATTCTGCGCGACCTGTGCCAAAGGCAGGGCCGCCGCGACATTATTACAGAGTCAGCAGCCACCAGCAGCTACGAGGTGGGAAACCCCGTCTATCGTCCTGCCCGCGAAATGCTTTACGCGCACGGTATTTCCTGCGAGGGCAAAACCGCACGGCAAGTGCAGCCGGCCGACTATGGCCGTTTTGACCGCATTTATGCCATGGACAGCGAAAACTTGCGCCACTTAAAGCGTTTATTCGGCGGCGACCCGCTGGATAAAGTTTCACTTTTGATGAGCGTGTGCGGACAGCCGCGCGATATTGCCGACCCATGGTACACCGGCGACTTTGACACGGCATACACCGAAATTGAAGCCGCATGCCGCGCTTTGCTGGAAAAAATTTAGCACTTTTCACAAAAGTTCTTTCTTTCCGGCATAAAATAGTGATAGATTTGTGTTGCAAAGATGTTCAAAATGTTGCTTTTTTTTAGAATTATATTCCAATTTTTCTTTTTTTTGTTATAATAAATTTGTAGGTTTTTTCTACTATTGGCATAGCGGCGTGCCCGTGTGCCGTGATCACTAAAAGCGAAGAAGGTCGATTCCATGAAAAAGGCAATGAAGCAATCTACCCTTTTGAAAATTTTGGGTATCAGCGTTTTTGTGGCCATCGATTTGGTGGCTCTGTGCTTCACCTGCGTCATCATCATCAACAACAACATCCTGCAAAATGACAGAAAGCGTGAACAGATGACCTCGCTGGCACAGCAGTACATTGACGCATCGTCTTATTTAACCGAGCAGGTGCGTGCTTATACCGCAACCGGCGATCAAACCTACCGCAATAATTACGAAACCGAGGTCAACACCACCAAACGGCGTGAATCCGCTTTTGAAGAATTGCAAAAGCTGGGATTATCGCAGGAGGAGCTTGATATTTTCACATCCATCTCTACGATTTCCAATAACCTCGTTCCCTTAGAGCAGAAGGCTATGGACTACGCCCGTTATGGCCAGTCGGAACGCGCCTTAGAAACCGTCTACGGCTCCGAGTACGCCGACAGCCTTGCCGAAATGCAAAGTTTGCAGCAACAGTTTTTAACTTCGATTCAGCAGCGTATCGACGCCCAAAGCGCCTATCTGCAAAACAATATCCGGTTTATGCAGGCCGCCACTGCGGTATGCGTAGTGATTGTGGTGGCGTGCCAAGTGGTTAACTATCACTTCACGCACAACCGCGTACTTAATCCGCTCAAGAAAATTCAGGCCGAGATGCATGAGCTTTCCCTGGGCAATTTGTCGCATGAAGCAGCCTTAACGCCCGACACCTCCGAGCTCGGTATGCTCATTTATGCGATGCTGGAGACAAAACAGTCGCTCAAAACCTACATCACAGATATTCGTGAAAAGCTGGCGCGCATTGCTGAGGGCGACCTGAACACCGGCGTCACCATGGAATATATTGGTGACTTCTCTGAAATCCGAACGGCTATCAACAGCATCACCTCTTCGCTGAGCATGACGCTGAGCCAAATTAACGAGAGTGCCAGCCAGGTTTCCATCGGGGCCGACCAGGTTTCAACAGGTTCCCAGTCTTATTCACAAGGCTCCACGCAGCAAGCCAGCGCCGTTCAGCAGCTTGCCGCTACCATCAATGATATTTCGTCGCAAATTCAAAATAACGCTGCTAACGCCGAGCAATCCAGCCGTCAGGCACAGGATGTGGGCCAGGGCCTGAACGTCAGCAACGAAAAGATGAATCAAATGGTACAG
Organism: Faecalibacterium sp. UBA1819; assembly: GCA_002315015.1. Lineage (GTDB taxonomy): Bacteria > Bacillota > Clostridia > Oscillospirales > Ruminococcaceae > Ruthenibacterium > Ruthenibacterium avium. The sequence goes on from DCEX01000021.1 coordinate 54,696, forward strand.
GCCATGCACGAGATTAATGAAAGTGCATCTCAGATTGGAAAAATTATTAAAACCATTGAGGACATTGCGTTCCAAACCAATATCTTGGCTTTAAATGCTGCGGTTGAGGCAGCCCGCGCCGGTGTGGCCGGACGCGGCTTTGCCGTAGTTGCCGATGAGGTTCGCAACTTAGCCAGCAAGTCCGCCCAAGCTTCAAAAGATACTTCTACCTTGATTGAAAAATCGCTTCAAGCCGTGGAAAAAGGCCGTCTGTTGGCCGATGACGCTTCCCACGCCTTGACCGAGACGGCCGAATACGCCTATCAGGTCATTTCCGCAATCGAGGAAATTTCCGAAGCTTCTTCGGCACAGGCAACCTCCGTCTCACAAATTACTTTGGGCATCGACCAGATTTCCAGTGTTATTCAAACCAACAGTGCAACGGCCCAGCAAAGCGCAGCGGCCAGCGAGGAGCTTGCAGGCCAAGCACAGCTTTTGAAAAACTTAATTGCCACCTTCCATCTTTCCGAACAAACGGAAGAAGCATATTAAGCCACAACCCATTCTATCAACAATCCATAAATGGTGCAGAAAACGCCCGGCAGCCACGCAAGACTGCCGGGCGTTCAGTTTGTAAAAAAGCGAAGCTTTTTTCACAAACCGAAGCCTTATCTAAAATGGAAAAGAGGGCTCAGCCCCCTTTTCCAAGCCTTTTTCCCCTTGC
>DCEX01000024.1 GCA_002315015.1 Faecalibacterium sp. UBA1819
TACTCCTTACTTTCGAGATAAGCATTGTATTTATTTCGCCATTTCTGTGGTACAGCAGCAACTAATTCATTATCAAAGTTAAGAACTGCATAGCCCTTATCGGATAAAAATTTTATTGTGTTTCTATCTAATTGAAAAAGGGTAATTTTGGAGGTATCGATAAATGCTTGTGCTTGCTGTATATCCATGTTGAAACGATCTGGTTTATTTTCAAGATTTTCAATAGCATGTTTTCGCATCGATTGAATTCGAGGATTACCAGCGGAAACGATAATCTCTTTTTCTGAGATTCTTTTTATATATTTTATATTATGAAAAGACAGAAAGTCAATGATTTGCTTCTCTTTTAGGTAAGCACGAACATTTTTTTCTGTGCTTCCAAGATTGAAAAAAGAATTTGCTATGATTTCAATATTGCGTTTTGCCCAGCTTGCCTTACTCGCCGCACTTCGGCCAAAGCCCGCCACCTGTTCGCGGAAGTTGTCCTGCCGCAAGCCGGTTTCTGTGAGAAAATCGTTCAGCTGTGTGCGGGCGCGGCGCAGTTTTACCGCGCTTTCGGCGATGTCCTGTCCGGCGGCGTCTAAGCTGAGATACTCCCGCTTTGCCTTGCGGATTTTGCGCTCTAAGGCGCGCTGCATTTGGCTTGCTTCATAGCGGGTGTAGTCCTTGCCCTGATAGGAAATTTCTTTCGCGTCGAGCTGTGCCAGCATTTCCTGAGTATAGGTGGAAGTGGAAATACAGGGGAAGAACGGGAAGAAATTGTGACGGCAGTTCCAGCCGTCATAAAGTTTTCCTTTCTACAATTTAGGAGAATAAAAAAGCCAGTTTCCTCTTTGTGCGGGGGAAATGGGCATGAAAAAAGCGCGTTGTCGTGGTGGCAATGCGCTTTTTGTTTGTGTATTCAGTTATGCGGCTGTGTGCGTTTGTGTGCGCATTTTGGGTGTATGGGAATAACTCTCTATATTGTTCGAAGGTGGGCCGTCTTAAAACAAAGAACAGACACTGTGATGTTTTTCTCTTTGTTAGTCGTTACTCAGATAAAGGTCATCATATACCCTTTGAGCTTCTCGGCCGAAATCGTTGTAGTCTTCGTAAATCGGTGGAGCAAACCCTTTTTCATCAATCAAATCATAAAGTAGTCGCAACGCATCATTAAGCTTTTCACACTTTAAGGCTTCGGGCAAGTTTTTTTCCAAGAACTGCTTGGAGCTTTCCTTCATTTTTAACATATTACTTCCTCCTTGGATTTGTTTGCATAAGAAACTTATCAGTAATACTGATAGCAGCATCTGCTTTTTTTCTGTAAAAGTCGGCCTTTTACTTCCATCGGTTAACGTTCTGACATCACTCACGCTTACAAGATTGATAAGAGCATCGAGAGCATCCTCAACGGAAACGCCCAAACGCTTTCCCGGATGTGGCTCAGATGTTTGCCCAATCAGGCGGTCGATAAAATGCAGAGCAAAGGATTCCAGCCGAACGCCGGTAGATGTTGTTTGACCAATGATGTTCTTTTGTACGCTTTCGCAGTATTCTTGGTAGGTGTCAAACCCCACAAGAGGTGAAATATCAGCCTTTTCAACCGCTTTGCTGTACCCCATCAGGCGTTGATATTCGACACTGTTATGATACTTCTCTTCGTAATATTTTGCAAGAGTATTTAATTCCGTTTTTTCTGCACCGATACTTTTCAGCCACGCTTTATGGCTTCGTTCGGCAAGCGCTGTCGCCTTTGACGCCGCACTTCGTCCAAAGTCCGCCACCTGTTCGCGGAAGTTGTCCTGCCGCAGGCCGGTTTCTTTGAGAAAATCGTTCAGCTGTGTGCGGGCGCGGCGCAGCTTTACCGCGCTTTCTGCGGTGTCCTGTCCGGCGGCGTCTAAGCTGAGATACTCCCGCTTTGCCTTGCGGATTTTGCGCTCTAAGGCGCGCTGCATTTGGCTTGCTTCATAGCGGGTGTAGTCCTTGCCCTGATAGGAAATTTCTTTCGCGTCGAGCTGTGCCAGCATCTCGTCTTGCTTTTTGAGTGAGTTTTGCTCAAAAAACAGCCGGTTTTCTATTATTTCCAAATTTTCTTTGGACGTTTGCTGCCGTAATTTTATTTAAAGACAGTTCCAATATAGTGTTTTGTTTTCGCGGCGGTTTATTCTTTATTTTTTCGCGTCGTACAGCTTTTTGCTGCGCACCGCCTGCACCATAGGCAAACCGGTGTCATAGTCCAGCTGGCGCGGTTCATACTCCTCGTTTTCCCGCTGGCGGGTAAAGGCGTCGTTTTCCCAAGTGGCAATCTTATTCTTCCGCCAAGGACGTACCGCCCACTGATAGCCGCGGTAAGCATCTCGGGTATCGTTCATATGAGCCAGCAAAGCGTCGTGGAGCCGGTCGCGCACATCGGCGGTGCTGGGGCAGTCGATGAGGTTTTCCACCTCGTCGGGGTCGGTTTGCATATCATACAGCTCGTCCGTATCGCAAAGATGCAGCACCAGCTTATAGCGTCCGTCCGTAACGCCGCGCATCATTTGCAGACCGCCGAAGCCGTCGTGATCGACCTCATAGCGGGTGAACTCGGTGTATACATAGTCGTTTACCCGCAGCGTGGTATCATGGAACTGTGCCAGCATACTGTTTCCTTCCAGCAAGCGGGGGAGCGGCAGTCCCATATATTCCATAATGGTAGGTACGATATCAATATGGGAGGCAGGTGCTGTCACTACCTTACCTGTTTCGCCGCCGCGGACAATCAGCGGAATATTGGCGACCTCTTTATACATGGCGGCGTTTTTCATTTGCAGCCGGTGATTCCCCAGCATATCGCCGTGGTCGGAGGTGAACATCACGATAGCGTCGGGGAAATCGCGGTCAATTATTTCCATAACGCGGCCTACCTGATAATCCATAAAGCTGTTGCAGCCCAAAAACAGTGCCAAACCGCCGCCCTCTGTGCGCAGAGATTCCGGCGCGGCGTCGATGTCTTTTCCAGCCCAAAGCTGCTGCATCAACGGCTTGCGGCGCAAATCGTCGGCGTAGTTTTTGCTCTGCGGCATTCGAGTATGCTCATACATCGTGTTGAAAGGCGGCGGGCAAATGCAGGGGCCGTGGGGTTCGTCATACGAGATGGTGAGGAAGAAATCGGTATCCTTATTATTTTCTAAAAAGCGAATGGCGCGGTCGGTGCAGCGGTGTGCATACGTTTTGTCCTCTGTCCAGTCGGGGTCAAAAGAGGTGGCGCTTTTGCGGCTGCGCTGTTTGTCCTCATCAGACAGCTCCTCCAGATAGCATTTCATGTCATACCAGTAATCCGGGTCAAAGCCTTCGGGGCAGCGGCCATTGCCAAAATAATCGCCGCCGTCTAAATGCCATTTGCCCACATAACCGCAGTGAATCCCGTTGTCGGAAAGGCGCTGGCCGATGGTCTTGACATTATCGCCCAAGGGCAGAGAGTTGGCGACCACGCCGTTGGAATGGGGAAACACGCCGGTAAAAATGGCACTGCGGGCCGGGCCGCACACCGGCTGACAGCTGTAAGCGTTGTCGTAACGAATGCCTTGGGCACATAGACGGTCGATATTGGGGGTGTGCATTTCGGCATTGCCATAGCAGCCCAGCATATCTTTGCGCACGGTATCGGCCATGATAAGAATGAATTGCTTATGCATACAAATTCTCCTTTTATGTTTGGGATGATGAGAAGAGCGGAAGATTACATTCCGCGAATGACAAAAGTGTAATCATGGCGCAGCGTTTCGGCAGAGTCCAAATGCAGCAGATAGGCTGTGGTTTCGGCGCCGGTATTATGTGCCAAATACGTTTCTGTACACAAACGAGGCGTAAGGCAGGCGGGGAAAACCAGCTCTAATTGGGCGTGAGGAGAGGTGAAAACGGCGCGTCCGTCTTTTAACGAAATGGGATAAGGGCTGACAAACACTTCGGTGCAGCGTTCCGGGCTGGAGAAATCTAGGGTATCCCGCACGATAATTTGTTGGGTGGGGACATCGTGGCAGATACTGCGATGGTAACGATTGAGGCTCGGACACTCGTAACAGCCGGACAGCTCCATGGAAAGTTTGTCTTGTTCGCCGCATTCCGCCACGACATCGCGCGCGCGGTAGGCATTGCCGGGGGATTGCTGACACCCTGCGGGCATGGCTACATTGTGGCTGCGTGAAGCATGGATAAAACGCTCATACCGCAGCGGGCCAAAAGATTGGGCGTCGTAAAGACAAGCACCGAAGTCACAAAGCAGCTGTTCGCCCTCGCGGCAAACGAGGAAGGAACCGCAGTCGTTGTGGTTGTGGCTTTCCCCGTTGCTGCCTGCTTTTGCAGCCAAACAAAGTGAGGGAGAGGTGGAAAGAAGCCACTGTGCATCCGAAAGCCATACACTGCGCCGAGACGGCAAACCAAAGCGGGCGTTCGGACGATACCAAACGAAATCCCGCAGTCCCAAACAAAAGCGGTAGCAGCTGTCGCGAAGAAGGTCATCGGCACAGGCAGGGGAGGGGATGGCACACTCCGGGTAAATTTCTTGCAGCCGACAGGAAAGCCCCATGCGAAAACCGCCGGTCATGCTGCCGTCGGCAAAGCTGACAGTGCATCCCTCCGACAGAAAGTAGTGCTGCTGGCACAAAGCAATCGCCTTCACCTTGGGAATGTGAAACAGATTGCACACGCCCCCGGTGCGATGCAGCAGCAAATCGGCAAAACAAGTGAAAAAGCCAAATCCATACGTCCAGTAGCCAACGCCTTCCGTACACACGCCATCCTCTCCAAAACTGTCGAGATAGGTTTGCATGGTGGACAGACAGCGAGACAAAATTTCCGCCAGCCGGGCGCGGTCGGCAACGAGGTGAATGGCGGTTCCGCCTATGGCGCCTGCACAGACGGCGCACCAGTTATTGTGCATGGATTCAAAGCGGTGAATTTGCTCGGCGCGGCAGAAGGGCGTCAAAATCCGGCGCTCAATCTGAGCCTGCACCTGTGCCTTTACTGTTTCATCGAGTAAATCACCGCATACAACCAGTGTTTCGGCCAAGGCAAAACCGGTTTCACAGGCGAAAAGGTCTAAACATGTTTCCCACGCCTCAAACGGCAAAGGCTGTTCGTCCACATCCAGGAAATGTGCCGGAATGCACCAGAACGGCTCCGCGCAGATTGCCCATACAATATCTTGCAGCGCTGTTTTCCATCGGGAATCCGGCTCTAAGCCGCACAGCAGGGCGAATGTCAGCAGCCGTCCCCGGCGCTCAAAGTAAGGGCGCTGAAACCGAATGCGGTCGCCGCTGCGGGCATATTCAGCGAATAGCTGATAGCTCAGTTCGGGAATGGGCTGGCCGAGCCATTCCTCGCCTTGGCGGCGAAGTGCGTCCAGCTGCGTTTGACCCCATGTTGTTTGCGTAAGTTCACTGAGGGAAGGAAGCTCCAGCCGACACGCTTGAGGCGAAGCCAACGCTTCAAATAAGCTTGCTTTACTCCACATATCACTCTCTCCTGATTTTCTTTTGATATCCGGTGGGCGTCATACCGATATGCCGTTTGAACACTTGGGAAAAATAATAGGCGTTTTCAAAACTGAGCATATCGGAGATTTCATAAATGCGGTAGCGGCCCTCTTGAATCAGTTCACAGGCACGTTCCATTTTTACATGGTTGATATAGTCGGAAAAATTTTGATTGTACATTTTCTTGAAAAGGGCTGATAAATAGCCCGGAGAGATGCAGACGTGCTCGGCGACATCTTGCAGCATAATGCGTTTTTCCACATTGTCCAGCACATACTGTTTGGCCTTTTCGATGAGCTCCTGCTTGCCGGAGGCGTATTGTTCCAGCTGGGCGGCCAGTTCGTTTTTCAGCAAAGTCAGCCAGTGTACCGCTTGGCTGCGCCGCAGCAGCTGTACTTGCTCCCAATAATGGCACAGGGGAATTTCGCTGTCGGCATTCATCGCCCCGCTCACCGCCGCGCAAATCTCGCCGCAAAGCCACTCGGCCTGACTTTTTTCATGCACAGTTTCACAAATTTTGCTCTCGGCTCGTTCCAGCAGCTGGCAGACCCCGGCGGGGTTTTTGCTTCGCAGTTCCGCGGAGAGCCGCCCGCCGAACCCTAAAAGATTCAGCGGCTGAAAAGAAACCGGCTGAAACTCCCGAAAGAAAACGCCCTCGATTTCCAAATAGCCGTATTCTTGCAGCAATACGAGCTGCCGACGGCATTCTGTGAGAGATTCGGGGCAAGTAAAGAAGCCGGTCGCCATCACCCGCAGCTGCGTTTGGGTGATGGTGGCGCTGGCACTTTGCGCTTTGGCTGAAAACTGCACCATCCTTTGTTCCCATTCCTCTGCCGGCAGCCCCCAGCACAGCAAAAACAGCTGTTGGCTCAGCTTGTTGGGGCAAAACAGTAAGTGATGCGGAAATAGGTTATCGGCCAGTTTGTTGAGCATATCCATTTCCCAGTCGGCCAAACGGCGCGTTTCGGCAAGGTCGGCCTCCCCGGACTTCGTATGGGAAAAGTCCAGCGGAATGTGCGCCATGCCCCAGCCCTGCGTGATGCCGTGACGCTGCAAAACAGCGCTGGTTTCTTTTAAATCGCTGTCCTTGGAGTCGATTGCGTGGGTCAAACGGCGCACGGCTATTTGCAGAGTGCGCTGTTCCTCCTCGCGCAAATAAGAATCCACCAGCTCCACGCGAGTGAGCTTGGTGCGTTTATCGCGTTCTTCACAGGCGCGGGCAAGGCTGGCCTCCAAGGTTTCAGCGGTGAGGTGGCTTTTCAGCAGGTAGTCCACCGCTTTAAAGCGCAGAGATTCCTGCGCAAGGTGAAAATCCGGGTGATTGGTGAGCATGATGAACACGGTGTCGGGGCTTTCCTCGGCGGCAATGGCCAGCAGCTCGGTGCCGGAGATCACCGGCATAGAAATGTCACAAATCACAATGTCGGGTTCCAAAGTGCGGATTTTTTCCAGCGCCAGTTTTCCGTTGCGGACGGTGTCCGCAATCTGGCAGTGGTTCTTTTCCCAGTCGATAAGATATTTGATTCCAGACAGGATGATGGGCTCATCGTCCACCAAAAGCACCTGATACATACAGTCATTCCTCCTTGGGGATATGGACACTCACCCGTGTGTATTTGCCCAGTTCGCTTTCTACGGTCAGGCCATAGTTTTTGCCGTAGGTCAGCTGTAAGCGCTGATGTACATTGGCCACGCCCATGCCGTTGAGAGAAGAACGGTTTTTCTTGTGGTGAGCAGTGAGCAGGGTATCCAGCTTTTCGGGTGGGATTCCCGCGCCGTCGTCCGTCACCGTCAGCACCAGATCGTCGCCTTCTAAATGGCCGGAAAGGGTAATCGTGCCGCACTCGCCGGTCGGCTCGATGCCGTGGAAGATGGCGTTTTCCACCAAAGGCTGAAGCGTGAGCTTGATAATGCGCAGATCGAGCAGTTCGGCGGGGATTTCATTGACAAAGGTGAAAGTTTCCACATAGCGCACGTTTTGAATGGCAATATAGTCGCCCAAAAGCGCCAGTTCTTCCCGCAGAGGGATTTTGTCTTGGGTGCCTTTGGCTAAGTTTTTGAGAAGGTTGACAAGGCTGCTCACCGTATTGGCAATGCCGGGGCATTGCTGGATAACCGCCATCCAGCGGATGGTGTCCAAGGTATTATAAAGAAAATGCGGGTTGACTTGGCTTTGCAGCAGCTCAATCTCAATGTTTTTTCGCCGAACATACATTTCTTCCGTTTGGCGCAGCAAATGCTTGATGCTCATCGTCATTTCGTTGACGGTGTGCCCAATTTCGCCAAGCTCATCTTTGGAGTTTTCAATGGCGGGGTCAAACGAAAAGTCGTTTTTTGTAATGCGCCGAATGCGGTCGTTCAGCCGCCGTACAGGCCGGGCAATATAAGCCGAAACAATCACCGTTAAGATGCCTCCCAGCAGCAGGCTGGTAATCAGCACTACGAAAAGCGTATACAAAAGGTGAACGCCGTTTTCTTCCAAAAGATCCACCCGGTAACACGAGTAAAGCGACAGCCCCGCTAAAGATAAGGGGGCGTGATCAATTTGATACTCCGCCCCGCCGTAATACGCAACGCCGTTGCTGTCCGGGGTTAGCTTGGAAAACTCCGGCAGTGTAGAGAGATAAGGGCTGACAATGTTGTTGTCCGAGTCGGTAAGAAAGATGTTGTAAGCCCCCACATAGGGCAAAAGAGCGTTATTCAACAGGTTCAGCTGCACTTCCATATAAATAAAGCGGCCGCCGGATTGCCCAAGCGTATTGGGAATGGGGCACAAAATAGCCAGCGTCGTATCGCCGCTTTGAATGGAAGGGGAAAGCGCCGCCAGATAGGGGGTATTAAAGTCCTCGCTGCACGCTTGCTGATACAAAGGAAGGGAGAGGATTGACGACACATCGCTGCTGGAACCGTTTTGCTGGGAACGGGCATGAATCATCAGCCCATCCTCGTTAAACGCAATCAGCTTGTCTACATAGGAGGCAACCGAACATACCGTCAGATAGGAGTTGAGCTGTTCCTGCGCCTTTAATGTGGTCGAAGTGACCCTTTGACCCGAGCGGGCAGCCATCTCAACGGTACGGTCACTGGCACATAGAATGGCCAGCGACGTGATGCTGTCCATGTAGTCGTTCATCTGGGTTTGCAGCGACGTCAGATACATACGCTGGATGCGGATGCTTTTTTCGTCAATAATTTTATTTAAGTAGGTAAAAAGGTAAAAGTTGCTGATCAGCGTCACTGTGGCGACGCAGAGCAGGGTAGAGGCAATCAGTCGAAATTTAATGCTGTGGAAATGCTTAAACAAAATAAAAATCCTCCTTTTAGCAAGGGGGCCAAAGCCGCATATACACTTATTATATTGCACTATGCATGAAAATTCAATTTGGACAAAGCGTATTGTGTGGATATTTAATAGTTGTTAAAATATTATTACTTTTTTGACGGATATGTGAAAAACACATGAAAAATTTAATAGAAAACTCGAATTTTTTAAATTCAATACCGAACGTCCTTTTGGTACAATAAGGGCAAAGGATGAGCAGGGAAACAACCCCCTGCGAGGAAAAAGAAAATAGGAAGGTAAAGGAGATTTGTGACATGAAAAAGTTCATTGCGGGCGCACTTGCTTTTGCAACGGCGTTGACCGTCCTCACCGGCTGTGGCGGCGCAGCCGGCAGCAGTACCGCTCAAACTTCCGGCAGCACAGCCGCCGGCAGCACGGCGGCAGGTTCCACGGCTTCCGGTGAGCAGCAAGTGCTCAAGGTAGCCACTTGGGACTACACCTCGAACCCCAGCGTATCCAACTCGGTAAAGGCGTTTGAAGCCGCTAATTCCAATATTAAAATTGAGATTCTCGACATTCCGTCCACCGACTACAACACGAAGCTGAACGTAATGCTCAACGGCGGCAGCGATTTGGATGCTTACTTTATTAAGGATGCTTCCAGCACTTACGACCTTTACAAAAAGAACCAGCTGTTGGATTTGACCGACTATATTGAGGCCGACGGTGTGGATATGTCCGCTTATAACGGTACCGACACCCCGTTTAACATCGAGGGCCGCCAGTATGGTATGCCGGTGCGCACCGACTATTATGTGCTGTTCTACAACAAAGACCTGTTTGATGCAGCAAACATGGAATATCCCAGCAACGACATGACATGGAGCGAGTTTGAAGACTTGGCCATGCAGATTTCCGAAGCGGCTGATTGCTACGGTGCTTACTTCCACACTTGGCAGGCCTGTGTGCAGAACTGGGGCGTACAGGACGGCGAGCACACCATTATGGACTATGACACCAACTATGACTTCTTTAAACCGTACTATGAGATGGCGCTTCGCCTGCAAGATGCCGGCGCTATTCAGGAGTTTGGCGAGCTGCAAAGCGGCAATATCCACTACTCCGGCGCCTTCGCAGCGGGCAACGTGGCTATGATGCCCATGGGCACTTGGTATATGGCTACCATCGCTGAATCCATCAAAAACGGTGAAGCAAACCTGAAGGAGTGGGGCGTTGCCACCCTGCCGCACCCCGACAATGTTTCCGCTGGTTACACCGTGGGCGCTACCACACCTATCGTAATCAACCCGGCTTCCCAGAAGCAGGATTTGGCTTGGCAGTTTGTTAAGTTTATGTCCGGTGAAGAAAGTGCAAACGAATACGCAAAAGTGGGCGCAATTCCCGGCCGTTTGAACGACGAAATTCTGGCCTTGGTACAAGAGCAGGAAGGTATGCCCGAGGGCTTGGCAGAAGCCCTGAAAGTGGAAAACATCGTGGCTGACCGTCCGATTCAAGAGAGCGTAACCGAAGTGAACGATATGCTGGGCCAAGAGCACAGCCTGATCATGCTCAAAGAGTGCAGCGTAGATGAGGGCCTTGCTAATATGGGTGCCCGTGCGGCTGAAATTTTGAAGTAATAACCGAAATGAGGGTGGGGCAGGGAAAGCTTGCCCCACTCTTTTTGAGAAAACGGAAAGGTGGAGTGTACATGAAACCAAAGCAGAAAAGCGCCATGAGCATGGAACGCCGGAATGCGCTGGTGGGTATTTCGTTCATCCTGCCAAACTTCCTTGGCTTTTTGATTTTTGTTTTAATCCCGGTGGTGTTTTCTTTTATCCTTGCCTTTATGAACTGGGACGGCTTCACAGAGATGGAGTTCGTTTGGCTGGATAATTTTAAAACCATCTTTGCAGACCGTATCTTCCGCGAATCGCTGGTACAAACCATTATTTATTGCGTATTCAATGTGGTGCTGAGTGCCGTGGCCGCCTTGGGGCTGGCGCTTGTTCTCAATACGAAGCTGAAGGGCAAAACCTTTTTCCGCAGCGCCATCTTCTTCCCGTATGTTGCCTCTGTTGTGGCGGTAGGCGCGGTGTGGAAAGCCATGTTTATGAAAGACGGCGGCCCCATCAATATCTTCTTAGAGACCATCGGCGTGCCCGCCGACGCGCTTCCCGGCTGGCTCTCCTCCACCAAGTGGGCGCTGGCAGGCGTCATTATTGTAAGCATTTGGAAAAATATGGGCTACTTTATGGTGATCTACTTGGCCGCCCTGCAAGGCATTTCCTACTCGCTGTATGAGGCCGCAGAAATCGACGGCGCAACCAAATGGCAGCAATTCCGCCGCATTACTTTCCCGATGCTGACGCCCAGCCATTTCTTTGTCATCATGATGCTGACAATCAACAGCTTCAAAACCTTCGACTTGATTTTTGCACTAACCGAAGGCGGCCCGGGAACTTCCACGACGCTGCTGAGCATGTACATCTACAAAGAATCTTTCTCCTACCTGCACTATGGTTTAGCCAGCGCCGCTGCCATGATTCTTTTCTTAATTGTCGGCAGCATCACCATCTTGCAATTCCGGGTAGAAAAGAAATTTACTGATTTTATGTAAGGAGGCGGCGTTATGGTACAACAGACCAAAATAGGCGTGCGTATTTTCCAATATATTTTGCTGATTACACTGACGCTTATCACTCTGCTGCCGCTGATTTGGATGCTGTCTGCGTCTTTTAAGCTGTCAACAGAGGTTTTCAGCAACCCCATTCGCTGGATTCCCGAAACGTTCCACTGGGATAACTACCTCAAAATTTGGGAAAAGGTAGACTTTGCTCTGTTTACCAAGAACAGCGCAAAGCTGACCATTTTAGTTACTTTGATCCAGCTTCTCACTTGTTCTTTTGCAGCCTACGGCTTTACAAAATGTAAGTTTCCCGGCCGTGATACGCTGTTCCTTTGCTATGTGGCCACGATTGCCATTCCTTGGCAAATTTTCATGCTGCCTCAGTACATCATGATGCAGAAGTTCCACCTCGTTGACTCTCACTTGGGTTATGTGCTGTTGTCCAGCTTTGCGGCGTTCGGCGTATTTTTGCTGCGCCAGTTCTTCCTCGGTATTCCCAACGAGCTGTTGGAAGCGGCGCGTATTGACGGCCTTTCGGAATACGGCATTTATTTCCGCATTGTGCTGCCCTTGGCAAAACCCGCTATGGCTACCTTGGCTATCTTCACCTTTGTGAATGTTTGGAACGACTTCATGGGCCCCATGATTTACTTTAACTCCGAGTCGAACAAAACGATTCCTCTGGGCATTCGCATGTTTGTGGGTCAGTATTCTACCGATTATCAGCTCATCATGGCTGCCAGCGTGGTAAGCTTGATTCCTGTCATTATTATGTATGCCTTCTGCCAGCGCTACTTTGTACAGGGTATCGCCAGCAGCGGCTTGAAAGGCTAAGCGCTTTTTTAAAAGTCGAAATTTTCAGCTTTTCTGTCGGAAGGAGAATCCCATATGTCTGGAAAAAATTTGCTGTTCGTTTTTGCCGACCAGTGGCGGCGGATGGCCATGGGCTGCGCGGGGCAAGACCCCGTGCTGACCCCCCGTATGGATGCTTTTGCGGCGCAGTCGATGTACTGCACCGATGCTACAAGCAGCTTTCCCCTCTGCTCGCCCCACCGCGCCAGCTTGTTCACCGGACGCTGGCCCCAGACCACGGGAATGTTTACAAACTGTAAGCCGGGCCTTTCGGTGCGTTTGCGGGATGAGGAAATCTGCATTGGCGAAGTGATGAAAGAAAACGGCTACCGCACCGCCTATATCGGCAAGTGGCACCTGGATGAACCGGAAATCAACCATTCTCAGGAGCCTTTGTCGGGCGCGCGCGATTGGGATGCCTACACCCCGCCGGGCATTCGTCGGCATGGCTTTGACTACTGGTATGCCTATAATACCTGCGACACCCACCTCACGCCGCATTACTGGACCGATTCCCCGAACCCCATTCGGGTGGAACAGTGGTCGCCGGAGCATGAAACGGATGTGGCAATTCGCTATCTGCAAGATGCCGCCCAAAAGGAACAGCCCTTTGCGTTGTTCGTTTCGTGGAACCCGCCCCACAGCCCGTATCACTTTGTGCCTGAGAAATATCGGCAGTTATACAAAGATTTAAAATTCCCGGTGCGGGATAATGTCGATGCCGAGCGTCTGCACTATCACACCCCCGAGGCCAGCAAAATGACCGAAGAAGATTTGCGCCAAGCCACCCGCGACTATTTCGCGGCGGTGTCCGGTTTGGATGAGCAGTTTGGCCGTTTGCTCGACAGCCTGAAGGAGCTGGGGCTGGATGAGAATACCATTGTGGTGCTGACTGCTGACCATGGCGACATGATGGGAAGCCACGGGCTGATGGCAAAGCATGTATGGTACGAGGAGTCTATCGGCATTCCGATGGTCGTGGGCGGCGCGGGTATTCCGCAAGGCACCTGCGGCAAGGTAATCGGAAGTGCCGACGTTGCCCCGACGCTTTTGGATTTGCTGGATTTACCCATCCCTAATACCATGGAAGGGCAGTCGGCAGCAAAGGAACTGCTGACAGGCGCTGCCTGTGAAGACAGCTTTACCTATTTATATGCCTGTCCGGGCGGCTTAGCGCTTTTAGAGCCTTTGCAGCAAGCAGGCATTGACCCAAAATCCATGGGATGGCGCGGCATTCGCAGCAAACGATATACTTATATTGTAGATGCCGGGTATACGCCCGACAGCCCAATGCAGCGGCTTTTGTACGATTTGCAGCAAGACCCGATGCAGAAAGAGCCAAAGAAACTGCGCCGGGCGGAGGACTGTCCTGAAGCCGAGGCGTTGGAGCGATATTTGTCCGAGTGGCTTGAAAGGGAGCAAGACCCTTTCCTGCCGAAATTGAATAAGGAGAGCTCTGTTTTATGAAACGACTGGAGAAACTGAGCCCCGAAATGCTGCTGCCCGCTCCGGTGGGCGGCGGTTTTTCGATGGAAGGATATTGGGTGTGGTGCGGCAGTGTCATCCGCGGAGAAGACGGGCGTTATCATATGTTTGCTTCCCGCTGGCCGAAAACATTGCCGTTTCATCCCGGCTGGGGCGTTGCCAGTGAAATTGTGCGCGCCGACAGCGATACGCCGGAAGGCCCCTATACGTTCCGGGAAGTGGTTTTGCCTGCCCGCGGCGCCGGTTGGTGGGATGGCCGTGTGACGCATAACCCATCTATCTGCCGCGTGGACGGAAAATACGTTTTATTTTATGTCGGCACGACTTATCCGTTCCCGGATGTGCCTGCCGACGGCAGCCTGTGCCATGACAGTCTGCCTTGGCTCGCTGCCCGCGCGGGCAAACGCATTGGGGCGGCAGTGTCCGACAGTGTGTTCGGCCCGTGGAAACGGATGGACCATCCGCTTTTGGATGTGCGTCCGGGTCATTTTGATGACTTTTTTACTTCCAATCCCGCCCCTTGCATCGCAGAGGACGGCAGCTGTCTGCTGGTGTATAAAACCCGCACTTGGCGCAAACCGCCCTATGACAAGTGTACCGGCAATGAGATGTTCAGCGATATGAAGCTGGGTGTCGCCTTTGCTCCTAAGTGGGACGGCCCTTATGAGCGCATCGACACCCCGCTGTTTGATGGCCAGCCCGGAATTTTGGAAGACCCCTTTGTGTGGAAAACCGACAGCGGCTATGCCATGATTGCAAAAGACTGGAACGGCGCTTACACCGGCCAGGTGGGGCGCATCATGAATGCCCACAGCACGGACGGCATCCACTGGGAAGTGGACCCTGAAACCATGCTGCCGCTGGAGATTTTATGGAGCGATGGGAAGGTGCGTTTGGCGGGCAATATGGATCGTCCCTTTATTTTGTTTGACGACCAAGGCAGAGCTACCCATCTGTTCTGCGCCACCAACGATGGAACGGAAGCTTGCTTTGCCACCATGACCCGCTCATGGAATATGTGCATCCCCTTGCGGACACAGCCTTGAGTGGTAGATACACGCTGGATTTTCAGAAATATTTTTAAACCGAAAGGATGAAACCGATGGAAATGATGGAAAACAAGCAAGCCTCTTTGGCGCTCGATACGGCGTGCGGGCTTTTGCGCGGCGTTTTGGATCAGTTTACCGATCAGTTCCCCTTCTCTTGCAGCGAAAATAATTTTTACCCCGCCGGCGAAAACGTGGAGTGGACCACCGGCTTTACCACCGGTGAATATTGGCTGGCATGGGAACACACGGGGGATGAAGCTTTTAAAAAAGCTGCCCTGCGTCAGGTGGACAGCTTTTTGGAGCGCATTGAGAAAAAGATTGATGTCAACCACCACGATATGGGCTTTCTTTACACGCCTTCCTGCGTGGCGGCTTGGCGGCTCACCGGCAGCGAAACCGGCAAAAAGGCCGCACTGCTTGCGGCGGACAACCTGATTGCCCGCTTCCAGCCGAAAGGACAGTTTCTTCAAGCTTGGGGCGAATTGGGTGCGCCGGACAATTACCGGCTGATTATTGACTGCCTGTTGAATTTGCCGCTGCTGTACTGGGCCAGCGAAGTGACCGGCGATGAAAAGTACCGGAAGATTGCACTGACACACACCAAAACCAGCATGGAAAACCTCGTAAGACCCGACCATTCTACCTATCACACCTATTTCTTTGACCCCGAAACGGGTGCGCCGGTGCGCGGTTCCACTCAGCAGGGCTACCGTGACGGTTCCGCTTGGGCGCGTGGACAGGCTTGGGGCGTGTACGGCATGGCCTTGGCCTATAAGTACACAAAAAACGAAGCGTGCATTCCGCTGTTCCGCGATGTAACCGATTATTTCTTGGCACATCTGCCGGAGGATTTAGTGCCGTATTGGGACTTGGAATTCACCAGCGGCGACGAACCGCGTGATTCCTCTGCGGGTGCCATCGCCGCTTGCGGTATGCTCGAAATGGCGAAATATCTGCCCGAGCAGGAAGCGCAGCACTACACACAAATGGCTCGAAAGATGGCGCAGGCTCTGTGGGAAAGCTGTGCGGTAAAAGACCCGGCTGTGTCTAACGGCCTGCTGCTTCACGGCGTATACGCCAAAAATTCGCCCTACAATCCCATTCCTCGAGACCGCGGCGTGGACGAGTGCAACACATGGGGCGACTATTTCTACATGGAGCTGCTCACTCGCTTGGAAAAGGATTGGAAGCTCTACTGGTAAGACAGGGGAGGTAGGAAAATGCTGCAAGATTTTTGGTGTTCCCATGTGTCGGCAACGGCGGCAGCTGTCTTGCGTGATTGCCCGGAGGATGCGCGGCGCTGCATTTCCATTGCCGACGATGTACTGGAAAATCGGTTCATCTTCCGCGATCATTGGGAAATGGAGCGCACCTATGAGCCGGTGCAATTCGGCCCCGCTGAATCGGATATTGATTGGGCGCATATTCCCGGTGCAGATGCCGAGTGGCTGTATGCCATGAACCGGCACACCAGCTTTGTCAATCTGGGCAAAGCTTGGCAATATACCCATGACCGCCGCTATGCTGAAAAGTGGGCGCGTTTGATGGAAGATTGGATTGACCGTGTGCCGCTGACAACGGAAAGCGAAGGAAATACATGGCGTAGTTTGGAGGCGGGCTTGCGCTGTGAATATTGGCTGCGCTCCATCAAGCTGGTGGAAGACAGCGGCGTGCTGACCGAACCGCTGCGCCGTAAAGTAGAAGCTTGTCTGCTGCGGCATGGCGAGTACCTCACCGGCAAGTGGGGCGAATTTCAAAAAATCTCGAACTGGGGTGTCTTGCAGGATCACGGACTGTTTTTGCTGGGGGTATTATTCAACCGGCAGGAGTGGCAAACACTGGCGCTTGAACGGCTGGATCAAAACCTGCACCGCTCAGTGATGGACGACGGCAGTCAGTGGGAGCAAAGCCCGATGTATCACTGTGAAGTGCTGCATAACGCGGCGGATACCCTGCTCATTGCCCGGCAAAGCGGCATAGCCGTACCTCAGCGGTTGGAGCAAAATGTGCATCAGATGTTCCGGGCGCTTGCGGCTTGGGTGAAGCCGAACGGCTGTTTGCCCTGTCAATCGGACTCTGATGACGCAGATGCCCGCGATATTCTGGCGATGGGGGCGCTGCTATTCCAAGATGAAGTGCTGCGCGCCGCGGCTGGAAATGAGCCGTTTGAGGAAAACTATTGGGGTTTTGGCGCGGATTGTGCCGCCCAGCTGGCAAAGCTGCCCGCAGCACAAGAGGCGTGTGCCTCTGACGCGCTGGCTGACAGCGGCAACTATATACTGCGCACGGAGCGCAGCCCGCAGGCGGCTTATCTGCGCTTTCATTGCGGCAGTATGGGCGGCGGCCATGGCCATGCCGACCAGCTGCATGTGGATGCGGGATGCCGCGGCGAGGATTTTTTGATTGACGCAGGGCGATATACCTATGTGGACTGTCCGCAGCGCTTAGAATTGAAGCGTCCCGCCGCCCATAACACGACGCGGGTGGACGGAATGGACTTCAGCCCTTGTGCGGATACTTGGGCTTACGTCAGCCAAGCCGTACCCGTAAAACTGCCTTTCCGATTTACCCCGACAGCGGACCTTGTCTGCGGCGGCCATCTGGGCTATCTCAAACAAGGGGTCATGGCATTTCGCCGCGTGGTCTGGCTGCGCAAGCTGTGGGCTGCGGTGATTTTCGATGAGTTTTTTGCCGATGAAGCAACGACGCATTGCTATGAGCAGTATTTCCACTTTGGCCGTGGAACTGCCCGCATGGAGGGGAATACCGTCCTGTGGCAAGGCCGTCAAGCGCGTGCGGCGCTGCATTGCCTCAGTGATGTGCAGTGCTGTCTTGGCAAGGGACCTTATTCTACGGATTACAACCGGTTGGAAGAAGGGGATGTACTCACCGCCCGGCGAGAGGGCAAGGGATTTGTCTCTCTTGTCACGGTCTTGGATTTGGCTGCCGAAAATCCCCTTCAAACCCAGCTTGTGCCGGTAGAAAGAACCGACGGTCAGCCGCTGTCGATTCCTGCCCAGGCAGTGCGGGTACAGCGGGGAAACGAGCGAATGGTGGTAATGGAACGCCATGGCGACATGCCCACTCCGGTGGGACTGCTTTGCGCCGATGGCTTTTCCGGCCACGGACGCACCGTTGTCTTTTCTGACCACGAGCCGGAAGGCGTCGTTCTCGATTGGTGATGATATAAAATGAAAAAGGCAAAAGGCCGACCATGCAGCGGGTCGGCCTTTTGCTTTTTGTGCGGAAACAATCAAGCGTGTGAATCCCTATTAAAATGCTCATGTGCGGTAAAGTAATACACAAGAATTTGATAGACAGTCGCCCACTATCCGCTCCAAATATAAACAATAACAGCACTCATATTGACTTTATCACAACTGAGTGCTATAATAATTTCAAATGGTTAGTTAGAGCTAACTACAAAAGGAAGTTATTATGAAGCGGCATAGCATGAAAAAGTTTTTGGCTCTATTTTGCGCACTTTCTTGTATGTTTGTATCTGCAAGCCCTGCTTATGCGTCTAATGTCCAGAGTGAAGAGTATGACTTGCCTACTTACCAAACTGAAAATCTGCAAAAAGGGTAGATTATGACATTGGGGAGGGCTTCACTGTCTATTTCGATAATAGCGCATTAAATGTTTCCCCGAATACTCCTGTACCTTATCACACTCAAAAATGGGTAGTAAAAAACCATTTAAACGAAGGTACATGGGTGGATTATGATTCTCAGTTAGATAAAGTGCTGAGTGGTGCGCCTGGTGTTACTCTTAATAAGACATATTCAAAATCATGGAGTGCAACTACAAATGTAGGAGTAGGTATAACTAAATCGGAGATTTCTGCACAGGTTGGTTTTTCCATTACTGGCTCCCTCACCGCAAGTTCGGGTGGTAGTTTCACTGTGCCTCAAAGACATAATGGGAAACAAGTTGAACGTGTTGAATTGATTTCTTATAAAGTCTGGGAGCACCATACTTTCGATGTATATTTAGATAGCACTCACTTTAAAGAACCTGTATATTATGGAAACTACTATAGTGATAAGCCTGCTGGAATTCATTTTGAACCGGTTTATTACTATAAATAAAAATGAAACAGTATAAATCCTAAAAATAGGATATAATTGGCAGTAATAAAAAGCTCTAACTAACTGATTAGAAGGTCGCTTCATTATTGGGGCGACCTTTGCTTGAACACTGACGAATTCATTAAGAGGAACAAATTTGCTAACATTTAAAATAAACGACCTATTCGAAATAAACCCTTTAGTTGACGGACACACAAAGATGATAGCAGGGTATTCTGTCGTCCATACAATTTTCAATCAGAACATAAAGACCGAAACCTTAATTATACAGGAATTTATTTCTTGATGAGATTATAATTTGGTTTGAGTATCTACGATGAAGATAATAAGGAGGTGTTTCATCGTGAAAAAAATTTATGACGTGGGTATAGTAGTTGGAATAATAGTTCTTTTTTTAGCAATCCCAGCAGGTGATTTGTATGGAAACTTTTATTTGTCAATTGTTGGCGGCATGGACACCGAACGTTTCACAATGCTAGGTCAGAGTGCTATTATCAGCTTTCAAGTAATTGGTGGTGTTATTTTTGCACTTTGTGGAGTAGCACGCATCTTTAAAAGTGATAAATAATGCTCGTGAATTAGTTTGATTTTCACTACGCAAAACTGAATATCAGGTTGGCTACCGACGGTCAGTAAAAAAAGCATCAAATCTTTTTCGGATTTGCTGCTTTTTTTTGCGCCCATTTTGGCAAATTTCCAAAAGTTCCGTATTAGACAGTGAAGCAAAAAAATGTCGTTTTTTTCAGACAGCGGGCAGAACGCAGCTTCCGAAGCGTTCTATTGTCGGGAAAGACAAAGCCGCCGGAAAAGTTTTTGCCGGAAAGTCCGTCATTTTTGCTTTTTGCGGTGTTGTAGGGAGTAAGGGGAGAACGCTCGAACGCAGCCTTTTATAAAAAAGCTGGTTATAGATTTCCCGAAAAAGTGGCAGTAGCAAGTGAGCGGCAGTCCGGCAGTTTCTTAGAGCAAGATTCTACCGAAGAAGAAAAAACCATTTGGCACGGGATAGCTTTAGCAGGTGTCTTAGCCATTTTGATTGCTATGTTGATAAAGACGTTCCACATCAATGTCATAGAGTTTCTTCTTTTGCATATTTTCTTAATTTCGAAGATTATGGCTATGGTTAGTTTGTACATCGCTATATTTTTTGTTTTGGCAGAGGTTGTATGGATTGCGATAGAAGACAGGGTTGGCGCTTATTTCTCGCAGAAAAAATCGCGCGTCAAAGAGGCTCGTTTCCTGTTCTCTATTTTATGTGGAACGTTTGGTGTGCTTTTGCTGCTGTTTTTTTTCAGCACTTTCCAAGCGCAGAATCGAGAGAATTATCTGGTGGTTTATGAAAGTCCGGCAGCCCAAGAAAACGGTGACGTCATTGGCGTTGCTATTTATCAGGATGACACGACGATGATTGTCTTGCCCGCCAAAATGTCCGGCCCGGAACATGATTTTCAATATGAATTAACCGGGGATACCAACTACATGTATGTGGAAAAAAGCGGTGTTGTGATTGAGCAAGTAAGCAAAGACAAAATTGATTGGAAAAACCACTTAAATATTGGCTAAGATAGCAATATTATGAAAATTATTTAGAAATAAAAAAGATTTTTACAGGTTTTTTATAGGGTCATAAACTTTTTCTTAATAGAAGGCTTTTTCCTTGCGTGGAAAAGCCTTTTTTGCTACAATTTGAGAAAGAAAAAATGCGAAGGCCCGGCAGAAACGTGAGCAATGCTGTATGGGTTGATAAGGAGGCAGATGGAACAATGGCATATATTCCTTCCCGGCTCGTCGTCA
The DNA here is from genome assembly GCA_002315015.1 of Faecalibacterium sp. UBA1819. Classification (GTDB taxonomy): domain Bacteria; phylum Bacillota; class Clostridia; order Oscillospirales; family Ruminococcaceae; genus Ruthenibacterium; species Ruthenibacterium avium. The sequence continues at coordinate 20,670 of DCEX01000024.1, forward strand.
TGCTGACGTACCAAGATAAAACGGTGGCGAATGCATTGGAAGTGTTTGAAACCTGCGCCGGTGCAAAGGCTCAGTTTTGGGGCTTTAAAGAAGCGGGGTTGCCTTTGGCGGAAATGGCCGCTTTGACCCAGCGCATGAAACAAGCGGGCAAAACCGTGTTTTTAGAAGTTGTTTCCTACACGGAGCAAGAGGGCCTGAAAGGGGCGCAGGCGGCTGCTTTTTGCGGCTGCGATGTTGTAATGGGAACGATGTTTTCCGAAAAAATTGCCGATTTCTGCAAAGAAAATAAGCTTCGCTACATGCCGTTTGTCGGCGATGTGCGCGAAAGGCCGTCGGTGCTGTACGGCAGCGCCGAGCAAATGCTGCAACAGGCCAAGAGAGCGCTCGAATACGGTGTTGACGGATTTGATTTATTGGGGTATCGTTATGTTGGGGATGCTGTGGCGCTCAACAACGCATTTGTAAAAGGAGTACAAGCCCCGGTGTGTCTTGCGGGCGGCATTAACAGCTTTGAACGGCTGGAACAGGTGAATCGGACAAACCCTTGGGCGTTTACCATTGGCAGCGCATTTTTTGAGCATCGTTTTGGCGATTCTTTCGAGGAGCAGATCAATGCGGTGTGTGATTTTTGTGCGCAAGCGCCCGGCAATCAAACCTACATCAAACGATAAAAAGGAGCGGCGCATGAACCATTTGCTTTTCCCGGATGCTTATGCAGACAGTGTCTTTGCAATTGATTATGAGCGCTTATGGGCGATGGGTTATCGCGCTCTGATGTTTGACATTGATAACACGCTGGTACACCACGGCGCCGATTCTACCCCGGAGGTGGATGCGTTTTTTGCCGCGCTCCACAAAGCGGGATGGAAAACGCTGGTTCTTTCCAATAACAGCGAAGAACGGATTCTGCGTTTTTTAAATAAGATTGATGCGCCCTATGTCTACGAGGCCGAAAAGCCGAAAACATGGGGGTATCACAGAGCGCTGGAGCTGCTGGGCGTGGAAAAAACGCAAGCTGTGATGATTGGCGACCAAGTGTTTACCGATGTGCTGGGCGCAAACCGCTGCGGTATTGCCAATATTTTGGTGCGCTATCTGCGCCGTGACGGAGAAACGAAAATTGGTATCAGGCGCAGGGTGGAAAAAGCGGTGCTTTGGCTTTACCGCTGTACGGCATGGCGCCGCGGCAAGCTTGTGTCTGCGGTGAAAAAAGGGGAGGATTCCTGTGCGTCAACGAAAACACTTTTGTGAGTTAAGCCCTCTTTGTTACGAAATTTCATGGAAAAAAGAGATTTGCAAACGCCACGTTAAAAATTTTTTCAGCCGTGACCGAATTGCAAAAAGCATCGACAAAACACCGCTGCCCTGCGTTGCGTTTGAAAAAACATCTTACCTTATTAAAAAGGGAAAGGATATTGACCCGGTATTGCAGCATAATAAAGCCAAAAATATCGCGCTGGCTGCCGCTAAACTGAACGGCCTTTTGATTCACCCGGGCGAGGTGTTTTCCTTTTGGGGGACGATTGGCAGCGTAACAAAACGCAAGGGCTATCTTGATGGCCGTGTGCTGCAAGGCGGAAAGTTGATTGCCGGCATTGGCGGCGGCCTTTGCAATCTGGCGAATACGCTCCATGTCATGGTGCTGCATACGCCGCTGACGGTTACGGAGTTTCATAAGCATTCCGATGCGTTAGCGCCGGATGAGGGCAAGCGTGTGCCGTTCAGCTCCGGTACCTCTGTGGGGTATAACCAGCTGGACTACCGCTTTCGCAATGACACCGACCAAACGGTGCAGCTGCTGGCGAGCTGTGAAAACGAATATTTGCATATGGAGCTGCGCTGTGAACATCCCTTTGATGAGTGTTACGAGATTTTTGAAGAGGGACACCATTTTGAAAAGCAGGGCGACAGCTATTACCGCATTTCTAAAATTTATCGCCGCGTCACCTCCCGTGAGACGGGCGAGCATCTGCGCGATGAGCTTTTGCTGGATAATCGCTCCAAAGTAATGTATGACCCTGCCTTGATTCCGCCCGACCAGCTGCGCTGAAGATAGGGCACAGAAAGCGCACGGGAGAATGCTTTTGCGCTGAAAATGGGTTTGATTTTAGAAAAACGCAATCAAATATGAAAAAAAGCTTGCAATTTTTGATAAAATCTGATACAATTACAAAGCTACTTAAAAAAGGGAGGTGCAGTGAAATGGCAAAATGTGATTGCTGCGGTAAAGGCGTGACCTTTGGTATCAAAGTTTCCCACTCTTGTCGTCGTTCTAACCGTGCTTGGAAGCCCAACGTAAAAAGAGTGAAAGCAGTAGTGGATGGTTCTACCCGTTATATCCACGCCTGCACCCGTTGCCTTCGTTCCGGTAAGGTAACGCGCGCTATCTAAGAAAAAGAAAGCACGTAAGCTCTGCGCCAAAAGCGCGGGGCTTTTTGTGTTTTTGCAGCGCTGCTGTTTGGGGAAAGGAACGCGGCGCGGAAGTATTTTATATTTTTCTATGAGGGGATTGTAAGGGGATAAGATGATGAAACAAAAAAGCAGATACTATTTATTTATGATAGGACGGTTTACGTCAAGCTTTGGGAATTGGTTTGCTTCGATGGCAATTCCATTTATGATTTACGATTTAACCGGGTCTGCCATGGCGGTATCCGTCAGCTTTCTGCTGGAAACATTACCAATTATTTTGCTGTCACCAGTCATTTCCAAACGGATTGACCACGGTTCTCGTAAAATTCTGTTACAGTTTTGCGAAGGGGTATCCGGTCTTTCCATTCTTTTATGCGTGTTGACCGGTTGCAGGGATGTTACCGTTTTATATCTCATGTGTATGGTGCTATCGGTTGCAAGCTTTACTTATAACACAACCGTGAATGCCTATGTGCCGGATATTTGCGGCAATCTGGAGCTAAAGACGGCAAACACGATTGATTCTTTTGTCAGCAATATTTCCATGGTTATTGCGCCTGTTTTGGCAGGAATGTGCATCGAATGGCAGGGGTATCAAACAGCCTTAATCATTGATATTTTCACCTTTGTGTTATCCATTCTATTTTTGTGCTTTTTGGAAAAAGACGTCCGCACCGGAAAAATAGAGCAGAAAAGCCAAAATGGGAAGGGCACTTTTTTGTCGCGGGAATTTCTGCAATGGCTGGGTCAAGAACACTTTTTAAAAGCGATGATTGTGATTTGCATTTTATTTTCGGTTTGCGGGGCAATTTTTTCCTCATTAGACGCCGTTTATATCGCTGAAATCTTTAGCGGTTCTTCGGATGTTTATGGGTACATCAATTCCGCATGGGGAATTGGAATGCTTGCGGCAAGTGGCTTGTATGTTTTATACAAGAATATTTCAGAACGCAAAATGTTCGCCATTGGTATTTTTATGATGGGCATTGCCACAGTAGGATATGGCCTTTCTGCGAATATTCCCGTTTGCATCGCGTTTAATTTTATCGGCGGTATTGCGAACACCATCTATATGATTTATTATCGCTCTTTGATCCAAGCCAGCACCGATTCCGAAAATCGCGGGAAGGTATTTACCTTTCAATCCACGCTATCGAAAATTCTTTCTGTTTTGATTGTTTTTCTGGCGGGCGTGTTTGCCGATTTATCTTCTGTGCGCTTTTCGATTGTCCTTTCAGGGATTTTTACGATTTTCATTGCTTTCGCGTGTTTGAAAGCTTTGGGGAAAAGGCGTTCTCAGCAAAAAGACTAGGGCGTTTCTTTGTTTTCAGAAAGCCTCTAAGAGATGAACAAGGAACCCCCACGCACCCGGCGGTGCGTGGGGGCTTTGGCGTTAAAACCAATATTTTCGGTCGAGGGTACGGTACTGGATGGCTTCGCTGAGATGCTCGGTTTCAATGCGGTCGCTTCCCGCAAGGTCGGCAATGGTGCGGCTGACTTTTAAAATGCGGTCATACGCGCGGGCAGATAAGCCCATATTGTCAAACACACGCCGGAACATGGCTTCGGCCTCGGGCGCAAGGCGGCAATATTCGCGCAGTGCGCTGCTGGAAAGCCGTGCATTGCAGGCAAACCCCAGCCCTTGATAGCGCGCTTCCTGTAAGGCCCGCGCCTTTTGTACCCGGCTTAAAATAGCCGCGCTGCTCTCGCTTTGCTCGGTGCCGGAAAGCTCCTCGTACCCAACGGGCGCTACTTCCACATGCAAATCAATGCGGTCTAACAAAGGGCCGGAAACCCGCTGCAAATAGCGGTCAATCGCGTGCTGAGAGCAGGTACACTGACGGGTCGGGTGGCCGTAGTAGCCGCACGGGCACGGGTTCATCGCCGCGACCAGCATAATTTCACAGGGGAAAGACGCCGAGCCGGAAACGCGGCTGATGGTAACTTTTCCATCTTCCAAAGGCTGACGCAGAATTTCCAGCGCCAGACGGCTGAACTCCGGCAATTCGTCCAAAAACAAAACGCCGTGATGTGCCAGGCTGACTTCGCCCGGCCGAGGAATACTGCCGCCGCCCGCCAAGGCTGTGGCGCTGACGGAATGATGCGGCGAACGGAAGGGCCGGTGAGACAGCAGCCCGCACCCCTTGGGCAGCATACCCGCCACAGAGTAAATGCGGCTGGTTTCCATGGCTTGCTCCCGCGTCATGCGCGGCAAAATGCCCGGCATTCGTTTGGCCAGCATGGATTTTCCCGTTCCCGGCGGGCCGATCAGCAGCAGGTTATGTCCGCCCGCCGCCGCAATTTCCATGGCGCGGCGTGCTTCCGGCTGGCCGCGTACATCGCAAAAATCCTGTGCGCTGACGCCGTCTTCGTCGTTAAACGGCAAAGCGGCGTAGGGGGTAAGCGGTTTTTCTCCGCGCAAGTGATGGACAACTTCCATCGCATCTGACACCGCATACACGCATAAGGAGTCAATCACCGCTGCCTCCGCCGCATTTTCGGCGGGGACAAAAAGATGCTCGATGCCCGCGTCCTTGGCCGCCATTGCCATCGGCAAAACGCCCGAGACGCCTCTTACCGCGCCGTCCAGCGAGAGCTCACCAATGAAAGCGTAGTTTCCTGGAATGGAGGAAAGCTGCCCGTCGGCACAAAGAAGGGCAAGAAAAATCGGCAAATCGTAAACAGGGCCGGTTTTGCGAATATCAGCGGGCGCAAGGTTGACGGTGATGCGGCTGACGGGATAGGTAAACCCCAGATTTTTAATGGCGCTGTGAACGCGCTCAGACGATTCTTTTACGGCGTTGTCGGGCAGCCCTACCACACAAAACTGCGGCAGTCCGGCGCTGATGTCGGCTTCTACGCGAACGCAAAAGCCGTCCAGCGCATGAACGCCCAAACTGTGAACTTCAGCAAACATAAAAGCTCCTTTAAATGCGTATCATTTGGCGGAAAGCCGCCAGTTACCTTTTAAGTATAGCCTTACACGCCCTTTTCGGCAAGATTGAATTGACAAGATTTCACGAAACAGGTATCATTAAGAGCAAAGGGAGTCGCTTCTCTTTGGTGTATAACGGTGTGCTTGCTGCAATTGCGCAGGCCCGTTAGAGGAATGATCTTGATGAAAGCAGGTGTTTTTTGAATGTATCAAAACGAGTATGAGCGCTGGCTTGCAGCGAATTTGCAGGACACCGACCTTCGGCCGGAGCTTGTGAGCATTCAGGGAGCGGATGAGGAGATTAAAGAGCGTTTTGCTGCGAGCCTCAGCTTTGGTACAGCGGGGCTGCGCGGTGTGCTTGGCGCAGGCACCAACCGAATGAATATTTATGTGGTGCGTCAGGCAACACAGGGGCTGGCCAACTGGGTGAAAACGCAGGGCGGCAGCCAAACCGTTGCCATCAGCTATGACAGCCGCTTAAAAAGTGATGTGTTCGCCAAAGAAGCGGCCTGCGTGTTGGCTGCAAACGGCATTCATGTGCGCATTTATCGTGAATTGATGCCCGTTCCGGCGCTGAGCTTTGCCACACGTTATTATCAATGCAATGCAGGTATCATGGTGACAGCCAGCCACAACCCGGCAAAATATAACGGCTATAAGGCGTATGGCCCGGATGGCTGCCAGCTGACGGATGAGGCAGCCGCCGTTGTCTATGACGAGATTCAAAAAATTGACGTATTGACCGGTGCGCAGCGCATCGAGTTTGAAGCAGGTTTGGAGCAGGGCTTGATTGAGTACGTTGGCGAGGATTGCTGTGAGGCGCTTTATGACGCCATCAAAGCGTGCAGCGTGCGCCCCGGCCTGTGCGAGAGCGCAGGGCTGAAGCTGGTGTACAGCCCCTTGAACGGCTCGGGCTTAGTTCCCGTGATGCGTGTGCTCAAGGATATCGGCATCAGTGATATTACCGTTGTACCCGAGCAGGAAAAGCCGGACGGCCATTTCCCGACCTGCCCTTACCCCAACCCGGAAATCCGCGAGGCGCTGGCACTGGGCTTGGAGCTGGCGGAAAAGACAGAGGCAGACCTCATGCTTGCTACCGACCCCGACGCCGACCGTGTAGGCATTGCGGTGCGCTGTGACGACGGCAGCTATGAGCTTTTGAGCGGCAACGAAGTGGGCGTGCTGCTTTTGGACTACATTTGCAAAGCGCGTTTGGAAGCCGGCACCATGCCCAAAGACCCCGTTTGCGTCAAGTCTTTGGTGTCTACCCAGCTGGCGGACGCTGTGGCTGCACATTATGGCGTGGAGTGCCGCAACGTATTGACCGGCTTTAAATGGATTGGCGACCAGATTGCACAGCTGGAGGCCGTAGGCCAAGAAAACCGCTTCATCTTCGGCTTTGAGGAAAGCTATGGTTACTTGGCGGGCAGCTATGTGCGTGACAAGGATGCCATTGTCGGCTCTATGCTGATTTGCGAAATGGCGGCCTATTACCGCAGCATCGGTTCTTCCATCAAGCGCGAAATGGAGCGCATTTATCAAGAGTATGGCCGTTATCTGAACGTGGTGAAAAGCTATGAATTCCCCGGCTTGAGCGGTATGGAAACCATGCGCGGCATTATGGCTTCTTTGCGCCAAAACCCGCCCGCAGAGCTGGCAGGGCAAGCGGTAAAAACGGTGACGGACTACGAAAATTCCGAAAAAACCGGTTTACCCGCCGCCAATGTGCTGGTGTACACTTTAGAGAGCGGCGAAAGCGTAATTGTGCGCCCATCCGGTACTGAGCCGAAAATTAAAACCTATTTCACTACGCGCGGCGAAAATTTGCAGCAGGCAAAAGAGCGCCAGCAAGCGCTGGAAACGGCGGCTGCCGCACTGCTGAAATAAAAAATCGGCAGAAAAATGTTGGAAATGTCTTGCGAAGGCGAGATGGTTGTGTTATAATAAGCGGAGCAATCGTTCCGATGGCTGCTCCATACGCACAGGATGGCGTATGCTGGTAGCCTCCATTTAGAAGGTTGTGATGGGCGCATGTATGAAGCATGGCCCCTTGAGTCAAAACCAGAAAGAGGTGAACCAGAGTGAGAGAAGGCATCCATCCGAAGTACGAGGAAACCACCATCACTTGTGCATGCGGCAACGAGATTAAAACTCGTTCCACCCGTGGTGACATCCACGTTGAGGTTTGCAACAAGTGCCACCCGTTCTACACCGGCAAGCAGAAGCTGGTTGATACAGGCGGACGTGTGGATCGCTTCAAGAAGCGTTTCAACATGAAATAATGCAAAGTCGAAAAGGGCGGTTCGAGAACCGCCCTTTTTTCGCTTTGTGGTAAACTGTTTCGCTGGACAGAAAAAACAGGAGGTGTGCCGTGCCGATGGAAGAATATCGGACCGTCAGCGGGCAAGCCATTGCCGAAATTGAAGAAAAAAAGTCGCGGTTTATTGGGCATATCGCGTTTGCCGATACAGAGGAGAAGGCGCTGGCCTTTTTGGAGTCGGTGCGGGCAGAACACCGCACGGCAAACCACAATGTCTATGCGTATTTGCTGCGCGAGGGCAGCCGAATGCGCTATTCGGATGACGGGGAACCGCAGAAAACGTCCGGTCTGCCCACTTTGGATGCCATTCGTCACGCGGGGTTGACCGATTGCATCATTGTCACTACGCGCTATTTTGGCGGAACGCTTTTGGGAACCGGCGGTTTGGTGCGCGCTTATACGCAAGCGGCAAACGCCGCAATTGCCGCAGCGCGTGTGGTTACGGTGAGCGTCTGCGTGCAGGGACAGTGGCGCGTGAGCTATGCCCAGTACGAAACCGCCGCAAAGCTGCTGGCGGAGTGCGGCGCACAAGTGCAGGAGGCCGAGTTTGGGCAGGATGTTTGCCTGCCGTTTTTGATGCTGGCCGAACACGCCGAAGATTTTCAGGCAAAAGCAGTGGAGTTTTGCCGCGGAACCCCTGACTTGACCCTTTCAAAACCCTTTCACGCACCCTTTTAACGTCTGCAAATGGTCTGATTTTGGAGTTTTTGCTGTGTGTGGCGCCGGTCACAGGGGGCGTGCAATAAAAATAAAATATTTTTCACAAATTTTACAAAGGATTTTTGGGCGCTTTGTCGTATATATAAGTAAAGCGATAGGAAAGTGCGGTGAAGCGCCATGACGGTACGAGAACGGACGGAACACATCGAGCGGGATATTTTGTGCAGCTGGGCAACGTTCAGCGATGCAAGTGCAGGCCGTGCTCGTGAGGAAGCGCCCTGCCCGATGCGCACTTGCTTTCAGCGTGACCGCGACCGCATTTTGCATTCGCGTGCATTTCGCCGCTTGAAGCAAAAAACGCAGGTGTTTTTGTGTCCAGAGGGCGATCATTACCGCACACGGCTCACCCATACGCTGGAAGTCAGCCAAATTGCGCGTACCATTGCCCGTGGCCTTCGCTTGAATGAGGATTTAACCGAGGCCATTGCACTGGGCCATGATGTGGGGCATACCCCGTTTGGCCATGCCGGGGAACGAGCGCTGAACAGACTGAGCCCTCAGGGGTTCCGTCATTATCAGCAGAGTGTCCGCGTGCTGCAAGTGCTGGAAAAAGAAGGCCGCGGCTTAAATTTGTGCGCCGAGGTGGTGGACGGGATTGCCCGCCACACGAAAGGCGATTGGCCCACAACACCGGAGGGCTGCGTGGTGCGCTATGCCGACCGCATTGCTTATATGAACCATGATATCGAGGATGGCGCAAAAGCAGGGGTGTTTTCGGTGGAATGCCTCCCGGCGGAGATTGTGCGCGTGCTGGGCGATACAAAATCGGCGCGAATTGCCACTTTGGTGACGAGCCTTGTCGAAAACAGCGATGGTGTGATTGCGATGGCGCCGGAGGTGCAGCAAGCGTATGAAGCGCTGCACAGCTATCTATACAGCACACTGTATGTAGAGGAACGCGCCAAGCACGAAGAAAAAAAGGTGGAAAAGCTGATTGCCGATTTGTATGAGTACTTCTGTGAGCATCCCATGCAGATGCCGCAGGGCTATTTGTACGTTTTGTATGACCAAGGGGTAGAGTGTGCCGTGACGGATTTTATTTCCGGCATGAGCGATGCCTACGCCGTCCGCCTGTACGAAGAATTGTTCGTACCTAAGCGCTGGAATGTGCTTTGAACGTCGCCGCGCTGTTAGAAAACGAGGAAAGGGAGGGGAAAGGCTGTGATTCCGCAGGATTACATTTATGAATTGCTGCAGCGAATAGATATTGTGGATGTAGCGCAGGGCTATATGCAGCTGCGCCACCGTGGCCGAACGTACACCGGCCTTTGTCCCTTCCATAACGAAAAGACACCCTCGTTTCATATTTATCCCGAAACGCAGTCATTTTACTGCTTTGGATGCGGCGCGGGCGGCGATGTGATTTCCTTTGTGAAGAAAATCAACAATTTAGACTACCCAGAGGCGGTCAAGCTGCTGGCCTCGCGCGCCGGAATGCCTCTGCCGCAGGAAAGCGACGATGCCGGAAAAAAACGCAGCCGCTTAACCGGTATGAATAAAGACGCGGCACGCTTTTTCTTTCAGTGCCTGAATGAGGAGGCCGGGCTGGACGCACGGCGCTATTGGATGGGCCAGCGCGGGCTTTCGGCGGCAACAGTAAAGCGTTTTGGCCTTGGCTATGCGCCCGACAGCTTTACCGCGATGGTGCAGCATTTAAAAAAGCTTGGATACACCGAGCAGGAAATGCTTGAGTCCGGCCTTGTCAAACGCAGCCAGAAGGGCGGCTTGTATGATGTATTCCGCAACCGTGTTATGGTGCCGATTTTTGATGTGCGCGGCAATGTGATTGCGTTTGGCGGAAGAAATATGGGCGACGAAAAGCCAAAATACATCAACAGTCCCGAAACCATCCTGTATAAAAAGAGCCGCACGATTTTTGGCTTAAATATTGCAAAGCGCAGCAAAGAGAGCCGCTGGATTTTGTGCGAGGGCTATATGGATGTCATCAGCCTGCACCAAGCGGGATTTGATACGGCTGTCGCAGCTTGCGGTACGGCCTTAACGCCCGAGCAGGTGAAGCTGCTTGGCGAGTATGCACAGGAGGTTGTGCTGTGCTACGACTCGGACGAAGCGGGCCAGAAGGCAACGGAACGCGCGATTCATCTGTTTGAAAATTCGCCGGTAAAGCTTTCGGTGCTGAAACTGCCCGGCGCCAAAGACCCGGATGAGTTTTTAAAACGATATGGGCGCGACCGGTTAGAGATGCTGTTAAACGGCACCAGCAATGCGCTGGAATATGAGCTGAGCAAGCAAAAAGAGCGCTTTGACATTACAAGCGATGACGGGCGCATCAGCTACATCCGTGCGGCGGCACAGATTTTGGCCGGAAAGGTCACGCCGGTGGAGCGCGATGTGTATGCCGACCGGCTGCACGAGGAAACGAATGTATCCAAGCAAGCGATTTTAGCGCAAATTGAAAATACAGCGCGGGCTTTGCGTAAAAAGGAAGTGCGCGAGCGGCAAATGCGCTTGCGGTCAGAAGGCGTTGCCGCGGATGTGCATGTTCCGTATGGGGAGGACGGCAGCCGCGTGTCCGGCATGGAATATGCCGAGCAGCAGCTGATGGCGGCTGTGCTGAAAAATCCGCAGCATCTTGCGCTGATTGAGCCGGTGCTGAAAGAGGAGCACTTTGTCAGCCGGGAGATGGCGCAGGTATATCATGCGATTTTACAGCAAAAGCAGGCAGGCGGCTTTATTGAGCTGGGAACGCTTTCGCAGCTGCTTTCGCCTGAGATAGTCAGTAAAATGGCAAGGATTTTGGCGCGCAATGCCCAAGTGGCCATTTTGGAGGAGGATGTGCGCATGTATTTAGAGCGTTTACAGGCGGCACTTCCGCAAAGCAGACAGGCGGCGGAAAAAACACCCGAAGAACTGGCCATGTATATCGAGCAGATGAAGCGCAAAAAATGACAAAAGAAAATCGAAAGCTTTTTCGGAAAGCGACCCGTACCAGAAGCGGCGCCGCCGGAGAACAGGACGATAAAAAATACTGAACGAAGCAGGGGGATAAAAGAAATATGTCCGATAAAAAGAATGTGATTGCAACGTTGTTGGAAAACGGCAAAAAAAACCAAAAGGTAACAACGCAGGAAATCAACGAAGCTTTGGAGGAAATGAACTTTGAAGTGGACTTTGTTGACAAGCTGTATGAAACCTTGGAAGCAAACAACATTGAAGTGATTGACGAGCCCGACCTCGATTTAGAGGACTTTACCTTGACCGAGGACAATGTGGACGTGCTGGAAAGCGCCCTTTCCGCCGAGGGTGTCGCCATTGACGACCCTGTAAAGGTATATTTGAAAGAGATTGGCCGTGTGCCTCTTTTGAACCCTGAGGAAGAAATCACGCTGGCTACCCGTATTCAAGAGGGCGGCCCGGCAGGGGAAAAGGCGAAGCAGCGCTTGTCCGAGGCAAACCTGCGCTTGGTAGTTTCTATTGCAAAGCGTTATGTGGGCCGCGGAATGCAGTTCTTGGATTTGATTCAAGAGGGCAACCTCGGCTTAATCAAAGCGGTGGAGAAGTTTGACCACACGAAGGGCTTTAAATTTTCCACCTATGCAACATGGTGGATTCGTCAGGCAATCACCCGTGCCATTGCCGACCAAGCCCGCACCATCCGTATCCCGGTGCATATGGTGGAAACCATCAATAAGGTAAAGAAAATTTCCAGCCAGCTTCTGCACAAAAACGGCCATGAGCCGACCGCAGATGAAATTGCGCTCGAGCTGGATATGCCGGTAGATAAGGTGCGCGAGATTATGCGTGTTGCCCAAGAGCCGGTCAGCTTGGAAACGCCCATCGGTGAGGAGGAGGACAGCCACCTTGGCGACTTCATTCCCGATGAGGATGCCCCCGTACCCGCAGAGGCTGCCAGTCACACTCTGCTCAAAGAGCAGCTGTCCGGTGTGCTGCAAAGCCTGACCCCGCGTGAGGAAAAGGTGCTGCGTCTGCGTTTTGGTTTGGAGGATGGCCGCCCCCGCACGCTGGAGGAAGTGGGCAAAGAGTTTAACGTTACCCGTGAACGTATTCGCCAAATTGAAGCCAAAGCACTCAGAAAGCTTCGTCATCCCAGCCGCTCCAAAAAGCTGCGTGACTTTTTGGACTAAAGATTTTATATATCAAAATAATTTTAATCAAAATGCCCCGGCAAAAGCCGGGGCATCAGTTTGTCGAAAAAGCTTCACTTTTTCACAAACTGAAACATTATCTAAAATGGAAAAGGGGGCTAGCCCCCTTTTCCAAGCCTTTTTCCCCTTGCAGCCTAGGTTCTTTCTGAATGAGGCGGCAGTTTTTCGACAGTCTCATGCCCCGGCAAAAGCCGGGGCATTTTGATTTCTATCAAATTTTTCACTATTGAATTTCTTGTTCCAACCCATCAAATTCCGGCGTGGAAAAAAATTCACCAATTGTAATTCCGAGACCGTCACAAATCATTTTAATTGTAAGCACTTTAGGGTTTTGGCTTTTGCCATATAGAATATTTTTGATGCTTGATGGCGGAAGCGCACACAAGCCAGCAAGTTTGTTAATGGTAACGCCTCTTTCGCCGCAAAGCCCAAGAATCCGATTTTTAATTGCTGTTACTAAGTCCATGCATTATCCCTCATGTTGATATAGTGAGTGCTTACGTTGCTACGGGCTTAACCAAAATCGTATCCGCCATGGTGAACACGTCCGGCACACCCTTATAGGTACACCATGCGGGCATTTTGGCGTAGCGATGTGCGATAATGCGGAAACAGCGGATATTTTGATTCACCGAGAGGAAAAAGTCCTTTTTCACAATTTCCCGTTCGCACGGGGCGCACGGAAGGTGGAGCGTATCCGTCAACACAAGATGTTCTTCATCCGGCCCGGTAAAAAGCTCAATATACTCAGGGAACACAATGCCGGAACGATGGTGCGACAAAAAGCCGATGCCAATTTCCCGCACGGGCTGTTCGGCTGGCAAAATAGCCGTTACGTCCAAGTTTTCCAAGGTTCCCAGCCATTCACCGCACAAGAAATCACAGGTGCCGCGCTGGGCAGAAAGTAAACCGTCAACGCCATTGCGGTTAAACACCTCGCGCGGGTCAAATTTGGTGGGGCTTTTCAGGGTCATATCCGTCAAAACAAACTGATACAATGCCCGCTGCACTTCGCTGCACCGTCCGTCCGGCAGGAAAAGCCGGGCAGAAATCAGCGTATCCTTTTGAATGGAAATCGGTTTTTCATAAAGAGGGGAGGCTTGCGTAGGCGTGCTTCCGTCTGTCGTAAAGCGGATTTCTCCCGCTTGCTTTGCAGTGAGTACAATTTCAGCGCAAGTGCCGCAGGGGAAAATGCTCTCTGCCGGGCTGAATACAGGCGCAATCGGCAAAGCGGATTCCGCCGGCTTCCAGTGTGTGGTAACTGCGTCGAGTGCTTGCGGATTGCTGCGATATTCCTCGGTGTAAAAGTTCTCCGCGTCGGCACCTTCTCCTAAGCGCAAAGCAATCTGGCCGTTCTGCGGCGAAATGCAAAGGCCGTCTTTTCCGGCTTTCATAATGGTGCCTGTTTCCACGGTGAAGTGATAGGCAAAGCCTTCGTGCTGCATTTGAATTTGAGCGTTTTCTGCGGCTTCAAACACGGGCAGGCGGTCAAACAAAAGGCTGTATTCTGCTGTCAGAATCAGCCGGTCGGGAGAAAGCGTAAAGCGCGCCAGCAAACGGTTCTGCGACACTTCCCACAGCTCGGCACAAGCAGATGCGTCGTTTTCTGCATAAAAACGGATGCTTCCCGACGGTTCTGTGCCGTCCTCAGCCAAAAGACGGAGGAACGGGCGTTCCCGGCCTTCCTGCGTCCAAAGCTGGGGAAAGAGTACGGGGAGTGCGTCAAAGGTGCTTTTCAGGTTCGTCATGGCGTGGCGAAGATAGCGCGAGGGGTATTGCTCCCGGTAAAGGAAGAAGTCGCGGATTCTCAAATGGGAATCTTCCCCTAAGAAGCTTAAACGGTAGCAGCTGGAGGCATACCATTGGGTGCAAAGAGAATGCTTTTCGTTCCAATCGCGGGAGGCTTGCCAAGTCATGGGCGGGGTAATGCGGTATTTTTTCAAAAACCATTCCGCACTTGCCGCCATCGTTTCTACGCGCAGCTTGCCCTCTTTTGCCAGCTCGGAAATATGTTCCAGCTGGGGAGCAAAGCCGGGCTCAATGTTTTCCCACAAAAAATTGTTTTCCTGCCCAATCTGTGCATAGCCGATGCCAAGCGAATCTTCTTCGGTCAGATTGGCGAACATCCACGAAATCCATTGTTTGTCGCGCCCTGTCATCCAAGCAGGTTCCAGCGTAAACACCATGCCGTTTAAATCTTCGCGCAGATTTTGCTCAAAGCTGTAAATAGGGTCCGGCCCCAAAAGACGAAAAACAGGCACAGAAAGCTGATGCTCCGGCGACTGCGCCGGGATATTTTCGTTCATGCGGCTGGGATAGTAAATGCCGTTGGGATATCCGCCCCAAAGGGTAAAGCCGTCGGTTCCAATTTGGTCGCGGCAGGTTGCCCCCGCCACAATGCCGTACCGCTCGGCGGCATATTGCAGCGTTACCGTATCCAGCACCCAAGAGCCGATGCTTTTGGGATAACAGCCGAAAACATGGAAAAACTCGTCCATATAAGCGTCAACCAGTCGTTTTCGCTCCTCTGGTTCGTAGCCGATGCTGTAAGCGCTGTTGACGCGCTCGTCAAATTCTTCTGTCACCTGACCACGAAAACGAACGCCCGCCTTTTCACACATCTCGCGGGTGATTTCCCACCATGCGGAAATTTCGTCGGAGGGGTCGGTGTATTCCCGCAGCAATGCTTGGTAACGCTCGTCGGTTAAAGCGTCATACTTTAAGGCGTAGGTGGTGGGCAGCCCGTATTGGCTTGCAATTTGCATTTGGTTTCGTATGGTGTCGAAATCGTCTTGGATAAAGCGGCTCGGTTCTTCGTGAGATTTGCGGATAAAGTTGTAAATGTTGACAATCACATGTTTTTTCATAATAGCGCCATCCTTTTCGTCATGGTGCAAATATCGCGGCCGCAGAGGGGAGTAAAAAGGCCGCAGAAACGCCCCTAGTCTATGGGACACGATAGCATAAACAGCGCGCAAAGTCAATGTGATTTAGCAAAGAAAAAAGCCCGGGACGTTCGCTGTAAACGTCCCGGGCCGTGGAGTGTTAGGTGGGTTAAGTTTCAAACGGCAGCACACGCGGGTTTTCCGACGGCTGTGCCAAAAGTGCTTCGGTGTTCTCGCGGTCAATCAGCGGTTTTAAAAGCTCGCTTTGCTCGGAAAGCGAACGGATAATATAACCATAAACGCGGTCGCCGCCGTGGAAGCCGTCAATGTATTCCACATCCTGTGTGTCGGGCATGGAAGTAAAGTCGAAAAACTCACCGCCAACGGCTTCAAAACGTGCGGCAATCTCGCTGTAAAGGGTGTCAAGGTAGCCGTATTTCCCCGTAGCTTCCATTCGTGCAGCCACAGACGGGGGAAACGGCGGCAAAAACCCGACAATCTGAATCTCGCGCTGCTTGCAGAAACCAAGCAAAACGTCAAGCTGTTCCAAGGCAACAGAGTCGGGGGTGTCGCAGCCTTGAAAGCGCAGCTCATCAAAATCAATATTGCGGTAAATGGTGGAAAAATTCTTTTCCGGCTCCTGCAAATTGGCTTGTGCCGTTTTTCCGTAACGGTAGCTGCCGTCCGCAGCAAAGCCGGAGCCGCTTGCCGCAGCCGCCAAGCCGTACACGCCGGGCTTAGGCAGCAGATTGGAGAAAATGGAGAATTTGCCGTCCCCATAGTCAAACCCCAGCCGCAACAGGGTATCGAGCGGGTTCATTTCCAAGTCGCCGAAGCTTAAACCGCCGAAATTCGCCTGACGCCAAGGCGTGTTGAACATATCTTGGTCAAGCACAGCAAGTAAAGTTTTGGGCAAACTTTCCTCGGGAAGTTCCTGCAAAAATTCGGTGTAGTTGGCAATATTTCTCACACCGCCGCCCGCATTGTAAAAGCTTTCAGTGGAAAAGAAATCGCTTGCCAGCTGCATACTGCGGCTCGTTCCCAGCACCAAAAGCTCGGGGGCAAGCTCACTGGTGACGCGGTGCTTATAAGTGAAAAAGTTTTCGTGATGGGCTGTGCCGTACAGTTTCAGCTCACCGCTGACCGTAGCGGGAACAAGCTCATCCATCACGGCCAGCTCGCGCGTGTTGAACATAACGGCGGCTAATAAGCCGTAAAATACCGCAATGGGAAGCAAAAACAGGCTGATAACAGTTAAAAAACGTTTCATGCATCACACCCCCTTAAAATGCAAAATACATGGTGCTGCCTGCGCCCAGACTGCCCCATAAGATGATGCCTGCCATCCAGACGTAGGAAATGCACACCTGCACCCAGCCTTTTTGACGCGCCATCCATGCGGCATAGTCTTCCTGACGCTTGAACCAATCCACAGCGGCCACCGCCAAAACCATGGCGGCGATACGCACGCAAGCCGAAGGGGTTAAGCCCAGCAGCACAATGCTCTCTTTGACATAAGACACCGTGGGCTGAAAATCATAGAATAAATGGGTGAGGATATAGATGATATTGTCTGTGGTAGAACAGGCAAAGAAAATCCAAGAAAAACACACCAAAAGGAAGGTGACAAGCGTGGCCAGCGGTGCGCGCAGACGCAAAAGCGGCCCCGGCGCACTGCCCCAAATTCGTTCGCGAACAGGGCGGGTGAGCGTTCCCACCATCATGTACAGCCCATGTACACAGCCCCATAACAGCATCGGAACAGCGGCGCCGTGCCACAAGCCGCTGACGACGAACGTCAAAAATAAATTCAGCAAATGGCGGGCTTTGCAAACGCGGCTGCCGCCCAAGGGGATGTAGACATAATCTTTCAGCCAGCTCGAAAGAGAAATATGCCAGCGCGCCCAAAACTCTTTGATGGACTGGGAAAAATAGGGCGAGCGGAAATTTTCGCAAAGCGCAAAGCCCAGCATTCGCCCAAGCCCGCGCGCAACATCGGTATAGCCGGAAAAATCGGCATAAATTTGTACGGCATATAAGAAAACGGCAATGATAATGCTCATGCCGTGCAGCTTCTGCGGGTCGTAAAACACCGGCTCGGCAAATGCGGAAATCGTTTGCGCCAAGGCCAGTTTTTTAAACAGACCAAACGCAGCCAGCTGTGCGCCGCCGATCGCTTGCTTTGTGTCAAAGCTGCGCGGTGTGTTCAGCTGAGGCAATAGGTCGCACGGGCGCGTCAAAGGCCCGGCGGTAATCTGCAAAAACAGGCTGAAAGAAGTCACGCACAAAAGCGCATTGCGCTCCGCCGCACATTTTTTGCGGTAAACATCAACCAGATAGCTTACCATTAAAAACGTATAGTAGCTGATTCCTGCCGGTGCGCCCCATTGCAGATAGAGCGGGGAAAACGACAGGTGCAGAATGCCGGAAAGTGCAGCAAGGCTGTCGCTGAAAAAGTTGAAATATTTAAACAGCAATAACGGCGCAAGGCAAACCAGCAGTACCGCAGCCAAAACGGGCTTGGTGCGCCGTTTTTCCAGCAGTAGGGCGCCGCCCCAGGCAAGCATTCCCATGGCGAGCAGCAAAAGCAGAAATCCTGCGCCGAACGGGGCATAAAAAGCGCAGCTTGCCAACAGAAGCACCGGCAGACGAAACGAGCGCGGCGCACACCAATAAACCGCAAAGACAGCAGCGAAAAAAACAAAAAAGAGAAGCGAAAAAATCTGCAAGGGTGACACATCCTTATCGTGATTGGTAAAAAAACAATGCACAGAGAAAAAGAAAGTTTTTGACGGGAGGGCGGCAAAGCGCGGAACGCTTACGGCTCATTTTGCCAAAAAGCGTCCAGCGCTTGTGCCAGTGCCTGTGTGTTGGAAGTATAGCGCAGGTGCGCCCAATGCGGCGGCATCAGTGCGCGGTAGGCGCTTTGGCGGTAGCGTGCGTCAATGAGCAGTACCATGCCGCGGTCGTGTTCCGTTCGGATGACACGCCCGGCTGCTTGCAGCACCTTGTTCATGCCGGGACAGCGGTAAGCGTAGGCAAAGCCGTCCAGCTCCTGTTCGTTATAGTAGTCGCGCAGTGCATCGGGAACCGCCCCAATTTGAGGAAGCCCGACGCCGATAATCACACAGCCAATCAGCCGCTCGCCTGCAAGGTCAATGCCTTCGGAAAACGAGCCGCCCAGCACGCAAAACCCCACCAGTCCTTCCGAGCGCTGGGCGTGAAATTCATCCAGAAAAGCCGTTTGCTCCTCAGCGGACAGCGACGGCTCTTGCAGCAGCGTTTGCTGGTCAGGGTACTGTGCGCAGAACCTTTCATGGATTTGCCGCAAATAGCGGTAGGAGGGGGCAAACACCAGATAGTTGCCCGCGCGTGCAGAAACGGCGGTGTGAATCATTTCGCACACCTCCTGCAAGGAGCGTTCGCGGTCGGCATATTTTGTACTGACGCCGTCTGCGCACAGCAAACAAAGATGCTCACTTTCAAAGGGACTTGTCATTGCAAGGCCGCGTGCATGTTCCAAAGCGCCCAGCGTTCGCATGAAGTAATCCAGCGGGGATAATGTGGCGCTGAACAAAACCCCTGCACAGGCTGCGGAAAAGCATTGTGACAGAAAGTCGGACGCATCCAGACAAAGGCACGAAACGGTGACGTCGTTTTGCTCCAGCGAAATCAGCGTGGTAAAATGGTCGTCATACCATTCGTGCAGCTTTAAGAAAAAGCGTGCGTCAAAGTAAAGCGCCAGCACAAGGTCGTGCGTTTGTCCGGCGCGATGTTCCTCTAAAAATGTTTCTGCAGCGGCACAAAATTCGCCCACCGCTTTCAAAAAAGCCTTGTCCGGCTCGCGGGTGCACCACGCGCTGCGTTCTTCCGTTTGTCCCTGTGTGCGAAAGTCAATCATGCGGCGGTTGACCTTCATCAGCGCCGACGACAGGCGGCGGCTTTGCTTGGCGACGGCCTTTTTTACCTCCCAAAAGCTTTTTTTGCTCAAATGGGCCGAATACATATCGCGGGAACGCTCCACAAGGTTGTGCGCTTCGTCTACTAAAAGAATAGCCTCGCCGCCTTGCTCTCCCTGTGCAAAAAAGCGTTTCAGCCGCACCACGGGGTCAAACACATAGTTATAGTCGCATAAAATACAGTCACAGTGGGAGGAAACGTCCAAAGCCAGTTCAAACGGGCAGAGCCGTTCCTTTTCGGCAAAGGCGGAAAGCGCGTTCGGGGAAAAGTCGTCTGTTTCATCCAAAAAGCGCAGCAGTGCTTCGTTGATGCGGTCATAATAACCCTCTGCCCGCGGGCAGTCCACCGGATTGCACGACACACGTTCCATCGGGCAGATTTTTTCCTTGGCGGTCAGCACCACGCTTTTCAGCCGCAGCGGTGTTGATGTGCTGTGCATTGTGCTGCGCAAAAGCGAAAGCGCGCTTTGTGCGGCCTCTCGCGTTGCGTTTTTGGCGGTTAAATAAAACACCACGCTGCCTGTGCCTTCTCCCATGGCCTTCAAAGCGGGGAATAGGGTGGAAAGCGTTTTTCCCGTTCCCGTAGGAGCAACGGCAAACAGCTGACCGCCCTTGCGAATGGTGCGGTAAACGGCCCCGGCCAGTTCATACTGTCCCTTTCGGTAAGAGGGAAATGGAAAGCGCAGCGCCGAAAGGCTTTGTGTGCGCAGCCCGAGCCAGTGGGTGCGGCGCTCTTGCCACGGCGCATATTGCAGCAAGGTATCAAGCACAAATTGCTCCAGATCTTCTTGAGAAAAGCGTTTGCGGTGACGAATAATCTCCTCGGTGTCGGCTTGCACATACGTCAGCTGCAAGGTGACATGAGCCAAATGCTCGGCTTTGCATAAAAAAGCGCCGTAACACTTTGCCTGCGCCCAATGTGCGGCGGAAAAATCTTCGGTGAGCAGCTCTGCCGGCGCACACGTTGTTTTGATTTCGTCAATCACGGTTTCGCCGTTTTCGGTGAAAATGCCGTCGGCGCGTCCTTCCAGCTCATACTGAGTCCCCTCCACAACAAAGCAGCCTTTCAGCACCACCTCGGCGCGGTAATCGCCTCGGGCTTCCTTTTGCAGTTTTCGATGAAGGCGGCTGCCCTCATTGGCGCGGTCAAACCCGCCGAAACGGTTGTCAATGGAGCCGCTTCGGTGAATCAGCTCCACCAATTCACGCACAGATAAATGAACGGTCTGATCTGTCAAAGGTACGCTCCTTTCCGCCGAAAGAAATGAAAATTCCCCCGGCGCTGTTTGAAACACCGGGGGTGGAAAAGCATTATCCCAAAATGATTTCGCCTTCGCTCGGGCCGCCTGCTGCGTTGCTCTCGTCGGTATCAATGTGCATTGCAGTGGCAAATTTCTCGCTCACGCGGATAAACACGTCGTCAAACACCAGTTTTCTGCCGTTGCCGCCGCAGGAAACCTTCACAACGTCCTTATCCTTCACGCCGGCTTTTTCAGCGTCAGCCGGAGTCATGTGGATGTGGCGTTTTGCGGCAATCACGCCTTCGGTCAGCTCAACCTCACCGGCAGGGCCAACCAGCTTGCAGCCGGCCGAACCAGCGATGTCGCCGGACTCACGAACCGGTGCGGCAATGCCGATGCTGCGTGCATCGGTCAGGCTCAGCTCCACTTGAGAAGCGCTGCGAACCGGACCGAGGATGGAGACGTTTGCCAGCTCTTTCTTCGGGCCAACAACAGTCACGCGCTCGTTAGATGCAAACTGGCCGGGCTGAGAAAGCTCTTTTTTTACAGTCAGCTCGAAGCCCTTTCCGAACAGCGTTTCCAAATGCTCTTGGGTAACATGTACATGGCGAGCCGAGGTTTCAACTAAAACTTTCATTTTCCAAACTCCTTTTTCTATGGGCAGCGCAGCTCGTGCGCGCTCTTTTGTAGCGGGGCGGCACAGCGGCCGTCCTTACTTCTATTTTAGCAACCCTTCTTGGAAACTGCAAGAGGTCTGTGCTATAATTTGAAAAAAGAAACACGGAGGGATGCTGTTTATGGAGTTTGAAGCGCTGAAAGAAAGCTGTCTTGCCTGCCAAAAGTGCGGGCTGTGTGAAACAAGAAAGAACGTGGTGTTTGGCGAGGGGGTGCCCGATGCCGAGGTGATGTTCATTGGCGAAGGCCCCGGCCAAAATGAGGACGAACAGGGCAAGCCGTTCGTGGGGCGCTCGGGACAATTATTGGATCAATACCTGCACGCCATTCATCTCAGCCGCGAGAAAAATATCTTTATTACCAATATTGTCAAGTGCCGCCCGCCGGAAAACCGCGACCCGCTGCCCGCCGAATGGGATGCCTGCATTCCGTACCTGCGCGAGCAGTTTCGCATTATCCGGCCCAAAATCATCGTGTGTCTGGGGCGCATTGCGGCACAGCGGCTGATTCGCCCTGATTTCAGCGTGATGAAAGAGCATGGGCAGTGGGAGCTGAAAAACGGCACATGGTTTACCGCCACGCTGCACCCTGCGGCGCTGCTGCGCAATCCACGCAACAAACCGCTTGCGTTTGAAGATTACGTTGCCATCCGCACAAAAATTGAAGAAGTGTGTACACGCACCTACAACCAGTAAAATATCTCTTTGTAAAGAAAAATTCTTTTTCTGCAAGGTCGCCAGTAGCAAAATTCCTCTTTTGACATAGGATGGAAGCAAAAGGGGTGTTTTGTATGGTGAAAAAGGCGGAATATTTTTTGGCAACACCAGCGCCATCCGGTTTTTGTGCGCTGTTTGAACAGGCTTTTTTTGCGCCCGAGGAGGGCATGGTGATGCTGTTGAAAGGCAGTGCGGGAAGCGGAAAATCCACATTGCTCAAAAAAGCGGCAAACATGCTGGAGGATATGGGGCTAGAGGTGGAGCGCATTCGCTGTGCTTCTGCGCCGGACTCGCTGGACGGTATCCTTTGTCCGGCGGTAAAGCTGGCGGCGTTTGACGCAACCGCGCCCCATGTCATCGAACCGATTTTGCCCGGTGCGTTTGAGCATATGGTCACGCTTTATGACACTGTTTGTGAAAACGAGCTGTGTGAACAGCGCGAGGTGCTTTGGTTTCACGAACAGGAAGCAAAAAAGTACCGGATGCGCGCTGTGCGGTACTTGACGGCGGCAGGCTGCTTGCTGGACGATACAGCCCGCACGGCACGCTGCTGCACCGATGAGCCGAAAATCCTCCGCTGTGCCGCTTCTTTGGCAAAGCGTTATTTGACGGCGCCGGGCGGCACGGGCGAATGTGAAGTGCGTCTTTTGGATGCCATGACGCCGCAAGGGGTTGTCTGCTTGGAGCAAACGGTTTACGCTCTGGCGGATACCGTTGTAGCGCTGGAAGACGAGTGGGGCGCAGCTGCACCGGTGCTGATGGAGGCGCTGTGCCGCATGGCGACGTCGCAGGGGCTTGATGTGGTGGCGTGCCGCGACTGTTTTTCGCCCCAGCAGCAAATCCGGCACTTAATCGTGCCGTCATTGAGGCTGGCTTTTGTGACAGTCGGCGGCGTTTATCCCGCGCCTTCGCGGGTGTCGCGCACCATTCACGCCAAGCGCTTCACCAATATGGACGGCATTCGCGCCCGCCGCAATCGGCTGCGGTTTAACCGCAAAAGCTGCCGCGATTTGCTGCTGCAAGCGTCTGAAATGCTGCGGGAAAGCGCTGCACACCATGCCGAGCAAGAGCGCATTTACACTCATGCCATGAAGGTGGAGGCGCTGGATGAGCGCACGCGGCAGGTGCTGGAATACCTGCGCAGTTATGCTGTGCAAAAAAAACGGGGGTAACACCGTACCTTTTGAAGCATACGGCGCAGACTGCAAACTTTTGCTTGCAATCTGCGCCGTTTTATATTATAATGGAATCTGTTCACCGGACAGGGCGGAAAGTGTGCTGTTCGGCATGCAGAGGGCGGGCCCTGTGCGATGGAGCCCCGTGAACCGTGTCAGATGGGGAACCAAGCAGCACTAAGCGACGGTTTCCATGCGCCACAGTTTTCCTGTCCTCTGTATGCCGAACCGCATAACGGCGAAATTGCCGCGCCGTGTTCGGTTTATTTTTTGTCAGGAAGGTGAGGGGCGATGTACCGCGCGCTTTATCGAAAATGGCGTCCCGCCGCATTTCGGGATGTCGTCGGCCAGCAGGCGATTACGACGGCGCTGAAAAATCAGCTTTTGCACGATAAGGTAGCCCATGCCTATCTGTTTACCGGCACGCGCGGCACGGGCAAAACAACCTGCGCGAAAATTTTCGCGAAGGCGGTCAACTGCCCCAACCGAACAGATGCCGACCCTTGCAACGAGTGCGCTGTGTGCCGAGGCATTGACGATGGCAGCGTGCTGGACGTGGTGGAGATTGACGCCGCATCCAACAACGGCGTGGATAATATCCGCGATTTGCGTGAAGAAACGGTTTATACGCCCAGCGAGGGGAAATATAAGGTATATATCATCGACGAGGTTCACATGCTGTCCACAGCGGCGTTTAACGCCTTGCTGAAAACGATGGAAGAACCGCCGCCCCACGTCATTTTCATTTTGGCAACTACGGAAATCCACAAGGTTCCGGCGACCATCCTTTCGCGCTGTCAGCGGTATGACTTTAAGCGCATTGCCGTCGAGGACATTCAAGCGCGGCTGTTGGAAGTGGCTGGCCATGAGAACATTCAGCTGGACGAGCCCGCCGCCGGGTTAATTGCCCGCTTGGCGGACGGCGCCATGCGTGATGCGCTTTCCATTTTGGATACCTGCGCGGGCGTCAGCGAAAAGGTGGACGAAGCGCTTGTGCGTAAAATGGCCGGTGTGACGGACAGAAGCTATTTGTTTGAGCTGTCGGACGCGCTGGCGCGGCAGGATGCCGCGGCGGTTTTAACGCAGATTGCTTCGCTGCGGCAGGCTTCCGTTGATATGAAGCGTCTGTGTGATGAGTTGATTGTGCATTATCGCAACTTGATGCTGGCGGCGGTACCCGGCGCCCAGAATTTGCTCAGCGGCATCAGCCGTGAGGAGCAAGAGCAGTATGAACGCCACGCGCAGAATATTTCTGCCGCACAAGCCGTTCAGTGCATTAAAACGCTGTGCGCTGCACTAGATAAGATGGGAAAGGGCGTCGATGCACGCATTGAGCTGGAGCTGGCAGTATACGAGCTGTGTTACCCGACACCTGCCGTACAAGCTGCGCCCAGCCCGGCCGCTTCCACCGTTCACAGCGCACCGGCGGCATTTGCCGCAGCCCCGGCTGCTGCACCGCGCAGCGCCCAAGCCTTTGCTGCTTCGCCTGCTGCTGTCGCACCGGCTGTACAAAAAGCGCCTGTTGCTGCGCCGCAGACCTCGCCGGAACATTCCGCCGCTGTGAACCAAGGGCAAGAAACACCGTTTGAGCCGTGGCTCAAGGTGTTGGAAGTGATGAAGGGAAAGGACAAGCTCCTTTCCGCCGCACTCAAGGACAGCCATGCTTATTATGACGGCAAGCGCGTGCTGATTGACGGCAGCGAGCTGTTTTTGGAGTATATGCGAAAGAACGAGTTTTCCACAGAAATGGTGAAAAGCGTGCTGGAGCAGGTGACGGGCGTGCGTTATCCCATCGGCCCGTATAAGAAAAAAGCAAAACAGCCAACCATGAGCGAATCAACAACGGCTGACGCCACGCTCGAACAGCTGAGCAATGCGGGTGTTGACGTTGTTTATATCAATGAAACAAAAGGAGAGTAAATCATATGAAAGCAAGACTTCCCGCAGGATTTGGAAAGCAAAATATCAACCAGCTGATGCAGCAGGCACAAAAAGTGCAGGAAATTATGAAAGAGAAACAGGCCGAGCTGGAGGCAACAAATTATGACGTCACTTCCGGCGGCGGTATGGTGCAGCTCACCATGAACGGCAAGCACGAAGTGGTCAGCATCAAAATCAATCCCGACGTGGTTCAGCCGGACGACATCGAAATGCTGGAGGACTTGGTTGCCGCCGCAGTAAACGAGGCCGTGCGTGTGGTGGACGAGGCTTCCGAAAATGAGATGAACGCCATCACTGGTGGTTTGAATATCCCGGGACTTTAATGTACCGAAATGAGGCGCAGGAATGGCGTATCAAGCAGCGCCGCTGGAGCGGCTGATTGAACAATTTGCAAAATTGCCCGGCATTGGGCGAAAAGGTGCAACGCGCCTTGCGTACCAGGTGCTGGCGATGGACCGTGCGCAAGCGTTGGAGTTTGCGCAAGCCATCGAGCAGGCACATACAAAAATTCATCGCTGCCGCGTCTGCCAAAATTTTACCGAAAATGAAGTGTGTTCCATTTGTGCTGACGAAAACCGCGACAAAAGCACGATTTGTGTGGTGGAAACGCCGCGCGATGTCACGGCGTTTGAACGCACACGCGAATATCGCGGACTCTATCATGTGCTGCATGGGCTGATTTCTCCGATGGACGGTATCGGCGCAGAGCATTTGACGGTAAAAGAGCTTTTGGCACGGCTGACGGAAAGCGAAGTGAAAGAGCTGATTATGGCGACGAATCCCACCGTAGAGGGGGAGGCGACCGCCATGTATCTTGCGCGGCTGGTGAAGCCGTTTGGCATCAAGGTTACACGCCTTGCTTACGGCTTGCCCGTGGGCGGCAACTTGGAGTATGCCGACGAGGTGACGCTGGGACGCTCTTTGGCGAACCGCGGCGAGTTGTAAGGCTCGACAAAAAGCGCTTGACTTTTGCGTGGAAAAAGCGTATTCTTATAGAACCTTTCGGAAAGGGGTGACAAAATGGCCAAAAACGATGCAATTAAACAAGTGGCGGTGAACCGCAAGGCGCGTCATGACTATTTTGTCATCGAATCGCTGGAAGCGGGAATTGCCTTGGTGGGTACCGAGGTGAAAAGCGTCCGCACCGGTGAAGTGAACTTGAAGGATGCTTGGGTCGAGGTCGAAAACGGCGAGCTGTTTGTGTTGGGAATGCACATCAGCCCCTATGAAAAGGGCAATATTTTCAACCGTGACCCCGTGCGTAAGCGCAAGCTTTTGGTGCATAAGCGCGAAATCCGCCACTTAGCACAGGAGAAAAAGCTGAAAGGATACACGTTAATTCCGCTTCAGCTTTATTTGAAGCAAGGGCGTGTTAAGCTGGAGCTTGGCCTGTGCAAAGGTAAAAAGCTGTATGATAAGCGGGCGGATATTGCCGAGCGCGACGCAAAGCGCGTGATGGATCGTGCGCTGAAAGAGCAGCGGCGCTGAGCGCCTTTTTTAAAAGCCGGAGCTTCGGCACACAAATTTGCTCATACAGTCTGTCTTTCCCCGGCAGACTGTCAATATGGGGATGTAAAGGTTTCGACGGGGAGAGGAAAGCGAGAGCAGCGGGTAGTGTTCGGGGGACACACTTTAAACTCCTCCAAAAAAATAGCTAACAACAATAAATTAGCTGTCGCTGCCTAATTATAGGCGGCTGTCCTGCCCACTCCGGCACCGTGTGGGGCCAGGGCATCATTGAGGTGCTGTACGTGAACAGCCCTAAGCTTTGCAGGCTGTCATGACTGAATGAAGCTACCAATGCACCGGCGTGTTTATCCGCTTGATGCAAAGGGAATGTTGTAGATAAACTGCACCCGGAGATACTAGCGTGGACCTCTTTTCGGACACGGGTTCGACTCCCGTCATCTCCACCAGATGAACCCCAGATGAACCCATTGGTTTGTCTGGGGTGATTTTATGTCTATGACTTTTTTGCCCAAATTTAGAGTTGTAGTAAAAGAGAGTGGTTCTACCAATGTCTAGAAGGAAAAAGAATAAAAAACAAGCGGAAGTAAAAAAGGAACAAGCTCCTATTGCTTCAAAATCGACCTCTATATGTTCAGAGGAATTAAAACAAATTATAGTTGCAGCTATTTTGGAAGCAGAAGAAATCAAGCAAACAAAAATTGCGCAACAGTATCAAAAAGAAAAAGAAGAATGGTCAAGGCTGTTTGGAGAAGAAGATTATTCCGAGTTTCAAGGATTGCAGCGTATAAAGTTGGAGCTGCAATGCTTTGCAAGAGTAATTAAAAAAATAATTACAGTGAAAGATCGTGAAATAAAGGAAAGTTTTTGTTCCGAAAATATGATAAAAGCGATCATCATAGTGATCTTCTTATTCGCAGAGTACATAGCTTATTTTGGAACAATACTGTTTCTTTTAGGTGTATTCTACCAACTATCCGGTGATGCGGAAGGCTCAAAATGGCTTTCAGCTGTCTGGTTGGTGGTTGGCTTTTTTTCCTTTCTGGGGGCAAGGCTGTTTCGTACTATCAAAATTGAAATTAAAAAAATGGAAAATCGTGACAGATTGTTTGCACTCAGTGGGCATATTGTAGCTTTCGTTTCGATGATCATTGCGCTTGTCGCTTTGTTTAACAGTTGAAAATAATTTTTCTAAGCATTAGTGCAAGGTCAAAATGAGTTTGTTCGGCGAAAAAGTTTTCAAATGAACAGAGGAACAGGGCGTCCTGGCAAGCTGGCCGGGACGCCCTGTTAACTTTTTTCTTTTTTACTTTTCTAATTGCTATGGCGAGTGGATGCATATGGAATGAGATACCGTTTGTATCTCACAGTCATGAGGCATTTTTATCCAATAAAAGCATTGCGTTCGGGATGCATCATCCAGACGGCGCCGGTATGGGCGGGGTTGCTTTTTAAAACATGAGCCAACTCCTGTTCACCTCGGGCAGTTTCTCCCAATCCCAGACAGCCAAGCCCGATTAAAAAGCGGCAATGCAGTTTATTGCGTGTGGTGAGGTCTTCTTCAAAAAGCTGAAGCTCGGGAAGCGATACGGCAAAGTAGTCGATACGCACCTCGTCAAACAAATGGGTTTCGCCGTAGTCGACCAGCTGATGAAAGCATTTTAAGGCTTCGCTATGACAGCCGAGCGCCTCGTGTGCAAGGCCGCGGTACAAAATCATATCGGCGGGCTGGTCGTTATAGTACATCGCGCCCGCAGGTGTGCTGTCGCCTTCGGCGGCTTTTTTAAAAGCGCTGTGTGCGGCAGTTTCGTCACCGAGTTTGCGCAGACAGACCCCTAAGAGATAATAGATGTCATTGTCCTTTTGCCCTTCCAGTTTGCCTTCTCCCAAATTGTGGGGGAATACAAGCGCTTGATGCAAAAGCGGCACAGCGTCGGTGAAACGGTTTTCAGCCATTGCATGGCGTGCCATATCTTGTCCTTTTCAAGCTGGTCTGCAATTTGGCTCGGTCCACGCCCATTCATGCAGAGCGTGAAAATCTTCTTGACCACCTGTGCAGCTTCCTCGTCAATAATCCA
>DCEX01000013.1:0-16995 GCA_002315015.1 Faecalibacterium sp. UBA1819
CCTGCCCCGGATGGCGGTAAACGCAAGAGGTCAGCTACAAATGAGCCGAGTATTTTATCGTTTTTTTCCCTTGTTTTCGCCTGGATGACAAAAAACCTGCTTTGGACTGATTTCCAAAGCAGGTTTTTCTACAAGCTGACCCAGCCGTGAAAACGGCTGGGGACATAATGAACTATTGCAGCACTAAAAGCGGATAAATATATATCAGCTTGACTTTTTCAAGTATCATTTATACCAAGATGGCTGACCTTATTCACGCCAAGGACTGCAAACCAATTTGCACAAAACTCTCGACACTATGAAAAAAATTTGACAAGTATTTCCAAATGGTGTATAATTGATACAAAAATAACTAATATCTATACGTGACGTAACTGGAATTAAGAGGTGATAGTCTCATGTATATTGACATAAAAGAGTTATCTTTCAAGGGAAGGGAAGTGTTGAAAGATGTCCACCTTTCCTTTCAAGAAGGAGACTTTATTAGCATACTGGGAGTAAATGGTTCCGGAAAATCATCTTTTTATAAGGCGTTGCTTGGCCTTGTAAATTATAAAGGAAGTACGGATGTTTTGCAACAGGATATAGCAGTTGTTTCCGATTATGTTTCACTTCCAAGCGAAACCCCCGTTGCAGATATTTTAGGTTTTGTCTATGAGCATAGCAAAATGACAGGAGAACTTGAGAGCCTTAGAACGATGCTCAATATTGATGATACACTTAACGTCAAAATCCATTCGCTGAGTAGTGGGCAGAAGAGGAAATTGGAGTTGTTTTGTGCAGTTGCTTCTGGTTGCAAAATAATTATATATGATGAGGTCACAGCTAACATCGATGAACCCTCGCAAAACATGATACTTTCTTTCATTAAAGAATACCATATGTCTCATAAAAACTGTTTAGCATTTTATTCGTCTCATAATTTGAAAGAGATTATTCAGCTTGGCGGGAAAAAGATGCTCATTACTCCTACAAGTAAAAGTTTCGAGGATGTTTCAGAATTTACTTTTGAAGATATTGCATTACGAATAGCTTCTTTATAGGAATGAAAAGTTGAAGAGGTATGAGATACATGAGATATGAAATGAAACGTTTTTTTTACGGCAGAGATATTTTTTACTTTGCTGTAGGAGGTATTTTCTTTATAGTTCTCACCGCTGTGAATATTTATATTGTCCAACCATTTTATGGAGGAATACACAGTAAAACAATAGATTATTACAATGCTGTTACTCAGTGTATGCCATTTGTTTTTGCTCCTGTAATTGGTGTATACTTTTCAAAAGATTTAGAAAAGAATGCAACTCTATTCTATAAGAGCTACAAAATAAGTTTTAAAAAGTATGTGTGGACAAAATTGAGTACTTGCTTTATCTTGGGATCACTGGTCATTTTTCTTGAAAGTTTGGGATTTATCTTTTTTTTAGAACATTCCATTATACAAGCAACTGCAATAGGATTGATCATTTTAGTAGATTTTTTATATTTTCTTTTGCTGTGCAACATACTTGCAATTATATTCAAAAAAAGAACAACAACCGTTTTTTCCATTATTGGCGCTGCTATTGTACTTTCGATTATAAATATTATACCTATCCCTGTGATAGAAGGACATTTATATTTGCTTGATGGTAACAGTAATCTTACTGCCAACGTGATGAGTTTCATAGAATATGGAGGAAACTTATTCTACATATTGGCACAGCAGCTCGTTTGGGTCTTCATACTCATAGGTTTATTATTTGGGTTTATTTGCCGAGAAAGTAAAAATTGAAAGTTGACAATTTGCATGGCAACTATCAAATGATCAGCTTGTAGAAAAACCTGCTTTGGACTAATTTCCAAAGCAGGTTTTTCTACAAGCTGAAATCAGCCGGAAACTGGAGGTTTCCGGCTGATTTTTCTTTTTTCTCATCAAGTGCTTTTGCCGATTTGTTCAAATTGAAACGGCACCACCTGTTTTACAGAGGGCTGCGGGGCACGCTGCACCCGCACTTCCAGCACAGAAGCAAACGGCAAACGCAGACGGTATACCGCATTCCCCCACTGTTTCAAATGTGCTTCATCCAGCACACAAAGCTCGTCCACCTCTGCGGGGGCTGTCAGCCCTTCCCACGCAATTACAATATCCCCCAGTTCAGCATACGTTTCGTGCAAAATAGGCCGCTGCGCCAGCATCAGGCTGGAAAAAGCGAACGAATAGCCGCCCGCGCATTCGTCCCGGATCACAAGCCCGCTTTCTGTCAGGCTCAAATTGCGCACAAACGTTTGCAAAGAAGCACCGCCGCCCCAGCCATCGCTCAAATTCATGGAAATCGTCAGCTGTTCCTGTGTCTGTTCCCTATTCAGCTGCAAGCGGTCCTCCTGCAAAGCCGACTGCATCACTCCATTAAACGTGGGCAGGTTGTGCCATTGGCTTTGCTGAGTCAAAATGGTAAATTGCTTGCCGGACGGGGTCGTCTGTGCATAGCTTCCATCCCCTAACTCAATCAAAAGGGGATTTTGCTCATAAAACAGCGCCACACTTCCCAACACGGCTGCATCATCGCTTTGCTGCTTCAAACGCACACGCAAATCCCATTCGCCGCAGCACATCGGCGGTTCTTCCTGAACCGCTGCGCTTGCACACTCCTGCATTGCGGCAGCATATTTTGCCTGTACCAGAGCGGCTTGCAAATCAATTCCCGCTGCGCCTGTCCCTTTCTGCAAATGGTGCTGCCAGCGCTGTGCCGCCGCCAGCGCCCAAGTGTTATCACACAGCCTTTGCGCCAAGGAAAATTCCTGCGCACACTCCACAGGGTCCTCCACAGACGGAGTACACTGCGACAAACGACGCGCCATTGCCAAAACCTTCGGCTCTTTCCAAATTTTTTCAAACGGGTCGGATGCCGTGAAAGACAAAATTTCAAGACAGCGGAAAAAGGCCATTAACGCCTCATGCTCGCCATCCATTTCTTCTTTCCGTTCGGCTTCTGCGGTATAGCACTGCAAAAAATAGTCCAGCGAATAGACTGCCTGACGCATCACTTTGCGCCGTATTTCATAGGAAAACGGCATAGCAAACGCGCATAAAAGCACCGCGTGTGTCACCTGTGTCGTCCACGCACAGGCCGCCTCCTGCTTATAGGCCATCCACCAAAAGTGTTCCTCTAAATAGGGTACAATCAGCCGCTGCTCCACTTCGCACATCATACGCGCACGAACCGGCGGCACCAGCACATTGGCCAGCGCATGATGACAGCACGCCAAAAGCGCTCCCGTTTGGGCAGCCGGCAAATCAATCACCGGGCGCTGGGTATCGGGCCATTGCAGCGCAGGCGTACCCGCGATATAAAAGTTATTGGCGGGCAGCTGCCACGCCGTTTCCTCGCAAATCGCGGTAATGAGATTCATCAGCACATCTCGAAACGGCGCTTCGTCAAAAAACAGCATTCCATAAGCTAAGTCGCGCAGCTGCTTTCTGCGCTGAAAGCATTTCAGCTCATAGGGGTGGCGCGCACCTGTGCGGAAAAACTCCAGCCAATCGGTTAAATATAAGCGCGAAATTTCACTTTCAGCCGCATAATTCGCCTCCCGCTGAAGCACTTCCAACAGCGGCGCCGGAACGGTGTCCCAGTCGGTTTGCGCAGGCACAACGGGAAACGCCAAAAAATTCTTAGGCAAATGGTTTAGATAAGTTCGTATCATTGCGTCACCTCACTGCGCGTTTTTCCAAAGCCGTATCAGACGGATTTTGTTACCGACCCGCCTTGATACAGCATTTTTTATTGTATCGAAACAGCGCAAAAATTGCAAGTGTTCCCCGGCATCACTCCTCTTGCCAGTCGTCCAGCTGCGCGGCTGTAATGCCCTCGTAGGAAAACCACAAATAATGCTCTTTTTCCAAAGCGGGCGCCTGAGAAGCGTCCAGCGTGCCGCTGTAAACAAGGCAAAGCTCCAACAGCGCCTGTGCAATGCCTTTGGCGTCATTGTGAACGGTGCCGTACAGCGTTCCCTCTTGAATGGCCTCAAGCGCTTGCTGGGTGGCGTCCACCCCCACCACAAGAGGAACCTCCATTTCGCGTTCCAAAAAGGCATCAATCGCCCCCAGCGCCATATCGTCATTATTGGAAATTACCGCTTCAATCTGCTCGCCGTAAGTATCCAGCCATAAGCTCATCTTGCTCATGGCCTGTCCCCGGTTCCAATTGGCGGTGTCTCCGGCCAGCTTTTGCGCCGAAAGTCCTTCCGCGGTCATGCCCTTTGCCGCATACTCTGTGCGCAAAAGTGCGTCTTGGTGGCCGGGTTCGCCCTCCAGCAGGACATACTGCAAAATACCGTCGCCGTTTTTATCCCAGCGCTCGGGCTCCTCCTGCCAAGCCTGCACCACCATTCGGCCTTGAATCACGCCGCTTTGCTCGGCTTTTGCGCCGATATACACCACTTGCTCCCAGCGGCGCAAATCTTCCTCTACCGGTTCGCGGTTAAAAAACAGAAGGGGGATTTGCGCCTCTTTTGCTTTATCAATTAACACCGCGGCGGCGGTTCTGTCTACAACATTGACGCAAATCACATCACAGCCCTGTTTAATGAATCCGTCCACCTGTTCCATCTGCGTGGTTTGATTGCCTTTGCCGTCCGCGATGGAAACATTGATTTTGACACCATACTCCACCTCGGCGGCCTGTGCATTCTGCTGTAAGGACTGTGTCAAGGACGCAATAAAGGTATCCTCTTGGTCATACACCGTTACCCCAATGCGAATGGGCTCGGGCTGCGTCTTGGCAAAGCTGCACCCCGCCATGCTCAGCGGCATCAGAACAGCAAGAGAAAGGCTAATCCACCGCGAACAAAAGCTTTTGAATGTCAAGCGCATCGAAATCCTCTCCTCTTACAATTACAAACGGCATCGTTTGAGAAGAAACCGTTTGGCCTTGTGCGGCGCGCAAGGCTTGCTGTACTGCCAAATACCCGGAGGCATACTCCCCAATGACGGCACACGCCGACAAGTTTTCCTCCTCCAGCGCCAGCGCAATGGTGTCGCTGATCCCCACTCCATACAAGCGCTGTGACAGCTGAAGCTCCGTTTTTTTCTTGACGAGTGCTTCGGCGGCAGCCGGTTCCGCGACAATCACCACGTCATAACTGGGCTGCGCCCACAAAAAGGATTGCGAGGTCAGCTCCTGCGCCGCAATGCGCATTCGTGCCGTTTTGACCCCCTGCTGGTGCAGCGTTGCTTCCACAGCTTCTAAGCGCTGGGAAACCGCGCTGTTATTTTCCGCCGTGTCCAGCAGCAAGGCACACTCCGGCGCCCCATCTTCTAAAATTTCCTGTGCCAGCGCCGTTCCAAGCGCGGCTTGGTCGGGCGCAATCCAAGCGGCTGCACCCGCTGCACACGACTCCATGGAAATCACAGGAACTTTGCCGCCCTCTTGGACGAAAGTTTCCACACAGGCATCGGACACAGGCGCCACAATAAAAGCCTGTGCGCCGCGCTGCGCTTCCCTATTCATCAGCTCCATTTGCTCCTCTTGTGCATTGGGGCGGCTGAGATATAAAAAGCGAAGCTCTGCCCCGGCTTCTCGTGCGGCTTGTTCCATGCCGATTTTTGTATTCTCCCAGTAGACGTCGTCTTCGTCCCGTGCAATCACGGAAATCTCAATCACCTGCTGGGAAGGTTCCAATAAGCCGCTGGAAGGGAGCGCCAAAGAGATGAGGACACCTGCCCCCAAAATTCCTAAAATGGCAAGCTGCAGCAGCATCGCTTTGCGCTGTTTCACAAAACCTCCTCCCTTCCATAGCCTTCGGCGGCTTGCTTATCCATAGCGGGCATTCTCAGCTCCACCATGGTTCCTTCGTCGGGTTCGCTAACCACTTTCAAGCCGTACGCTTCCCCAAAGGAAAGCGCCAACCGACGATGCACATTTCGCAGCCCAATGCCGGAACCCTTGGAGTGAGAGGCCGGGCGGTCTTCATCCAATAAGGTATCGGCAATCGCCGGAGGAATCCCGGCGCCGTTATCGCTGATGCGAATGAGCAAGTCATCACCGTCCCGCAGCGCCTCCACCTTAATTTCGCCATCCTCATCCAAGCCGGAAATGCCGTGGTAAATTGCATTTTCCAGCACAGGCTGAACGCTGAGCTTCAGCGCATACAACCCTTGTGTGTCGGGATGTGCGCAAATAGAAAACGTAAATTTATTTTTATAGCGGATGGCTTGAATATTCATATAATGGCGGGCATGTTCCAGCTCATCAGCAAGCGGAATGATGCTGCACCCTTTGCTGAGCGAAATGCGGAAAAAACGCGCCAAAGACGTGACCATTTCAATCGACTCCTGATAACGTCCTGCCTCCGTCATCCAAATGATGGAGTCGAGTGTGTTATACAAAAAGTGCGGGTTGATTTGCGATTGAAGCACTTCCAGCTCTTTGCGCCGTTTTTGGCGTTCCTGCTGCAAAATATCATTTGTCAAATGGCGCATAGTCGAAACCATGGAAAAAATGGAATGGCTCAGCTGCTGCACCTCATAGCAGCCGTCTTCCACTGGCTCCATCGTTTCTTTCCCCTTTTTAATTTCTTCAATTTCATGTTCCAAACGGCGAAGGGGGTCGGAAATATAGGCAGAAATGCGGAAGTTTAAAAACGCCATTAAAAACACCGAAAACAACAGCATGGAAACACCGAACAAAATCATTTGTCCCGAGTCCTGCCAAAGCCCGTCCACAGGAACGACCGCCACCAGTTTCCAGCCCGTATATCCCACCGTTTTCACAGTAACGTGCCGGCGCTGGCCTTCAAACACTTCTGTTTGTGTGCCGTCGCTGTACTTAGCCGCTTCCAAATAATTTTCTGTTTGCAGCCCGGCATAAATCATCTGCTGGCGCGGGTGATAAATAATTTCTCCCGTGTGGTCCATCAGGTAAACATAGCCGCCGTTGGCAAGCGCCGCCGAGCTGCATACCTGTTCAATGCCGGAAAAGCTCATATCCACCAGCAATACGCCGCTTTCGATGCGTCCATCGCGCGTCAGCTGCACATGGCGGCTCAGAGACACCACCCAGCGATAGGGGTCGTCAGGGTCTTGAAACAGGCGCTGAATATGCGGGGCTGAAAATTCGAGGTTTTCCACATGCTTCATCGCTTGCTGAAACCACATGCTTTCCTGCGGTACTGCGTTTTTTTTCAGCTGAGAAAAGGGAACGGAACAAAGCAAGTTTCCCTTTTCGTCAAAGAGCGCCATGGACACCAGCACATCGCGGTTTTCCTCATAGAGCAAGCTGGCCGCCGACAAAAGCTGGGAAGTATCTTCCTTCGCAAAGTCCATATTTTTAATCACGCGATAATAGAGTGTATCGGAAATTCGCATCACGCGGCGCAGGTAGCTGTCCAAATTCCAGTTTACTTGGGATAAAACTTTCTGCGTGCTGTCTACCGACATGGCCGCCAAGGTATCGGAAAACCGAAAAAACAGCGTGGCCCCCATAAAGATCATGCCAAGTGCTGTCACAACGGTGAAAAACAAAGAAATCACGCGCTGAAGGCTCATGGTTCGATACTGTTGTGCAATCCGCTTTGCAAGATAGCGTACCGGCCCGGTCATAGATGCCTCCCCTTTCCTTAGCCGCGTTCCTTTGCACGAAACTTGGACGGCGTTACCCCAAAGTGACGTTTAAACACATAGCTGAAATAATTGGCGTCAGGGTAGCCCGTTTGTTCTGCAATGGCATACGTTTTTTCGTCTGTCGTGCGCAGCAGCTCTGCGGCCTTTTCCATGCGCATGTGCGTTAAGTAGTTGATAAAGCTCATGCCGGTTTCTTTTTTAAATAAGGTGGAAAAATAGGCCGGGGACAAATGCAGCACCTCACACAAGCGCTCCACGCTCAGCTCACTGTCCTGGTAATGCCCGGCAATATATTCCTTGGCCAAATAGACGCTTTTGCCTGCGGTATCGCTACGGTGCCGGCCCAGCATTTGCTGAATTTTTAAAAAATGCTCGGTCAGCCATCCGCTCATATCGTCTAATGAACGAAAATGGTCGGTGGAAAGCATGGTGGAAACTTCTTCTTCAAACAGTGCGGCAAAATCTTCCCCACCCGGACGCACCGCCCGCATCAAACTGAGCAGACTTTCCAGGAAAAACAACTGACACTGCACAATGGAAAGGTGACTGCTGCGCATTTGTTCCACAATTTGTTCCACCACTTCTTTTACATGCGCTTCACTGCCCAGCTTGACAGCCGCAATCACTTTTTGCTGCTGTACTTCGCCAAACAGTGCAGCGGCATCGCCCCGCGGCTCTACGTCGCGGATATACAGCACGCGGCTGTCGGTAATAGCCTTATATTGCAGCGCCGTTTCTGCCTGTGCCGCCGAGGCTGCAAACATTTCTGCACATTTGCAAAGCGTACCCACTCCAAACCGCACCCGAAACCCTAACAGCGTTTCAGCCAGCAGACAAAGGCGATCCAGCTCCTCCATAAAAGCATAAAAACGGTCTTCGCTCTCAATTTCCGCCATCAAAGCAATATTGTCATTAAACAACGCCCCTTGCATGGCGGCATTCGGCAGCGAAAACTGCGCGCGCAAAAAATCAAGCGCTGATAACAGCACCGCATCTTCTGCAATATTCAGCCCTTCTCCTGTCACCGATGCAATGGCCACTGCCCACACACCATCTGGAAACGACAGGCCGTATTCTGCGGCACGCTCATAAATCTGCTCCGTGGGAATTTTCCCGCCGAGCAAACGGCTGTAAAAAATTTCGCGCAGCAAAGGCAAGCTTTCCTCATACCGCTCCTGCCAAACGGCAACATTACGGCGTTCTTCCAGCTGCTTATCCAGCTGATCTCGAATTTTTTCCAGCACGCCGGACAATTCCTGTGCATTGATCGGCTTTAAAATATATTCCAGCGCATGTACGCCAATGGCCTGCCGCGCATATTCAAAATCATCAAAACCGGAAAAAAAGACAAGCTTCACAGCGGGCATCATACGGTGCAGCCGCCGACCCAGCTCCAAACCGTCCATATAGGGCATTTTGATGTCGCTCAGCACCACATCCGGGCAGGTTTGCTCGGCAACTTCCAACGCTTCCATGCCGTTGGCTGCCTCCCCTGCCAGCACAAAGCCCAAGGCCTCCCAATTCATTTTCCGGCAAATTCCCTGCCGAATTTCTTCCTCATCATCTACCAGCAAAACACGGTAAGCGCCCATTCTGTTTTCGCCTGCCTTTCCTTTTCCCGCTGCGTGTTCTCACACAAAACACAGCGCACATTTCCATTTCAGTATAACATTGAAATACGCCGTTCACAAGCACACACAACAGAAAAAAGAGCTGCAAAAGCAGCCCTTTTTTTCTGAGCATCGCAAACAGCGTTTTTTATTTTTTCACAAGGTATTTACGCATATCGAGCGCACATGCAAACAGAATGATGCCGCCCTTAATTGCATACTGGAGGTTCTGATCCATGCCGATGAGAGGCAGGGCAACGAAGATCAGACGAAGCATGATCACGCCGATGATAATACCGCTGATTTTACCAATACCACCAACGAACGACACGCCGCCGATGACGCAGGCCGCAATGGCGTCCAGCTCATAGTTCACGCCGGTATTCGCCGTATTGGAAGCGATACGAGCCGACTCGATAAAGCCTGCCCAGCCATACATAGCGCCCGCCAAAGCAAACACAGCGATGGTGGTTGCAAACACGTTCACGCCGGAAACACGCGCGGCCTCCTCGTTGGAGCCAAGCGCAAACATATTTTTGCCAAAGGTGGTTTTATTCCAGATAAACCACATCAAAGCCGTTAAAATAATCGCATAGATGACATAGTTCGGAATCTGAATGGTGCCGCCCGCAAAATTCAAAAGCGGCGGGTTGCCCACAACGAAGTTGCGGTACTCATCGGTCAAGCTGGAAATCGCCATACCGTTGTTATTGCCGGCCTGCACATAGAACAGCAGAGCGGTGTACAGAATGAGCTGTGTCGCCAGCGTAACAATAAACGGATGCAGCTTAAATTTTGCTACAAAGAAGCCGTTAAAAGCGCCAATCAGAGCGCCGAGAGCCACGACAATCACGATGACCAAAGGAATGGGCAGCGCACCAATTCCCGTCCACATTTTGGTGGGGGCGTCGGGGCTTTGCAGCAAAGAAGCCGCAACGCAGGCCGTAATACCAACGGCGCGTCCTGCGCTCAAATCCGTACCGGTCAATACGATACAGCCCGCAATGCCAAGAGCTACGGGTAAGTAAGCTGCTGTTAAGGACAGCAGGTTTACAAGAGACGACGGCGATAAAAAGCTAGGCTTCGTCACTGCGACGTAAGCCGCCACTAAAAGCATAATGATAA
This sequence comes from Faecalibacterium sp. UBA1819, assembly GCA_002315015.1. GTDB lineage: Bacteria > Bacillota > Clostridia > Oscillospirales > Ruminococcaceae > Ruthenibacterium > Ruthenibacterium avium. The sequence goes on from DCEX01000013.1 coordinate 10,339, forward strand.
TCAGCGCATTATTGAGCAGCGTTTCGCCAATTTGCTTTCCGCTGATGTTCTTAATGCTGCCGGCCGGTGCTTTTGTTCCGTTACTCATAAGTTATTCCTCCCCATTACACATATTTTGCAGCCAGCGTCAGAATCTCCTCCTGCGTGGTGGTTCTTGCGTCCACCTCGCCGGCTACCTGGCCGCCCGACATGACCAAAATTCGATCACATACGCCCAAAAGCTCCGGCATTTCGGACGACACCATGATAACGCCTTTGCCTTCATTGGCCAAATTGATAATCAGCTGGTAAATCTCATATTTTGCGCCTACGTCGATGCCGCGGGTCGGCTCATCGAGCAGCAGAATCTCCGGCTTTGTCAGCAGCCAGCGTCCAATGATAACCTTTTGCTGGTTGCCGCCGGACAAAGAGCGAATTTGGGTATGCTGGCTGGGCGTTTTAATATGCATGGCCTGAATGGCCCAATCGGTATCTTTGCGCATTTTTTTGTCGTCCAGCATCACTCCGCCAACGAGATAATCCTTCAAGCTGGAAATCACGGTATTTTCCTTAATATCGCGAATACCGAAAATGCCCGTGGCACGGCGCTCCTCCGTGAGCAGTGCAAAGCCGTTTTTAATGGCCTCGCGGGGGTTGCGGTTGTGAATTTCTTTGCCGTGCAGCTGAATGGTGCCGCCTTCGCGCGTCATCGAGCCGAACAGATTTTCCAACAGTTCGGTACGGCCCGAACCATCCAAACCGGCCACGCCGAGAATTTCGCCTTTTTTCAGCTGGAAGGTACCATCTTTTAAACGGGTATACTTGCCGCCGATGTGCTGAACATCCAAAATCACTTCGCTCGGCTCGTTGGTTTTGGGCGGGAAGCGGTTGGTCAGCTCACGTCCTACCATATAACGGATAATTTCGTCCATCGTCAGCTCAGCGGCGGGCTTTGTTGCCACCCATTTTCCGTCACGCATGATGGTAACATCATCGCTGATACGCAAAATTTCTTCCATTTTATGGCTGATGTAAATGATGCCGCAGCCCTTTTTCTTCAGCATTTCGATAATGCGGAACAGATGCTCTACCTCTGTTTCCGTCAACGATGAAGTGGGCTCGTCAAACACGATAATTTTAGAATCGTAGCTTACCGCTTTGGCGATTTCGACCATTTGACGCTGCGACACCGGCAGGGTGGACATGATGGCTTTCGGGTTCACCGTCACCTGCAAGGTGTCAAAAATTTCTTTCGTCTTTTTTGCCATGGCAGATTCATCCACCATCAATCCGGCTATTTTGGGATAGCGCCCCAGCCAGAGGTTATCCTGCACACTGCGCGTCAGCGCTTGGTTCAGCTCCTGATGCACCATGGCCACGCCGTTTTCCAGTGCTTCTTTCGAGCTTTTAAAATGTACTTCCTTTCCGTCCAAGCGTACCGTTCCGCTGTCACGGTTGTAAATGCCAAACAGGCATTTCATCAATGTGGATTTTCCGGCGCCGTTTTCTCCCATCAGAGCATGGACGGTTCCGGCACGCACGGTCAGATTGACGCCGTCCAGCGCTTTTACACCGGGAAATTCCTTTGTAATTCCGCTCATTTCAAGCAAAACTGTTTGCTCCATATTCATCCTCCTCTCACAATTTCTAGAGACTTTCTGAAAAGTCGAAATACTCCGCAGGAACTGCTTTGCAAAGCCTGAAAAGTCGGCGGCAGCATACCATACCCGCGGCATATCTGAAAAAAATCTTTAAAGAAGGCGGGGTCGCCCGGCAACCCCGCCCGCCATCAAATTCGGTTCAAACGATATTAGTCTTCGCTGGAAGCGTCATACATTGCGTACGGAACACGAATCTTTGCTACGTCAGAATCAACTGTGAATTGATCGGTGTTAGCCATCAGCTCTGCGCCATCCTGCACGTTCTTAACCAGCGTATTGATGGTGCTTGCCATACCAACAGCATCCTGCTTGATGGAACCTGCCATGTTGCCTTCTTTAATCAGCTTCTTAGCAGAATCCGTTGCATCAACGCCGAATACCGGAATGATGGTGCTGCCTTCGCCCTTGTTATAACCAACGTTCTGCAATGCAGAGATAGCGCCTTCGGCCATGCCGTCGTTGTTGCAGATAATCAGCTCAACCATGTTGTTGCTGTCTTTGTTGTAAGAGCCAAGCAGAGTAACCATGTAGTCGTTTGCCGCCTGTGCCGACCATTTGCCCTGAGCGTCTACCAAGTATTTGGTGGATGCATTCGCGTCATAGTAAGCGAGTTCCGGCTTGCCGCCTTCGGTCAAAATCTTGTTGGCGTCTTCCACCGCATACTGGGTGCGAGCCTCAGCCTCAGCGTTGCCTTCCTGGCCTTTGAACATGACATAAGAGATGGTGCCGTCACCGTTCAGGTCTACGGTGTCATAGTTTTCCATCAGATAGTTGCCAATCATTTCGCCCTGCATATGGCCTGCATCGGGAGCATTCGTTCCAACGAAAGCGCATTTGTCATAGCTGTTGATGACTTCGTTATCGGCAACCTCACGGTTGAAGAAGATAACGGGGATGTCGGCTGCGCGTGCAGCTTCCACAATATCCTTTGCGGGGTCAGAAGTGGAAGTTTCCACGATATTGACAATCAGCAAATCGGAATTGTCAGCAATAGCGGTTTTCACTTGGTCGGTCTGTGTCGGCTGAGAACCGGCAGCATCCCAGTTTTTCGGCTCGATGCCCATTGCTTTCAGCTGCTCATCCATTGCAGCGCGTACAGTGGAAATGTACACATCAGAAAAGTCATAATAGAAAACGTCAACCTTCAACGAGCTGGCCGCCGTTGTTCCTTCGGTAGAGCCCGCGGTGCTGGCAGCAGCAGAACCGGCTGTGCTTGCAGCAGTAGAACCCGCTGTGCTGGAAGCAGGTGCACTGCACCCTGCTAAAACTGCCATCGACATGGAAGCGGCCAGAGCAAGAGCAAGAAACTTTTTCATCTTCATTCCTCCTAAAATGTAATGCTGAGGGGTTCCGTCCGCCCCTCTGTTGTACCCTCATTATAACCAATTTTCTTTTCGATGACGATAGAATTTTATTCGATTTTCTATAAAATTTCTTTGGTTTACCGATAAATTTTATGCAATATTTCCGAATTTCTTTTAAAACTCTTGTTTCCTTTTCTTTTTAAAATATATTCAAGCCTTAAAATATCTATGATATTCTAAGTCTTCAGCTTGTAGAAAAACCTGCTTTGGAAATCAGTCCAAAGCAGGTTTTTCTACAAGCTGAAACGTTGAACGCAATTTCATTGAAATTGCGTTCAACGTTTTTACTATTTGCGCCTTGTGGGAAGAAAAGCTACGGCGAGATCTTGCGTGACAGGATTTGTGTAGATTTCGCTCTCTACGTCATAAATGGTGCGGATGGTCTCCTTGGTAATCAACTTGTTGGGCGCACCCTCTGCCACGATGCGCCCCTGCTTCATGGCATAGAGATAGTCGCAGTAGCGGGCGCTCAATTCGATATTGTGCAGTACACATAGGGTAGAAATGTTCAAATCTTTTACAAGATCCAACACTTCAAACTGAAATTTAATATCAAGGTGGTTGGTGGGTTCATCCAGAATCAGTAATTCCGGCTGCTGTACGATAGCGCGGGCCAAAATCACCCGCTGCTTTTCGCCGCCGGAAAGCGAGAGATAACTGCGCTGCCGCAAAGGGTATAGCTCGGTCTTGCGCAGCGTATCCTCCACCAACTTGTAGTCGGCTTCGGAATAGCCCTCCATCATCTTTTTGTGGGGCGAACGCCCCATAAGCACCATATCCTGCACGGAAAAATCAAAAGCAAGTTCATTGAACTGCCCTACAACGGCAATGTGTCGGGCAGCCTCTTTGGGGCTCATCTTAGTAACATTTTGACCGTTCAGCAAAACCTCGCCGGAATCAATGGGGTTGACCCGGTAGATGGTTTTCAGCAAGGTGGATTTTCCGCAGCCGTTTGGCCCGATGATGCCTACACTCTGCCGCTCGCCTACATGGAGGCTGACGCCGTTTACGATCTTGGCTTTGCCCAGCGTCACATGGACATCTTTTACAACAAGCTCCAACTTATTTACCTCCAAAGCCGTAATCTTTTTTCAGCAGCATATATAGGAACACCGGCGCACCAAGCGCAGCAGTGATAATACCCACCGGCACTTCGGAACCGCTGACCAGCGACCGGGAGAGCAGGTCGGTGATCACCATAAAAATGCCGCCGAACAGGATGGTGTAGGGAGTCAGTACACGATGGTTGGCACCAAAGATTGCTCTGGAAATGTGGGGGATCACCAAGCCGACAAAGCCGATCATGCCGCAGCCGGAGACCAGAATACCGGTGATCAGGCTGGCAATAATCAGATAGACTCTACGCCAGAAAGTAAGGTTGATGCCCAGCGTGGTGGCGGCTTCTTCGCCCATCAGCATCAGATTCAAGGTGTTGCTTTGGGTCAGGAAAAACAGGGCAGTCAACGCCACAATCACCAAAATAGCCGGCACTTTTGACCATGTGGCAGAAGCCGTGCTGCCCATGATCCAGAAAGTAATGTTCTGCAATGCCTGTGCATTGTTGGCAAAGTAGATCATGATATTGGAAAAAGCCGAAAACATCGAGTTTATGACCGTACCGGACAGCACCAGCTTGGCACCCGTGGCATGACCGCCGATATTGGCAAAAAACAATACCAGAAAAGAAGCAAGCAGCGCCCCGGCAAAAGCGGAGGCCGATACACTTGCCTGCCCAATCAGCGGCAGGGTGCCGACACCAACCATCAGTGCAAAAGTGGCACCCAGCGTAGCGCCGGACGAAATACCCAGAATATAGGGGTCAGCCAGAGGGTTTTCCACAGCGGCCTGCATGACAATGCCGCACAGCGAAAGGCCGATGCCCACGGCAGCAGCAATCAGTGCGCGCGGAAAGCGAATCATCCATACGACATTGAAATAAGCGGATGGAATCTCGGCATAGCCTGCCAATTCTACATGAAAAAGACGATCCATCAGGATTTTGAAGGTATCCAAAAGCGGTATCTCCACCTGCCCGATGGATGCCGAAAGCAAAATGCTAAGTACCAGCAATGCAATCAAAGCCGGAATATAAATCAGTTTTTTGGTTTCTGTTTTTTTCTTCAACTTTCCAGTTGACACCTCCGTGAAAGTGTGGTATAGTAGCGAACTGTGATGATTAGCTGGAGCTAACCGAGATTATAGCATACTTCCCGCAAAAAGAAAACAGTTTTTTGCAGGGAAATTCTTACAATCAGGTTACAAAAATCTGAACAATGGAAAGGAAATGTATATGAAACTCAAAAACATGATGACGACAGGTACCTGCCTTGTACTGAGCGCTGCACTGCTGGCCGGCTGCGGTGCTTCTGCCTCCGAAGCCGCTTCTGAATCAGCATCCTCTGAGGTAGTCGTCCTTGAAGAGACTGCTTCCCAGGAAGTGGCAGAGGACAGCTATTACCCTGTCAGCGCGGATACCTACACCGTTTCGTCTGACGGCGCGACTTGGACCCCTGTCACCACGGAGTACACAGCAGAACCTCAGCGCGTGGTGGCGAACAACCAGGGCACCGCCAATTTGTTGATTCGTCTGGGGCTCGCTGATAAGCTGGTCGGTGTGGCCGCAGTCTATGGCCCTGCCCCGGAGGATGTGGCTGAGCAGTTCAATGCTGTGCCCGTCATTGCAGAGGGCTACGCCTCCAAAGAGGCTGTGCTGGGAGTAGATCCGGATTTTGTTGCTGGCCGCGGCGACCTGTTTGTGGATGGTGACTACGGTGTAGGCACCACGGAAGAACTGGCCTCGGCAGGTATTGCCAGCTATATTACCCATGTAGGCGAGACCGGCGCTAACTTCCAGTCTTTCCTGACCGACATCGACAACTTAGGCGTAATTTTCAATGTGCAGGACAAGGCTGCCGAGCTGAAAGCCTACTATCAGGATTATGTGGCAGCACTCCAGAGTGATGAGCGCTGGGCAGGCAAGACCACCAAGATGGCTGAGGTTTCTTGGATCGAGGACGGTATGCCGGTCTTTGGCTCGGCTGCTACGGAAAGTTTGCAGAACGAAGCCTTTGCGATGATTGGTCTGGACAACATCAACGAGGACTGCGATGGTTCTCAGGTCAGCATTGAAACGATCATTGCAGAAGATCCCGAAGTCATCGTTCTGTTTGACTATGAGGGTGGCCCGGACATGGATGAAATGATCCAGTCGCTGTATGATAATGCGGCATTGCAGGACATCAGCGCGATCAAGAACAAGAAGGTCATTTCGCTGGACTTTAATGCTATTTACGGCGGCAGCGGCGACCTCTATACGGCAATGAGTGACCTCGCCGATGAATTTTACGGTGCTTGATTAGAATGCTGAACACCTGCAAAGGGTAAAAGTATAACGAGCTAATGCCTATTGTACCATGGCACAAATACATGATTTCAGAGTGCGACTGCCCCAAAGATTTGGAAAATAATATCTGGATGCACTAACTTGGATTCGACTAGCAAAAACGCTGAATGCGATTTCACTGAAATTGTATTCAGCGTTTTTGCCTTTTCGAGCTAAAAATCTAAGGCAATACCGCATAATGCAAATAGTCTCAAAAAGCGGTCAATGAGGACGGATATCGTGAGGTTCTGGGTGCCGCCGAGGGCATGAA
>DCEX01000013.1:17130-86268 GCA_002315015.1 Faecalibacterium sp. UBA1819
GTGGCAAAGATGCTCAAGGCGGTCCACGCCCAGGAAAGCAAGAAAGCAGCCCAGGAAAAGGCCAAAGCTGTGGTGGAAGAACTGCGCTCCATGAAACTGAAAGAGGCGGCCAAGAAGGTAGAGGATGGCATTGAGGAGACGCTGACCTACTGCGATTTTCCCAGCGAGCACTGGACTCGCATCCGTACCAATAACGTGATTGAACGACTCAACCGGGAGATCCGCCGCCGTACCCGTGTGGTGGGCAGTTTCCCGGACGGCAATTCCGCCCTTATGCTGGTCTGTGCCCGGCTGCGCCATGTGGCCGGCACCCAGTGGGGCAACAAGAAGTACATGAACATGAAGCACCTGGAGGCCGCCCTTGAAGATGCCTCCATTGCTGGCTGACTTCACTCATGCCAGACCCTGCAAACCATTTTGCGAAAAATACTTGACACTACCAATTTAGTTTTCTTGTTTTTTTCAAAATCTCTTTTTCGATATATTGAAATTATTGTTTTTACTGCGCGTACAATGCAAGCAGGCAGCCACGATGATGTGACTGCCTGCTTATATAATTGATTCTCTTTTTATCGTTTTAGCAAAGCCTTAAAATTCAAAATATTGCGACCACAAATCAATCTGATTTTTATAGCCGAGCGCCGCAAGCTGATGATTCATATAAGGGCTGCTGCTGTAAAAATTATATTTATCTACCAATCTTTCCAGAAAATTTTGTTTTGTGTTCAACCCTGTTTGTTGGTTCTCACCGTGATTTCCCATGGTCAAAAGAGTGGTAGGCCCGCCGACCGAGGCCATTTTCCCGCCATTCAGATGGGCTTCCAAGGCGCGAAACTCCACAATCGTTGCGTTCCTGGGGTCAATATCTTTGAGTACCAATTCCTGCTCAAAGGGTGTTCCGTTTTCATCTACTCCCGTCGCAATCATAATCGGGTTTTCCGGCGTGGAGTTTTCTGCATAATCAATTTTATAGGAAAGCCCATTTGCCTGACCTCCCGAATATGCCGTGTTTTCGTTCGGCAAAAACACCTGATAAGTGTCGCTCGACTGAAGCGAGGTAAAGCCGGACATCACGTCAGAAAAAGATGCATTTCCGCTTTGGGCTGAACGGCCGGTAGAAAAGGTTTGATTGCGCGAATAAACTGCTTGATTTGAGATTTGCATTTTATCTTCCCTCATTTTCAACTAATTTTAACCAGCCCTTTCCAGTCCATCCAATCAAGGGATTTTTCTCCATAAATCTGGTCACACGCCTAGTATAGCACATCAAAATTGAGCTAGCAACCAAATTCAAGTAAATATTTCAAAGATCTTCCTTTAAAGTGCTTTGATAGACTCGACTCTTTCAGACAAAACGCAAAAATCCCCCTGCTCCATAGGGAACAAGGGGAAATAAAATACTGATTAAACCAGCTCGATGATTGCCATTTCAGCGGCGTCACCACGGCGCACACCCGTTTTGATAATACGAGTATAACCGCCGTTGCGGTCTGCATATTTCGGACCGATTTCATCGATCACTTTCTTTGCAACAGTCTCTTTTGTTACGAAAGAGAACACCTGACGCTTTGCGTGCAGATCGTCGCGCTTGCCAAGCGTAATCATCTTCTCAGCCATAGCACGCACTTCTTTTGCTCGGGTCGCAGTGGTTTCGATCTTACCGTTTTCAAACAGATAAGTCACCATAGCGCGGAGCATCGCTCTGCGGTGGTCGCTGGTTCTGCCAAGCTTTCTTGTACCGGGCATCCCATTTCACTCCTTTGCCGTTATTCGTCGTCTTTTGTAAGTTTGAATCCAAGAGAGTCCAGCTTTGCCACAACCTCTTCCAAGCTCTTGCGGCCCAGGTTGCGCACTTTCATCATCTCATCTTCAGATTTGTTGATCAGGTCTTCCACGGTGTTGATGCCGGCACGCTTCAGGCAGTTGAAGCTGCGCACAGAGAGATCCAGCTCTTCGATGGTCATCTCCAGTGCCTTCTCCTTGCCCTTATCGTCCTTCTCCACCATAATCTCGGCGGACATAGCCTCCTGAGACAGCGTGACAAACAGGTTCAAATGCTCGGTCAAAATACGCGCTGCAAAGCTCACTGCTTCCTGCGCGCTAATGGTTCCGTCCGTCCAAACCTCTAAGGTCAGCTTGTCATAGTCGGTAATCTGGCCCACACGAGTGTTTTCCACCGTGTAGTTTACCTTTAACACCGGCGTGTAGATACTGTCCACAGGCAGAGCGCCCAGAGATGCCTGCTCGGCGTTCTGCTTGTTACGCTCCGAGGGAACATAGCCTCGGCCCTTGTCGAAGGTCAGCTCCATAATGAGCTTTGCGTTTTCTGCCAAAGTGGCAATGTGCCAATCGGGATTCAGAATCTCAATATCTGCATCCTGCTGGATGCTTCCGGCGGTTACCTCGCCCTCTCCGGTCGCCTCAATGCGAACCGTTTTGGGGGTATCGGAATAGAGCTTCGCAGTAATGCCCTTAACGTTCAGCACAATTTCGGTAACGTCTTCTTTTACGCCGTCAATTGTGGAGAACTCGTGCACTACGCCGTCAATTTTAATGCTGGTTACAGCAACGCCGGGCAGGCTGGAAAGCAGCACACGCCGCAGGCTGTTGCCCAAAGTTGTACCGAAGCCTCGCTCCAGCGGCTCTACCACAAACTTACCGTAGCGGCCATCTGCGGAGAGGCTGGCGGTGTCGATCTTGGGTCTTTCGATCTCCATCATGGTAAAAACCCTCCTTAAATCAGCAGGCGAACAAACGCCTGCATGGTACATCGATCTTCGCGAACACGAGGTTATTTGGAGTACAACTCAACGATCAAGTGCTCTTCCACGGGCAGATCAATGTCCTCACGGACAGGCATCTTAGTGATAGTGCCCTTCAAGCTCTTGTTTTCACGCTCCAGCCACTGCGGCAGGTTCACCATGGGTGCGTCCTCACCGGTCAGCTTGCTGAACTTCACAGAGGAGCGGCTTGCGGGTGCAACTTCCACTACATCACCCGGTTTTACCAGGAAGGAAGGAATGTTCACCTTGCGGCCATTCACAGTGAAATGTGCGTGGCTTACGAGCTGGCGAGCTTCACGGCGGGTAGCGGCAAAGCCCAAACGATAAATAACGTTATCCAAGCGGCGCTCTACCAAAACCAGCAGGTTCTCACCGGTTTTGCCGGCCATGCGGGAAGCCTTCTCGTAGTAGGAACGGAACTGACGCTCCATGATGCCATAGACGAACTTGACCTTCTGCTTCTCGGCCAGCTGCAAAGCGTACTCGCTCTTCTTCTTTCTCATCTGACCGCCGGGATTACGGTTTGTGGTTTTCTTCGCATAACCCATAACAGCAGGAGAAATGCCCAGAGCGTGGCAGCGTTTAGCGATCGGCTGCATATTCTTAGCCATAAGTTTCTGTTCTCCTTTCGATTATACTCGACGGCGCTTCGGGGGACGGCAGCCATTGTGAGGAATGGGGGTGACGTCCTTAATCATGTTAACTTCCAAACCGGTAGCCTGCAAAGCGCGGATTGCCGCCTCACGGCCGGATCCCGGACCCTTTACATATACTTCTACCGACTTCATGCCATGTTCCATCGCGGCCTTTGCGGCAGTTTCTGCAGCAGTCTGAGCGGCAAACGGGGTGCTCTTACGAGAACCACGGAAGCCCAGTCCGCCTGCACTTGCCCAGGACACAGCGTTGCCCTGCACATCAGTGATGGTAACAATGGTGTTGTTGAACGTGCTCTGGATATGAGCGCAGCCACGTTCAATATTTTTGCGCTCACGGCGTTTTGTACGCACAGCGGCGCCTTTTTTAGTGGCTTTCGTTGCTGCCATTGAATGTTCCTCCTTTTGTGATTACTTCTTCTTGTTGGCGACAGTGCGCTTCGGACCTTTACGGGTACGAGCATTTGTCTTAGAACGCTGGCCGCGCACAGGCAAGCCTTTGCGATGACGCACACCGCGATAGCACTGAATTTCCACCAAACGCTTGATGTCCAGTGCAACGTTGCGGCGAAGGTCGCCTTCAACGGTGAAGTTTTTATCGATGTAATCACGGATAAGAGCTTCTTCGTCTTTGGTGAGGTCCTTCACCCGAGTATCCGGATTGATCTTCGTCGCAGCGAGAATCTCTTTCGCGGCGCTGTGACCGATGCCGTAGATATAGGTGAGGCCAATTTCGACTCGCTTTTCTTTCGGCAAGTCAACTCCGGCGATACGTGCCATTTATAAGCACCTCCTGATTGATTTATCCGTTAACGTAAACTGAACCCGCCCGGATCAATGCTGGTTCAGCTAAAAGCGCAAAGCTTAGCCCTGACGCTGTTTGTGCTTCGGGTTCTGGCAGATGACCATCACGCGGCCTTTGCGCTTGATGACCTTGCACTTTTCGCAAATAGGTTTGACGGAAGGTTTCACCTTCATGATTGGTACCTCCTTCAAGGTTTGCTCGTGTTATTTCGAGCGCCAGGTGATACGGCCCTTGGTCAGATCGTAGGGGCTGAGCTCCAACGTGACTTTGTCGCCGGGCAAAATGCGGATGAAGTTCATGCGCAGCTTGCCGGAGATATGAGCTGTTACCTTGTGCCCGTTTTCGAGTTCCACCAAAAACATGGTGTTCGGCATAGCTTCGAGAACGGTGCCCTCTAATTCGATGACATCTTGTTTAGACAAATTCAATACCCTCCAGTTGAAATCATGGCTCTTGGGTTAGAATGACCGGCCCGTTCGGCGTGATGGCAATGGTGTGCTCAAAGTGAGCGCTCAAGCCTCCGTCCGCCGTGACGACCGTCCATCCGTCGGATAACGTCTTCACAACATGGCTTTTCTCGTTGACCATGGGCTCAATGGCAATCACCATTCCGCTCACAAGGCGAGGGCCTCGCCCGGGCTGTCCGTAATTGGGCACCTCGGGGTCTTCGTGAAGCTCTCGGCCAACGCCATGGCCCACATAGTTGCGAACCACAGAAAAGCCGTTTTCTTCCACGTACTGCTGCACAGCTGCGCCGATATCACCAACGCGGTTTCCGGGAACAGCAGCCGCGATGCCCCGGTATAAGGCCTCTTTGGTAACATCTAATAGCTTTTGTGCACGCGCGTCAACACTGCCGCACGCAAAGGTGTAAGCATTGTCGCCGTTCCATCCGTGGACAGCGGCACCGGTGTCGATACTTACAATATCGCCCTCGCGCAGCACCACCTTTTTTGATGGAATTCCGTGAATCAATTCCTGATTCACCGAAATACATGCGGAGCCCGGAAAGCCGTACAAGCCTTTAAAGTTGGGCTTTGCTCCCCGGCTGACGATATAGTCATAAATTGCTTTGTCGACATCCGCGGTGGTGGCGCCGGGCCGAATGGCCGCGCCACCTGCGCGCAGAGCACCGGCAGAAATCCGGCACGCCTCGCGCATCGCTTCAATCTCCTTGGGTGTTTTGATCTGAATCACAAATCAAACCCCCAGCTTTTCAAACAGAAGCTTTGTGGTGTTTTCCACACCTTCCACTCCTTCTACCACAACCAGCTTTCCGCGCTCTTTGTAAAACTCTACCAGCGGCTCGGTAAGCTCGTGATACACTTTCAAGCGCTCTACAATCGTAGAGGGCTCGTCGTCCTTGCGGACAATCAACTGACCGTTGCAGCGATCACATACATCAGGCTTCACGCTGGGTTTGAAAATTGTGTGGTAGCTTGCACCGCACGACGCACACACGCGGCGTCCAGATAAGCGCTTTACAATGGTCTCATCGGCAACTTCAATATCAATTACCTTATCAATCTCGACGCCCATTTCTTCCAGGGCCTGTGCCTGTGCAACTGTGCGGGGCACACCGTCAAGAATAAAACCGTTTTTGCAGTCATCCTGCACCAAGCGCTCTTTAATAATGCTGATGATGACATCATCGGGGACAAGGGCGCCGGAATCGATAAAGGATTTCGCTTTCAGCCCCATCTCCGTTCCGTTTTTCATCGCTTCACGAAGAATGTTTCCTGTGCTGATTGCGGGAATGTTCAGCTTATCGCAAATCACTTCCGCCTGTGTTCCCTTGCCCGCACCGGGCGCACCTAAAAGGATCAATTTCATTATTGCCTTCCCCCTTAGACGTTTGTTTAAAAATTATTCCAAAAAGCCTTTGTGATGACGCATCAGCAAGTAGCTTTCCAGACTGCGAGAGGTATCCAGCGCCACGCCGACAACGATCAGCATGCTGGTACCGCCCAAAGAAATGTTCATGGAGAGCACGTTGCTCAAAACGATAGGAGCAATCGCAACCACAGCCAGGAACAGCGCGCCCACAAACGTAATCTTGCTCAGCACCTTCGTGATGAAGTCGCTGGTCGGCTTACCGGGACGGTAACCGGGGATTGTACCGTTGTTGGTGCGCAGATTGTTGGCGATCTCAATCGGATCGTATTGAATCGCTACATAGAAGTAGTTGAAGGCGATAATCAATACAAGATAAATCACAGCGTACGCCCAGCTGTTATAGTTGAACGCACCCAAAAACGCAGCCCAAATGGGGTGCTCTTGTGAGTTATACAGCGCCGGGAAGAATGCGCCCAGCGTGCCGGGAATGCTGACTAAGCTCGAAGCGAAGATGATGGGCAGCACACCGCTCATATTCACCTTGATGGGAATGTGAGAGTTTTGACCGCCGTACATTTTGCGTCCAACCACACGCTTTGCATACTGCACCGGAATGCGGCGCTCAGCAGCGTTCAGCACAACAATCATCACCGCCACAGCTACTACCAGTACTGCAATCAACGGCAGGAAGAAATAATACTTAATTTCTCCGTTCATCGCCAGTTGAATGTAGCCTTTGATCGCGTTGAACACGCCGCTCCAGCGGGAAATGATGCCGGCAAAAATCAGCATCGAAATGCCGTTTCCGATTCCCTTTACGTCAATCTGCTCGCCCATCCACTGCAACAGCATCGAACCGGCGGCAAACGAAAGGATAATCACCAATGCGCAGAACACACCGGCAAAGCCTGTGGTGTATTTCAGCGCGCCCTGCCCATTCAGCAGGAAGTAGTACATAACGGACAGCAAAAGCGCAATGCCGGCACCCACATAGCGGGTCAGCTTTTGCATTTTGCGTCGTCCATCCTCGCCCTCTTTGCTCAAGCGCTCAAGGGCAGGAATTGCAACCGCAAGCAGCTGCATGATAATGGATGCATTGATGTACGGGCCGACACCTAAAGCAAAGAGTGTCGAGTTGGCAAAAGCGCCGCCCGTCAGCATATCAATGTAACCCAGCAGGTTTCCCGTGTTGCCGCCGATCATGCTTTGCAGTGCATCCCCCGTTACAAACGGAACGGGGATGGCACAGCCAAGACGAAACAGGACCAACACGCCAAGGGTAAAAAGAATTTTCTTTCTCAGGTCAGGGATCTTCCACGCGTTCTTAAAGGTATCGAACACTTCAGATCACCTCTGCCTTCCCGCCTGCTTTCTCAATCTTCTCTTTTGCGGAAGCGGTATAGGCATCCAGCTTAACAGTCAAAGCTTTTGTCAACTCACCGTTGCCCAAAACCTTGACGCCATCGTTGACCTTTTTAATTACGCCCTTCTCGAGCAGCGCGTTTGCGTCGACAACACTGCCGGCTTCAAACTTCTCCAGGTCGCTGATCTTCACAGTGGTGTAAACCGTAGCGAAGATATTGTTGAAGCCGCGTTTCGGCAGGCGGCGCTGCAAAGGCATTTGACCGCCTTCAAAGCCGGCCTTCTTCACACCGGAGCGAGCTTTCTGACCCTTGTGGCCATAACCAGCCGTTTTGCCGTTGCCGGAAGCCGCGCCGCGGCCTTTGCGCTTAGCAGCTTTGTTGGAACCAGCGGCGGGTTTCAATTCATGAAGCATCATTGTGCATGCACCTCCTTGCTTTTACGCTTTGGTAACCTCTACCATGTGAGAGATTTTATTGATCTTACCCTGAGTTGCGACGTTATCGGGCTGAACCGTTACATCGCCTACTCGTTTCAAGCCAAGAGACAAAGCCGTTGCAATTTGATTCTGCTTACGGCCAATCAGGCTGCGGGTCAACTTGATGGTCAAACCACCTTCTGCCTGTTTTGCAGCAGGTTTTTTCTTTTCAGCCATGACTCACTGCCTCCTTAACCCAAAATTTCTTTCACGGTTTTACCGCGCTTTGCGGCAACCTGCTCTGCGCTCTGCAAGCTGCGCAGACCAGCCATTGTTGCTGTTACCACGTTGCAGGGATTGTTGGTGCGCTGGCACTTGGTACGGATGTCCTTAATGCCGGCAACTTCCAAAACAGCACGCACAGCGCCGCCGGCGATAACGCCGGTACCTTCGGGAGCCGGACGCAGCAGCACGCGGCCTGCGCCGAACACACCGACGGTCTCGTGGGGAATGGTAGTTCCCTTCAGAGCGATCTTGTGCATATTTTTCTTTGCGTCCTCGATTCCCTTGCGGATTGCCTCGGGAACCTCGCCGGCCTTACCCAGGCCGAAACCAACCGTGCCGTTGCCGTCGCCGACAACTACCAGAGCGGAAAACTTAAAGATGCGGCCGCCCTTGACTGTCTTGGATACACGGTTGATGGCAACAACCTTTTCTTGTAAATCCAAAGTGGATGCGTCGATCATTTCCATTTGTATCCTCCTTACAGCTTCAAGCCGCCCTCACGAGCGCCTTCGGCCAAAGCTTTCACGCGGCCGTGATAAACAAAGCCGCCACGGTCATAGACCGCCTGGGTGATGCCCTTATCGGCAGCCTTCTTAGCAATCGCCTTGCCAACTTTTGTAGCAGCCTCGATGTTTCCGCCAAAGCCCTCAAAATCTTTATCCATGCTGGAAGCGCTGACCAGTGTCACACCGGCCACATCGTCGATCAGCTGTGCATAAATGTGCTTGGAGGAGCGGAACACATCCAGACGGGGGCACTGTGCAGTGCCGGAAATCTTGCCGCGAACGCGGCGATGACGGCGCAGACGTGCGACGTTCTTATCCGGTTTATTAACCATTCTCGTTCACTCCTTACTTTATTTCGAGCCTTTGCCGGCCTTGCCTTCTTTGCGGATAATGTACTCACCCGCATAGCGGATACCTTTGCCCTTGTAGGGTTCGGGCGGACGCTTCTCGCGTACTTCCGCGGCAAACTGACCAACGCGCTGTTTGTCGATGCCGTTGATAACAATCTTCAAGGGATCGGGTACTTCAATGGTGATGCCGTCAGTTTCCGGCATGATCACCTGGTGAGAGTAACCCAGGTTCAAAACAAGGTCCTTGCCCTGCTTTGCGGCACGATAGCCGACGCCCTGAATCTCCAGCTCCTTCTTGAAGCCGTTCGTAACACCCTCCACCATGTTGGCGATGAGGGTACGGGTGAGGCCGTGCAAGCTGCGAGCCTCTTTCTCGTCATTGGGGCGGGTCACCACGATCTCATTATTCTCGATCTTTACATCGATCAAAGAATGAATGGTGGAATTCAGGGTGCCCTTGGGGCCCTTTACGCTGATGTTGTTTCCGTCAATTTTGACCTCGACACCGGCAGGGATGACGATGGGTTTTCTTCCAATTCTCGACATTGTCTATACCCCTTTCTTACCACACAAAGGCGAGCACTTCGCCGCCAACGTGCGCAGCACGCGCAGCCTTGTCGGTCATAACGCCCTTAGAAGTGGAGATAATTGCGGTGCCAAGACCTTTCATAACCTTCGGCAGCTGCTCGCTGTTGGAGTAGATGCGCAGGCCGGGCTTAGACACACGACGGATGCCGGAAATAACGGCAGAACCGTTGTCGGTATACTTCAAAGTGATGCGAATGACGCCCTGCTTGTCGTCCTCGATGAACTGAACGCCCTTCACATATCCTTCCTCCAGCAGAATGTCGGCGATTGCCTTCTTCAGCTTAGAGCCGGGAATGTCCACCGAAGGGTGTTTGGCAGCACTGGCGTTGCGGATGCGTGTCAGCAAGTCCGCAATAGGATCTGTAATCTGCATTGCCACTAACCTCCTAGTTTCAATCAAAAAAATTTATTTATCTGTGAAGAAGTGAGCTGGTTTTTACCAGCTCGCTTTTCTCACGCCGGGGATCTCGCCCTTGTAAGCGAGCTCACGGAAGCAGATACGGCACACGCCGTATTTGCGCAGGTAAGCGTGAGGACGGCCACAGATTTTGCAGCGGTTGTATGCACGGGTGCTGAACTTCGGTGCGCGCTGCTGCTTGATTTTCATGCTTGTCTTAGCCAACTCTCATGCCCTCCCTTAGTTTGCAAACGGAGCGCCCATGAGCGTCAGCAGCTCTTTGGCCTCTTCGTCTGTTTTTGCGGTTGTTACGAAGCAGATGTCCATACCGCGAACGGCGTCGATCTTATCGTAATCAATTTCCGGGAAAATGAGCTGCTCTTTCACGCCGCAGCTGTAGTTGCCGCGTCCGTCAAAAGAGTTGCCGTTGATGCCGCGGAAGTCGCGCACGCGGGGCAGAGCCACGCTGAAGAAGCGATCCACGAACTCATACATACGCTCGCCGCGCAGGGTAACTTTTGCGCCGATGGGCATACCCTCACGCAGTTTGAAGTTTGCAACGCTCTTTTTCGCACGGCAGATCACAGCCTTCTGGCCGGTGATCTTTGCCAGGTCCGCCAAGATAGCGTCCATGATCTTCGGGTTGTCACGTGCTTCGCCGCAGCCGACGTTGATCACAACTTTGTCCAGCTTCGGAATTTGCATCACGCTTTTGTAGTTGAATTTCTTCATCAGAGCGGGAGCAACTTCCTTGGCGTAGGTTTCTTTCAATCTTGCCATTTTCTTCTACTCCCTTTCCTTAAAACTCAGCGCCGCATTTTTTGCAGACGCGCACTTTTTTACCATCGTGAACCGCATGGCCAACACGAGTTGCCTTGCCGCACTTGGGGCAAACCGGCATCACCTTGCAGGCGTACATAGCGCCCTCGGCCTTCACGATGCCGCCCTGCTCGCCCTGACGACGAGGTTTGACGTGCTTGGTTACCATGTTGCGGCCTTCCACGATGACTTTGCCTTCTTTCGGGCTGACCTGCAAAACCTTGCCGGAATTGCCGCGGTCTTTACCGCTGATAATCATCACGGTGTCGCCGGTTTTAACATGAACGTTATTCATTCTTTAAAACCTCCTTACAGCGATTCCGGAGCCAGGCTGACGATCTTCAGATAGCCGGCATCGCGAAGCTCGCGTGCAACCGGTCCAAAGATACGGGTGCCTCTCGGGGTTTTATCGTCGCGGATGATAACCGCGGCGTTCTCATCAAAACGGATGTAGGAACCATCCTCACGGCGAAGGCCCTGTTTGCTGCGAACCACGACAGCCTTGACCACATCGCCTTTTTTCACTGTACCGTTAGGCGCCGCTTTCTTGACAGAAGCCACAATCACGTCGCCGATACCGGCATATCTCTTACGGGAGCCGCCCAGCACACGAATGCACATAATTTCCTTTGCACCGGTGTTGTCAGCCACTTTGAGATAGCTCTGCATCTGTACCATAAGACAGAATCTCCTTTCAAAGCTGCTTTATTTCGCTTTTTCAACGATTTTAACCAGTCTCCAGCGTTTGTCTTTGCTCAGAGGACGGGTTTCCATGATCATCACGCGGTCGCCCACGTTGCACTCGTTGTTCTCGTCATGCGCTTTAAACTTCACGGTGCGCTTCATGATCTTCTTGTAGAGGGGGTGCTGCACGCTGTCTTTCACGGCGACAACGATGGTTTTATCCATCTTGTCGGACACAACGACACCCACACGGGTTTTTCTCAGATTGCGTTCCATTGCCTTACCTCCCTCGTTTATTCTGCGTCTTTCAGCTCATTGGCGCGCATGACAGTTTTCACGCGGGCAATGTCTTTCTTGACGGCCTCGATACGCATGGGGTTATCGAGCTGATTGATGGCGTGCTGGAAACGAAGGTTGAAAAGCTCTTCTTTCAGATCTGCCAGCTTTTTGGTCAGCTCAGCGGCGCTCATTTCGCGCAGTTCTGCTGCTTTCATGCTTATTCAACCTCCTCATCGCGTTTCACAAACTTGCACTTAACGGGCAGTTTGTGCATTGCAAGGCGCAGAGCCTCGCGTGCAATTTCCTCGTTGACGTCGGCCAGCTCAAAGAGCACACGGCCCGGCTTTACGACGGCAACCCAGTACTCGGGGCTACCCTTACCGGAACCCATTCGAGTCTCAGCGGGCTTCTCAGTAACAGGCTTGTCGGGGAAGATCTTAATCCAGACCTTACCGCCACGCTTGATATAACGTGTCATTGCGATACGAGCCGCCTCAATCTGATTGGAAGTAATCCAGGACGGCTCCAGGGCAACAAGGCCAAACTCGCCCTGATTGACCACATTGCCGCGTGTGGCTTTGCCCTTCATACGGCCACGCTGCACGCGACGATATTTAACGCGTTTGGGCAGTAACATTATTTGTTGCCTCCTTCTCTGCGGGCACGGGGAGCGCGCGGTGCGCGGGGTGCCTGCTCATCGGTGTGGTTTTTGGACTTAACGCCCTTGAGTACCTCGCCTTTGTAGATCCAAACCTTAACGCCGATCTTACCGTAGGTGGTATCCGCCTCGGCAAAGCCGTAGTCGATGTCAGCGCGCAGAGTCTGCAGGGGAATGGTACCCTCGTGATAGTGCTCGCTGCGAGCGATGTCGGCACCGCCCAAACGGCCGCCAACCTGAGCCTTGATGCCCTTTGCGCCCATGCGCATTGCGCGGCCCATGCACTGTTTCATCGCACGGCGGAAAGAGATGCGGCGCTCCAGCTGGCCGGCAATGTTCTCAGCCACGAGCTGTGCGTTCACGTCTGCATTGCGAACCTCAACAATGTTCACATACACATCTTTGCCCAAAACCTTGGACAGCTGTGCCTGCAGCTTCTCTTTCTCAGCGCCGCCTTTGCCGATTACCATGCCGGGCTTTGCGCAGTGTACGGTTACACGCACACGGGGCTTGCCGCTCTGGCTGTCAAAGGTACGCTCGATTTCAATTTTGGGAACACCGGCTGCAAACAGCTGTTTTTTCAGCATTTTGCGGATTTTGTAATCCTCTACCAGGTTGTCGCCAAACTCACGCTTGGAGGTGAACCAGCGGCTGTCCCAATCCTTAATAACGCCCACGCGAATGCCGTGGGGATTAACTTTCTGACCCATACTGTGTACCCTCCTTACTCTTTCTCTTTCAGAACCACCGTGATGTGGCTGGTTCTTTTCAGGATTCTGTACGCACGGCCCTGTGCACGGGGACGAACACGCTTCAGCGTGGGGCCCGGTGTCACGAAGCACTCAGCAACGTACAGGTTGTTGATATCCATGTTGTGGTTGTTTTCCGCATTGGCAGCCGCAGATTTCACCAGCTTGTAAAGGAGCTCAGAGGCGGCCTTCGGGGTGTATTGCAGAATCGCCAGCGCCTTGTCCAGTTCCTGATTGCGGATCAGATCCAGCACGATCGAAACCTTGCGGGGCGCGATGCGGGCGTATCTAAGATGTGCCCTTGCTTCCATTTAAATCCTCTCCTATCCTTTATCTTCCGGTGGTCTTGCCGCCCGCATGGCCCTTGAAGGTACGGGTCGGGGCGAACTCACCCAGCTTGTGACCAACCATATCCTCTGTCACATAGACGGGCACATGTTTGCGGCCGTCATGCACGGCAAAGGTATGACCAACGAAGTCGGGGAAAATTGTAGAGGAGCGGCTCCAGGTTTTCAGGACACGCTTCTCGCCAGCTTCGTTCATCGCTTGCACGCGTTTGAGCAGGACCGGCTGTACATAAGGTCCTTTTTTAACACTTCTACCCATTACAGCTCTCCTCCTTATTTGCTGTTCGCACGTTTCACGATGAACTTATCGCTACGCGCATGATGTTTGCGGGTCTTGTAACCCATAGCGGGCTTGCCCCACGGAGTAACAGGGCCGGGACGGCCAACGGGGCTCTTGCCCTCACCACCGCCGTGCGGGTGATCGCAGGGGTTCATAACAGAACCGCGAACGGTGGGACGCCAACCCATGTGGCGTTTACGGCCGGCTTTACCGATGTTCACGTTCTCGTGGTCGATGTTGCCAACCTGGCCGATGGTTGCAATGCAGTTCACCGGCACGTTGCGCATCTCACCGGACGGCAGACGAACGAGTGCATATTTGCCCTCTTTTGCCATCAGCTGTGCCATGTTGCCGGCAGAGCGCACCAGCTGAGCACCCTTGCCGGGATACAGCTCGATGTTGTGGATAATGGTACCAACAGGAATGTTGGCAAAGGGCAGGCAGTTGCCCGGCTTGATGTCAGCGCCAGCGCCGCTCACAACGGTGTCGCCTACTTTCAGGCCTTCGGGAGCGAGGATGTAACGCTTCTCGCCGTCCTCATACTGCACCAGAGCGATATGAGCGGAACGGTTGGGATCGTACTCGAGGGTTTTTACCACTGCGGGCATATCCACTTTATCACGCTTGAAGTCAATCACACGATACTTCGTGCGGTTGCCGCCGCCGTGATGACGAACGGTGATGCGGCCGGTATTGTTGCGGCCGGCAGCCTTTTTCATCGGCTCAAGCAGGCTGCGTTCGGGAGCAACCTTAGACAAACCGGAGTAGTCGGTCACGGTCATGCCGCGGCGACCCGGCGTAGTCGGTTTAAACTTTTTGATAGCCATTGTCGTACTCTCTTTCTCTTATGATGTTATCGGGGTCATATCCCCATAGCCGAACCCTGCTCGGGTTCTTTGTGTGCGCCTTTCGGCACACCGATCTCAACAGAGAGATCTTATACCATGGACTCGAAGAATTCGATGCCCTTGGAGCCTTCTTTCAGGGTAACGATGGCTTTCTTGCCGCTGGCAGTGTAACCGCCGTGCATACCCTGGCGGCGATAACGGCCGCGAACGTGGATGGTGTTCACCTTTGCCACCTTAACGCCGAACAGCTCTTCCACTGCGCGGGCGATATCCACTTTTGTTGCCTCTTTAGCAACCTTGAAGGTGTATTTTTTCATCTGGATGCCGGCCATGGAAGCCTCGGTGATCACCGGAGCCAGCACGATGTTCTGAGCAGGAGTTTTCATTATGCAAATACCTCCTCAAGTTTCTTCGCAGCATCCACGCTGATCACGAATTTGCCGCCGTTGAGCACTTCATAAGTGTTCACGCAGTCAGCAGTCGTGGTCTTCACGCCGGGAATGTTGGCAGCGCTTTTTACAAGCTTTGCGTCCACAGCGGGGGTTACGATCAAAGCTTTCTTCGTAACGCCGACAGCCTTCAGCATGTTTGCGATGGTTTTAGTTTTGTACTCGGTTGCCTCAATCTTGTCCAGCACGATCATATCGCCGCTCTGTGCCTTACTGCTCAAAGCAGACAGAACTGCCAGACGCTTCACCTTCTTGTTCAGGCGATAGCTGTAATCGCGGGGCTTGGGGCCCAGTGCGACGCCGCCGTGAGTCCACTGCGGGCTGCGGGTAGAACCCTGACGAGCACGACCGGTGCCCTTTTGACGCCAGGGCTTGCGGCCGCCGCCGGAAACCTCACTGCGGGTTTTGGTGCTCTGTGTGCCCTGACGCTGATTGGCCAGGAAATTCACAACAGCAGCGTGCATAACTTTTTCGTTCGGGGTCAGGCCGAACACGGCGTCGGAAAGCTCAATATCGGAAACCTTCTTGCCGTTCATATCCAAAACGTCAAATTTCATGTTGCTTTCCCTCCTTACGCCTTCACACTGTCGCAGATGCAAACCACGGAGCCTTTGGGGCCGGGGATTGCGCCTTTAATAGCGATCAGATTGTTCTCAGCGTCCACTTTGACAACTTTCAGGTTCTGCACAGTGACGCGCTCTGCACCGAGGTGACCGGGCAGCTTTTTGCCCTTGAACACGCGGGACGGCGTCGAGCAGGAACCCATAGAACCGGCATGACGTGCCACAGGGCCAGTACCGTGGCTCTCGCGCAGACGATGGCCGTTCCAGCGCTTGATGGTGCCGGCGTAGCCTTTACCTTTGCTGGTGCCAACAACGTCGATGTGATCGCCGGCAGCGAACACGTCGGCTTTCAGGATGTCGCCGATGTTCATGCCGCTGATGTCGTCCAAACGGAACTCACGCAGCGTTTTCTTCGGAGCGACGTCAGCCTTGTCGAAGTGACCCTTTGCAGGTTTTGTCACCTTCTTGGCGGAGATATCGCCGAAGCCCAGCTGAACAGCAACGTAGCCGTCGCTTTCCACGGTCTTTTTCTGCACCACAGTGCAAGGACCGGCCTCAACTACAGTAACGGGAACCACTTTGCCGTTCTCGTCAAAAATCTGCGTCATACCGATCTTTTTGCCGATAATACCTTTTTGCATTTTGTTTTGCCTCCTAACAGGTTATTGGTTGATGGGTAACGGCCACCAACATGACCTCTCCTCCGGAGAGTCGGCAATCGAAGCCTTTTGTAAACTTACTATAAATGTAATGATTACAGCTTGATTTCGATTTCCACACCGGCGGGGAGCTGAAGACTCGTCAGAGCCTCTACCGTCTTGTTGGACGGTTTCAGGATGTCGATCAGACGTTTGTGCGTGCGCATCTCAAACTGCTCACGGCTGTCTTTGTACTTGTGTACAGCGCGCAGGATGGTTACCACCTCTTTATCGGTGGGCAGAGGAATCGGGCCGGACACACGAGCGCCTGTGCGCTTTGCCGTTTCCACGATTTTCTCCGCGGCGCTGTCGATCAGCGTAGCATCATAGCTTTTCAAACGAATTCTGATTTTCTCCTTGACTGCCATTTGTTTCGCCTCCTTAAATTTTTGCCCTGGGGCGTCGCAATAAACACCAAACACTGGGCCGGGTGTTTCACGCCTTTGTAACAGAAAAACCGGTGAACCGACACGCAGTTCTCCCCGGACACACTCCATCACAAAGTACGCGAACATTGGTTCGGCAAGACAAGTCATTGCAGAACATATCCCTTTGCGTTCAGTATTTCTTCGCCCGGTTCTTGATCGGACATACTCGGCGGAAAAACCGGCACAATTGCCGCAACCTCCCGCGTCATCGCATATCATGGCTCGCGCGGACTTGCCGTGCAAGCCATTCGCAGCCAAGAAGTATTCTATCACACCTTTTTGCATTTTGCAAGTGTTTTTGTGAAAAATTCTGATTTTTTTACAGAAAGTTTGTGCAGGGCGGAAAAGCTCCGCCCTGCACCGCTTTTTATTGCTTTTCTTTATTCTCTCAGCGCCTTTTCCAGCGCGGCGTCCGGCGTCACATAAGCTGTTTCATACGGGTCATACAGCACCATGCCGGGCTTTGCCCCGTTTGCCTTCCACACATGTTTTACAAAGGTGTAATCCACCGCCACTTTCACCGCGCCCATGTCGGAGGAATACACGCTGGAGTGCAGCGCCGCCAAGCTGGCTGCCTCCTCTTTGGTCTTGTTGGGAATATCCTCACCGCGTGACAACACCACCACATGGCTTCCCGGTGCTTTCTGCACATGAAACCACAAGTCCTTTCCGCGTGCCGTTTTCAGCGTCAATCGGTCGTTCTGTGCGTTGTTTCTTCCCACCAGAATTTCAAAGCCGTCGCTGGAGCGATAACGCAAAAAGTCGGCAGGCTTTTGCTTTTTGTCTTTCAGCTTAAAGTATTTTAAATACCCCTGCGATTTCAGCTCCATGCGGATTTCATTGAGAGCGGCTTCACCAGATGCCGCTTCCACCTCATAGCACACGGTTTCCAGATAAGCCGCCTCCGCGTCGCTTTCTTCAATCAGCTTTGTCAGCAAGCGCGCAGCCGTCTGCTTTTTCTTATAATCCTTAAAATACTTCTGCGCGTTTGCGCTGGGCGAGAGACGCACATCCAGCGGAATCGTTACCGGCTCACCGGTGTAGTAATTGGTCAGCGTCACCTCTTTGGCGCCGCGCTCCATCGCCCAAAAATTGGCGCTGAGAAGCTCGCCGTAAATGCGCAGCTGTTCCGACGATGCGCTTTCCGCTTGCTCCTCCCGACGCGCGGCCGCCTTGCGCACAGCGCGTTCGTGCAGGTTCTTCACCGTTTTTGCCAGCTCTTTTGACTTTTGCTTGAGGCGTTCGACCTGATCCTTTTTGGCGTAATAACCTTCTAACAGCTCCGAATAGGTGGGATAGCTGACCAGCTCCGCTCCTTCGTATTGTGTCAACGGCAAAAAACTGAATTCGACGGGCTGTCCCTGTACCAACACCATCGTGGGAACCCCGCCCTTTTGATAGGCTTCCTGCACCTGCTCCAGTGCTTGCAGAAGGCTTTTCTTTTGCGCGTCAGTCATGCTGTCGGCCACGACCTCCTGCCCTCCAAACGCACGGTAGGCCGCTTCCCGGCACACCACAGGGCCAACTCCGCCCGTGAGTTTGCCGAGCGCGGAGGCAACCGGCAAATCTTTTTCGGCCAGTGCTGCCACCAGGCCCAGCGGATTTGTATTCAAAAACGAGGTGCGCTGGGGTTTCGGCGGCAGCGTATAGCGCAAGCCGGGCAGGAGCTGACGAATTTCAGAGTCCTCGAAGTCCACGCGCTTCAGTGCGTCAATGATTTTCCCTTCTTGTTCGGGAAACGCGCGGTTTTCCTTTTGCACCAATACCAAATTTGAATACCGCCCCATCAGCTCTGCGGCAATCGTATTGACCACGGTATCGCCCATTTCACTGGTGCATTGAAAATCAAAGAACATAATGCGTTCTTCCTCAATTGTGCGCACTGCCAGTAAGCGCCCGCCCGTATAATGCTTGCGCAAAAGCATACAGAAAGACGGCGGAACTGCCGGGTTTTCAAATACTTCCTGCGTCAGGCAGGCACGCGCCGAGCCGGAACGCGCGGAAAGCAAGAGCTTATAGGCCGCCGTTCGGCTGCGCAGATTCAGCACGATTTCATCGCGTGTCGGTTCAAAAATTTTATCAATACGGGCATCTACTAATTGACCTTCCAGCTCTTTTGCTGTCAAAGCCAAGGTTGCCGCGTCCAAAGCCATATTGTTCCCTCATTTCATCCGAGTGTTTCGGGGCAAGAATGGGTTTGTGAAAACAGAAAAAACGGGCTGTTTCGCTTCGCCTGCTCCACCGTAAGAGAAGCAAACCAAGTGCGCACCTTTTCCGCCATCACCGCCACAACGGGGTACTCTGTTTCACAGTGGCCGGCCGCAGCCAAAGCAAGCCCCAATTGCTGTGCATCCAGCGCTTCGTGGTGGCTGGCTTCTCCTGTCAGCAAGCAATCGCAGCCCGCAGCGGCAGCCTCACGAAAAAAGTCGCCTCCCGCCCCGGACACAACGCCCACCTTACAAACCATTTTCTCAGGGCAAGTATACTGCACCGATGCTTGCAGACATCGTCCTGCCTGAGCGGCAAACTCCGCCATAGTCATTTTCTGCGGCAAAACACCGGTGTATAAAAAGCCGTCGGCACAGCTAATTTGCGATAACCCTACACGCTCGGCCAGAGTATGCGATACGCCGTTTGCTGCTTTGTCCAAATTGGTATGCGCACAAATGGCGCTGATGCCTTCCCGCGCCAAGCGTACAAAGAGATCTTGTTCGGACAGGCACTTCACCGGCTTAAAGATGACGGGATGATGCGCAAAAATCACATTGCAGCCGCGTGCCTTTGCCTCATCAATCACCTCGTGGGTAATATCCAGCGCACACAAAACGCCTGTCACCGTCTGCCCCATGTTGACGATGATGCCGCAGTTATCCCAAGGTTCGGCGGTGTCCCACGGCGCCCATTCATTGATTTTTTCAAAAAGCTCCTGCAAAGTCACTGTCTGCATTGCTGTGCCTCCTGTCTGATTTGCTGTGCCAGCGTCAAAAACGTCGGCCGTTCCTCCGGCGAAACGCCGCGCGCATATTTTTCGCACAAATGCGCCACATGCTCCAAATAGACCGCAGCTTCCGGCGTTTGCTTTTGGGCCGCCTTCCCTCTGGCGCGCTCCAAAAGGCTCGGGTTCCAGCGCACGCCCGTGTACTGTGCCGCCATCACAGTGTAGCACTTTCCCGCTGCCACACAGGGCGTTTCCTCCAAAAGCTCAAAGCCGTTTTCTGCCAGAAAGCCGCGCAAAACACTGTGCTTTGTGGCGGGGACAAAGACAAAGCGCGTTCCGCTTTGCCAAAACTGCGGCGCGGCCTGTAAAATTTGGCCAATGGTCACGCCGGACATTCCGGCAATCACGATACTGTCAGCCTCACCGGGTGTGAGAACTGATAAACCGTCTCCTAGCCGCAGCTGTGCCAAATGCAACACCCCCGCACGCTCCAGCGTTTGACGGGCGCGCTCCAGCGGCGCTTGTCTCACGTCACACGCAATCACGCCCTTACAAGTGCCGCTGGCCGCTAAGTAAGCGCAAAGCTTTCCGTGATCACAGCCAATATCAGCACAAACGCCGCCGCGTCGAACATACGACGCGGCGGCGGACAGGCGTGCATCCAGCACAGGAGCGGTCATTGCTGCTCCCTGTGCGCTCATTTTGCCGCCAATTCGTTCAGCTTGTTCAGCAACACCTCGGGGTCATTGCCGTGTACCAGGCAAGCCTGCTCAATGGTTTCGCTGCGTGCAGACGGACAGCCCAAGCAGTGCATTCCGATTTCCAAAAACAGCGGTGCAGCTTCCGGGCAGTGATCCAAAACTTCGCCAATAATGGTATCTTTTGTAAATGTCATGATAAAACCTCCATGAGAAGTGATATTTACACTAAAAATGTATTGTTTTCTTATTGTACCCTATCTTTTTAAAAATAGCAAGGAATTTTGCTGAAAAACTCATTGTGCGCGCATCAAGGCATTTTGCATGTAACCGTCTGCGCCTTCAATCATCAGTGTCATCCCATTCCAAAACTCCGCTTCTCTCATGGAACGGGCTTTGTCCACAGCGTCCCAATACTCGGCATACTCATCGCCCGTTGCGCCTGTGTAAAATAATCGGCTCTGCACGGTGTCATATTCTTCTTCGGGGCGGCTCGTTTCCAAAATTGCGCCCTGTGCGAAAAGCTCCTGCAAGATTTCCACTTCATAGTCGGGAAGCGCCGGCTGTTTCGGCGGCGTTAAGAGCACGACAACCCATATCACAACCGAAATGCACAGCAGCACAATGCCAATCAGCTTTTTGCTGCGGCCGCCTTTTCGTCTGCGCTCTTGAACGACTGCAATATTTTCCGTCGCAGGGCGCTTCGCACGGGTCACAATTCCTAAAATGACAAAAAAGAGAACAAGTAAAACAACTTCTATCATACCGATCCCTCCTCCAGTAAATCAACCGACCCTGCATCACTGCCATCGTCAGAAATATCCTCGCTCATGGCATCATTCGCTTGAACCGCCAACATATCCAGAGTGCTTTCCAAGACTTCGGCAGCTTCCATCCGCTCGTCAAAATCCTCGCTCGTCAATGCCTCAAACACGCTCCCGTCATCGCCCAGCATCATCAGCATTCCGCGCACGGCATCCTGGCCGCGTTTCACGTCATCATAAGGAACGTCCGCCAAGACCCGTTCACCGGGCGCACAGAGCGCTTCCATATTGGAGGCTAAATCCCACGTTAGAGCAGTTGCATCTGCCTGTGTCTGCCCCGCTAAGATGAAGACATAGAGCTGCCAATCGTCAATGGTCTCCAAAATCATATCCTGCCACTCCGCCTGCGTCGCCAGCGGCGCAAAAGAGGTATCTCTTTTGCTGTAATCCGACAGTTGATTTTCCGAAACAAATTCTGCTGCGCGGGCATACTGGCCTTGGTCGAGCATAGCGGAAAGCTTATCATGATAGGCATTCGGCATCAAAACGCTTTGCATTCCATCCGTTCCAACCACCGTGGCAAGAATGACGGTAAACACAAATACGCAAATGCCGAGCACCAGCCAAGCAGTACCGCTTTTCACTTCCTTTTGAATTTTCGCGGCTGTTTGTCCGCGCGTCACAGTCGGCTGCATCCAAGGCTGTGCCGCAGGCTTTCCTGAAGACACCGGCTTTCGCGCAGGGACAGGCTTTCGGGACGTCGTTTTTGCCGAAGCGGACGGCGCACGGTTTCTGCCGGGAAAACTGCGGCTTGTACTCGGCTGCTCTTGCTCCAGCAAGGAAACATCCTCGCCATACATGTCCTTTAAAATGTCATTTTTCTCCGAATCGAACATTGAATCTTTCACAAACATTCCCTCCCAACAGCATTCAAATCACAAAACCGCCGTTTACCCCCAGCACCTGACCGGTGATAAACGCAGCATCCTCAGAGCAAAGAAAGCACACAGCCTTGGCAATATCAAGCGGTGTGCCAAGACGCTCCAAGGGGGTTTCCTGCGCCAGCGCCTCTTTTTCTTCCGGCGAAAAACAAGCCAGCATTTCCGTGTCCACTACGCCGGGTGCGACGGCGTTGACGGTAATGCCGCTGGGGGCCACCTCTTTTGCCAGCGCCTTCGTCATGCCGATGATCGCTGCTTTCGCCGCGGAATAGTCCACCTCACACGATGCGCCTACTTGACCCCACATGGAAGAAATATTCACGATGCGGCCCCATTTCCAGCGAATCATCGCGGGCAGTGCTTCACGTGTGCAAAGAAACGCACCGCGCACGGTTCCCGCCATCATGTCGTCCCAATCCTGTGCCGTTAAATCGGTAAACAGCTTTTGCCGGGCAATTCCGGCATTATTCACTAAAAGCGCGGGTTCGCCCAGCCGGTCGCGCACTTCGGCAAACATGGCGCGCACACTTTCCTCACTGCGCACATCTAAAAAAACGGGAACGGCTGTTTTCCCGTCCTGTGCCAATTCTTCGCACAGCGCCTGTGCCGGCTGCTGACCGGTGCGATAGCAGACCGCCACACGATAACCGCGCATGGCAAGTTCTCGGGCAATCGCCGCGCCAATTCCGCGCGAAGCGCCTGTTACAACTGCGACTTTCTCCATTTCGGCTTCTCCCCCGATTTTCGTTTTCTTCGCAACTCCTCAAAAAAAGCTTGCAGCAGCGCGGTGCATTCTTCCTCTAAAACGCCGCTTTCCACCACGGGACGATGGTTGAACCCCAGCGAAAACAAATCCACCACACTCCCGCAGCAGCCCGCTTTTGCATCACGCGCCCCATAGACCACACGCTTGATGCGGCTGTTGATAATCGCGCCGGCACACATCGGACAAGGCTCCAGTGTGACATACAAATCGCATTGCCACAAACGCCAGCCGCCTAAGCGAGCGCAAGCCTTGTCAATCGCCAAAAGCTCGGCGTGATGCACCGCATTTTTTTCGGTTTCGCGCGTGTTGCAGGCAGCCGCTACCACTTCACCATCTTTGACAATCACAGCGCCTACGGGTACTTCGCCCATCTCCGCCGCATGCCGTGCCTGTTCCAGCGCCAGACGCATCCACTTTTCATCTTCCATGGTTTGTTCTCACCTTCTCACGGCAGCCAAAAGGGCGCGATCCACCCCGTCATGGGCCAAACAGCGCGCAGCGCCATTGCCAGCATGACTATAATGTACAGCGGGGTAGTTGCCAAGCGCTCCACTCGGCTCTGCCTGTTTTTCGGGTCATACACACGCGGGATTTGGCGAAACGAGCGCAAAATCTGCTTTTCGTAAATGATGCCGATGCACACAACCGCCGCGAGGAAAATGACACCTAAAAGATACACCATTAACGCAAAGGACTCCACCCCCTGCATTTTTTGTTCAATCACCAAAAACGCAAAGGAAATGAAGTTGCTGCTAAAGTGCAGCATAATTCCCACGGTCAGCGTTCCCGTACAGTGCGCTGCCAAGCCCATGAGCACCGACTTGATAAACACGGTGGGCATTTGCGCCAGCTCCGTAGACATCAGCGTAAACATCACGCTTGATACCACAATGGAAAACCATGCGCCCCACGGTTCAAAAATCCGCTGCAATGCGCCGCGCACCAGCCATTCGTCCACCACTGCCGGAACCACACATAAGGCAAGAAAGTAGTACCACACGCCCAGCGGGTTTTCCGGCAGCTGAATACTTTGCTCGACGGGATAAACCGTCCAATGCTCCAGAACATAGCGCACGGCACTGGTCAGCATATCTCCCAAAACGCTGACCCCCATAAAGACGGGAACGAAAATCCACACTTGTGTTTGTTCCGGCCAGCGTTTTTGCGGTTTAAGCTTCATCGGGGTGCTTTGAGCCCCTTTTTCAATGAGAAAACGGGCGGCCACTAAACCGGCTGCGGGCAGCAGGAGAGCCAGCGCCCGGTAAACCGCTTGGCCCTGCAAACGCCAGTCAGAGGGCAGCGCGGGTTCTACGGAACCCCATAGGGAGCCTAAAAGCCCCAAGAGTATACTATCCAGAACAAAGTACAAAAGCACCGCCAAAGCGGAAAGACTTCCCGCATAACGCAGCCAGTCTTTTTTTCGTTTGTGCGGTGACGCGCTTTTTCTTCTTTGGGAAAGTTCCTGCTGCTTTTCCTCTGCATTTTGCGCTGTTAATCGTTCCAGCTGAATGGTCATCTCCCATTCTTCTTTTGTCCAATCTTCGGGCCGCATCCGTCTGCCCCCCCTTCCTTGTACGGTATTGACACTGCACCGCTTATTTTCAGATAGTTTAAATTTCAAAAAAGCTCAGCTGCCCGGAGTCATACATTGCCTGGTATGCCTGAATAATATCGTTCATTTCCGTCAGCAAGCCGTTTTTTTGTGCTTCATCCCGAAAAATCTCAGTCAGCTTATGTACGCCGGGCACAAAGCATTTATAACGCGGGCCATATTTTTTGCGGTAAGCCTGGGGCAGCTGTTCTTTGGGAAACAATTCGGACAGTTTCTCGTAGAAGTATTCGCGCTGGCCATCACGCAGCGTCATGCCAAGCATGGGGTAAACAAAACGCGCACCTGCCGCCGCAGCGCTGTACACCACTTCGCGGATGTTTTCTTCGCTGTCCTCGACATAGGGTATCACGGGCATCAGCAGCACACCCGCAAAAATACCCGCTTGCGATAGGCGCCGCACCGCTTCTAAACGCTGCGCGGGCGGCGGCGCATTCGGTTCTAATTTTTTTGCCAGAGACGGGCTGCATGTTGTCACCGTCATGGCACACAGCACCGGGGAATGCACCTGAATGGTTTGCAGCACGTCAATATCGCGCTCAATCAACGGGCTTTTGGTGGCAACCACTGCGCCAAACCCATACGCCGAAATCAATTCCAGTGCTTTGCGTGTATACTCATACTTTTTTTCAAAATGGTTGTAAGGGTCACTCATGCCTCCCATCGCCACCACACCGGTTGCCCGCTTGCTGCTCAGTCCGTTGCGCACTAAAGTCAGCGCATTTTCTTTCACGCGCACACTGTCAAATGATTCAATGCCGTAACAATCGCTGCGGCTGTCGCAGTAAATACAGCCGTGGCTGCATCCATGGTATAAATTCATCGTGTAATCTGCGCCAAACCATTCTTTGTTTTTGTTGGTCATTACAATGGTTTTTGCCGGTATGGTGTCCATCACGCAAAGCACCTCCCTTCCTCTTTTCTACCAGTATACCATAAAATTGCAAAAAACAAGAACCCTTTTTGTGGGCTTTTCCGCAAAAAGGGCTCTTTTTCGGCAAACACAAACTTTTGTTCCGTTTTTGCACCGGATCAACACACAACGCATTCTTTTCCTGCTCAGATTAAAAGCTGCGCTACATGTGTAATCACTGCATTTTCTTCTTCATTTTCTCCCGTCAGCCAACCGGTAAAATAAACGCGCACAGGATTTCCCACCGCTACCGTTTCGGGGACGCTCTGTTCCGCGGCCTTTTGAGTAAAGTGCAGCGTTTTTCCGCTCATTGTCCGAAGCGTCATAGATTCCTCGTTCAATTCCCAAACCATACCGGCAATGCTGTTTTCGCTTTTGCTTCCTTTGCTCTCCACTTCAATTTCGGTTAGTTCCATCTCGCGTGTATCCGCGCCGTTTAACCACCCTTCATAGGTCACACAAACGGTGTCGTTTTTATCTAAGTCTTCCGAGGGAACCATTTCTTCGTCCAAGGACAGCTCCAGCGTTTCTCCTGTCATGGAATGAAGCAGCAGCACACCTTGTTCGGAATCAAAGCTTTCCACAACGCCGTACATTTGCTGGCGGGCATCGTCAGCCGGAACCACCTTCAAAACCTTGCCCAAATACCAGCCGTCATCGGCTACATCTGTATTGGCGTATACAACAGCTTCTTCCCACTCCAAATCTTCCCAAGCGTCTGCACCGCACTGCACCTGCTTTGTGGAAAATGTGCCTTGAACGCCGTCCCATGTTTCAACGGTCAGCATTTTGGTTTTATCATCGTACTGTTGAACCATGACAGGCGTACTCGCCACAATTCCTGTCAGCTCCAGTTCTGTAATCTGCTTCACCAATGCTTTTTCGGTGTCGGACGCCATTCCGTCAAATGTCAAACGAACGAAGGAGCCTTCTTCCAGCTTTCCGTTCATCTTTTGCTTTGCCTGTGCAATGGAAAACGAATAAACCGCTCCCGTTTCGGTTTCCAGTTCCAGCGTGTCTTTTGTCAATGCCGCCACACGGCCATCGGCTGTGCTGTTTTGATAGCCGGCGGCTACTTCGTCCGATTCGTCCGGCTCTATATAAAGCACATCGACATGATTCGGTTCCAACTGCAAATCACCGTCATAATAAATTTTCACAAAAGAGCCGTTGAGCACCTCTACATCGGGCGGAATCTCATCGCCGCCCAAATCGAGCACATATTCCATTCCTGCATTGGTGCGTAAAATTAGAGTATCTTGTGTAATGTCAAGCACTACACCGCTTGCTGTCTGGGCATCTTTCGGCGGGCCTACCGGTTCTTCCTCTACGGGCTGAGGTTCTTGTCCCATACAACCGCACAGCAAAAGCGTTAATAAAAAAGCCGCAGCTCCTTTTGCTCTCATGTTTCTCTCTCCCCTCGCTCGTACCATCCGGCACAAGCTCCTCTTTTCTTCCAAGATCATCTTTACCATTTTCGCCCGCCGCTACGCGGTGCGGCCCGATTTTCCGGCCAAAATGCTGTGCTTATCGGCTGCCAGCACAGACCGTCACTGAGCGATACAGTTATCATTATATAATAAGCGCATTCCTACTGTAAATATGCCTTTTATAAATGTATCACTTTTTACATCTTTTTGTCATAATTTCGTTTTTTCAAATACATGATGGCGTCTGCACCTGTGCAAACTGCGGTGCTTGCCCATTGGTTCAGACGCAAACAGGCAGCGAATGAAACCATCCGCTGCCTGTCATTCCTTTTCAATTGAGTGTTGAAACCCGCCAGCAATTGCTAAGCAAATTACTCTGCGTCTTCCTGCTCCTCGTCGGAGGGTTCCTCAACCAATGCCTTCATGGAAAGGCTGATGCGCTTTTTGTCGTAATCTACATCAATCAGCTGCACTTCAACCTCCTGGCCAACGCTCAGCACATCGCCCACTTTTTCCACACGGTCGTGGGAAATCTCGCTGATGTGAACCAAGCCGTCGATGCCCGGCAGAATGCGCACAAATGCGCCAAACTTGGTCAAAGACACAACGGGAGCTTTGAAGGAAGTGCCAATGGGATACTCTGCCTTAAACTTCTCCCAAGGATTGTCCTCCGCCTTCTTGTAGCCGAGGGAAACCTTCTTATTCTCGGTGTCGAGATCTTTGACATAAACTTCGATGGTGTCGCCCACGTTTACCACCTCAGACGGGTGCTTCACGCGGTCCCAAGACAGCTCGCTGATGTGAACCAAACCGTCCACACCGCCGATGTCAACAAATGCACCGTAGTTGGTCAGGCTCTTGACAACGCCGGTGTAGCGCTTGCCCACTTCGACGTCTGCCCAGAAAGCCTCGCGCTTTGCATCGGCCTCCTCAGCCAAAACCTCACGGATGGAGCCGACAATGTGGCGGCCCTCGCACTGCTTAATGCGCAGCTTGACGTTCTGCTTCACCAGCTTTGTGTAGTCCTCGCCGTGACGCAGGGTAGACTGGGAACGCGGCACAAAGACACGCACATTGTTCACCAAAACGACCAGACCGCCGGAGTTGGACTCCGAAACATAGCCGTCCATAATCTCACCGCTCTCAACAGCAGCAGCCACTTCCTCTTTGCCTTTGTTCTCATCAAAGCGCTTTTTGGACAGGTATACGATGCCTTCCTGGTCGTTTACTTTCGTCACGATGAGGTCGAGCT
The DNA here is from genome assembly GCA_002315015.1 of Faecalibacterium sp. UBA1819. GTDB lineage: Bacteria > Bacillota > Clostridia > Oscillospirales > Ruminococcaceae > Ruthenibacterium > Ruthenibacterium avium. The sequence continues at coordinate 45,227 of DCEX01000013.1, forward strand.
CGTCACCCTTCTTGACCAAATCCTCCGCTTTTGCGGTGGGGTCATTAGTGAGTTCTTCCAGCTTGACGAAACCAGTGTGCTTCGTTCCGATGTCAACAGTAACTTCGTTGGGGTTCACCGCTGTTACGATGCCCTTTACAACCTTACCATTGTAAACCGGCTTCAACGAAGCCTCAATCATTTCCTCAAAGCTCAATTCCTCTTCACGAATTTCCTCGCTCATATTGCTCAGTACCTCCTCGATGATAGACGACGGCGTTGATGCCCCGGCTGTCACACCTACCGTTTGCACCCCTTGAAACCATTCCGGCTGCAATTCCTGTGCGGTTTCCACCAGCACGGCGCGGGTATGCTTTGCGGCAACTGCGGCCAGCTTTTGGGTATTGGAGGAATGGCGCCCGCCAATCACGATCATCAAATCGCATTGTTTGGCCAAACATTCCGCCTCATGCTGCCTCGCCCATGTTGCATTACATATTGTATCAAAAATTTTCGCGTTTGTATATAGCTTTTTTGTAAACTCTACGCATTCTTGCCACTTTTTCACCTCAAAAGTGGTTTGTGCAACCATAAAAATACCATTTTTGGTATTTTCTGGTGTTAAAATATTGGCAAGTTCCGTCAAATCCGAAAAAACCTGCACACGCTCTCCGGCATGTCCTACAATGCCCTGCACCTCGGGATGCGCCGCGTCTCCCGCCACCAGCAGCAGTGCGCCCTCCTGTTTTGCCGTTTCGGCAATGCGGTGAATTTTAGACACGAAGGGACACGTTGCATCATGTGCCGTGAGACCCTGCTGCGCAATGGCATCGTAGATATTGCGCCCCACACCATGGCTGCGGATGACCAGTTCATATCCTTTGGGGACCTCGTCCACATGCTCCACAGTAACGGCGCCGCGCGCCTGTAAATCGGCAACACACTGGGGGTTGTGAATCAGCGGCCCCAGTGTTGCCACTTTTTTGCCCTGCTCTAACAGTTCATATGTCATTTTAACCGCACGGTTTACGCCGAAACAAAAACCGGCGGTTTTCGCCACTTGAATTTTCATAGACAGTTTCGGTTCTCCTCCAGAAGTTTTTCCATCTCATCGTGCAAAAGCGTTTTGCATTCCCGCAAGCGCGCTGCACTTTTTTCTTCCGCGAGCGCAATTTTTTCTGCCGGAATAGGTTTACCCACCACGATTGTCACACGTTCAAACGGCTTTATTTTTCCGCCTTTGTAAATAATGCGGCACGGCAAAATGTCCACATTGGCAGCGTCAGCCACCACAAACGCCCCGCTTTTCAGCCTTCCCAGGTTTCCGTCTTTCGAGCGCGTTCCCTCGGGAAAAATCAACAATCCGTGTCCGCGCTTGACGTCCTCAATTGCACGTTCAACAACGCCTGTATCGCCTTTTCCGCGATGCACGGGAATGACGTTTACTCTTTTCAAAAACCAAGTCAATAAGGGATGAATCTCAAACAATTCTTCTTTGCCCATAATGACCATTCGCTTTCCATAAAAACGCGCAAGCACCAAAAACACGGGGTCAATGGCAAACACATGGTTGCACGCCATGACAAAGCCTCTGTCGTGAATCATGTTTTCTTTGCCGACCACTTTAATGCGAAACGCAAGATGCCACAATACCCACGCACCGGAAAGCACAATCCAATAAAACATTTCAGCCGCCCTTTCGCTTTTGGTCAACTACATGACAAAGACGTCGGAACGCCTCGTCAAAATCACACTCGCTGGTATCCACCAAAACGGCGTCCTGCGCTTGGCACAGGGGCGACTGGGCGCGGTGCGTGTCTTCATAGTCGCGCTTTTCCACATCGGCAAGCACTTGCTCATACGTTGTTTGCTGGCCTTTTTCGCAAAGCTCCAAATAGCGGCGCTGTGCGCGCACGGCCGCACTTGCCGTCAAAAAAATCTTCACTTGTGCATTCGGCAAAACAACAGTTCCGATGTCGCGGCCATCCATGATAATATCCTCCTGCTGTGCCAAAGCACGCTGCCAATCCACCAGAAAAGCACGCACCTGCCCGCACGAAGAAACGCCTGCCGCACCCATTCCCACGGCCTCCTTGCGCACCTCTTGGGTGACGTCTTCGCCGTTCATATAAAGGTGCTGTTCCCCGTTTTCACAGCGCAGCTCCAAATAGATTTCCCGCAATAAGGGGACAACGTTTTCATGGTCTTTCGGCTCAATACCGCGGCGCATTGCATATAAGGCAATGGCGCGGTACATTGCACCGGTATCAATATAGAACAAGCCGTAATGCTGTGCTAATTTTTTTGCAAGGCTGGACTTTCCCGCACCGGAAGGCCCGTCAATTGCAACTGCAAAACTCATGATGGATAATTTCCTTTCTTTCTTATATGCCGTTTGTTTTAGTTTGATGCCTCGCCCCAATGCATTGCTGCCGCCCATGCGGTTGCAAACGCAATGCCAAGGTTATACCCGCCGGTGTAAGCATCCACGTCCAGTACCTCACCCGCAAAATAAAGGCCGGGGCACACCTTGCTTTGCATCGTTTTGGGGTCTACCTCTTTGACGGATACGCCGCCGCTTGTCACGACTGCGTGTGCCAAATCGCCCTTATCCTTTAACTCGATGGGGAACGCCTTCATCAGTTCCAGCAAACGCCGCCGTTCCTCACGAGTAATCTGGTTTACTTTTTTGTGGGAGTCCACGCCCCACATGTCCAGCATGACAGGCTGCATGGAGGCCGGCAAAAGCTTGGTCAGGCAGTTTGCCGTTTCCTTGTTGGACAAAAGGGCAAAATCTTCCTTCACTCGCTTTTCCAGCTGTTCCGGCGTCAAGCCCGGCTTTAAGTCAATCGTCAGGCGATAGTCATATTTTTTTAGGTCGCGAATATGAGCACTTGCCGAAAGCACCAGCGGCCCCGACACGCCGAAATGCGTGAACACCATTTCTCCCATTTCGGTAAAACGAACTTTTTTGCCTTCCCACAGCGTCAAAGCCACGTTGCGCAGGGAAAGCCCCATCATCCGCTTTGCCACATTGCCGCGCTCCACCAGCGATACCAAGCTGGGTTCCGGCTCTACAATGGTATGCCCCGCCTGTTTTGCAAAGCGGTACCATCGCCCGTCGAGCCGGTCACCGGGTAGGAAACACCGCCCGTGGCCACCAAAACAGCCTGTGCCTCCATCGTGCGCCCATCGCTCAGCTTTACGCCGCAGCAGCGCCCGTCACGCAGCACCAGCGCCTGCACCTCGGTATCTGTCAGAACCTTAGCGGGATGCGTCCATTCCAGCAAAGCATCCAAAATGTCCTGTGCGCGGTCACTTACGGGAAACACTCTGCGCCCGCGCTCGGTTTTCAGCGGCACGCCCAGCTCATTTTCAAACAGACTCATCACCTTAACCGGTGGACAGCCGGACAGCGCCGAATACAAAAAACGCGGATTTCGGCGCACATGCTTTAAAAATTCATCCGGCTCACAATGGTTGACGACGTTGCAGCGTCCTTTGCCGGTAATCAGCAGCTTGCGGCCCGGAGACTGCATGTGCTCCAGCACCGTAACTTCATGCCCCTGGCGCACCGCTGCGCCCGCTGCAAACAGTCCCGCCGCGCCTGCGCCGATGATGATTATTTTTGCCAAACATCATTCTCCTTTTCTGGTTTTCCGCTTATTCCTCCCGACAAGCGGCACGTTTACGAAAACAAATCGTCGGGATAAAGCGTGTGCATCGCCTCTGCGGTGCAGTGCATGCTGTCGTAGAAATCATTTTCGGTCAAGCCGCATTCCGCCGGGTCGTAAGAACCGGCCAGCGGTACATCCAGCTCACTCGCCAGCGCACGGAACACTTGTTCCGTCTGCAAAACGCCTTCATAGCCGCTGTTCTCTCGGGCCATTACCTCATAAAACTCCGGGTGAAACGGCGTCAGCATCAGCGCCACCTCGCAGCCGTCCTGCTTCATTCGGCGCACAAATGCTTTCAGCTGGGTCAGAAGCTGGTCGGATATCCCGTCAAAATTGCGTGCAAATTCCGGCATCAGCTGCTTGACATCTTGTAAGTTTTGCCGCAAATACCCCGAGTCCGGCGTGCGGTAGTATACCCCGTAGCCATAGCTGCCATCCGCACGGCGCATGTTGCTTTCTGCAAAAAATTGCGTGGTCGCCACGGGGTCACGCATCGCAATTTGCCCGCTCATCAAATAGTTTAAACTGCTTTGAAAATAGGGCACGGAAAAAATTTGCAATTTCTTTTCCAGCTTTTGCTGCAACAGCTGGTTATCGTCGGTTTGGATAGCCGTTAAGCCTTCTTCGTCACAAAAGGCAAGGTATCCTTCTGTCATAGCACGTTTCTCTTGCACCCCTTCGCTGATGAACCAGCTGTCGAGCACCAAAACCACACGCTTGGGAGAAAAGCCATTTTCACGCGCCAGTTCATACAGGGAGATACAGTCGCGCATATCCGCGCCCGTCATGCCCCCGCAAAAGGTATTCGGGTCGCCCGTCACGTCGGCGCTCAGCTGCATACTGTGCGAAGAACCCAACACCAATGTGTCAATCGGCTGTGTACGCAGCGGAAGATAGCACCGCATCAGTGCGCGGTCGTCCATATTGGCTAAGTTGGCAGCGTTTTCGCCGCGCGCCATAATCTCGGCCACCTTTTGCTCATAATCGTCCCGAATAACGTTGCCGGGGTCAGAATACCAGTTAATGCCCATAACCAAAAGCATCAGCGGCAAAAAGCAGGCGGCCGCCTTGATGATTCGTTTCATGTCCGCCTCCTCTTAAAAGCCAAAGTAAATAAACGACGATGTGCCCATTTTGCCAAACGCCAAAACCAGCACTGCCACGCCATAGTACAGCGCCATGCGCGGCCAAACAGGCAGCGTGCGCATCCATGCGCCGGTGTGACAGCCCGCCTTTGCGGCACGCCACTCCACCCACTCACATAAAACGATGCACACCAGCAGTAAAAGGCCGATCACACGTCCAATGCCCATGCTCTTTAAGGTTTCAATAACGGTTCCCGGCGCAAGCAGCGCTTCCAGCCATCCAAAGGGAAGGCGTGCATAGACGGTAAGGGCATCCGCCATGGTCGGTGCACGGAAAAACACAATGCAGCTGGTAAACAGCAGATAAACCACCACAATTTGTACCACACGGCGAAATACCACAGCGCCCTTCGTGGGATTCTGCGGCCACAGACGCGCGCGCATCGGCCCCGTCCAACGGCCTATCACCATGTAAACGCCGTTTAACAAGCCCCATACCGCAAAGCCCAAGCCGGAGCCGTGCCAAATACCGCTCACCAAAAACACAATCAGCGTGTTGCAGGCAGTGCGCACCGCACCACAGCGGCTGCCGCCAAGCGGAAAGTACAAATATTCCCGAAACCATCCGGTCAACGAGTTGTGCCATCTTGCCCAAAGGTCACGATAATTGCTTGCGGCAAACGGGCGCGAAAAGTTTTCCATCACGGGAATGCCCAGTGTTTTTGCAATGCCGATGGCAATATCGGAATAACCCGAAAAATCGCAGTACAGCTGGTAGGAGTAAAGCAGCACTGCCAGCAGCAGATACGGACCGGTGTAGTGCTGCAAATCAGTAAACACAATATTTACAATGCCCGCCAGCGTATCGGCAATGACAAACTTTTTAAAAAAGCCCCACAAAATACGGGACATTCCTTGCGAAAATACTTCGTAGTCAAAGGGCTTTTCGTTCGCAATCACTTTGCCCAGCCCATCCCCGCGCTCGATTGGGCCGGAGGAGATCAAGGGAAAAAAGCTTGCAAAAGCAAAAAAATGAACGGGATTTTTGATGGGCGGATATTTGCGCCGGTACTGGTCAATTAAATAGCCCATCACCAAAAACGTGTAAAAGCTTACGCCCAACGGCATGGTACCCACAGCGTACTTAAACACACACAGGCCCGCCAGCGGGAGTCCCAAACCGGCCGCCAGCAGCGCTGCACGCTGCTTTGTCCGCTCCAGCAGCCATCCCGCGCCGTAGCTCCATGCGCACACCGCCAAAAGCCACAGCATATTCTTCCAGCCCGCCTGAATGTAAAATACTGCGTTGGCGGCCGCCACCAAGGGCACACGCCAGCGCACAGGCAAGCGATAATACAAAATGAGAAAAACAAGAAAAAACGCAATAAACTGCACAGACTGAAACGCCATAACGTGCCTCCCTCGTTGCAAAATAACGCGGCATACATCGCATTATGCACTGTATGCCGCTTTGTGCCTTACAAGGCTCATTGATATTGCTGTGCCAGCGTCAAAGCCATCATCTCCAAGGGAGGATACTGGTTCAGCTCCGGCGTTTTAATCACGGTGTCGAGCAGCTGACGCACCACCCACGCTGCCTTTTTGTCGCGAATACCCAAAACCGCCAGCTGACCGGTGGTAATGGCGAGATCGCCCACACGGTAGGGGTCGCCCGAACGGTACAAGCGGTCAAACAGCTCTGCTTGCCCTGCCCAGCGCTCGTCCTTTAACTGCAAGGTGCGCACGGCTGCGCCGTAGTCAAACTCCGGCATTGCACTGAGCATCATTTTCAAATCGTACTCATTATCGGGCAGCGTCTGCATCTCTGCAAGCTTGTCCATCGCCGCCAGCGTAGCCGCAAAAACAGAAGAAAAGCCCAGCCGTTCACACACCGTGTTGTAATGAGAATTGCAAAGACGCAAAAAGCACCACCAGCGTGTTTCCATTGTGCAGGGCACCTTGGCCAAAATGCCCAGTTCCGGTGTCCCTTTTAAAATGCCGAACGGTGTCAGCGCCCCTTGCGCCACTAAGGGTGCAAGAGCCTGCGGACGAGACGACAGCAAAATATTTTGCAGCGCACCGCGCACCACGGGTGCCTGTACCTTTTTCACACCGTCAATGGCGGCTGCCGCCGCTTTATAAGTATCACTTTCAATCGCGCAGTTTCTTGCTGCCGCTGCCACAAATAACGCCAGCACACGCGCCGGAGACGCCTTGTAAAAATTGGCCGCATCAGGCATCACCCCGCGCAGCACGCCTTCCTCCAGCGTATACTCTCTTGATCTATCCTGTGTATGTTCCATTTCCAAGTACGCCCCTTTTCCAGGTTTCCCCCCTATTATACCAAAAAAAATCAGAATAGTGTTTATTTTTTTGAAATTTTTTTATATAATATTTTCTAAAGAGGTGAACGTGATATGAATGGATTCAACAGCAACCTATTAAACGGCAAAACAAAGCTTCATTTTATTGGCATCGGCGGAAGCGGAATGTTCCCGCTGGTAGAAATTCTTCACGCAGTCGGCTATACCATTACCGGCTCGGATATGGGCGAAGGCGATATTCTGGAGCGGGAACGCGCCATGGGCATTCCTGTTTTCCACGGCCATCGGGCAGAAAACGTGCGTGACACAGAGCTGGTGGTGTACAGCGCCGCCATCCCCCCTGAAAACCCCGAGCTTTTAGAAGCACAGCGCCTTGGTATTCCTGCCGTAGAACGCAGCGTGCTTTTGGGCTACGTTGCCAACACCTACCCCCACCCCATCTGCATCGCAGGAACACACGGAAAAACCACCACCACCGCCATGACTTCGCAAATTATGATCAGCGCCGGTACCGATGCTTCGGCCATCATTGGCGGAAAGCTGCCGCTGATTGATGCCTACGGACGATACGGCGCCGGACGGGAAATTGTGGTGGAGGCTTGTGAGTATCACAACACGTTCCTGCATTTGATTCCGTATGTATCCGTCATTTTAAATATTGACGCCGACCATTTGGAGTTCTTTGGCTCCATGGACAATCTAAAGCAGTCGTTCCGCCGCTTCGCGCTTCTCACCGAGCACGCCATTGTGGCAAATCTCGACGACGCCAATACCCGCGAGGTGCTGAAAAGTGTTGACCGCAACGTTATCACTTTTGGCATTGATACCTCGGCGGAGTTTCAAGCGGTTCATGTAACCGAATATCGCCCCTCGTTCTTCTCGTTTGATGTGGTGGAAAGAGGGGTGCAAACGGCTCACATTCGGCTGTCTGTTCCCGGGCGTCACAACGTTTACAACGCCTTGGCCGCTTATGTTTGCGCTTCTATGTTCGGCTGTACCGCAGAACAATGCAAAGAGGGCTTGGAAGCATTCCGCGGCGCTGGCCGGCGCTTTGAAATTCTGGGGGAAAACAAGGGCGTTACGATTGCAGACGACTATGCGCATCACCCCACGGAACTGGAAGCCACACTTTCCAGCGCCATCAAAATGGACTACCGCAAGGTGTGGGCGGTCTTTCAGCCCTTCACTTATTCCCGCACGCAAATGCTGCTGGATGATTTTGCCCGCGTTCTTTCCATGGCGGATCATGTTGTGCTTACCGAAATCATGGGCAGCCGCGAAAAAGCAGAAGACTATGACATCCGCACGGAAGATTTAGCCAAAAAAATTCCCGGCAGTGTGTGGTTTTCCACATTTGAGGAAGTGACAGCCTATGTCATGGAACATGCACAGCCCGGCGATTTGGTGATTACTCTGGGCTGCGGCGATATTTACAAAGCTGCTAAAATGATGTTAAAAGCTGAATAATCCACGTTCAAAGCCCCGCCTTGCAAGTTGTAAGGCGGGCTTTTCTTGGAAGCTTGTTTTGAAATTTTTGCAGGTTTCTCTAAAAAATTGCATTGACAGAAAGCAAAAAAGTGTGATATACTTTTCCCATCGGTTAGCTTTAACTAACCACTTGACCTTTTCTTGTTTTATGTCCGCGCTCAACCATAAAACAATTTCATGGAAAACGGTCTGCTCTTACTTTTGGTTTTTTTGTGCAGTAAAGCCCGCAGCTCATGTAAGCTGCGGGCTTTACTGCTTATCATTCATTTTCTTCATCCAAACCAAAACTAACGTTCAGCGCATGGTTCACACGCCTTAACTCCGTCTGGCTCAGTTTTCCGGCACGCTCACGCAAGCGGCGCTTGTCCAGTGTGCGAATTTGTTCCAGCAGCACCACACTGTCGCGTGTCAGGCCGCCGCTTCCCGCCTTTAAGCCGATGTGGGTAGGCAGATGGCTTTTATCTTGTTTTGAGGTGATGGCCGCCGCAATCACCGTAGGGGAAAAGCGGTTTCCAACGTCATTTTGTACAATAAGTACCGGACGTACTCCCCCTTGTTCCGAACCCACTACCGGGCTTAAATCGGCATAAAACACTTCCCCGCGGTGTACCTCTCGCTGTTCCATACGCTGCATCCTCCCGTCTCATTTCTTCTGACAGGATTATGTGCAAAGCAGTGACGGTTTAAACATGGCTTACAAAATCTTTTGTCCGTTAATTTCCAGCCGGAAATTCAATTGCAGACGTTTGGCCGCTTTATTGCAAAGCAGCATTCGATCCATAAAAATTTCAAAATAATCGGGTATGGGGGAAATCTCGGTGTCAATGTGCAGCTCCAGCAGAATCTCCCGCTGCTCGGCTAAAATGCGTGTTGCCGCCTTTTCCACCGAATAATTCACTCTGTCGTGAATATCAAACAGCTCGCGGTCTTTGCCGCGCACACGGGTACGGCGCACATCTGTTTTATCGGCCAAAATCAGCGCCGCCGCCACTTCATTCACAGGGTAAGCCGTGCTTTCGTCGTGATTGCCGATGGCGGAACAAATTACTGCTATTTCGCTGGCGTCCATTCCCATCTTATCCAAAATGCGAAACGCCATCACCGCGCCGGACTGCGCGTGGTCAATGCGGTTGATCACATTGCCGATATCGTGCATATATCCGGCAATCCAAGCAAGCTCACACAAGCGCGCCGGATAGCCAAGGTCGGTTAAAATTTTTTCTGCCACATGGGCGACGCGCGTCACATGGGCAAAGCTGTGCTCGGTGTACCCCATTTCTTTTAACGAATCGTCTGCCGCCTCAATGTAAGTGCGAATTTGTGGATTCTCTTTAATTTTTGCAGCTGTAATCATTCTTTTTTGTCCTCCAAAACAACAAATGCACAAGCGTATTCCCCTTCATGGGTCAAAGACAGGTGCGCTCTCCAACCGCGCCGAGACATCAGCTCTTGTGCGCGTCCGCTGAACGCAAAATAAGGTGCACCCTGTTCATTGCGCAGTGCCTGTACCTCGGCCAAACTAAATTCATGCAGGATTCCGGTTCCAAGCGCTTTTCCAAACGCCTCTTTCGCGGCAAAATTAGCCGCCAGCACCTCGGCACGCTGGCCGCGCGCTTCAAACAGCGCACGCTCCTCATCACCAAACACCCTCTGTTTAAAGTGGTCGCTTTGAGCCGCGCGCTCCATGCGCGCGATGCAAACCATATCCATTCCAATTCCTACGATTGCCATAACCGGATTCCTTCCCATATGCCGACGGCACATTCTTACTATACCGCTGCCGCATTATTTTGCAAAGCAAAAAACCTCGAAAAACAGGTAAATTTTTCGTCAATCTCTGCCTCTTGTTTGTCACACAAAACCGCCTGCCGCAATCATACGGCAGGCGGTACATCTCTTTGTTTTTAGAAACGCCTTCATTAGTTTTCACGTTTCTGTTAGTTATTTTCGGGCACCAAAACGCCATAGCTTCCGTTCTTTCTGCGGTAAACCACTTGAACGCTGTCGGTATCGGCATCGCGATACAGGAAGAATGCGTGTCCCAGCATATTCATCTGCAAAATGGCTTCTTCCACGGTGCAGGGCTTCACGATGAAGTGTTTCTCACGAATGACGTCATACTGCTCATCCACAGGATCGCCGCTCGTGTACTCCTGCGCGATATAATCCTGCACTGCGGGTTGGCAAACGCGGTTTTCCAGCTTTTTGCGGTTTTTAATGATACGTCTTGTCAACAAATCCAACGCAGAATCAAACGCTTCTTCCATCCGGTCGCCAGACTTCTCGGCACGGCTGGCAAACCCTTTATCGCGCACTGTGATTTCCACAGTCTGCCAGTCTTTTTCTACCGTCACCGTCACTTGTGCCTGTGCATCATCGCTGAAAAACTTGTCCAACTTGGCAAGCTTTTTTTCCACTCTCTCTAAAAAGGCCTCTTTCAGGGTGACCTTACGACCTGTGCAAGTAATCTTCATAAACCGTGCCTCCTTTTCGGGTTGAGAAAGCCGTAACTTTCTCTGACTTCAGTATAGCACTTCACCGTTTGATTTTCAAGCACTTTATCGCCTTTTTGAACAGTTTTTTAAAAAATATTCTGTGTATTTTTATCTTTTTATCATAAAACAATCGAATATTTCTCACATTTGCTTGCTTTTCAACTGTTTCTGCGCATGAAAAAAGGCGCTTGCAGCCACGGGCTGCAAACGCCTGATGCAAACGACATCAATGATAAAAACAAAGCGGTGCTTAACCGCGGCGGCGAGAATACCCGCCCCCGCGACGTGCTTCCGTCACGCGGCGCAAATCGGACATTTTCTCCTCACTGCGCGATTTAAACTGGCTCATCATATCCTCAAAGGACATATTGCCCTGAGGCGCAGACGGGCGCGGCTGCCACACACGGCCCGTATCGGCGCGGGTCGGCTTGGGGCGCGGTTCCGTGCGCTTCATGCTCAGCGCAATCTTTCCGTCCTCGGAAATATTCATCACCTTTACTTTCACATCCTGACCCTCAGTGAGAACATCACTCAGCTCTTGAATGTACTCGTTCGACACCTCAGAAATATGTACCATACCAGTCTGTCCGCCGGGCAGCGAAACAAACGCGCCGAACTTCTTCACTCCTGTTACTTTTCCCTCCAGGATGCTTCCTACCTCAACTCCCATAAACCCGTAAAAACTCTCCTTTAAATGAATGATAAAAAACGGACGGCCAACCCATCAGGCATTACTTGCCCGACATATCAATATACACGCGCTCATCAGGGCGCACATACCCCAGCTTCTCTCTGGCCATGCGCTCCATGTAAGCGGCCTCATCACCAGCCTCCACAATTCGCTGAAGCTCCTGATTTTCCGCCTGTTGTGCCTGTACCTGTTGGGTCAGATTCTCTAACTGCTGACGTTTTGAAACAATATCCATCTGAACAGAGATAAAGGTCACTGCCAGATAAATACAAATGCCGGCAATTAAAAAGCGCAGCGCTGTCGCAGGCGTAAAAAAATGCTTCCGCCTTTGCTTCGTTCGCAAGCGCGGCGCCTCCCTTCCTCGTTGAAATTCACGGTGATGCTTCTACATCGCCATGATATGAATTATACAACACCTTGGCAGTGTTTTGCAAGCGCGACTTTTGTTTTTTTTCACGATATTTACAATGTTTTTCGCAAAAAGCCTGCTTTTTACGCAAAACGGCCCCATGTACAGGCTTCCAAACTCGTTTTGCACCTGCTTTCACAGGCCGAAACAAGAGCCTGCGCCACCGCTTTGCCACCGGCTCCAAGAGCGTATGACACAGTAAAAACGCGGATACGCATGCCGCGGCATCATACCAGCGCACAAAGCCCGCATAAAAACGCATGGAGGCGGCGCTGCGCAGCAAAAATGCACCGAACGTAAAAACCAGCACATCAGCCAAAAAGCGCGTCACGCCGCGCCAGCCAAACAAAAAGCCGAATAAACAATAGCCCACACATAAAAGCGCGCCCAGTCCGGCGGAAAATACGACATCGCGCAGCGCCATGCCGGGCGTCAGCCCTGCTACCATCAGCGCATCATCCTTTTCCAAAGAGAATTGCCGGCTTCCTTCACCTTGGTGTATTGCACGAACTCAATTTCTCCGCTGACGCGAATTTCGCCCTCTTTAACGCTCAGCTCGTTCACTCGCAGATTTTTGCCGCCCACGTTTAACCTTCCGCAAACGGTATCCATGCAAACGCCTGTTTCATCACAAGACACCACCTCTTTTACGCCCGTTACCGTCATAGCCGTGCGCTCTTGTAAAATAACATGGTGATTCTGCGCTGTGCGCTCTTTGCCCTTTTCCGGTGCAATGCTGATTGTATTCATCCTTCTGCCCTCCGCTTCGTGTTTCATCACTTCATGTATATGCAAACGCGGCGGACAATATCCCTTTTTTACTCCTCGGCAGCCGGTGCCTGTCCCTCGGAAAGCACCACATACATTTCACGCGCCAAGTCCTTGCCCATCGGCGCGTCGGTGGAAACTACTTTCACCTGAATGGGGCGCTGCCCAAACGTGACCTCAATAATGTCTCCGGGCTTTACGGCGTAGCTGGCCTTCACCTGCCGGCCATTTACCATAATGCGTCCTGCGTCGGCCACTTCATTTGCCACAGTGCGGCGCTTGATTAAGCGGCTCACTTTTAAAAACTTATCAATTCTCATTCTACTCTCCCTATTGCTGTAACATGATGTAAAAATGCGCGGCCTGAAACCGTTCAAGCCGCGCGTGTGTCTTGTGTTTGATTATTTGCCCGAAACGGCGTCTTTCAGCGCCTTGCCGGCCTTGAAAGCGGGCACTACGCTTGCCGCAATTTGAATGGTCTCTTTCGTGCGGGGGTTCAGACCGGTACGGGCCGGGCGCTCGCGGGTTTCAAATGTGCCGAAGCCAACCAAAGACACCTTATCGCCTGCTTTCAGCGCATCGGTAATTCCTTCCAAAACAGCGCTCACTGCTTTTTCTGCATCCTTCTTGGAAAGGTTTGCCTCTGCGGCCACTTTTGCAATCAGTTCAACTTTCGTCATAGTCTAATCCTCCGAATTTTTATAAGTGATAAACGTTTCGTTTCGACATCGCCTTTTGCGCAGGCAATATCCCTATGTTAACAAGATTCCTCTTGTAACAGCGTATCTTTTTGCGGCTCAGCGCATTTTTTTGCCGCCTGCACAAAGGCAGTGTTCACGCGCTCCAAAGCCTGCTCGGCATCCACATCCAAAAGGCGGGCATAGCCTGCGGTACAAAACAGCACTTCGCCAATGGCGGGCTCTGCCGTTTCCTTGGAGGCGGTTTGCAAGCGCTCCACCGCGCCCAAAAGAGCCTGCTTTGCCTGCTGCGGGTCGGTAATTCCAACGCCGTGTGCCGCCGCACGTTTTTGCAGCTTCTGCGCCCGCACTGCTGCGGGAAGCGCCGCGGGCACGTCGTCCAAATCGACGGCAAGGCTTTCGCGGTGCTTTTCGGCACGCTTAATCTGCTCCCAGTTGCGCAGCGCCTGCTCAGGGTCCGCCACTTCAACGCTTCCGAAAATATGCGGATGGCGTGCAATCAGCTTTTTGCAAATGCCGGTGCAGACATCCTGCCAGGAAAAGGCCTGCTGCTCCTGCTCCATCTGCGTGTGCAGCACAACCTGGAGCAAAACATCGCCCAGCTCCTCACACAGCAAATGGGAATCTTTCTGGTCAATGGCGTCGGCTACCTCATACGTTTCCTCGATGAAGTTTTTGCGAATGGACTCATGCGTCTGCACCTTATCCCACGCGCAGCCTTTTTCGGGGTCGCGCAAAAGCGCTACAATCCGCAATAAATCTTCTATGGTATACGTTTCGCGGTTGAGCAAATCTTCCACAACATTCCCGCCTTTCCAAAACACCTTTCGTAATTTTACATGAAGCAGCGCTACTTTTCAAGAGTTTTTCCTGCTTTTCCTCAAAATAAGCACCGTTTTTTAAAAAATCAAACACCCGATTCTTTCTGCTCGGAATCTGTCGGCTCACTTTTCTGTGTGCCGAACACCACCGCGCGTATCATCGGCCGATTCAAACTTCTGCCCGCAGCAAGAACAAAAGGTGGCATCCTTGCTTACCTCCGCGCCGCAGCGCATACAGATTTTCTCCATGCGCACGTCACGGCTTTCCTCGGCTTGCTCTGCGGTCACCTGTGCCAGCTGTTCTTCCGCCTGTGCCACAGCTTGCAGGTACTTTTTCACCAGCTGGTCGTTCGATTCTCCGTTTTTATGCAAAGAATACACCAAAGCCCCCAGCTGACGCTGTGTTTTGGCCAAGTGGCGCTCCGCGGCCAAAACATCCATTTTATGTTTTCCTTTATCCGTCAAATCTTTGGTCGTTTTAACGGCTGCGTCAGCCAGCACCGACGCACTTTGTTTTAAAAATTCAAAATCCAGCATTGCAAATCCACTCCTTTTTCAAGTGCATATTTCAGCCTAAAAACTCACGCAGCATCGAGTCTTTGGGCATCCATTCTTTGGAAATCGGAGCGCAAAGCGCAAAGCGCTGCGCCAAATCATCCATGCTGCTTTTCCAAATGCTTTCTTCCGGCAGCATCGTGCTCATTTCGTGTACAGCGGCTGCCAGACAGCCCGGCTCATAAGAGAAGCTGGTGTCCAGCAGCAAATCGGCCTCGTTTTTAAACACTTTGATGTTGCGGTCCTCACCGTCGCATACCGCCTGCCACATGGCAAAGGTTTTTTCGGGTGCATGGCCGCGGAACTGCCAGTCACGCACCAAGCGCCGTGCCAAACGCACGTCGCGCGTGGGCAGAATTCTTTGTCCGCCCAGCGAATATTCCTCGCGCAAGCCTGCATAGATGCGGTATACACTGCTGTGCGGCAGCAGCTGGGTCAAGCGCGGGTTAAGCGCATGAATGCCTTCAATGACAGCCACGCCGTCATCTACTTCCACGGGAACGGTTCCCATCCGGCGTGTCTCCCGCCGAAAATCGAAATCGGGAATTAGGGTTTTCCCCGTTTCGGCCAGCTCTTTCAGGCAGTGGTTAATGGCGCCGATGTCCAAAGCGTCTACGCTTTCATAGTCGGGCTCGCCGCTGGGCAGCTTGGGGTAGTCCTGCACATCCTTGAAAAAGTTATCTAACGAAATCACAGCCGATTTCATACCGCGGCTGCACAGCTCCTGTGCAATTTTATGAGCCGTTGTTGTTTTGCCGGACGAGGACGGCCCGGTCAGCATCACAACGCGAACGCCGCTTTGCTGAATATTCGTCACCGCGTGATGAATACGCTCTTGATAGTCGTTTTCACAGTAATCCACAAAAATGCGCGGCACCTCTGCGGCAACGTTCAAAAGGCCCAATTCAACCAGACGTTTCGGAATCCAAATCAAAGAATTTCCCATAAAAAGCACGAACCCCCTCTTTTTTCTCTAAAATCCGGTCAAAATCCTTCACATATTCGGTCGGATATTTAAAATTAAAAATGCGTTCAATGCGCCCTTCGGGTGCCACCAACTTGGTAGAGCCGCCCGCACCAATGGATAAAATGGTATGCAGCTCCTCCATGATAAACACATTATAAAGGCCGATAAAGCCAGGTTTACAGTATCCTGTGTTCTCTAAATTCTGCAGCGTTCCCTTTTGACGGTACAAATAATACGGCTCATAGTTTTTTCCATCCAGCAGCTCACACGCTTCCAGCATCCACGCAACATCCGCCTCCGGGCTTTGCTCACCGTCGATCACAAGGTTGGAGGCACGTTTCATTGTCAAAGTATGAACCGTAATATTCTCCGGCTCCAGCGCAGCAACCCCACGCAGACTTTCGGCAAAGCCCTGCACAGTGTCCTGCGGCAAACCGGCAATCAAGTCCATATTAATATTTCGATGCCCCGCACGGCGTGCTGCGGCAAAGCAGTCCAAAATATCCTGCGCCGTGTGCTTGCGGCCAATTGCCGCCAGCACGCGGTCGGACAAGGTTTGCGGATTGATGGAAATTCTTGTGGCGCCCAGCTCATAAATCAGCGCGAGCTTTTCCTCATCTGTACAGTCGGGGCGGCCCGCCTCCACGGTGTACTCACGCACTTTGGACAAGTCGAAATTCTCTTTCACCGCCTGCATCACGCGCCGCAGCTGCGCCGCGCTGATAGCCGTGGGTGTGCCTCCGCCGATGTAAATGGTTTCCAAGCGCAGATGCAGGCTTTCCATCAGCCGGGCCGTCTGCGCAATCTCTTGGAGTAAGCATTCCACATAAGGCTCCATCAATGCACCGGACTGCTGGGTAGTGCGTGAAACAAAGCTGCAATAGCTGCACCGCGACGGACAAAAAGGAATGGAAATATACACGCTCACACTGCGCGGAAGGCTCATGGCGCGCACCGGCGCTTGGTGGGCTTCAATTCGTTCTGCGAGCGCCAGCTTTTGCGGAGAAACGAAGTGACGGCGCAGGAAAAAGTCCTTCACCTGCTCTTCCTCTAAGCCCTTGCGGCGCAAGTCGTGCAAAAGGTGCACCGGGCGTACACCGGTCAGCATTCCCCAAGGGGGGGCAATGCCTGTCATGTCCCGCAGCAGGCAAAACAGCATTCGGCACACTTGATACTCCAAGGTTTCATCCGGTTGATACGGCTCTTTGCAAAACGCTTTTCCCTGTTTGCAGCGCACAGCGCACCACACCCATTTGGCCGTACACGACACCCACACCGCTTCTTGACTGGCCGAAGGGCGGCACTTTGCCATATTCAGCCGCGGGAAAAACAAACGCGCCACATGTTCGGCTTCATAAGTGGAGGAAAGCCCCCGTGCAAAAAACTCCATACAATTCTCCTTATACCCCGGCAAATTCTTGCAGATAAGGGTTTTGTGCGCGCTGCACATCCATGGTAGAAAAATCGTTGTGGCCCGGCAGTACCTGCACATTCTCTTTCACGGTGCGGCACAAACGCTCGAGGCTCTTGCGCATTGCATTTGGATTGCTCGTGTCTAAATCGGTGCGTCCGATGTCACCCGCAAACAGCGTGTCTCCCGTAAACATCACGTCATCACACAGCAGACAGACACATCCCTGCGAATGGCCGGGTGTATAAAGCACCTTTACTTCGGCGCTTCCCACGGAAATTGTCTGCTCGTCACGATAAAATTCATCCACCAGTTCCGGCGTCAGGGGATGCAGCTGCGTTCCGCGGGCTTCCCCTTCGCCCAAAAACACTTTCGCGCCTGTTGCTTCGCGCAATTCTTTGACTGCGCCCACATGGTCAAAATGGCCGTGCGTCAAAAGGATATGCGTCAGCTTTGCGCCCTCGCGCTCCAAAATGTCCAAATACTGCCCGCAGCTTGCGGCGGGGTCAATCACAGCCGCACTCCCCTGCTCATCCAGCAGCACAAAGGTATTGGTAAACAGGGGAATCGGCCCCCGTAAATGTAATACTTTCATTATTGTTTCTCCTATTTATTTCCAATCATCTGTTTCAATTACAATCGTAACAGGCCCATCGTTGACCAGCTCAATCTGCATGTCTGCGCCAAATGTGCCCGTTTGCACGCCCGCCAGCCCCGTTTTCCGCAATTCTTCTACAAAGCGGTCATAAGCGCCGTCCGCCAACGGCGGTTTTGCAGCGCGCACGAAACTGGGGCGGCGCCCCTTTTTGGTGTCGGCATACAGCGTAAAATTAGAAACCACCAGCGCTTCCAGCCCGAGCTCCTGCGCAGAGAGGTTCAGCTTGCCCTGCTCATCCTCAAAAATACGCAGCTCGGCACATTTTTTTGCCAGCTTTTCACAGATATCAAAGCTGTCTGTATCCTGCACACCCAGCAAAATCATCAGCCCTCTGCCGATGCTGCGGGTTTCTGCCGCGTTGATGGTTACGCTTGCGCGCTTTACGCGCTGAATTACTGCTTTCATTTCATTCAAACGTCATACGCGCTGCACGCTGGTGACGCCTTCCACCTTTCTCATTTTTGTAATCACGGAATTGAGATGCTCGGTATTGTTGATGCCGATGGTAAGCGAAACGGCGGCGCGGCCATCGTTCAAGCGGCGCGCCTGCATGGCATAGCAAGGCAGACGCATGTCGGCAATCAGCACCGTAATATCCATCATCAAGCCTTCGCGGTCGATGGCCGATATCTCCAGCGAGGAAGTAAAGCTTTCCTTCACATTCTCCGCCCAATGCGCACGAACCCAGCGCGGTGCATCTTCTCCCTCAAGACCCATTTTAGCATTGATGCAGTCGGCTTTGTGGATGGAAACGCCAAACCCGCGTGTGACAAACCCCACAATGGCGTCGCCGGGCAGCGGGTTGCAGCATTTCGCAAATTTCGTCAGGCAGTTGTCGATGCCTTCCACAATGACGCCGCCGCTGGCCTTTTCCGTTTTTTCCGGCACTTTGACTTCGGCGGGCGGGGCCGGGGCTTTATCCAGCTTGGCATACTCTTCCTTAATTTTCATCATCAGGCGCGACATCTGCAAGCCGCCGTATCCCAATGCGGCATACATTTCGTCCACGCTGTTCATGCGCTGACGGCGTGCCATATCGCGCATAAATTCGTCGTACCGGTCGGCGGGAATGTTAATCAGATTACGCCGCAGCTCTTTTTCCAAAGCCGCTTTGCCCTCCGCCATATTTTCTTCTTTGCGCTCTTTTTTAAACCAGTTGCGAATTTTATTTTTCGCTTCGCCGGTGCGCACAATATTCAGCCAGTCGCGGCTGGGGCCTTTGTCTTTCGGCCCCATAATAATTTCAATAATTTCGCCCGTGGCCACCTTGTGGTCAATCGGGGTCATGCGGCTGTTGACTTTTGCGCCAATCATGCGGTTGCCGACGGCAGAGTGGATGGCATAGGCAAAGTCAATCACGGTTGCACCGGCAGGCAGGTTGATAACATCCCCCTTCGGCGTGAAGGCAAATACCTCCTCCGGCAGCAGCTCGGATTTAATATCGTGCAGCAAGTCGCCTGCATCGTCTGTTTCGCGCTGACTTTCCAGCAGCTGACGAACCCAGGCCACACGGTCATCAATTTTATCCTTTGCCGTTACGCCCGCCTTGTACTTCCAGTGGGCAGCCACGCCGTACTCGGCAGTATGGTCCATCTCCCAAGTGCGAATCTGCACTTCAAACGCGATGCCCTCATGGCCGATTACGGTTGTGTGCAGCGATTGATAGCCGTTGGGCTTGGGCGTGGAAATATAGTCTTTAAAGCGGCTAGGAATGGGGTGGTACATATCGTGAATAATGCCCAGCGCGTTGTAGCATTCCCCCACAGTATCCAAAATAATGCGCACGGCATATACGTCATAAATTTCCTCGAAGTCACGGTTTTGCTGATACATCTTGCGGTAAATGCCGTAGACGCTTTTCACGCGCTTTTTGATGTAAAACTTTTCCAAACCGTTTTCTTTCAGCCGCTCGCCAATTTTATCGGCAATGCCGCCGATAAAGCTTTCGGCATCCTCATTTTTTTCCAAATGGCTGCAAATGCTTTTGTAAGCAAATGGGTCGAGGTAGTAGATACTGCGGTCCTCAAGCTCCTCTTTAATGTTGGAAATACCCAGGCGGTGTGCGATGGGGGCATAGACTTCCATGGTTTCCTGTGCTTTAAACAAGCGCTTTTTTTCCGGCCATGCATCGCCGGTGCGCATATTGTGCAGCCGGTCGCACAATTTAATCAGCATGACGCGCACGTCATTGCTCATCGCCATCAGCATTTTGCGCAGGTTTTCCGCCTGCTGCTCCTCCACGGAAGAAAACTTGATGCGTGTCAGCTTGGTCACGCCGTCCACCAGCAGTGCAACGTCGCCGCCGAATTCATTTTTCAGCGTTTCCAAAGAAACGGTGGTATCTTCTACAACATCATGCAGCAGAGCTGCCACAATGCTGTCGGTATCAAGCCCCAAATCGGCCACTAAACAGGCAACCGCCAGCGGATGGCTGATATAAAGCTCTCCCGAGAGGCGGCGCTGGTCGCCATGTGCCTTTTCGGCCATTCGATAAGCTTTCGCTATTTTTTCAAGGTCGTACTGCCGTCCCGATTCCTGAATGCTGTGTAGCAGGTCATCGTAAGTTTTGACAGTTTCTTTGCGGTCGGCATAAATCATAACTGCTCTTGTCCCCCCTGTGTCAGCGCACGCAATACCGGCGCGGCAGACAAATCCTTTTTTTCTGTAACAGGCATCGCACGCCAAACAGCAATCCCCTGTCCGTTCACGGCACACTCCACCAGGGAAAGCTGTTCCAGCGCCGTCAGTGAAATCAAAATTTTACCGGCCTGTTCCTCGCCCAGCTTGGCAAATACGGGCCGCAGATCCGCAGCCGGAATGCCGGCCTGAGAACCGGTGATCATGCGGTACACTGCCGCCGTTTCCATTCTTTGCGGCAGCAGCTGTTCACGCTGCTGAGGCGTTGGCTTCGCCCCGTACTGAACCGCCTCGCACAGCTCTGCCAACGCTGTGTGGCTGCCGTTCATTTGGCTGGGACGTAAATCCACCAAACGAGCCGACACCATTGGGCCGTTTTTTCCCTCATATACTGAAAGAGAAACCACAGCATCCACATTTGCCCCTGCACCGTAAACGAGCTGAGCGGGTGAAGTGCCGAACAATACGGCGTAAAGCACACAGTCCCCACTGCGCAGCTTCACCCGGCAGTGACGGCCATCCCCAACGGCATACACGCCTTCAACCAGTGCATTTTGGAACAAAAACAGCGGCGCGGGATTTCCGTTTCCAAACGGCGCCAGCATCTCCAGCGCCCGCACCTGTTCTTCGTTCACGAGCTGCGGCGGCAGTACGCTGTCAATCACAATGGGTGCATGATGCACAATGGTGTGATGTTCTGCCGCCCAAGCGTTGACGGCTGCGCGGAATGCTTCCAGCTTCTCCTCACGCACGGAAAGCCCCGCAGCGGCGGCATGGCCGCCAAAGCCCAAAAGATGTTCGGAGGCAGAGGCAATGGCATCATAAAGGGAAATACCCGGAATGCTTCTGCCGGAGCCTTTCCCATCGCCATTTTCGTCAATGGAAATCACAATGGCGGGCTTGCCGAAACGTTCTACCAGCCGGGAAGCCACGATACCGATGACTCCTTGGTGCCAGCCTTTGCCCCACACGACAATCATGCGTTCTTTTTCATAACCGCTGTTTTGCGCAATTTGGTCAAAAATCTGGGCTGCAATTTCCTGCTCCGTTTTGCGGCGCTCGTTGTTTTGTTCAATCAGGTTGTGTGCAAGCTCCTCGGCTTCGTCCTCATCTTCGCACAGCAAAAGCTGCAAAGCGGCCGTTGCGTCCTTCATGCGGCCCGCGGCATTCAGCTTTGGTGCAATCGCATAGGAAATGCTCTCCGCCGTCAGCGGTTTGCCGTCCAGCCCACAGGCCGAGGCCAGCGCACGCAGACCCGGCCTCTCGCTGTCCTGCATCAGCTCTAACCCTGCTTTTACCAAGGTGCGGTTCTCGCCTTCCAACACCATAATGTCTGCCACGGTGCCAATCGCGGCAAGGTCAGCATAATAGGGCAGCATCTCCTCGCAGGACGCGCCCTCCAGCGCACAAATCAGCTTGTAAGCCACGCCCGCCCCACACAAGGTTTTGCACGGGCTGGTATCATAGGGCAGCTGCGGGTTCACCACGGCCACCGCTTTGGGAAGTTCTTCGGGCGGCAGGTGGTGGTCGGTGACCACCACATCAATTCCCAGCTCAAAGGCACGGTCAACGGCAGCCGCTGCGGAAATGCCGTTGTCAACGGTGATAATCAGCTGCACGCCTTTTTCTTCCATTTGCTCCACCGCCGGTACAGAAAGGCCGTAGCCATCCTCCTCCCGGTTAGGCAGCTTGTAATACACCTCTGCGCCAATCGAGTCTAAATAGGTATAAAGCATGGCCGTCGCCGTCACGCCGTCCACATCGTAATCCCCAAACACCACAATGCGTTCACCGTCATCCACCGCGCGGTGAATGCGTTCTACCGCCTCGCTCATCCCTGCCAGCAGCATCGGGTCGCTCAGCACATTCTCCCCCTCACACACAGCGCGGGCTGCATTCGGCTCACCATAGCCGCGCGCCGCCAGCACACGGCAAAGCAGCAGCGGCAAGCCCAGCTCACGCGCAAGGCGCTGCACCTGCTGGTCATCCAAGGTTTGTATTTTCCACGGGCGATAGTACATAAATTTGCTTCTCCTCTTTCGGCGTCACACTGCGCCGTCTTATTTGATGGTCAGGCCGTCGTCCTGCAAGCCGTCTTGGCGCAGAATCGTCTGCATGGCGGAAATTTCCGCCGATACATCCATGGCTGTATTTTTCAAAAGGTCGTCGCGCAGCGTTTGAAACGCCTGATTGATGGTGTTCAGGATGCCGGTGATATTCGTCTTGATTTCATCGCTGACGCGGCTGTCCTGCTCATCCACATCGTTATATGTTTTCAACAGTTTCAACGTTGTGGGCAGATAATACCCGGTAAAACGCTTTACTGCACTTTCGCTTTCCGGGTGACCTTCCAGCCAGTCAATCAGCTGCTGGGTCTGTTCGCTCAAACGCTGAGTTTGCTCTTTTACGCATTCTTCCGTGATTTGCGCATCCTCCGCTTTTAAGCCAACCAAAAACTCACGCAGTTCGGCCACGGTCCCCTGTTCGGGCACAGCTTCTTCTTGCTGCGGCAGAGAAGGGGCAGTGTTCGGCATAGCAAGATAAGCCTGATAGGCGGTGTGATTGGCAAACAAGCGGCTGCCGTCCTGCGCCAAATACATTCCCTCAAAGCTGCCGTCCGTAATCATTTTGCGCACTTCACGCACCGTTTGCGGCACAGGTTTCCCCACCGCCGCGGCAAGCTCCTCCACTTTACAGCTGCTGCGGTCGGCCAAGACGCGGTGATACTGCATCAAACGAAGTGCCGGGTAGCTTTTCACTTTGCAGATAACCGCCGGAATAGCAAAGGCACCTGCCAGCACCCAAAAAAACGCCGCGTCAGACAGCGGATTATCCAAAATAATAATGCCGCTCAGCGCCAGCAAAATGAAGGATGTCAGCCCCAAACCGAAGGCGGTTCCCTTGAGCGCTTCATAATTGCTTTTCAGCGCTTTGATGCGTTTTTCCCACTTGGCCTTTTTGGGCGGCAATACACCCGCTTGAATCATTTTTTCCTGCGCGGCGCCAAAGCCCGCCAGCAATCCGCTGCCGACGGTTTTTGAAACCTCGCCTACCGTTTTTCCAACGTCTTTCGCCAACGGCGCCAGCTCATGCGAAAGCTGCTGAACCGTATTCTGCAAGTCCTTGCCCAGCTCAATTAAATCTTGTTCCCAATCTTCGCCGTTTGAATATCCTTTTTTATTCTTATCTCCCATGGCCCTTCACCCAAACCATCTCTTAAATTTTTTCCACTGCATTCAAAACAGCCGATGCAACGCGCACGCCGTCTACCGCCGCAGACATAATGCCGCCTGCATAACCGGCTCCTTCGCCGCACGGGTACAGCCCGCTGACATCTTTGCTGACAAAATCCTCACCGCGTGCAAGACGAATCGGGCCCGAAGTTCTGGTTTCCAAGCCGGTGAGTACCGCTTCGGGCGCGGTATAGCCGCGCAGCTTGCGCTCAAAAGCGGCAAGACCCGTGCGCAGCGTCTCGGCCAATTCGTCCGGCAAAAGTGCGCCCAAACTTGCAGCGGTTACACCGCGCGGATAGGTGGGCTGCACAGTGGTCAGCGTCAGCTTTCCTTCCCCTTTCAAAAAGCTCTGCACATTTTCCGCCGGTGCGGCATACCCACCGCCGCCCGCTGCAAAAGCTTTTTGTTCCAGTGTCCTTTGAAACTCCATCGCACGCAGTGCATCGTTGCCGAAATCGTCCGGCGACACGCTCACTGCAACGGCGGCATTGGCATTTTTGCCGTCGCGGGCATGAAGGCTCATGCCGTTTGTCACGACGCCGCCCGCCTCACTGGCGGCTGCCACCACCTGTCCGCCGGGACACATGCAAAAACTGTAAACGCAGCGCTTTCCCACATGATGGGAAAGCTGATATTCCCCGCGCGGCAATGCCGGGTGGCCGGCCGCTTCGTGATAAAGGCTTTGCTCTATTTTTTCCTGAAGATGCTCGGCGCGAAACCCAACGCTGAACGGCTTCGGTGTGAGCATCATGCCATTTTCGCGCAGCATCAAAAAGGTATCACGAGCAGAATGCCCTACCGCCAGCACCAGCTGTTCGCAAGGAATTTCCCCTTGACTGGTGCGCACGGCACAGATTGCACCGCCGCGTGTGACAATGCCCGTCATCTGCGTGTTGAAATAAACCTTCGCCCCCAAGCGAATCATTTCCTCGCGGATGGAGGTAATCACCCCGCGCAGAAGATCGGTTCCAATGTGCGGCTTTTGGCGCACGGCAATTTCTGCGGGTGCGCCGTGCTGGAGCAAAGTCTGCGTCACAAAGGCGCACAAAGGGTCTTTAATGCGGGTGGTCAGCTTTCCGTCGGAAAACGTTCCCGCACCGCCTTCTCCAAATTGGATATTGGCGTTCTCGTCCAGCACGCCCTCCGCTTCAAACCGCCGCACGCTTTGGGTGCGCTGTTCAATGCTTGGGCCGCGCTCCAGCACAATGGGGCAAAGCCCCGCCCGGGCCAACACCAAGCCCGCAAACAACCCGGCAGGGCCAAGGCCGCATATCACGGGCGGATGTTCCGGCTTAGCTGCCACTTCGGAAAAAATAAATTCCTGCGGCTGGACAACGCTGATGTCTGCGCCTTTTTTGGCAAACTTAGCTTCTTTTTCCGGCTGATGCAGCGAAACCGCCACCGTATAGACCAGTTCCGGTGCAGCGCGTCTGGCATCCACCGATATTTTTGAAATACCCGCATACCTCACATCGCCGCGCGAAAACCCCAGCTTTCGCACGGCGATGTTGACAGCTTCCTCCTGCCCGCGGGAAAGCGGAAGGCGAATCTGATTGACTAAAATCATGAAGCACTTTCTCCTACGCACAGCGCACTGTAAGACCCCGTTGCAAACACACTGGTGCTTCCGGGAATTAAAATGACCACCGGCACACGAACCTGCCCTGTTTTCGCTTCGATGGAAGAAGCGTCTACCTGCGCCACAATATTTGCGGCACTCAGCTCCTCCAGCTCGCTTTTCTCACCCACCAGTTTCACATCGCTGATCACTTCTGTTGTCACCGTTACCTGCACGCCTGTTTGGGCGTTGATGACGCGAATATCATCCACATTCACGGTTTTTGAATCAAACTGCTGTGTGCTGAAATTCACCACAACAGTCTGCACATTGTCTACATTGACAAGCCCTTCGGGCAGCTGCACATTGATGGTCATGGGCACACCCGGCTCAAATTTGGTCATATCGATAAATCCAACCGTCACTTCTGTCACGGGGTCGATTTGCTCGGGCGTACCGCCGATGGTAATTTCCTTCACAGACAGCTGCGGTGAAAGCTGCGTGGTATCGTAATTGGTCGGCAGACCGGTATATTCGATTTTCACAGGTACCTTTTTGGTTTTGTAAATGTTAATGCCAATTTCCACTTGGTCGGCGTCGGCAGTAATATTGCCTTGTTCCAACACATTGCCCTCGGCATCTCGATACTCCAAATGCGCCGTCGCCAAAATGGAATTGGTGTAAACCTGATCGCTTAAAACAGGCTTTGCCACCACTTTGGCCACTCGGTCAATTTCCGACTTCGGCCCGCGCAGGGTAACTTCCTGCGGAGAGGGAGGAGCCGCATCCGGGAAGTAATCATCCGGGGTTTTGAGGTCGCTCAAATCTACTTCAACGGCAAACTTTTTGCTGCTTACCTGCTCAAATGTCACTTCTACTGTATCAGAGGGCATCACTTCAATAATATTGACCGAATCGGCAAAGCTGACGCCGGAACGTTTGGCCTCCAAACGCAGGGTATATGTTCCCGCATTCGTCACGCTGGAATAATCAGGATAAACAATAAAATCCGACGCAGTCAAACGGCTGACCACATTGCCGTCGCCAATCACTTTCAGTTTTACCGACATATCGGGCGGATCAATGATATCCAGCCCGCGGAAGGAGTATCCAGAGGTATTGTAATCCCAGCTGACTTTTACGTTGGAAATCACCCATTCTGTATTGGGCTGAAGCGTCACCACCACAGCCCACAGCACCACGGCTGCAAACAGGCTGAACACGGCACAAAAGCGCTTGTCGGCAAAGATTTTTTCCAATCGGCTGACGCCTTCTTTTTTATCTTTTTTCCCCATGCTTTCTCCTCCAGAACGGCTGTTTTTTCTCCTCGGCTTCGGGCGGAACCACATCGCCCTCCAGCAGGCTGAACAGGTTTTGGCGGTCCAGCCGTCGAATTAACACGCCGTTTTTCGCAAGCGAAATAATGCCGGTTTCCTCGCTGACCACAACCACAACCGCATCGGAATTTTCGCTCATGCCCAGTGCGGCGCGGTGGCGGGTTCCCATATCTTTACCAATTTCTAAATTGTCGGAAAGCGGCAAAAAGCATCCTGCGGCTTCCAGCTTTCCGTCCCGAATTACGACTGCGCCGTCGTGCAGCGGCGTTCCGACATAGAAAATCGTGCCAAGCGTTTCGGGCGTTACTTCCGCGCCCAGATAGGTTCCCGTTTTAATAATTTCGCTCAAATTGGTCTTGCGTTCAAACACAATCAACGCACCGGTGGATGTATCGCTCAAGCGCTCTGCCGCATCACACACAGCCACAGCCGCGCTTTTCCACGCAGCGCGCACGTCACCCGGTATTTTTTTGCCGCGAAACAGCTCAATGCCCATAAAGTTTGCGCGGCCCACCTGCTCCAGCGCACGGCGCAGCTCCGGCTGAAACACCACTACAATTGCTACAAGGCCGAAGCTCATAATGCCATTGATAATCCAGTTGAGGGTGCGCATGTTGAGTATCATCGCAAGCACCCACGCGATCAAAAGCACCAAAATTCCTTTTGCAAGCTGCGCAGTGCGCGTTTGACGCACCAGCTGAATTACTTCATAAATAATGAAGGCAACCACCAAAATATCCAGTAAATCAAAAGGGAAACTGAAATTAGCGGCCAGCGTATTTAAAAAAGCCGTCACGCTTTCCTCCTCCTTTTCTCTCCATTTCTATTGAACCCGTACCTTGCGGCACGGCGTTGGCGCACACTTATGCCCGAACCAGCAGGCACACCGCGTGGGCTGCAATTCCCTGCTCTGCACCGGTAAAGCCCAGCTTTTCCTCCGTTGTCGCCTTCACGGAAATATCCTCTTTTGCAGCGCCAAGCGCCTCGGCTAAGCGAACGCGCATCGCTTCAATATGCGGCGCAAGCTTGGGACGCTGGCAAAGAATCGTCGCGTCAATATTTCCTACGCGCCATCCCTCGTCGGAAAGCACTTTTCCCACACGGCGCAAAAGCTCGATGCTGTCGGCTCCTTCATAGGCGGGGTCATTGTCGGGGAACAGTTTGCCAATATCGCCTTTGGCTGCCGCACCCAGCAAAGCGTCCATGACCGCATGGGTCAGCACGTCGGCATCGGAATGGCCCAAAAGGCCTTTCTCAAACGGAATTTCCACACCGCCCAAAATCAGCTTTCGCCCCTCTGCCAAGCGGTGTACATCATATCCGTGTCCAATTCTCATGCCTTCACTCTCCTTTTTCACGGGCAAATCTTCCCATGTTGTAATCTTGTAATTGGCATAGCTGCCCTGCGTTAAAACCACACGCTTGCCCGCACGCTCGTAAACGGAGCAATCATCTGTCACATGGTCGGTTGGGGTATGTTCCAGCAGCTCTAAATATTCTTCCCGGCGAAAACACTGCGGCGTTTGCACCGCAAACAAGGTGCTGCGGTCGGGCGTACTGGAAACGATATCTTTTTTTGCAATTTTCACCGTGTCTTTTACGGGAACCGCCGGGGCGGCTGCCCCGTGGCGAATCGCCGCGGAAAGTGCGCGCTCAATTACCTCCGCGCTCACAAAGGGGCGTGCCGCATCGTGGATGGCAACATAGTCGCCCGTTGCCTCCTGCAAGCCCGCACGCACACTGTCGTGGCGCGTTGCCCCTCCCTTTACCAAACGGACAGCGCCGCCCAGTTTCTTCACGGCATCCTGTACATAAGTACGGCGGGGGTCGCTGACCACAATCAGCTCATCCACTGCCGGATGGCCTGCCAAAGCCTCCATGCTGCGCAGCAATACACTGCGGCCTTCCCATTCGTATGCCAGCTTATCAAAGCCCATGCGCGTGGAATTGCCTGCGGCCACCAAAATGGCGCTTACGCGAAATCCGCTGTGCATCTTTCTGCCTCCTTACTTTTTCTCGAGCGCCAGCAAAACTGCCAAGGACACTACGGGAAACAGCTGCGGAATCACCATGCCCAGCGCATCTGGAAAAGAAAGCAGCATAGCAAACACAACCGGCACAAACACGCACGCAGCGTGCAGCAAATACCATTTTGTCACAGCGGCAGCGTCAGGCGCAGCCTCAAAAGCCTTTGCCAAGCACCAAAGCCCGGCCGCAGCAAAACCCAGCCCCAGCAAAGCGCTGAAAATGCGCAGCCAGCCGGCATAGTTCATCGCCCACATGACCGCTAAAATCAAGGCTGTCGCTGCGGCAGTAATGCCCCAAGCCTTCCAAAATAACGCTTTTGTTTTTCTTGTCATGGCGAACTCCTTATTCTCATGGCACACCACACCATGCTAAATACTTTATTATTATAACACCTCCCATTCGGGTTGACCAGCCCCGCCGTGTGAAAAGTATTCAAAAATGCGACTTTTGCGGTATAGTCATCATAATCCATGCGAACTCTTACAGCTTTCCACCCGTGCAGCAACTATATTTTTCTGTTTTTCTCCCCTTCTGCTGCTCCCATAAACATCAAAAAGCTTCTCTTTCACCCGTTTCAGGGAAAGAGAAGCTTTTAAAGCAAAATCTTCTTTTGTTCTATGTTTGATTTGAAATGTTTTGAAGCAGTCAAACCACTTCAGCCGCCGCATAAACCCCAAAGCCGTCAACTAAATTCACCAGTGTGACCGCAACTGCAAAAACTCCTAAGCAATCAATGCTAGGGTGCATATTCCGGCAACTCCATTGATTACAGCGTAAACTTTTAGTGCTTGTGCAACTTAGTGACTACACCGGCTTCCCGTTACTCCATACTGATTGTTTCTAGCTTGAATCACGGCATCAATTACAATATCTGTTTCCAGTGTTTTCTGCATATTTGTCTTTGGAGGCTCTTGATTTGGAATTTGTTTCCCGTGCATTTGTAACAGCATAACTTCAACGGCGGACATCTATTCCACAAAATTGTTTTGGGTAGTTCGGCTTGTTTCATTCACTTTCTTAACATCTATTCCTTTCCATTTTTATGAGGCGTAATCATTGAAAACAAGCAAATTCCGAAGGATCCCAATTTCCTCCATAAAGTCATTGAAATCCTCTTTGGTAGGAAATGCCAATTCATATAATCCAAGCGTTTGGTTCAATGCCAAGTTCACAAAACGAAGCTCATCTTCTGTGTATTCAGATGCCTCCCCGGATCTAACAGCACTTTCATCAAAATATTTCTTTTCATCCTCAATTTGTTCAAAAAAACTATCAATAATCTGCGCTGTTGCATTGCAAACACCAAACATATTCTCTATTCTGCCGGAACTCCACGGTGCTTTTCCGCTATCCAATAAAAGAGCTTGTTTTTCATCTTTTTCAAAAGATTCTCCGGTTTCCACATGATATCCCTTTGCAGTGTAATCAATCATTGCAGACAAATAGTAGTGTTCCTCTAAGTCGCGAGTAATGGTGTTATCAATTATCACTTTTGAAAAACAAAATTCTGTATATCGCAAGTCGTTTTTTTGTTCCAAATCATGCTTATCTTCCAAAATACGGCTATCCAATATCACTCCGCTAAAAGCCGATAAATATACTGACTTTTCCCACCCAATCAAATTCTCAGCGAAATCCACCATTTCCCATGGAAGATCATATTGTACATATTTTCCTTCATCCTCGGAAGAAAACACAATATCTCCGCGCAGGTTTTCTCCTTTTTCCCCAATCACACGCTGGACATTTTCCGGCTGCATTCCTGCATCGGGCATTTTAATCTCAACATCATATTCTCCCGCAGGAAGTGGGACATTTCCATTTTGAAACGGCCCTGCTACAGCGTTTCCGCCTGATACCGTCACCTCTTTCTGCGCACTGTAACGACCATTGGCTAAACCCGAACTGCCTACTCCTTTTACACTTACAACCAACGTTGTTGCATCGGGAAGGTTGGTTTGAATGGTAAAATAAGCGTCTCCCAATTCATCAACTTCTCCGTCACAAGAAATTGTCACATTCAACGGCGCACCCGAACACCCTGCCGCAAGGAGCATCAAACACATACTGCAAAGAATGACAACCAGCCTTTTCACTTTCAACATCCTTTCACTCAAAATCCATTATCCCCATACCAAAAACTTGGTATATCTCTTTCTCAGAACATTTTCATTACCTTTTCAATGTTTTCCTGCGGTATTTCTTCACCGTGCCTCAATACTTCTTGCATGGTTACATCAAAGGCAATTGCATTTCTAGCCAATGCACCTATCTCTCGCACTTCCTCCTCACTCAAGCTGCTCAAATCTACATTTGCGTAATATTCAACTTTGTCTGATGTATCATGAATCAAATGTCTCTCTCCATTTTCATCCTCTTGGTAAGATACCCTGCCTGCTGTGTATCCTCCGCCTTGATTTTGAGCGGTATAAGAAATAATCAATACATTTTCTTTGTACTCCGGCACTTCGATTGCCGCAAATGCCTGTTTTATCTGTAACGAATCGGGATTGAGGATGTCTTGCCGCAATTCTTCCACTGCATGATAGAGCCATCTTTCTTCCGTGGAAAGCAACGCAACTCTCATTTTGGGAAGTGCTGCAATAACAAGCAGCAAACACGCCGCCATAACCGCGGCGATGACAGCCATTCTCTTGGTAAATCTTGTTTTTACAGTAGAAAGCAGCTTTTGTGTCAACGCAGGCCGTAATGTATATCCGCAATTTGGACAGTTTGCCGCCATATCAGAAATTTCTTTTTTGCATTCAGGACATTGAATCAGCGCCATTTTTCTTCCTCCTTAACTTTAAATTTCTAAAAGTAGTATAGAAAACTTTGCATTAATTGTCAATAGAACTATACATATTTAGATAATTTATTATCATTCTGTGCATAGTAAAGTTATCACATAGGGAGGTGATGGCTTTGATTTCCTCCGCCATTAAAACATTACGCGCTAATATGGGCTTGTCCCAAGCCGCTTTGGCAAAAAAACTGGGGGTTACGCGCGCAAGCGTTAATGCTTGGGAAATGGACGTTTCTTCTCCAACTGCACAATACATTGCTGAAATGGCACGCCTGTTTCACACTTCGACGGATTTCATTTTGGGATTAGAAAGCGAAGAAAAAATTGTATTGCGCGGAATGAGCGAGGAAGAAAAACATCTTATATATAATCTTGTAGAATACATTTCCAAAAATCACCAATAACAAAAACGAGTTACTGCTAAAGCTTCGGCTCAACAAAAAAATCCTCTCCCGTTTTCCTTTTCAAAAAACAGGAGAGGATTTCTATTTCACAAATTCGAGATTATGCAATGCGATGGCTTTTTTTATCCAGGCGCATTTTATCAGAAATCATGGCAATAAACTCGGAATTGGTCGGTTTGCCGCGCAGATTGTGAATGGTATATCCGAAATAGCTGTTGAGGGTATCCACATCGCCGCGGTCCCATGCCACTTCAATGGCGTGGCGAATGGCGCGTTCTACACGGCTGGAGGTGGTGCTGTTGCGTTTGGCAATTTCCGGGTACAGCTTCTTGGTTACGCTGTTGATATACTCGCCGTCGCCTACTGTGAGCAAAATGGCATCACGCAAAAACTGATACCCTTTAATGTGAGCCGGAACGCCAATCTGATGCAGAATATCCGTCACGGTACACTCATCATCCGGCACATGTACACGCTTGACTGGACGGCCCGCAGCACTCAGTACGCGCTGCGCCATGGCCTGCGGGTCAAACGGCTTTAAAAAGTAGAACAAAAATCCGCTTTCTACCAGCTCGGCCTCCAGCGTATCGTCCGAAAAACCACCCATCACGAAAAAGGCCGCCTGTACTCCCTGCTGTTCACAGCGCTGCTTCACGCTGATAGCATCCAGCCCGGGCATAAATGCGTCCAGCACAACCACATCCGGGCGCTGTTCCACAATGGCAGCCAAAGCGCGGTGGCCGTCTTTTTCACACACGATGCACTCAGCATCCTTTTGGCGCAGCAGCTCCACGCAGCTTTGGGTCAGTGTTTCGTTTCCGTCCGTCATCAATACTTTTACTTGTGCCATTGTTCTTTCCTCCAAAATTCCGAAGCACTTTTTTACAAAAAGGCTCTTGTTTTTTTGTCAGGCCATCCGTTTGGCAGCCAATCTTCTGCACCGACCGAATAACCCTCTGATTTTGTTTCGTTTTAACAGCGCAGGCTTGTCCCGCCCCTTGCGGCGATGCACATTTCGTGTGTTCCTGCCGTTCTATTCCAGATATTACCATATATTTCCATTATTGGCAATAGTTTCTGCCTAAAAATTTCCATAAATTGTAAATCTTTTCTTTTTCGACAGTTTTCTGCCACCGATGTTTCTATATTTGTTGTTTTTAGAGAAAAGACCCCTTATATCAAAAGGCTCTGCATCCAAACAATGCAGAGCCTTTGAGACTCTCGAAAAACTGCCGCCTGATTCAAAGAGAACTTAGGCTGTAAGGGGAAAAAGGCTTGGAAAAGGGGGNNAGGGGGCTAGCCCTCTTTTCCATTTAAGATAGATCTTTAGTTTGTGGAAAAGCAAAGCTTTTGCGACAAACTGAAAGCTCTGCATCCAAACAATGCAGAGCCTTTTCACTCCAATAATAAAGTCTTTTGCTTTACGATGCAAGTTGAGAGGGGTTCTGTGCTGCTGCATCTAAAGTCTCCAGCATATTCTCCCCGAAAATCGCATAACCGCGTGTGGGGTCGTTTACCAAAACATGCGTCACCGCTCCAATAAACTTGCCGTTTTGTATAATGGGGCTGCCGCTCATGCCCTGCACAATGCCGCCCGTGGCTGCCAAAAGCTTAGGGTCGGTTACATGAATCACCATATTTCGGTTGGGGTCATCGGAATTGAGTGCAATTTTTTCGATTTGCACCTCATATCGCTTTGGCTCTTGCCCTTCCAGCGTTGTGATGATTTCCGCTTTGCCTGTCATCACATCCTGTGCGAGAGCCGCCTCCATTTCTTCTCCCTTAATATAAGAGGAAAGTGTGCCGTACACTCCCGACTCTCCGTTGACGCTGATGACGCCGGACGGCAGCGCCGTTAAAAAGCTTCCTTTCAGCTCGCCGGGGCTTCCGGCTTCCCCGCGCACCACACCGGTGATGGAAACCGGAACAATTTCACCTTTTAAAAGAGAAATCGTCACGCCGGTGTCGGCATCGTGAATGGAATGCCCCAGCCCTGCAAACATCTGATGGGTGCTTTCCGTAAAGGTGAGCGTACCGATGCCCGCCGAGGAGTCACGCACCCACATGCCGGTGCGGTATACCCCTGCCGAAACGTCCTTGACTGCCGTCAGCATGACGCTTTTTTCTACGCCTTCGCGCAGATAGACCACTTCAGCGGGCGCACCTTTTAACTGCTGAATGGCTCCGGCCACATCCTCGTTTGTTTTCGTTTCGGTTCCCGCAATGGAAACGATGACATCCCCCATGCGCAAACCGGCATCCTTAGCAGGGTTTTGGTAGCCGGATTCCGTGTAAATATCGCTGAATCCCACCACCATGGCACCGTTGGCAAACATTTTAATGCCAAATGGCGTTCCGCACACTTGCACCACGCGGCGCTCTACCACCTTGGCACGCACCGTTTTAATCGGCACCAAGCCCGCAATGCTCAAATCGGCGTTATAAGATGCGCCGCTTTGCAAATTTGCCACTGCGTCACGCGGGCCGGACGGAGTGCTGAACAAAAAAGGCATTCCTGCCACACGCACCCCATCGCCCGACCGCACCAAAAACGTATCCGGCAGCAGCGTACTAATGTACATGGCAAACACAAATGCCGCCACCACCAAGCCCGATGTAAAAAAACACGTCCATTTGATGATTTTTTCCATTGGCTCGCCTCCTGACACACATCGTTTTTTCCGCCGCTTTCCCGCGGCGGAAAGTTCTTGTTTCAGTATGTCCCGAAAAAGGCGTTTTAATCATCGCATGAAAAAACGGTGCGGCAGCTCACTTGCCAAGTCCAAACAGAGTGCGAATCACCCAAGCCAGCACAGGCCCCACCGCCACTGCGGCAGCCACCCAGACAAGATAGGGCATCCCCACAGCGCAGGTGGAAAACAGCGCTTGCAGCGGCGGTGCATAAACCGACAAAACTGCCAAAAGCACCGAACATGCCGCCGCTGCACAAAGCCATGGGTTGCCACCAAAATGAATTCCCCTGCCCCGGCACTCGAACAAATGCAGCATTTGGCTGAACACAACAGTTAAAAAACACGCGCTGCGCGCCAAAAGCAAATCTCCGCTTTGCGCAAGCACGACGCCATAACACGCACAGGCCGCCGCACCCAACAGCACGCCGCGCAGCGCAATGACAGCACCAAGCCCATGCGCAAACAACCCTTCCTGTTTGGGGCGGGGCGGCTGCTCCATAATATCCTCGGACGGCGGCTCCAAGCCAAGCGCAATGGCGGGCAATCCGTCGGTGAACAGGTTCACCAGCAAAATTTGAATGGGCAAAAGCATCACGGGGAGGCCCGTCAGCATTGCAAACAGCATTCCCGTCACTTCTCCCAAATTGGAAGTTAAAAGATAACGCACAAAGCGGCGGATGTTTTGATAAATGACACGTCCTTCCTCTACCGCCGACACAATGGTGGCAAAGTTGTCGTCAAGAATCACCACGCCGGATGCTTCCTTTGTTACGTCCGTTCCCGTTTGCCCCATGGCAACGCCAATGTCCGCCTCTTTTACGGCGGGAGAATCATTCACGCCGTCGCCGGTCATTGCCGTAATCTGTCCCACCGCTTTATACGCGCGCACAATGCGCAGTTTGTGTTCAGGCGAAACACGCGCGTAGACGGGAACTTCCATGCAAATCTTGCGCAGCTGTTCGTCGGTCATTTTTTCCAGCTCCGCACCTGTCACCACACGGTCGGAACGATGTGCAATCTCCACGCTGGAGGCCACGGCCAACGCTGTTTGGGGGGCATCGCCCGTGATCATAACAGGCTTAATTCCTGCCGCCCTGCATTTACGCACCGCCGCGCGCACTTCTGCCCGCGGCGGGTCCATCATGCCCATCAGCCCCAAAAAGCACATGTTTTCCTCGCCGTCCTGCGGGTGATTTTCAGCAAACGCCAGCACACGCAGCGCACTTTTTGCCATTTCCTCCATTTTGCGGCGGATGCTCGCACGGTCTGCCTGTGTCATCGTGCGTTCCCCGCCTTCTTCCATGATGCGGGTGCAGCGCTCCAGCAAAATGTCCGGCGCACCCTTGCAAAGCAGCTTTTCCTGTCCGTTTGCTTGCCGCACCACCACACTCATCCGCTTTCTGGTGGAATCAAACGGCATTTCACCAACCACCCGATGAGTGCGCATGAGTACGTTTTTTTCTACGCCCGCCTTGGCCGCTGCCACCAGCACCGCCACTTCGGTGGGGTCGCCGGAAGTTTCCAGCCGTTTGCCCTTGGCATGAATCTGCGCGGTGCTGCAAAGAGCGCCCGCTTCCAACAAAAGAGCCAGCGCCCTTGTGTTTCGCAAAGAAACCGGCGTACCTCCCTCTAAAATCTGTCCGTCACACGCTGAACCGCTGCCGCTTACGGTAAAATCGCGGCGGCACACCCAAACGCGCTGCACTGTCATTTTGTTTTGTGTAATCGTTCCCGTTTTATCGGTACAAATCACACCCGCACAGCCCAAAGTTTCCACTGCGTGGAGCCGACGGATGACAGCGCCGCGCCGCAAAATACGCCCGACGGAAAGCGCAAGCGTAATGGTGACAATGGCCGGGAGGCCCTCCGGGATGGCCGCCACCGCCAACGAAACACCCGTGAGCAGCATGGTTAAAAAATCGTTGCCTTGCAGCCAGCCCAGGAGGGTGACTGCCGCACAGACCGTCAAGCACGCCGCCGCTACAAACCGTCCCAGCTGAGAAAGCTTTTCCTGAAGCGGCGTCGGCGCTTCCTCGGCTGTATCGACAAGGCCGGCAATTTTACCCATTTGGGTTTTCATGCCGGTTTTTGTTACCAGCGCTGCCGCATGGCCTGTCAGCACTGTACAGCCCATAAAAATTTCGTCCTGAACATTTTTGCGCACGGGCAGGCTTTCGCCTGTCAGCATGGATTCATCGCACGAGAGCTGCACCGCCTGTAAAATGCGGGCGTCCGCGGGAATCTTATCCCCCGCCTGCAAAATTAAAACGTCCTTGGGAACCACATAAGCCGTTGGGATGGCCTGTTCGCGTCCGTCACGCCGCACACACGCGGTGGGGGCGCTTAACTCGTTCAGCGCTTCCAAGGTCTTTTCCGTTCGATATTCCTGCAAAAAGCCCATTAAAGCATTCACCAGTACAATGACAATGATGGCGATGGCTTCCGCCGTTTCGCCCATCAGCGCACTGACTAAGGTTGCACCCGCCAAAATGAGAATCATCAAATCTTTAAATTGCGAAAAAAACATGGCGGCTGCGCTGTGCTTTTGACCCTTGGAAAGAATATTTTCCCCTTCGCTTTGCAAAAGCTCCTGCGCCTGCGCGGTAGAAAGTCCCTGTTCTTGATGCTGCATCGTCCACTTCTCCCTTGCTTTTTGGCCTTGAATAATATAAACTATGAAAAAGAATCTATTTTTATGAGAAACTTTTGAAGACAAACCGTCCGCTCGTTCGTTATATAGGCAAGAGAACCAAAAGGAGGGCTTGCTGATGCTTGTGTTTTTTAATCGATTCTTATTCGCCGCAAGCGTGATTTTCACCATATACGGGCTTTACTTCGCACTTATCGGTGTGCGGGGGCTGACGCGCAAAACGCCGTCGATTCCCAGCGCAAAGCCGCAAAAGCGCATTGCGTGCGTGGTTGCCGCCCGCAATGAGGCCGCCGTCATTGGCCCGCTGGTGGAAAGCCTGTTGGCACAGGATTACCCGCGTGAGCTGTTTGAGGTGATTGTTGCGCCGAACAACTGCACGGACAACACCGAGGCCATAGCCAAAAATGCAGGCGCACGCATTTTCCATCCGAAAGGCGTGATTCGCAGCAAGGGCGAGGTTTTGACGCAGGTAGTTGACGAAATTATCCTGAAAGAAAATTTTGACGGCATGTGCGTGTTTGACGCGGACAACTTGGCGGGCCGCGGCTTTTTGGCTCGCATGAACGACGCGCTTTGTGCCGGGATTCACGCTGCACAGGGTTTCCGCGATTCCAAAAACCCCGAGCAAACCGCCATTTCCGGCTGCTACTCGATTTGTTACTGGATGCTCAACCGCTTTTACAACAGCGCCCGCGCTTCAATGGGGTTGTCGGCGCTTGTCAACGGCAGCGGCTTTGTCGTGAGCCGTGAGCTTTTGGAGGATTTGGACGGCTGGCACACGGTTACCATGACCGAGGATTATGAATTCAGCGCCCAATGTGCGCTGCGCGGCCACCGCGTTCACTTTATCCCCGACGCTGTGATTTATGACGAGCAGCCCCTTACGTTTGCCCAAAGCTGGCGTCAGCGCCGCCGCTGGACCACCGGCAGCCTGCAAGGGCTGCAAGAGTATGGCTTTTCTCTGTTCCGTCAAGCCATTGTCAAAAAAAGCTGGATTTGCTTTGACATGTATCTCACCTTCTTGATGCCGTTTGTTCAGCTGCTGGGCGTCATTTTGGGTGCGCTTTCCGCCGCTCCCATTTTAATCTCCGGTGGGATTGTTCTGGGTGATATTGTAGTCAAGGGCATTGTGGCTCTTGTCACACTCATGGGCGGTATGTTTATTGCCAGCATCCTCGCCACCATTTTTATGGCAGCATTGACTGTGGTACTTAAAAAAGGCAATCTCAATGGCATGGAGCGCGGAATTGCTTCGTTCTGGCTGTTTGCGTTCAGCCACATGGTGCTCACGCTTCTCAGCTTCTTCCACAAGGAAACCAATTGGAAACCGATTGCACACACCAGCGTGAAACGTTTGGGCGATGTGGAATAATCAATTGCATATGATAAAAAAGGAGGGCTTGCCCCTCCTTTTTTCGTACCGCTTTCATGCGGTAAATCGCCTTTTATAACCTAACAAAAATAATTTTATCTTAAATATTATTATGTTTTAATACAATAAATATTTATTATGTAATGCATATACGATTAAAACTAAATAAAATTAAGTTCTTTTTCTTGTTTTGCCGTTTTTCCGAAAGCGCTTTAGCGCAGTAATACAGTTGACATCTAACCGCTTTTTCTGGTAAGGTTAAATCATTGATTCTATTTTCGTCAGCACACTGCCCCGTGCCAGGGGACACAGGCGACGGTTCTGGGTGCATGGTGCTGCCTGATGATGTGAAAGAGAGGGGTTTTGCTATGAATATTCTTTTGAACCAGTTTATCCTGCCCGACGAGCTTCAGAAGCTGCTGAACACCAGCCCCAGCGTCATTGTGCCGGAAACAAAATCCATGCTGTATGATCTCATCTTCGGCAGCAAAAGTACCCGTCAGGTGGACGTGCTGTATGAGGTAAACGGCGAGCTGGTGAAAGAGGCCACGGTTGCGCGCTGCAAAAACGGCGCCGCCGTCAACTTTACCGAGGACTACATGCGCCGCCGTGACCCGGACTGTATGCGTATCTCCGACGACCAGCCCACTGACAAGCCGCGTTTTCAGGATGTGTACAGCTACCCGTTTGAAACCTTGCGCAAGGACACCTATGAGTGGCTGTCGAAGCAGGAGCTGATTTTGGTTCCCTTTATGGCGGGCGGCTATGAGTATGGCTACCCCGCTGTTATGGTTTGCCCGCGCAATGCGGCGTTCTTTGGCTTTGCACTTTCGCAGCTGCAAGCCTTTGTGGAGGGCAAAGACCTGCAAACCTTTAAGCCGCGCGCTATTTTGTACGTGGCACCGCCGTTCCGTCACACTCACTTTGATGGCCGTCAAGTTTGTGTGCATCATCGTTCGGAAAATCTGCACGAGATTTTTGCCTACAACCTCTATCCGGGCCCCTCTGCCAAAAAGGGTATTTACAGCGTACTGCTGGACATTGGCGAGCAGGAAGGCTGGGTAACGGCACATGCTTCTGCCGCACGCATCATTACCCCGTATGAAAACGAAATGGTTATGATGCACGAAGGCGCATCCGGCGGCGGAAAAAGCGAGCTGCTGCAAGATGTTCACCGCATTCCCGATGGCCGTGTGCTGCTGGGTACGGATACCCAAACAGGTGAATGCTACTACCTCACCATGAGCGACACTTGTACCATCGAGCCGGTCACGGACGACATGGCTATCTGCCATCCCTCGTTCCAAACCGACAGCGGCAAGCTGGCCTTGTACGACGGTGAGGATGGCTGGTTCCTGCGCGTGGACGGCATTAAAAAGTATGGCAGCGACCCGATGTATGAACGCATCACGATTCACAGCAAAGAGCCGCTGATGTTCTTTAACATTCAGGGCGTTCCCGATTCCACCTGTCTTGTGTGGGAGCACACCATGGACTCCACCGGAAAGCCCTGCCCCAATCCCCGCGTGATTGTGCCGCGCAAAATGGTAGACCATATTGTAACAAAGCCTGTGGAGATTGACGTGCGCAGCTTTGGTGTGCGTATGCCGCCGTCTACCGAGGAGCATCCCGACTACGGCATTATGGGCTTGATGCACATTATCCCGCCCGCTTTGGCTTGGATGTGGCGCTTGGTATCTCCGCGCGGCTTCAAAAACCCCAGCATCACCGGCAACTCGCCGCTGGCCGGCGAAGGCGTTGGCTCCTACTGGCCGTTTGCCACGGGCTTGAAAGTAAAACAGGCCAACCTGCTGCTGGAGCAGATTTTGAATTCTCCGTCTACCCGCTATGTATTGATTCCGAACCAGCATATCGGCGTTTATCAAATCGGCTTTGCGGCGGAATGGATTGCGCGCGAGTATCTGGCTCGCCGCGGCGGCGTCAACATGAAGATGGACCGCCTTGCACCGGCGCGCTGCTCTTTGCTGGGCTATGCACTGCGTGAAATGAAAGTGGACGGCCAAGAAATTCCCTCCAAGTTCCTGCGCACCGAAAAGCAGGAATCCTTGGGCAAGGAAGGCTATGACAAGGGCGCAGAAATTCTGTATAATTTCTTTGCCAAAGAGCTGGCTGAGTTCGACGTGGAGGAGCTGCATCCCGTCGGAAAGCAAATTCTTGATTGCTTCAAAAACAACGGCAGCGTAGAAGACTACTGCGCAATTACTCCGCTTGGTTTACAGCGCTGAGATGGATTACCGCCTGCAAAATGCAGGCGGTTCAGTTTGTCGAAAAAGCTTT
>DCEX01000013.1:86285-112535 GCA_002315015.1 Faecalibacterium sp. UBA1819
GCGGCAGTTTTTCGACAGTCTCTACCGCCTGCATTTTGCAGGCGGTTTTTTTGCCGTTTTCACTTTGCACAGGCGGCTGACAAAAAGCATTGTTTTTGGACAAAACTGCAAAAAAAATCAATCTTTCGCACAAGAACCCAAGCAAAAAAGGTGCTATGATTAGGGTAAGAAGTTTAACGGGCGGCACACTCACCAAGTTCCCCTTTCGTGAAGGCCGCCATGCGTTATCAACAAAGGAGTTTTGTGTTATGAAGGTTATTGTTACTGCCAGCTACGACGAAACTTGCCGTGTCATTGCCGAAATGATTGCCGGCCTTGTCAATGAAAAACCCGACTGCAAACTGGGCCTTGCCACAGGCGGCACGCCGGTTCCCATCTACAAAAAGCTGATTGAGATGAATCAGGCCGGTAAGGTCGATTTCTCCAAAGTGCGCACTGTCAACTTAGACGAGTACTGCGGCATCCCCGGCACTCATGACCAAAGCTACCGCTATTTCATGAACACCAATTTGTTTGACCACATCAACATTGATAAAGCCAACACCTTCGTGGCAAACGGCATGGGCGATTTTGAAGCCAATGCCCGTGAGCTGGAAGAAAAAGTGCGTGAGGGCGGCGTGGCTGACCTTCAGCTGTTAGGCATCGGCAACAACGGTCACATTGCCTTTAACGAGGCCAGCGACCACCTCATTTCCGTTGCTCATATCGAACACCTCACCGAGAGCACCATTGACGCCAATGCTCGCTTCTTCGAGAAACGCGAAGACGTACCTACCATGGCAATCACCATGGGCATGGGCGATATCATGGCAGCTAAAAAAGTTGTTTTGGCTGCAACCGGCCTGGCAAAAGTTCCTGCCATCAAGGGTCTGATCATGGATGATGTTATCACCACTCAGAACCCCTCTACCATGCTGAAAATGCACAGCGATGCAGTCGTTGTCATTGACAAAGAGCTGGCAGACGCTGTGGGCTATCAGGGCTAAGCCGATATCATAAAACAGTAAA
The DNA here is from genome assembly GCA_002315015.1 of Faecalibacterium sp. UBA1819. Classification (GTDB taxonomy): domain Bacteria; phylum Bacillota; class Clostridia; order Oscillospirales; family Ruminococcaceae; genus Ruthenibacterium; species Ruthenibacterium avium. The sequence goes on from DCEX01000013.1 coordinate 87,294, forward strand.
ATGCTCCCTTCCTTCACGACAATGTGAAAGAAGGGAGCATTTTTGTTTGATGTCATGATACATTTTGCAGCACACGGCGTTTGAGGGTTTGCGCCAGCCAAGCGGCAGCAATGCCTTTTGCCACATCTGCCGGAATAAACGGCAGGACACACATGGCCAAAGCAGCGGACAGCGCCGTCCCCGTTGCACAGATAAACCAAACCGTTCCCAGCGTATAGCAAAGCACTAACCCGAGCGCCATGCCCGCCAAGCGCATCGGCACAGGACGCTCGGCAACGAGAGCCGTACAGCCCGCTAAAAGAAGGTAGCCCGCCACATAGCCGCCTGTGGGCGACAGCACCGCCCCAAGGCCTCCTTGCAGCCCGGCCATCACCGGCAGGCCAATCGCCGCCATCAGCCAATAGGTCGCCATAGAAAGCACCGCCATGCCCGGCGAAAGAAGCATTCCGGCTAAAAAAGCGCCAAAAACAGCTAAATTGAAGGGAACCGGCCCAATGGGAATCACAATTTGTGCCAAAACAGCGGTACAGGCTGCCAGCAGCCCAGCCATGCAAAACTCTTTTGTCCTCGTTTTCTTCATAAACGAACGCTCACCTCTTCAAAACTTAATCTTTCTTGCCCCTGCGGGGTTTCCACCAGCAGACGGGCATCGTCCAAAATACGCAGCGCTTTTGCGGGAGTACGCTTTCCGCTGCGCTCAAGCCAAATTTCTCTGCCCGGCAAAAAGTTGCGGGCGCGGTATTCCTCCAGCCATGCCGGATCGTTCATCCATGTGCTTATGCCGGAAATTTCATCGGCAAGGCAAGCGGTCAGCTCGCTCATCCGCTGCGGCTGCGGCTGTGTTAAAATCGCGCCTGCAATCTCCCTTAGCTCCTCCGGGAAGCCCTGCGGCGGTGGGGCGACATTCAGCCCTACCCCGACAATCGCATACTCCAAGCCGCCGCCCTCTAAGTCAACGGCAGCCTGTGTTAAAATGCCGCCGCACTTTTTGTATTCAGCGTTATACAAATCATTCACCCATTTTACCAAAAGGTGCGTGTCATAAACCGTTTGCACCGCCCGGCACACGGCCACCGCCGCCGCAGCGGTAAGCAGCGCCGCGCTTTCCATGCCGGGTAAACCGCGCAAAATAACCGAAAGATACAGCCCTCCTTCGGGCGAAAAAAAGCTGCGTCCCCGCCGCCCCATGCCTGCTGTTTGATGATGGGCAAATACTGCCGTACCATGCGAAGCACCGCTTTGCGCCATCTCCTTCGCGGCAGCGTTGGTCGAATCAATGGCATCATATTCTTTGACGGGCGCCTCGACCCGCCGCAGCCGCTGTACATTGGCGGCACAGTAAGTGGGCTGTTTTGCACACAACCGATAGCCGCGGTTGGGAGCCGCTTCAATTTGGCAGCCTTCTTCTTTTAAGCGTGCAATCGCTTTCCAAACCGCAGTGCGTGAAACTCCCAGCTGCTGTGCGAGCTGCTGGCCTGAAACGCCCTGCTGCCCTGCCTGCTCCAGCAAGGACAAAATTTCTTCTTTCGTCGATGCCATTCCCATTCCCCTTTCAGCCAATATCGCTGCATCATTGTAACAAAAAAAACGCCCAATTGTCAACTACACAAAGAGTAATGGTTAACAATTAAAATTTTGATGCTTCAATAAAACTTCAAGTTTTGTGTTGTATGATACAGCTATTAACAAAACAGGAGGTTTCCATTCGTGAAGTATTGCAAAAAAGTGATTGCGCTCTTTCTTGCCTGCTGTCTGTGTGCATGTTCGGCACAAAGTGCACCCACCAGCACAAGCGAAGCAGCAAGTGCGTCACCCACCAGCGCTTCCCAAAGTGTCGACGTGGCTGACCCCGAACAAAAAGCCTATATTGAAGAAACATTAAACGTTGCCAACAACCCCGACCAGGAGTGGACTTATAATGCAGACGCACAGGCGTGGATCTTGTCGATTGTGTCCGCAGTCGCTTTTCCTGAACTGCCCGACCAGCAAGGCGTATCGGTATGCGTTCCTGCCGCGTATGTGCTCGGTATTGACACCGACGGCGACGGCCAAGAGGATGTTACGTCAACCAGCGACACACAAACCGCAAAAGGTTCTCTCGTGATTGATGCAGCAGCCCAAGTAACAAGCAGTCACGGCCAAGTGTACACCGCTGCCACCGCTCCCGTTCTTTTAAATACAGGCGCAGCAGGTTACGGCTCCAGCAAAAATACGCTGGCAGCAACCACCTATGCTTCAGAGGGATACATCAACGTGTCTTGCGGAAACCGCGGCAAGCAGGACACGGCAGCGGATGAGGACGGCAATTCTTACTACACCGGTGACGCTCCCTCTTGCTTGGTAGACCAAAAAAATGCCGCCCGTTTCGTAAAATATAACATTCTTCTTGGGAATTTACCGGGAAGTGTGGATTATTTTGTTTCCACGGGCGGCTCTGGGGGCGGAGCCCATGCCGTCATGTTTGCAGCCACCTCGAATCACTCCGATTTCTATGACTATGAAATTGCAGCCGGTGCCGTAGGCGTTTATTTGCTGAAGGACGGCGGTTACACAACAACCGTCAGTATCGACGGCACTGACTACGAAATTTCCGACGGCGCTTGGGGATGTATGGCATACAGCGCCATCACCTCGCTTTATGAAGCCGATATGGCAATGACTTTTGAGTATACCCTGGACACCACTTATGAGTTTGGTACGTCATTCCAAAAACAGTTGGCGGAATATTTGTCCGAGGCGTATATGGAATATATGAACCAGCAAAATCTGAGCGCAGCAGAAAACGCCATTGGGTTTGATTTGAACAGCGACGGAGATTTGGAGGATACCATCGCTTTGACCATCGAATACGACCCGCAGACGCACCCGGAAACCAATGGCTATTACGGCACTTATTTAGATTTGTATTGAATGGAATTTCAATCCAACCTGCAATCGTACTTAGACCAGCTGGACTACGCCGAAGATTGGACGTGGTTTGACGCTGAAGGCAACGCGCTAAGCGATGAAGAAGCGGCGGCTATGACGACGGCCGACAAAGCCGCAGCGTTTGTGGAAGGACGCTATGCCAAGAGCAGCACGAAAGGCATGGGCGGAATGCGCGGCGGAATGGGTGGAATGAATGGTACACCGCCCGACGGTGCATTGCCCAAGGGGGAACTTCCCGACGGTGAGCTGCCGCAAAGAGGAAACGGTAACCGCGGCTTTGCCAATGAAGGCGTGGCCGAAAACAGTGCGGGTGACACCATGGATGTCGGCACCCCCGACGCCGGCACTACCCAAGCAAATGGCAGCAGCGTGGATTCCGCTTACTATACTTCATACGAAGAAATGGTGCAGGCTTACGCCGCCGACCTTGCTGAAATCGAAGCCGGAGATACTTACGGAAATAATATTGTCGATTTATACAATCCGTTGAATTATATTGATGCAGAAGGCATAGAAAATCCCACTTGGGTTCGTATTTTAATGGGTGCTGCGGAGGGAGATATGTCCCTTTTCTCCTCATTAAACCTTCAAATTGCCATGCTGAACGCAGGCATTGATGCCAATATTGAATGGCAGTGGGACGGCGGGCATGTTCCGTCTGAAATCTTCAGCGAATCATTCACGCTTTATGTCGACCAGATGTATGGTGAATATGTCAGCAGCCAAACGATTAAAGCCCCTGCCGCCCAAGTTCAAACAACAAACAGAACCGACGAACAGCCCAACGGCACAGACATCAGCAGCTGGGTCAATACGTCGGACTTAGACGCGGTGTCGTTTACCCTTGCAGATGCCGCCGCATACCGTACCAAGGGCGCCAGCAAAGCAATTCCTGGTTTTGACGTAATCGACTATGGGCAGGAGGACTATGTGTTTGGCAGCACCGAGCAGGATGCACGTCATTGGAATAGCATACTGCTTGGTATTTTCCAAACGCATGCCGACGTACTGGCGCCGCTGTTCAACGCGGGATAACCCGCTTTCTCACAAGTAAAAAAGCCGCCGAACCTTATTTCTAAGGTTCAGCGGCTTTTCAATTATACGGTAATCAATTCGTAATCTCTGCTGCCAAGGCCGATTTTCTCGGCGTGTTCCATGCACGTTTTCCAATTGGTGTTGGGCGACACATTGGTGAAGTGGTCGTGATGGTCGCAAGCGCCTTCGGCGTGCATGTGGTCGTCCAGCAAGCTGCCGGGAATGACGGGCATTTTGTTGCAGGCATCGGCACAGGCAACGTCCAGCGCGACAGGGTCAAAGCTGGCAAACATACCCACATCGGGAATAATTGCCGTATCGTTTTCGCCGTGGCAGTCACAGTACGGCGAAACCTGATTGACAATATTGATGTAAAACGCCGGGCGGCCATCCACAACCGCTTTGCTGTACTCTGCCATACGGCAATTCAGCTCATCGTTTGCCGTATAGTTTTCGTTGTAAATTGCGTCGAAATTGCACGCGCCCAAGCAGCGGCCACAGCCTACGCAGCGATTGTGGTCAATCGAAGCTTTCTTATTTTCGTCAAACGAAATTGCGCCGTGCGCACAGTTCTTTTCGCACATGTGGCAGCTTTTGCATGCATCTTTGTTCACCGTGGGCTTTCCGGCGCAGTGCATTTCCATTTTGCCCGCACGCGAACCGCAGCCCATGCCGGTGTTTTTAATTGCGCCGCCAAAACCCGTGGACTCATGCCCTTTGAAGTGCGAAAGCGCAATGTAGACATCGGCATCCATAATGGCACGGCCGATTTTCGCCGATTTGACGTATTCACCGCCCTCTACCGGCACTTCCACTTCATCTGTTCCTTTCAGGCCGTCGGCAATGATGACATGGCAGCCTGTGGAGAACGGCGAAAAGCCATTTTCATACGCCGCCTCCAAATGGTCGAGCGCATTTTTGCGGCGGCCCACATACAAGGTGTTGCAGTCGGTCAAAAAGGGCTTTCCGCCCAAGCTTTTCACCATATCGGCAACCGTTTTTGCAAAGTTCGGGCGCAGATAAGACAGGTTGCCCGGCTCGCCGAAATGAATTTTAATAGCCGCAAACTTGTCTTGAAAATCAATGGTATCCATTCCTGCGCGGCGCATCAGCTTTTCCAGCTTTTTCTGCAAATTGGTGCCGGGCAGCGCGCGCATATCGGTAAAGTAAACCTTTGATGCCATATTCCTCTACTCCTTATTCCATCCATAACAAATCACAGCGTGCAGATTGTCTACCCGCTGTGTATAAATTTATTATAATGCCGATTGCATTCCGGTGCAAGGCTTTTCCTGCGTTCATGCAAAAACAGCCGGGCAAGCGCAAAAGCACTTGTCCGGCTGTTCAGTTTGTCGAAAAAGCTTNNGGGCTAGCCCCCTTTTCCAAGCCTTTTTCCCCTTGCAACTCGTCTTCTTTTTGAATCAGGCGGCAGTTTTTCGACAGTCTCAACAGCAGCCGGACAAGCGCAAAAGCACTTGTCCGGCTGCCTTTTATTCTTCTGAAAACCGCAGCTTAAAACTCGATGTACAGAGTTTTAATTTCGTACGGCAGAATGGTGAAGCTGATCTTGTTCATGCAGGGCAGAAGAACATCCTCTTTCTCCTCCATCAAGCTGCAGCTATAAACCTGCTTCGGTTCGCGTGCCAGCGTCAGGCAAGCGTTGGTGCGCTTGTTCTGGTTTTCGTACACGCGCAGAACCACGCCCTTGCCGTCCTCGGAAGCCTTCACCGTCTCGATAATGACATTGTCGTCATCGCTGGAAACAAAGCTCATCGGCTCAACCGCAGCGCCCAAGGTGGTCAGAACCGGCTGGTTCAGCATCTCGGCCTCTTTCACGGTGTCGCTCTCTTTCCATGTTCCGGCATGCGGATACAGGGAGTAAGTGAAGAAGTGCTCCTCGTTGTCGGTGTCGGGGTTCGGCTCGATACCAGATTTAATCAGGGTCAAGCCAATTTCTGCCTCTTTCACCGAATGGCCGTATTTGCAGTCGTTCAGCAAGCTGACGCCATAGCCGCCCTCGGAAACGTCCACCCATTTGTGGCCGCAGCTCTCAAAGCGAGCCTGATCCCAGCTGGTGTTGGCGTGGGTTTTGCGGGTCACGTTACCAAACTGGATATCGAACGTTGCCTCATCGGTATGCACATCGGCGGGCATAAAGACTTTCAGCAGGTGCTGATGCTCGTGCCAATCCACCCATGTATCAAAGTCGATGCGGCGGCTGTCGGTATAGAAGCGGATTTTCTGGCGCATTTTCGACTGCATGAACTCGCGCTCAATGGTGAGCTCGGCAAACAGTGCACCAACGGAAGTCCACTCCATGGAAGTGACCTCTGTCAAATCCCAGCCTTTTTCCGTGTAATACACGTCAATATCCCAGTTATCATAGTAAATGGGCTTATCTTCAAAGACGCGCAGACGGTTGCCGTTCTGGCCGGGCTTAAAGACATTGCGCTGATTCTCTTTGTCAAACAGCGTTTTCATCATACCGTTTTCATCAATGCAAACGGTATAGAACGGAGTTTCCACAAGGTAGCCGCCGTTTTCTTTCTCAATAGAGAAGGGAGCATCCTCTTTTGCGGCAGTGCCTGTTTTTGCGCTGGCCATACCTTTGGAGGGTACGGACGGAATGCGGCTGTACACTTTGCCGTCGGCTTCCTGAGCAGCAAAGCCTTCCAAGCCGCTCACGCCTTCGGGCAGAACTGCCAAGTCATTGCGGGCAAAGCCGAGGGTGTTGAACAGCACCACGTCGCTTCCCTCACCGGCAACGGCCTTCATCTTCTCGTCCGCCAACGCCTTGCACTCAGCAGCAATCTGTGCGTATTCTTCGCGGGTCACTTCGTATACTTCTTTGATGGAAGAACCGGGCAGAATGTCGTGGAATTGGTTCAAGAGCACCATTTTCCACAGTTTTTCCAGTTTTTCCGCGGGGTACTCTGCGCCCTTTTCCTGTGCCAAAACAGACAGCAGCTCTACATCGCGCAGTGCCAGCTCGCTCTTGCGGTTGGAACGCTTGTTGCGTGCCATGGAAGTGTAAGTACCGCGGTGATACTCGAAGTAAAATTCACCCGTCCACACCGGCAGACGGCGGCTGTCCTTCACGCGCTCTTCCAGCTCGGTGAAGTATTGCAGGGCACCGCACTGACGCACCTTGGGTACGCCCTTGATGCCTTTTTCCATACGACGGCCGGTTTCCAGCATTTCACGGGTCGGGCCGCCGCCGCCGTCACCATAACCGTAAGCGATGAGAATATCGTTATTCATTTCTTTATTCTGATAACGCTCCCAGCCGCCCATGATGGAATCGGGGTGCAGCATACCGTTATAAGTTGTGAAGAATTTCTCCACACTCTGACCGACGCCCAGCGTCGAAATGAAGTGGGTCAAAACGCGGCTTCCGTCAATGCCTTCCCACATCATGGTGTCGTTGGGAACCTTGTTGAATTGGTTCCACGACAGCTTGGTGGTCATGAAGTAATCAATGCCGCTCTTTTTCATAATCTGGGGCAATGCACCGGAATAACCGAACACGTCGGGCAGCCACAGCACACGGTTCTCCACGCCGAACTCCTCGCGGAAGAAGCGCTTGCCATACAGGAACTGACGCACCAAGCTTTCACCGGCCGTCAGGTTGCAGTCGGCTTCCAGCCACATGCCGCCTTCCGGTTCCCAGCGTGCCTCTTTGACGCGCTGCTTGAGCTGCTCGTAAAGCTCGGGATAGCGCTCGTGCAGGAAGGTGTACAGCACCGGCTGGCTGGACATGAAGCGATATTCGGGGTACTCCTCCATCATTTTCAAAACGGTAGAGAAGCTGCGGGCGGTTTTCTCGCGGGTTTGCGCCACCGTCCACCACCAAGCCACGTCAATGTGCGTGTGGCCGATGCAGCTGGCAATCACATCGTCAAAGCCGGCCATTTCGCCGTAGATGGTTTTATCCAGCAAATCACGCGCCTGCTGAACGCTCTCATAAAATGCCTCGCTGGGTACGCGGCGCATATCGAGCAAGTTGATGGCATCGTTCATAGCGGTGCAAAGGTCGATGTATGTTTTGGACTCTTTGTCCATGCGGTCCAGCGCCCACAGAGGAACCTGCAAATCATAGTACAGGTCTTTTACCAGCTCGGAACGCTCCTGCACGTCCGCCATCAAGCGGAACTCGGGGTGCAGAATACCGCTGTGTGCCTGCAAGTCGATAACAAAACGCTCGCCCGCCTTTGCGCAGTCCGTAAACGGCAGCTCACGGTGGTTCATGTCGGCGCCTTGACGCACCACACCATTCACGAAGATCAGGAACTGCGGGTTTTTCGCATCATCCCACTCCTCAATCTGGGTGCGCAGATACAGCCAAAGCTGTTTTCCGTCATATTCTTCAGGCACGGTGAACTCCGTGCGGAACCAATAGTGACGGTCTTTGCCATACCAATGGTCGCGCGTGGAGTCAAACGGCTGCCACGGCGTTTGGCTGTCGGCGTCTGCCTCAGCCGGAGTGAGGTAAAATGCCTCTTTCATCTGCCAGCTGTCCAAGGAGAAGGACTGCACGACAATTTGTTTTTTGAGCTGCGAAGCGATGACTTCGACACGTTCTTTTGCAAAAATCATAAAAACCCTCCCGGATGAAAGTGATTACAGGGGAAACTCGCGCATGACGCGCATCAGCTCGTCCACGGTGGTGAATGCCAAGCCGGTTACCGTGTCGGCACAGCCATAGTAGATGGCAATACGGCCTGTTTCTGCGTCGGTGAGCGCTGCACACGGGAATGTCACGTTGGGAACATCACCCACGCACTCATACAGCTCCTGCGGAGCGAGAATGTAGTTGCGGCTGCGTGCTTTCACCTTCCACGGCTCGTCGAGATCCAGCAGAGCGACGCCCATACGGTATACAAAGCCGTTGCAGGTGTTAATGACGCCGTGATAAATCATCAGCCAGCCTTCGTCCGTTTCGATGGGTACTGCGCCCGGGCCGATTTTCTTAGACTGCCAAGCGGAGTCGTCGCCGGGAACGGTTTCCATCACCCAACGGTGCTTGCCCCAGAAGGTCAAGTCCGGGCTTTGGCTGCAAAATACGTCGCCAAACGGAGTGTGACCTGTGTCAGACGGACGGGACAGCATCATGTACATGCCGTTGATTTTACGCGGGAACAACACGCCGTTGCGGTTGTACGGCAGGAAGGCGTTTTCCAGCTGGTGGAAGGTTTTAAAATCCTTCGTCCATGCCACGCCGATGGTCGGGCCGTGTGCGCCGTTGCACCATGTAATGTAGTAACGGTCATCAATTTTGCACACGCGCGGGTCATAACGATACTCGCGCACGGTTACCTCGGGGTCCCCCTCAAATACGATGGGGGTGCTGTCAATTTCCCAGTCAATGCCGTTTTTGCTGCGTCCGGCAAAGATGTCCATGCTGATGGACTTGGAGTCGCAGCGGAACACACCGGCATAACCATCTTCAAACGGGACAACCGCCGAGTTAAATACGCTGTTGGAAATCGGCGTTGCATTGCGCTGAATGATGGGGTTATTGCTGTAACGCCAAACGGCCTCGGTATAGCCTTCGGGTTTGTCCTGCCACGGCATATTGGGATTTGCTTGTCCGATAATCTTTGTCATATTTGTATCACCTGTCTTTTTAAAAATATGATTGAAACATGAAACTTTCCCACCAAAAGAAAGATCTGTTTTACACCAGCTTTCCGACACAGCATGCGGAAACATAAGATGTCCACAAGTTGCGGCAAATGGCATGACCGTCTTTATCTTTTAAGTAAGTCAGCTTTTCACACATAAATTCCGGCAGCTCCGCGAGCGTGCCGTCTGCATACTGCTGCATACGCTGTGCAGCTGTTTCAAAGCGCGCCATCACGCCGCCCAAGCGGATGTCCAGCACTTCAAAGCCAAAGGGCTTATTGATGGCATCCCACTGCGTGCGCCACGCCTTACGCACTTCGTTCACAGCTGCACCGCACTCCTCTGCCAATGCTGCCAGCTCGCCCGCTTTTGCGCGGTCGCCTGCTCGCACTGCTTTGGGCGCTTCGTCACGCCAGCGGCAGCGCAGCACAAGTGCTTTTGCCATAACGGAAAGCGCCGTCAGCATCGGCGCATAGCGCGGATTTTCTTTTGCGAATGTTTCAAATTCTGCGGCAAGCTTTTCATAGTATACCGCATATTCGGCATTGTTGGCCAGATCTTTTTCAAACACCAACAGCATCGGGTCTTCATACAACAGCTCTTTGCAGAAGTTTGCCGTGCTTTGATCCTGCAAGGTCTCGCCGGGCAGCTCATTGAAGCGGGACATTTCCAGGAATGCTTTTGCATCGGCCTCGCATGTAATTTTAAAGCGTGCCGCCAATTCCTCCTCGTCCCATTTTCCGCAGTAGCAATACTCTGCAAACAGCTGCAAGCCATAAAGCACCGCCATGGGGCTGCATTCCGCTGCATCATCCATCCACGCCGTGGCAAATACTTCTTTCACGCCGTGACGCACACATTCCTCCAGCGCAGGCAAGGTGGTAACCATCGTTTTGCGATAGTCTGCCGCCGGGCCAAGCCACGTCCAAATGCCGCCCGCAAAAATGGTGGGCGCACGGAACTGCGCATGTTTTTTCAGCATGTTATCATATGCGCCATTGGTTTCGTGATAATAATCCCAGAAAACCAAGCCGATGTCGTCCGGCGCACCGTCTAAAATCTCCTGCGTCAGCTCGGCTTCCGGGTGATACACCCCTTCGTCACGCGCTGCGGAGAAATGCATATCGCTCCACATCATCGCTTCGAGGCTCAGCTCATGCAGGATAGCGCTCACCTTTTCCAAGTGCACACTCATCAACTCGGTGGTAGTAGCAAAGCCATAGCGGTTGCGGTATTGGCCGCGTCCCAGCCAGTAGGCCTCATCCATACCGATATGAACACGCTTGGAGCGGAACGGCGCGCTGGCCGCTTTGAGCCATGCGCGAATCAATTCATAGGTCTCAGGCTCTTTTTCACCCACCAACAACACATCATTGGCGTCTTTGTGTTTTTCCATGACGGGCCATTGCAGCACGCGCTCCAAATGCGCCAGCGTCTGCACACAGGGAATGGCCTCAATACCAAGGCTGGCTGCACAATCGTCAATTTCGCGCAGCTCCTCAAACGTATAACGCCCGCGCAGATAGCCAAAATACGGCTGATCAGGCACCTCATAAGTATCCTCTGTGTAAAGCATTGCCAAATTGAGGCCCATCAGCGCCATACGGCGGAGAATATCCTTCACCGATTCCACCGTGGGAACCGCATTGCGGGAAGCATCCAGCATCAAGCCGCAAGATTCAAAACGTGCTGCTTCTTCCACCGATTGTCCCGTCTGCATACAGCGCAAAACCAAAGCTGCTGCGCGGTAAAACTCTACATGGCGCGAATAAGTGATGTGCCATGCGCCATCCTTTTCAAATACGCTCAGCTTATCGCCCTTTTCGGCTTGTACCGTCACTCCGTCCCCGGCACACTCAATGCCTAAAATTCCGTACAGCTCCTGCATGCCGGGCATTAAAAGTGCGTCATTGTCCGTAGAAAGATTCCATTTCATCGGTCATTCACCTTCCTTAACCAAGTTGATTCCTGCACATCCGCCGCGAAAAACGTACTGTGCCATCTGCACCCTTTTGGGCATATGCCTGCCGCCCTTTTGATATACGAGAGACACGCATCTGCTCAAAAACCGGTATTTTTCCTTAAAACAGGCGCACCCAGCCGGTAAAATCACACGGTCAGATGCGCCTGTGCCTTTGAAAAAACAGCAGACTCTCACTCCATTTACCAAATGCCTTTACGATTGATTGAAAAAATGGCCATTTCCCTAGAATCTGCTTTTACATAGCAAAACACGCCTATCAAACACCTTTTTGTAAAGCAAGTGTCCAATCAGATATTTACAAATTTGCCGCAGATATAGGCTTTAAAACACAGCTACCACAGCTTAACTGTTAATTAACAAACAAATTAACAACTATTTTTGAAAAAGAAAAACATTTCTCTTTATATTTCATTTTTCATTCATCATTCTAACAACAAAAGAGAGAAAAAGCAAGTAACATTTTAAACAATTTGTCTGTTTAAAATTTGTCAAAAGCATCATTTTCTTATCTGTATCTAAATGATTCATTAACTTTTGTTAAGTGAATGGGAAAGAATTGCAATCACTTTCGGAAGATGTTATAATAATGTTAACAAACCCTCGTAATTAGGAGGCACTCACCATGAAAAAGAATACCATGCAGTCTCTTGCCGATGCTCTTGGCGTTTCACGCATTACTGTGTGGAAAGCACTGAACCACAAGGAAGGTGTTTCCGAAGCGCTGCGAAAAAAAATTATTGATAAAGCCACAGAATGCGGCTACCGCATTCCACAAACAGAACCTGTCGTGCAGGCCGCACCTTCACAGGTCAATGTGCCGCGCACAGTGTCTGTCGTAGTTTCCAGGCCGGAATCTTCCATTTTTTGGATGCAAATTATTCATCAGATTGCCAAAGAGCTTTCGCGCCTGAACATCAACATGATGTATACCTATTTGCCCAGCCATTGGTATGAAGGCTTTCAAATGCCTGCTTCTCTCACCAGCGGCGGGGTGTCCGGCATGATTGTATTGAATATTTACGACCCCTCTATGCTGCGTGCGCTTGCCGCATTGAGCCTTCCCAAAGTATTTTTGGATACGGTGCCGCTTTTGGGGGCCGACCAGCTTAACGGCGATCTTGTCATGCTGGAAGGGCGCTGCTTGGTACACCAGATTACAAACCGGTTAATCGAAAGCGGACGAACTCGCTTAGGCTTTATTGGTGATATTCATTATGCCCAAACGAACACCGACCGTTATCAAGGCTTTCTCGACGCTTTGCACGATCACAATATCACTTTGGATGAAAGCGTGTGCCACACGAGTCCCCTTCCCCTCCATTTGCACACGGAAGAAATCGAGTCCTTTTTGCGGGGGCTTACCTATTTCCCCGATGCCTTTGTGTGCGCAAGCGATTTTATTGCCAGCTATGTTGCCTCCTTTTTTGACCAACCTGCCTATGCCGACCAAAAACGCATTGTGTTAACCGGCTTCGACAACAGCAGCGAATATCCTTCCACTGCCGGGAAAATTACCAGCGTCGACGTGCAAACCTCTACGCTGGGCAAACGGCTGGCACAAAAAATTGCCTTTCGGCTGCGCTACCCCGATGCCTCTTTTGAATGCAGCTACATCACATCAAAAATTGTTTACCGCAGCCCGTTAACCGATCCGGCTGAGGATTCAAAAGCATCTATCCGCTGAACAAAACCGCCGCTGTTTTTCCCTTTTACTTTGCATAAACAACAAAAGGACACAGAGCAAAAATGCTCTGTGTCCTTTTGTTGTTACATCTCTTATTCCGTCCTGTATCCATTCAAAATCATTCGTCTATCTTTTTGAATAATGTCCAAATAGGAATCCGGTGCATAATCAATGCGCGCAAAACCCAATAAAGGCTGGCAAAAAAAGCAAAGAGAATAGACGGGCAGCAGGTGACCGTTGTATAGCGAACGCCGCACTGGATGCCTTTTTTTGCACAGCTGCCTACTTTTGCAGCAGCAAACCACGGTCCCAAGCTCCACAATATCCCAAGCGCAATCGTAATGATACCGCTTAAAGGATGCATTCCGCTCAAAACAAGAGACATGCTGAACGCTCCGCTGAATGCCGCCTTTACCAGATTGATGGCAAAATCGGCTGCAATGAGCAATGCACCAATTAAGAGGTTTAGGCGCAAAACGCCAAACATCTCACCCGCACCAATGCCGCGCCCTCCCATAAATTGAAAGCCGCAGCGCAAACACCAACACTCCACCATTTCCAGCGCATACTCACACTGCTGACCCTCATAAAATCCGCAGTTGATCATAGAATATACTTCGCTATGCAGCCGCTCTTGCTTTGTCTGCTGCTCGATTTTCTCCATCAATTCTAAAACATGAGAAGGAATCCCATCCACAAAAAGCGGCATTACTAACACCAGCCGGCAGCCTTTTCGCAGCTGCTCCATGATGCTTTGAACATCTTTTGGCCCTCGGTAGTGGATGGTCATGCTGTCACTCCCTGCAAAAGGATGGGATACCGCAGCCAAATAAGCGGAGTTGCTCCATTTTTTCTTTGGACTCAGTACAACATATACCGTTTTCATCTAAAATGCTCCTTCAGCTCCTGCAAGGTGTTGAAAAATTTCACTTTCACACTTCTTGCATTAAAGTTAATTGCCATTGCCTTCGCCGCTTTTTCTGCCAGTTGAATTTCTTTTTCGGTCATATTTTCTGTTCCGTAAAAATAAATCTCCATGTTTGGCTGGCTTTTATAGCGCGGCACATGATGCATACGCCCATGTATCCACCGAAAAAAAGGCAGTACACCGGGAATGCTGCGGTCTAACACCCGTTTTACAGGAGCAGCAAAACCGCCATAAATGCTTTTGCTGATAATAATGACTCGTTCTGTGACCGCTATGCGGCTTCCAATCATTTCGCTGCGGTCAGCCATGCAGCATTTTCCCGGCATTTTCAGCCAGCACTCAAAACAGCCCTTGCATCGAACTGTTTTGGGCCCCGCATAAAAAAAGTCACCATCATCCAATGTGGAATCAAAATCCTGAATCATAAGCCTTCGCGCTTTCATAAAATCCCTCCGTCAAATCCATGCTATCGGAATGAATTGATCCTTTCATTCAAGAAAAAAATCACCCCAAACGGCGCGGTCAGATGGATTAAACGATTCATCAACCGCCCCGAAAGGAGTGATTTATACTTTCTTATTGTAGCATATAACTGCCTTTTATGGGAAGTTACAAAAAACACAAAAATTCTCACGGAAAAGTGCTGTTGCTTTTACAAACAACACTGCCATGCCGTTATGCCATCATTCCTATGCATAGCACCGCATATCGAATGAATTTTATTTTCCGTGTTTTTCTTTTAAGTAAGCGTCAATTGCCTTTGCCGCATGTTTACCTGCGCCCATCGCCAAAATAACCGTTGCCGCACCTGTTACCGCGTCACCGCCTGCATAAACTGCCTCGCGCGTGGTCAGGCCGTCATCACCGTTTGTAATAATGCAGCCATGCTTGTTGGTTTCCAAGCCGGGTGTGGTGGAGCGAATCAGCGGGTTGGGGCTGGTGCCGATGGACATAACCATGCAGTCCACGTCCAAAGTAAAGGTTGCACCCTCCTTCGGCACAGGACGACGACGTCCCGAAGCGTCCGGCTCGCCCAGCTCCATCTCCTGGCACACCATGCCTTTGACATAGCCGTTTTCATCGCCCAGCACTTCAATGGGGTTGGAAAGCGTCTTAAAGATAATGCCCTCTTCCTCGGCATGTTCAATTTCCTCACGACGTGCGGGAAGCTCTTCCATGCCGCGGCGATAGACAATGTAGACGTTTTCTGCGCCCAAGCGCTTTGCACAGCGTGCAGCGTCCATGGCAACGTTGCCGCCGCCAACAATAGCCACATTTTTCGCGTGCTGAATCGGTGTTTTGGAATCGGGCTTATAAGCCTTCATCAAGTTGATACGGGTCAAGAACTCATTGGCGGAATAAACGCCGTTCAGGCTCTCACCGGGAATGCCCATAAAGCGCGGCAAACCTGCGCCGGAACCGATAAACACAGCCTCATTGCCCATGTCAAACAGCTCGTCAATGGTCAAGGTACGGCCAATGACAACGTCTGTTTCCACATCTACGCCGATTGCACGCAGGCCGTCAATCTCCTGACGCACAATTTCCTTGGGCAGACGGAACTCAGGAATGCCGTACACCAATACGCCGCCTGCGGTGTGCAGTGCTTCGTAAACCGTTACCTTATAGCCCATTTTTGCCAAGTCGCCGGCAGCGGTCAAGCCGCTGGGGCCCGAACCGATTACCGCTACCTTAATGCCGTTCTGCTCAGGCATTTTGGGCTTTTCGCTGGAGTGCTCACGGTGCCAATCGGCCACAAAGCGCTCCAAGCGGCCAATGCCGACAGGCTCGTGCTTAATGCCGCGCACACACTTGCCTTCGCACTGCGTTTCCTGCGGGCAAACACGTCCGCACACAGCCGGAAGGGCGCTGGATGCGCTCAAAATTTCAAATGCGCCTTCCATATCTTCTTCGGCTACCTTACCGATGAAGGCGGGAATATCAATGCCGACGGGGCATCCGTTCTGACAGGGCTTATGCTTGCAGTTCAGGCAGCGCTTTGCCTCCTCAACAGCCATCTCGTAAGTGTATCCCAGTGCAACTTCGTCAAAGTTTTTATTGCGCACCTCCGGGTCTTGTACCGGCATGGGGCATTTTTTCGGGTCCATGTTAGGCATGTTATTCTACCTCCTTTTTCAGCAGATTGCACTCTGCCTCACGCGCATGCTTTTCAAAGTCACGGTACATGCCGCCGCGGTGCATCGCTTCGTCAAAATCCACCAGATGGCCGTCAAAATCCGGGCCGTCTACACAGGCAAATTTTGTCTCGCCGCCCACGGTCAAACGGCATCCGCCGCACATGCCCGTGCCGTCAATCATGATGGGGTTCATAGAAACCATCGTTTTGATATTGTGCTTTTTCGTCAGCTCAGACACAAACTTCATCATAATGATGGGGCCAATGGCAATTACCTCATCGTACTGATTGCCTTCTTCAATCAATTTTTCCAGCGCGTTGGTGACAAGGCCCTTTTCGCCCCAGCTGCCGTCATCCGACATTTTCACCACACGGGTAGAAACCGCCTCAAACTCTTTTTCCAAAATTACCAAGTCCTGATTGCGGAAGCCGATGATGCTGTGAACTTCGGCGCCCAGCTCATGCAGGCGCTTTGCCGTGGGGTAGGCAATGGCGCAGCCCACACCGCCGCCGACAACCGCTACTTTCTTCAAGCCATCCAAATGGCTGGGCATTCCGAGCGGACCCACAAAGTCTACTAAGCTGTCACCCACATTCAAAGTGTTCAGCTCCATCGTAGAGCCGCCGACAATCTGAAAGATAATGGTTACCGTGCCTTTTTCGCGGTCATAATCGGCAATGGTCAAAGGCACACGTTCGCCATCTTCCGATGCACGATAAATAATAAACTGGCCCGGCTGCGCCTTGCGCGCCACCAGCGGCGCCTCTACTACCATTTTGGTAACAGTGGGGTTTAACGCCTCTTTTTCTACAATTTTAAACATACTTTGCCTCCCTGATTACGGCTGAATAAATTCCGAAAAAGCGAAGCCGCTTGCACAGCTTCGCTTTTTCGTAACCGATTTTAAGTATTGGAAAATCAGAAGTCAATATCCTTGTCGTAGTAAACAGCAGTCAACAGCTTCTCCATGTCCTCCTGGCTGGGCTGACGCGGGTTGGAACCTGTGCAAGCATCTGCAATTGCATTGGCAGCCACGTCATGCAGCTTGTCGTTGAACTCTTTCTCGTCAATGATGCTGACGTCGGCAATCACGCCGCCCTCGCCATAGTTCTTAATGGCAAGAGGAATGTTCAGCTGTTTGTTCATCTCGCGCAGCTCAGCTACCAGTGCATTCACCAGCTCCTCTGTGGTGTTGCCCGGCAGGTTGATGAAGCGTGCAATCTCTGCATAGCGCTCAGCTGCTTCGGGATTCTTTGCGTTGTACTGAATGACCTTCGGCAGGTACATAGCGTTTGCCGCACCATGGATGATGTGGCCGCCGCTGAATGCAGCACCGGTCTTGTGTGCCATGGAGTGAACAATGCCCAGCAATGCGTTGCTGAATGCCATACCGGCCAAGCATTGTGCGTCGTGCATACGGTCACGAGCATCCATATCGCCGTCATAAGATTTCTTCAAATCAGCATGAATCATCTTGATGGCATGCAGAGCCAGAGGATCGGTATAGTTGCAGTGCAATGTGGAAACATAAGCCTCAATTGCGTGAGTCATAGCATCCATACCGGTGTGAGCAGTCAGCTTCGGGGGCATTTTCTCAGCCAGCTCGGGGTCAACGATGGCCACGTCCGGCGTGATGTTGAAGTCTGCCAGAGGATATTTGATACCCTTGTCGTAATCAGTGATAACCGAGAAGGCCGTAACCTCGGTAGCAGTACCGGAAGTAGACGGAATGGCGCAGAAATGTGCTTTCTGGCGCAGCTCCGGGAAGCTGAACGGAGTGATCAGCTGCTCAAAGGTGCACTCGGGATACTCATAGAATGCCCACATTGCCTTTGCTGCATCGATGGGGCTGCCGCCGCCCATTGCCACAATCCAATCCGGCTCAAATTTGCGCATAGCCTCTGCGCCTTTCATAACCGTAGTGACAGAAGGATCGGGCTCCACGTTCTCGAACAGCTCTACTTCCATGCCGGCTTCCTTCAGGTAAGCAACGGCGCGGTCCAAAAAGCCGAAGCGTCTCATGCTGCCGCCGCCGACAACAACGATTGCCTTTTTGCCCTTGAGGTTTTTCAGCTCTTCCAAGGAACCTTTTCCATGATACAAGTCACGCGGTAAAGTAAAACGACCCATGATACACAACCTCCATTATAACCGGCTTTCGCCGGAAAATTCAAAAAAATTGAAGATTCGGAAGAATTCCTTCCGACCTTGATAAAAGCTTATCATATATCAAAATATTTGACAAATATTTAATTTGCATGTATGATATTCCAAAAAAGAATAACTAAAGATTACTATTGGGCATAACCACAAGAACACAAACATAAAATTATGCGTTTTCACCATTGACAAACCAAATTTCCCCGATATCAGGCATTTCATAGGGCATTTTGGAAAACAAAGGAATGTACAGATTTTTCGTCAGCGGAAAATTTCAGCTTTTCAGAAATCCCCTAGTTAGGAGGAATCATGGAACTTTCACAACTTCGCTATGTGGTGACCGTCGCCGACCTCGGTTCGATCAGCGCGGCCGCCCGGCATTTATATGTTGGCCAGCCCAGCCTTTCCAAAAGCATCAAAGAGCTGGAAAACGAATTGGGCCGGCCCTTGTTTCGGCGCACAGCCCGCGGCGTAGAGCTAACCCCCAGCGGGCGCGATTTTCTGTCGCACGCACGCAGTATCGTCGCCCAGATGGATGCTGTCACCGAGCTGTACCGCCCCCCGCAAAACAACAGTCTGCGCCTTTCGGTGTGCGTTCCATGCGCCAGCTATGTTTCCCATGCTTATTTTCGCTGGGCGGGCCGTGCAGCCAAGCAGGACTTCCGTTTGCAATATCGGGAAACCACCAGCTTTTCCGCCATGGATGCCGTTGTTGCAGAGGAGGCTCAGGTGGGCATTGTGCGCTATCCGGTGGCACGCGCCGATTATTCCGAAGGGCTTGTCGGCTCACGCGGGCTTCACTTGGCTCCGCTTTGGGATTACCATATGGTGGTTTTGGTGCAAAACGCACATCCTCTGGCCGCTGCGGGGCGTATTTGTCCTGAACAGCTCGCCCCTTTCACGGAGATTTCTCACGGCAATTTAACCCCCATCGTACCGCCCGATGAAAGCGACCTATCGCACGAAAAAGAGGGCGGCGCGATGCTGATTTACGACCGCGCGGGAGAGTTTGACGCTTTGCGGCATATGGCAGGGGCTTATATTTGGGCCAGCCCTGTTCCGGCTGAAATTTTAGCACGGCAAGAGCTTTGTGCCCTTTCCTGCGAAGATGCCCCGCTTTATCGCGACAGCCTCATTTGGAAAGGCCATCTTTCGTCCCAAGCGGCTGCCTTCGCCGACGAAGTGCGCAAAGTAATCCATGAGCTGATGGAGTAAGTTAAGCCGCCTTCTCCGGCTGCATCGGAGCAAACACAGCCACGCTGGGGTCAGTGCCATACAGCAGGGTGCTTTTTTGATACACGGCTGTTTTTTCCAAAAGCAGCTCCCGCTGTTGATAATCCGCTACAAAGTATTGGTTCAAAATTGCTTCCTGCTTTTCACCGCGCTGGTCATCCTCTGCCTCTGCCAAAGCCTTTACCTCCGCTTCGGGCACTCTGCGCAGTGAACCGCGCGTTTCCATCGCTTCGGTGCTGACGCCGTAGCTGTCAAAGGAAGCATTTTCTTTCTGTGCAATTTCATACGTTGCAATCAGCGTGTCAATCAGCCATTGGCGATATCCTTTTTCATCAGCATCCGGCAAAGCGCCGTTGAAAAACAACGCACAAAGCTCCACAGCTGCCCCTTCGGGAACGGCTTCATCCGACATTTCCGGGTAGAACACCGCGTCTTTTCCAAACAAAGGCTTGTCGCTGTCCTGATAAAAAATCATTGTTGCACTGTCCATTCCCAGCGCGCGGAACTGTGCGTAAACGTCCTGCGTTAAAAACCCATTACGCAATTTCCAGTTGACGCGGTTGTATGCATTGATACCGCTGTCGGTTTCAATGGCTTTTGTGGTATACACTTGCCCATTGCTTCGATATGCCAAAAACTTTGTGTCCTGTTTTCCGGTTTGATACACCGGGCAGACATAGCGGTTGGTTCCATCCCAGAACCCGTAAGAGCCCGGGGCCACCACATAACGTTCCTCGGGGAATTGTTCATCGAAAAAGCGCTGAAGCGATTTTTCCGTCCACCACAGGCTGACGGGATTGCCTTGAATAAAATCCACCACCATAAAAAGTCCTAAAATAATGCCGATTGCGGCCAGGGCGGCCAAAACACGAGTGGCCTTATTTCTGGGAACCTTCCATGCAGGCCATGTGATTTTTACTTGTTTGATATTCCACATCATTGCTCAACCTTTCTTTTTTCCGAATGCAAATTTCAGTAATGCACCTACTAAACCTCCAAGCGCCAGCATGATAAGCAGCATCATGCCGTTTGTCACGGAATCATACACATACCCGAACACGGAATTGGCATTCAGCCAACCATTCCAAAACGCGTTGCCGATACGCCCCAGCGTGAGCAAAATTAAAATGGCCGCCCATGCAATGGGCATATTTTTTTTGCCGAAGATAAAATAGGTTGCCATGCCGACGGCCGGCATCCACCATAAAATGTAAATGCTGCTGGAAAGCATAAATGTGCCAATGCTTCCCGCCACAGCAAAGCCGATTGCATACAGCAAAAAGCTTCGTTTTACTTTTCGAATCGTTTTCATATCATCCTCATAAGAAATTTCCGGCGAAAGCCCGCTGTGCTGATACGCTCTGCAAGCTTCGCACTCTTTTAAATGTTCTTCTACCAGCTGACAAGTATCTTCACTTGCCACCCCATCATTGACAAGCGGTATCAAATCCTGATAAACGTCACAAGAAAGCCGCTTTGTCTGTTTTTCATGGTCCATTCATGTTCTCCCTTTCCTCAAAAACAATTGTTTCCTGCCTGTTTCGGGGCTGGCTGCACAATGTACGACCGTGCCTGTCACAACAAGCCCAGCTGTTCTTTCAGCCAGTGTTTTGTACGAAAATCCAGTGTTCTTGCCGAAGATTCGCTCATGCCAACCGCCTTCGCAATTTCTGCAAATGTATATCCCTGCGCGCGCATCCATACAACCTCCTGTGCCGGTTTTTTCCTTTGTGCCAGCAGCTGCTTCACCTTTTCCAGCAGCTCGGCTGTTTCGTAATCCTCTGCAAGGGAATCTGAGGTGTGGGATAGCTCCAGGTAAC
The DNA here is from genome assembly GCA_002315015.1 of Faecalibacterium sp. UBA1819. Taxonomy (GTDB): domain Bacteria; phylum Bacillota; class Clostridia; order Oscillospirales; family Ruminococcaceae; genus Ruthenibacterium; species Ruthenibacterium avium. The sequence continues at coordinate 108,829 of DCEX01000013.1, forward strand.
GCTCCATCATCTCATCATAGGAAATGTTAATGCGTTTTTTGCGCAGCAAATCGAGCCAAGTATTGCGTGCAATCACACAAAGCCATGTTTGAATGCTGGCGGTTCCGTCATAAGTATTCAGCTTTTTCATTGCTTTGATAAATGTTTCGCTCAGCAAGTCCTCTGCCAACGCAGCGTCATGCGTCAGGCTGCATAAGTAGCGATAAACCGCTTTGTGATGATCCCGATAAAGTGTTTCCCACTCCTGCATTGATTCACCTCCCGCCCTGTTTTTTGATGGTTGCGCGCGTTCCAATCACATGTTATACGACAATTTTTTAGGGATTGTTGCATTTTTTGAAAAAATATTTTACTGCAAACATAAAAACACCGGAACTTTCCAAGCGCTTGTGGAAAATTTCCGGTGTTTGTTTTGCTTTTACCTGTCAGTTGTCCAAAAAAGCCGATTGCTTACGGCGAAACATAATTCAACGGATACTGATGCTGTCCGTTGATGCGCACCTCAAAGTGCAGATGGTTGCCGCTGCTGATGCCGGTGCTGCCGACATAGCCAATGACATCGCCTTGATGCACGGTCGCGCCTTCATAAATGCCGTCGGCATATGCCGCCATGTGAGCGTAAAGCGTGCTGAACCCCCCGGCGTGGCTGATACGCACACAGTTGCCGTAGCTCCAGTGGTTGTTTAAGCTGACAACGCCGTCTGCCGCCGCATAAATTTTTGTGTAGGCCGGGGCAGGAATATCCACACCTGTGTGGAATTCCGCCTGGTTCGTAACGGGGTTGATGCGCTCGCCGTAAGAACCCGCATAGGGGGAGTAACCCGGCGTAGGCCAAATGAACTGCGCCGTCTGCGGCGGGGTGGGTTCGGGTTCCGGGGTCGGCTCAGGAGTCGGCTCCGGCGTGGGTTCCGGGGTCGGCTGAGCATCGGTTCCGCCTTCCGGCGTTTGTGTCTGGTCGCCGCTCTCCGGGGTTGAGGGGTCGGGCGTAGGTTCCGGCGTGGGCTGCGGAGTAGGTTCCGGCGTCGGGGTCGGTTCCGGCACAGGAACATTCTGGGATGCCCACTCCTCAAATTCGCGCTGTGCTTGAGCCATTTGCTCCGCATTCACTTGAAAAGCAACCTGCTGTGCTTGCTGATTTGCTTGTGCTTCGTTTAAATCGTTATTGGCCTGCTGCAAAGCCTGCGCGTATTCATCGCTCTTTTGCTGTAAAGCACTTTCACTTTGCGCCAAAGCATCCAGCTGCACCTGCTGCTGCGCTGCCGCTTCATCCAGCTGCGCCTGTATTTGTGCAAACTGAGAGATAATCTGCTGGTCGTATTCCGTAATACTGCGCAAATTTTCCGCATAACGCAGCACATCCGAGAGACTTTGCATCGAGGTCAAAGCTTCAAACCAGTTAACACTTCTTGTTTCATACATGCTGCGCAGCCGAAGCTTAAACGATTCTTCCATCTGCTCTTTTTGCTTCAAAGCCTGTGCGGCGTTGTCTTGGGTTTGCTTGAGTTGGGCGCGCTGCTCCTCAATTTGCTGCTGCAAAGCGGTAATTTCCTGTGCCACTGTATCAGCTTTCTGCTGGTACAGATTGGCCACCTCCTGCGCTTGCTGTGCCTCTTGCCCATAGGCAGCAATGCTTTCCTCAATTTGCTGCTTCTCTTTTGCTAAACGGTCGAGCGCTTCAGCGGGCGTTTCGGCAAACACGGTGCCAACGCTCAGAACAAACACCAAAAGACCTGCTCCAAAACGAAAAAGGCTATTTTTTTTCATCATAAAAAACCTCTATGTAAAAAGAAATGTAGCTTGTACAAAAATCTTCCATTCAAGCGTAACATATCGGTAATACAAAGTCAAATTTTACACCAACATTTTACAATTCGTTTTAAAAAAAGCTTTTTTGCGCGTCGTTTCGCGGATGGCTTTGCTCGGCAATAAGGAAAGAAAAAAGCCTCTGCCAAGCGGGCAAAGGCTTTAAACCAATCTATTTTACTTCGATTCTTCCATCGTGATATATTCTTCAATATATTTCGAGGCAACCGCGCCGTCCCCTACGGCTGTCACCACTTGGCGCAAGGGCTTTGTGCGCACATCGCCCACCGCGAACACGCCGGGAATGGAAGTGCGTGTGGTCTCGTCCGCTTCGATATAGCCGAAAGCGTCTGTTTTCAGCACATCCTTAAACAGCTCTGTGCTTGGTACACGGCCAATCGCCACAAACAAACCCTGTGCGTCCAGCGTTGTTGTGTCTTTTGTCACGGTATCTTGAAGCACAATTTTCTCCAGCTTGTCTGCGCCTTCTAAGCCTGTGACCACTTTATTCCACAAAAATTCCACGTTCGGGGCTTTTTCCAGCGCCTGTGCTTCGGCGCGGGACGCGCGCAAAGTATCTCGACGGTGAATCAAGTATACTTTTTCACACAGCTTTGACAGGAAAAGCGCATCCTCTACGGCAGTATTGCCGCCGCCGTTGACCGCAACCGTTTTTCCGCGGAAAAACATGCCGTCACAAGTTGCGCAATAGCCAACACCCTTGCCGCGGAAACGCTGCTCGTCTGCAATGCCTAACTCACGCGGGGCGGCACCGGTGGCAATTACGACCGTTTTTGCATACAAATCACCGTTTGTTGTTGCAATCTTTTTGGGGTTTTCTTCCAGCGAAACGCCGGTTACTTCCGCATAATGCGTCTTTGCGCCAAAGCGCTCAGCGCCTTTGCGCATTTTATCGCCCAGCTCGAAGCCGTCAATGCCTTCCTCAAAACCGGGGTAGTTGTCAATTTGTGTGGTGGTTGCCATTTGTCCGCCGGGCGTCATTTTTTCTACAATGACTGTGGAAAGTCCCGCACGGGTGCAGTATAATGCCGCCGAATAACCGGCAGGGCCTCCGCCAATGATGACGGTATCTAAAATTTCCATAAAATCTGCCTCCTATTTTGATTGCCGCGCCCACGCCGGGCGCTTCATAAAACGCAATTTCAGCACTGCTGGTGAATCCACGCTTCCAGCTTTGCCTGCGAATCCGGCGCAATCAAGCGGTCGCCGTGTGTGCCGTTTTGAAACAGCAGCAGCGTGGGAATTACTTCAATATTGTATTGACGCGCCAACTCCGGCTCTTCATCAATATTGACCGTGCCGATTTTGGGGATGCCGTCATTGCCGTCAATGCGCTCCAAAACAGGTGCCAGACGGCGGCAGTAAACGCACCACGGCGCGGTGAACTCTACCAGCACCGGCTCGGCGGCTTGCAGCACATCTGTATCAAAATTTTGTTTCGTTAATGTTTCAATTGCCATTGTTTACTCCCTCATTTCCCGGGCATTTCCGAAAGTCCAAAAAAACGTTTTTTCGGAACACCCATACTTGTTTCTCACTCAACCATGTATGTAGTATACACAGATTTGCCGCGTCTAACTGTGATTATGTTACGGTTTTTCTATGTGCAGAAAAAGAAAAAGCAGGGGCGCACCCCTGCTTATATCTGCAATATCATCTTTTCAAGTTACGCCGTGGCATTCCCATGTGGTTTCGGGCACTGTTCTATCAGAACCTCTACCACATCTACTACATTTCGTTTGGTAAATAACCGTCCTGCTCTTTTCATAATCATACCCGCCGATAGTACCATGTGCGCAAAGCCTCTCTGCTCCCGTATATACCCATGATGATGCGGCAGCTAAGCTTTCCGTAACACTACCACCGCAGTAGGGACAAGGAAT
>DCEX01000019.1:0-15219 GCA_002315015.1 Faecalibacterium sp. UBA1819
ACAACGCCAACCACACCGCCGGCAGAAACAACACCAACCACTCCACCGGCTTCTACACCAACCGCTCCGGCGGCTTAAAACACATGATGTGATTAAAATAACAGTTAGGAATAAACGAAAAGTTTATTTCTAACTGTTATTTTTTTTATTTCTGGCATTTTGTGAAAAATAGAGTATATGAAACAAAGGAAGCTATTTTTGTTGTAATGTTTTCACAAAGTTTCTTTGAACCAAAGCGGAAAAGGACAAAAGTATGGAAAATTTTTTAAAAAGGTAGTAAAATGTAATAAGCTTATAAAAAGGGAGTGTTTCAAGCTCCCTTTTTGTAAAACACCAAACGTTAGAAGCTTATTAAAAAGGAGTGTTTTAAGTTCCGTTTTGCAAGATGCAGAATTTAAAAAGCTTATAAAAAAGAAGTGTTTTAAGTTTATTTTTATGGAAGCAAATGAATTTAATAAGCTTACTTGTTATAAGCTTATTAAGTTTCTTTTTGTGACATTAAAAGAAGCTTATAAAGCGGAATTAAAAGGAGTGTTTTAAGTTCCTTTTTTTGTAAAACACCAAACGCTAAAAGCTTACAAAAAAGGAGTGTTTTAAATTCCGTTTTGCAAGATTCAGAATTTTTAAAGTTTATAAAAAAGAAATGTTTTAAGTTTATTTTTATTGAATCAAATGAATTTAATAAGCTTACTTGTTATAAGCTTATTAAGTTTCTTTTTGTGACATTAAAAGAAGCTTATAAAGCAGAATTAAAAGGAGTGTATTAGGTTTCCTTTTAAGCAAACATAAGCTTTATAAACTTATAAATAAGAAGTGTTTAAAGCTGTATTTTGCTTAGATGATAAGCTTTTTAAATTTATTTAAAAGGAATGTTTAAAACTTCTTTTTGAGGCTGGAGCAAAGGGTGAAGCAGCCGAAAACAGCTTAAACGTTTGGTATACCCGACCCCCGCATAAGAGAATAAGGAGGACGATGACAATGAGAAGGAAGATTTTGGCGCTGTCGCTCGTGTTGGCGATGGCGGCAAGCGTGCTTTCCCCGGCGGCAATGGCGCAGACTGTTTCCGACAGCGTGCCCATTGTGAGTGTGACAAGCGAAAGCGCGGCAGAAAGCATAAGCACTAGCGAGAGTATGAGCACGGCGGAAAGCACAAGCACTGCCGATAGTGCAAACGCCGCGGAAAGCACCAGCGCTGCTGAGAGCGAAAGCACCGCAGAAAGCACAAGCACAGCAGAAAGTGTAAGTACCCCGGCAAGCGCTCCCGCTGCGGAAAGCACAAGCGATGCAGCCGCAAGCGAAAACACCACCGCCGCCCAGCCGCAGGCAGACGAGGTTGCCATTGACGAAACAAACTTCCCGGATGCGATTTTCCGTGAGTTTGTCAAGAAGTATGACACGGACGGAAACGGCAGCTTCTCCCAAGCCGAGTTGGACGCGGTGACGGAGATGAATGTTTCTTTTTTCGAAAGAGTTCAAAACTTGAAGGGTATCGAGTACTTTACGGCGCTGACAAGCCTGAATGTGAGTGATAACCAGCTGACGAGCCTGGATGTGAGTGCAAATACGGTGCTGACAGAGTTAAATGTGTACAATAACCAGCTGACGAGCTTGGATGTGAGTGGCTGTACGGGGCTGATAAGCTTGTATGTGCACAATAACCAGCTGACGAGCTTGGATGTGAGTAAGAATACGGCGTTGCAAAACTTGTATGTGGGCGGTAACCAGCTAACGAGCTTGGATGTGAGTGCAAATACAGCGCTGACAGACTTGTATGCGCCCCACAACCAGCTGACGAGCCTGGATGTGAGCGCAAATACAGCGCTGATTTCTTTGTCTGTGTTCGACAACCAGCTGACGAGCCTGGATGTGAGCGCCAATACGGCGCTGACAAGCTTTTATGCGGTCGGCAACCAGCTGACCGCATTAAAGCTGGGCCATGTCCCTGCTTTTGGATATATGATTGATAATCCCACAAAAGTTTCCTTGACAGCCAAAACAGGAGCAGCCATTGACCTGAAAACATATGCCCCGTTCTTTGATGCAAGCAAGGTAAGCAATTTACAGGGTGGCACAATTGACGCAAACGGCATTCTGACCGGCTGGACAAGCGGCAGCCCTGTTACTTACACCTATGATGCAGGCTTTGAACAAGTGCTGAATGTTGAAATTACGATTCAGGATGAAGCGCAAACCACAGAGGTTGCCATTGACGAAACGAACTTCCCGGACGCAAATTTCCGTGAGATTGTCAAGCGGTATGACACGGACGGAAACGGCAGCTTCTCCCAAGCCGAGTTGGACGCGGTGACGGAGATTATTGCTTCTTACAAAGGAATTCAAAACTTGAAGGGTATCGAGTACTTTACGGCGCTGACAAGCCTGGGTGTGAGTGGTAACCAGCTGACGAGCTTGGATGTGAGTGCAAATACGGCGCTGACAAGCCTGGATGTGGGTGCTAACCAGCTGACGAGCTTGGATGTGAGCGGTTGTACGGCGCTGACGAGCCTGTATGTGAGCGATAACCAGCTGACGAGCTTGGATGTGAGTGCAAATGCGGCGCTGGAAAGCTTGTATGTGAGCAATAACCAGCTGACGAGCTTGGATGTAAGTACAAACACGGCGCTGAAAAGCTTGGAGGTGGGAGGCAACCAGCTGACGAGCTTGGATGTGAGTGCAAATGCGGCGCTGGAAAGCTTGTATGTGAGCAATAACCAGCTGACAAGCCTGGATGTAAGTGACCACACGGCACTGACAAGCTTGGATGTGAGTGGCATTTATAATGATGACGGCAATAAGTTGGCTTTGTTAGATGTGAGCGGCTGCACAGCGCTGAAAAGCTTGGATGCAAGCAACACTCAGCTGACGAGTTTGGACGTGAGCGGCTGTACAGCACTAACAAGCTTGAAGGTAAGTAACACCCAGCTGACGAGCTTAGATATGAGTGCAAACACGGCGCTGGAAAGTTTGGATGTGTCCTCGGACCAACTGATGAGCTTAAATGTGAGTAAAAATACAGCACTCACAAAGTTGAGTGTGTACTCCAAACAACTGTCAGACTTGGATCTAAGCAATTGCACGGCGTTGACAAAGTTAGATGCATCTTCTTCTCAGTTGACAAGTTTAGATTTAAGTAAAAATACGGCACTGAAAGAGTTGACTTTAAATTATGCTCAGCTGACATCTTTGAATTTGAGCGCGAACACCGAGTTGACACAGTTATGGGTGTATGATACCCAGCTGACTACGTTGGATCTGAGTAAAAATACGGCGCTGACATACTTGTTTGCTGGGAATAACCGTCTGAGTGCATTAGATTTAAGTGCAAATAAGGCACTGGGAAGTTTGTCTGTACAAGAGAGCTTAATCACATCATTGGATTTGAGTGCAAATACAGCGCTGGGAAGTTTGGGTGTAGCAGATACCCCTTTAACTTCGCTCGACTTGAGTACACACAAACAGCTTGCTGAATTAGTGATACACGGAGTGCCGCTGACTGCATTAAAGCTGGGCAGTGCGCCTTCTTTTAGATATACGATTGATAATCCCACAAAAGCTTCTTTGACAGCCAAAACGGGAACGGGGATTGATATGAAAACATACGCCCCATTCTTTGAGGCAAGCAAGGTGAGCAATGTGCAGGGCGGCAGCATTGACGCAAACGGCGTGCTGACCGGCTGGACAAGCGGCAGCCCTGTTACTTACACCTATGATGCGGGCTTTGAAAAGGTGCTGAATGTATCCATCGTGATTACCGATGAAAATGCACCGGGGCTTTCTCTGGCGGTAACCCCCTTCAGCAAAACGTATGACGGCAAAGCAGTTACCGAGCAGGAGCTGATTGCAGGTGCAAAGGCAACGTATGACGGAAAAGAAGTTTCCGGCAAGTGGAGTGTGGAGAACCTGCCCGAAATCAAGGATGTAGGAACTTACCGCCCTGTGCTGACCTTTACCCCGGACAGCGCTGAGTATGAGAGCGGTACGATTGAAACCAGCGTGCAGATTAACCCGGCGCACTTCTCCGCAGCAGTAGGGTTGAGCAACTATAACATCAACACTGGTGATGCGCTGCCCACTGTTTCCTTGCAATACAGCGGTGCGGTAAACGGCGAGGTGCTGGAATCGACGGTAGAGCCGGTATTTACCGGAATGCCGGAACAATCGACAGCGGGAACCTACACGATTGTGCTGAGCAACGCAAAGGAAGTGCTGGAAAGCCTGAAAGCGCAGCCGACCGCCAAAAACTACACGATTCAGCTTGGGGACAAAGCATCGTTGTTTATCAGCCGCTACATCCAGCTGCCGAACGCTCCCACCAGCCCGGTAGAGGGCACAACGGGCCGTTTGCTGATGGAGAAAACCTTCACCAATGTGCCGGAAAGCTTGAAGGCTGTTGGCCTTGACAGCGTTGAGAAAGTAACGGATAAGCTTTTGGCAAGCGTGACGGGCGCAACGAAAGACAACACCGTGGTGTATGACGTACACTATTCCATCAGCGCGGATGGACAAACATGGAATGCCCTGACCCCGGAGCAGTTCCCGAAAGAGGGCTTGACCATTACTTTGCCATATCCCGAAGGTGTAGACACGAAAGCGAACGACTTCACCGCGATGCACATGTTCACGCAGGATGTCAACGGCTTTAAGACCGGTGACGTGGAAGTTATCAAAGCGGTTAAAACCGATGCCGGTTTGCAGATGACAGTAAAGGGCTTCTCGCCCATTGCCATCACTTGGGCAAAAGCCGGAACAACTCCGCCGACCGATGGCGGCGATGGTGGGACAACTACCCCGCCCACGGGTGGCGGCAACGGCGGCAATGTTGTGACCCCGCCGACGGGCAGCAATGGCACGACAACGCAGCCGACCACCCCGAACCCCGGCACAGGCGCAATTGCCCAAACAGGTGATAACAGCGCAGTAGCTGTCTGGGGCATTGTGATGGCGCTGTGTGCTACCGCCGCAGCCGGTTTGATGATTGTGAAAAGCAAAGGCAAAAAGAAACAATAACCAAGGGCTTTGTTTTCAAAAACGCCCTAAGTGCAAAAACTGCCCTTGTGATTCCGGTGGATTTTAAGAAAAAGAACGAGGAGGAAGCCCGCGGGCTTCCTCCTCGTTCTTTTTTAATCGGTGTGCGGCAAAGCGGCGGCGTTGGACGTTGCCACGATGGATAGTGACGCGGTAGCCCTCCGGGCTGCGCTCGACAGTGCGCACGCTTTGCTCAAAGAAAAACTGTGCGCCGTTATCCGCTGCATTTTCGGCAAAGGCAATGGTCATGCCAAAGGGACAGACAATGCCCGCTGTGGGGGCAAACAGTGCGCCCACAGCACCGGGCGCGATGTTCGGTTCTAAGGCATACAGCTCCTCCGGCGATAAAATGCGAAGCCCGGAAACGCCGTTTTCCAAGCCGCGTGTTTGCAGCGCTTCCAGCTCGTCAAGGCGCTGAGGGTCAAAACAAACGAGCAGCGAGCCGCGCTGTTCAAACTCAAAATCGAGACGGCGAGACAGCTCCGGGAGCATTTGCGCACCGCGCACGTTATAGTAGGCTTTTTTGCTTCCGGGTACGGCATCGTATCCCGCGTGGATAATGCCGCTGTTGGCTTTGGAAGTGCCGGAACAAACGTCCTCCTCCTGTTCCAGCACGCAAACGCGAAGCTCATACAGCGAAAGCTCCCGCGCGATGGCCGCGCCCACGACACCCGCGCCAATCACGATGACATCGTAACGCTCCATGCTTATTCCTCCTCCTGCGCCCAGTACAGTGCGGTGCGGACAGCCCGTTTCCAGCCTTTTACGCGCTGCTCACAGTCCTGCTGGGACATTTGGGGCAAAAACGAACGGTCTTTTTTCCAGTTTTGCAAAATATCCTCGCGGTTTTTCCAATATCCTACCGCAAGCCCCGCCAGATACGCAGCGCCGAGAGCTGTGGTTTCCACACATTGCGGGCGGTCGATGCACACGCGCGAAATATCGGATTGAAACTGCATCAAAAAGTCGTTCGCCGCAGCGCCGCCGTCTACTTTCAGTGCCGTCAGCTCCAGCCCGGCCTCCTGCTTCATTACGTCAATCAGGTCGTTTACCTGATAGGCCAGTGACTCCGTGGCCGCGCGGATAAAGTGTTCCTTTTGTGCGCCGCGCGTGAGTCCCAGCATAATACCGCGTGCGTAAGGGTTCCAATAAGGCGCACCCAGCCCCGCAAACGCCGGAACAAGATAAACGCCTTCGGTGTCGGGGACGCGGCGGCAATATTCCTCCGACTGCGGCGCACTGTGCAGCATCCGCAGCCCGTCGCGCAGCCATTGCAGCACAGCACCCGCAATAAAGATGCTGCCTTCCAGCGCGTACTCTACTTTGCCGTCCAGCCCCACGGCGATGGTGGTCAACAGTCCGTTTTCCGACTGCACCGGGCGGCTGCCGGTATTCATCAGTATAAAGCAGCCGGTTCCGTAGGTGTTTTTCACGCTGCCGGGTGTAAAGCAGCACTGGCCGAACAGCGCCGCCTGTTGGTCGCCCGCAATGCCCGCAATGGGAATCTCGCCGCCCAAAACCGATTCCGCCGCGTGGCCGTAAATGCAGCTGGAGGGCTTCACTTCGGGCAGCATACAAAGCGGAATATCAAAATATTCCAAAATTTCCTCGTCCCAGCAAAGACGGTGAATGTCAAACAGCATTGTGCGGGAGGCGTTTGTGTAGTCGGTGACATGCACGCGCCCCTGCGTCAAGTTCCAAATCAGCCAGCTGTCTACTGTGCCGAACAAAAGTTCACCGTTTTGGGCGCGTTGGCGGACGTTCGGCACTTCGTTTAAAATCCACGCCAGCTTACTGGCGGAAAAATAAGCGTCGGGAATCAGCCCTGTCCGTGCGCGAATGCGTTCCGCCCAGCCGTCCTGTTTCAGCTTTTCAATGGCGGGCGCGGTGCGGCGGCACTGCCACACAATGGCGTTGTAAACGGGCTTGCCTGTGGCCTTTTCCCATACAATCGTGGTTTCGCGCTGGTTGGTAATGCCGATGGCGGCAAGGTCACTGGCGTGAAGCCCGGCTGCGCTCATCGCTTCCACCAAAACGCCGATTTGTGACGCCCAGATTTCCATGGGGTCGTGTTCAACCCATCCGCCCTTGGGGAAAATTTGGCGAAATTCACGCTGGGCGCAGCTGCAAACCTCGCCATGCTGATTCAATAAAATACAGCGGGAACTGGTGGTTCCTTGGTCAAGTGCGGCGATATACTGGCTCATACACATCCCTGCCTTTTGTTGAATTTTAGAAAAACTGTCAAAACAGCGCAAACTCTCTATTCTTTTTATATCATTTTTAAATGAAAATAGCAAGGAATGGTGTTTTGTTTTTGTGCTTTTTTCCAAAAAGAATCTTGCCCTATAAAAGAAGATAAAAAACCGGGAAAGAGCCGCGGCTCTTTCCCGGTTTTGTGATTTTGATTACTGCTCCAGCTGGCGGCCCAAAAACGACGCGCCTACACGCAGCAAAAGGGTGTCGCGTTCGCTGCACGCTTCGCGTCCCAACAGGGCAATGCCGCCGATAAGGTCGCCGCCCGACAAAATAGGCATCGCGGCGCTTACGGTGGTGGAGTTTTGCTCGTCCAGCGGTGTGCCGGAACCTTGTGCCGTATACAGCCGGCGCGAAGTGCAGATGCGCTCAAACGCCGGGCTGATCCGCTGCTCGGCCAATTCTTTGGCGCCGCACTGTGCGATGACGCGGTCGCAGTCGGTAACAGCAACGGCGCGACCCAGCGCTTTATAAAGCACCTCGCACATCAAACGTGCATTTTCGCTGCTTTCGCCCATGGCGCTGTACTTTTTAAATACCACTTCGCCCTTGGCTGTCACGAAGATTTCCAGCGGATCTCCCACGCGGATACACTGTGTACGCCGAATTTCCTTTGGAATCACAACGCGCCCCAAGTCGTCAATTCTGCGCACAATTCCTGTTGCTTTCATCCCATAACCTCCCTGATGCTGTATCACTGTTTTCCTTATTATTTTACTTTGTGGGAAATATTATGCAGAAATGGAAGAAATTTCAGGAAGGTTCTTTTTTATCGCTCTAACAAAAAAGCGGAAATTCCCTTTTTGTGTTATTTTAAGTTCTCTGTGCGGTCAGAGGGGGCTTGTTCTTCGCTTCGGCGCGGGCAAGCACATGGACGTTCGGAACATGCACGGCACGGCGGCTCTTTTTCCAAACGCTCCACATGCGATTGCAGCGTTTCAATATCGCTGCGCACGACATCGGGATAGTCACGCTGTTCCAAAAGCTCGCTTTCGTGCTGAATGCGCTTGCCGTTTACGCGCACAACACGGGCGGGAATGCCGATGGCCGTTGCATTGGCGGGAACATCAATTAAAACAACACTGTTTGCACCGATGCGGCTATTTTCCCCAATGACAACCGGCCCGAGCACTTTGCAGCCGGCGCCAATGAGCACATCATCGCACACGGTTGGATGGCGCTTGCCTTGATCCTTTCCGGTGCCGCCCAGTGTGACGCCGTGATACAGGGTGACGTTGTTGCCGATTTCGGCGGTTTCGCCAATGACAACGCCGGAACCGTGGTCAATAAAAAGCCCGCTGCCGATGGTTGCACCCGGGTGAATTTCAATGCCCGTAAAGCCGCGCCCCCACTGGCTGATGAGACGGGCAATAAAAAAGCGGCGTTTTTGATAAAAGAAGTGTGCCGCACGGTAGAATACCAATGCGTGAAAGCCGGGATATAACAGCAGAACCTCTGCCAAAGAGCGCGCAGCCGGGTCTTTTTCGCGCATACTGCGCGCATCGGATAACAAGCTCATGGATACTCCTTTATGTTTTGCGCTTAAATGGAATCATAGGGAATTTGCTTTTCCTTTAAACGGCGGCGCGTTGTGCTGCGCAGCAGCGCATACAAAATGCTGGCAATGGGAACGGAAAACAACATGCCCGCAATGCCGGAAATAGCCCCGCCAACGGTAACGGCGCTGAGCACCCAAATGCCGGGAAGGCCCACCGACGAACCAACAACACGCGGATAAATGAGGTTGCCCTCAATTTGCTGAAGCGTTAAAAGGAAAATCACAAACCACACCGCAGACATAGGGTTGACCATAGCAATCATAAATGCGCCGATAATGGTACCCATAAACGCACCGACAATGGGAATGAGCGCAGTAAAGCCAATCAGCGCGCCAATCATGGGTGCATAGGGCAGCTGGAGAAGCGTCATGCCCAGCCAGCACAGTGTACCAAGAATGCAAGCTTCGGTGCACTGTCCGGTGATAAAGCTGGAAAAAATACGCGAAGAAAGCGCCAGCACAGACTCGATGCGAACCACTGCTTTGAGCGGAAGCACTGCACGCAGAACGGCGCGAATTTGGCGAATGAGCTTTTCTTTGCCCAAAAGCATATACAGCGCCAAGATGAAGGAGAAGGTCAAATTGGTAAAGCTGCCGGCGATGTTGCTTGCCACTTGCACGGTGCTGCCAAGCAAATTACCCGCCCCGGTGGTGGCAAACGTGAGCAGGGAACGTCCGATGCCCGCCCAATCAATTTTTAAATCGGCCAGCCACTGCTGGAGCGAGGGGATGGCATCTGCGTTTTCAGCCGACCATGCTTGCAGCCCTTTCAACACCGTATCGAGGAAAATGGGGATGGACTTTGCCAATACGCCGAAGGCGTTCAGCAGCTCCGGTACAACCAGCAGAAAGATGACAGATAAGACGCTGACAATAAATACAATGGAAATTAAAATGCAAAGCGGACGCCGCAGGTTTTGCAGCAAGGGCTTTTTGGTGCTCTTAAACAAATGCCCCTCTAAAAAACGCATGGGAACATTAAGCACAAACGCGATGCAAAACCCCATAATCAGCGGCTGAAACAAGCCAAGCAGCCAGTTGCCTGCCGATAAAACAAGCATGTAATTTTGTAACAGCCAAAAAAAGCCGATGCCGCCCAATACCAAAAGACACAGCTTTTTAAATGTGATTTCCTGTTTCAAGTGTTTCACCTCAAGACTTCCTTATATTCAGAAAAAGGGTTTAAGTACATCATAGCATAATGCGGACATTATGAAAAGCCTGAAATTTTGGCTTTTGCGCTCCAAATACACATGAGCGCCCCCGTGCGCGGCATATCAGAGAATAATTGCACCGCAGCCGCAAAGAATAATAGCGCAGCCGCGGCAAACGATGCGAGGCGGCACATCGAAAAAGAAAACGGGAGGAATGGGCAATGAAACAGGATACCATTGATTTATTAAACGCAGTGACCAAAAACACAGAAATGGCAAAGCACACCGCAAACGACTTGGCCAAGATGGCGCAAAGCCCGGTGATGCGCAGAATGCTCGATGGGCAGGTGCAGGCTTATGAAGATTTGCAAAACCGTGCACGCGCCATGCTGGCGGTGGGCGGCGAAGAACCGAAGGGGCAAAATGTGATAGCGAAAATGAGCGCCAAGCTGGAGCTCAAACGCAAAACCATGACAGACCGTTCGGAGCAGAATTTGGCGCAAATGATGGTAAAGGGCAATGCCATGGGAGCAAGAAATATGGAAAAAGCCGTGAAAAAAAGCCCCCACGCCAATGTGGGAGCCATTGCCCTGGCCAACCGTGTGCGCAGCGTGGAAACACAGTTTGCACAGGATATGAAACGCTTTTTGTGACAAAGCAAAAACGTCCGGCAAAGGCCCGAAAGCCCTTGCCGGACGTTTGAAATGCGTGGAATCAGTGAGCACCATGTGCGGCCAGCGCGCACACGCGGCGGCCAAAGCCCAGCGGGCGATAAAGGCGCATCATCTCCAGACAGGCCGCGATTTTATCGGCCAGACCCACCAAATACGTTTCCGCATAGCGGGGCGGGCGCGGCGTAAGCGGCCACATATGCTTTTCAATAATTTCCTGTTCGCGGTTGGACAGGCCGTAGTGCATAGCGTTTTCCAGCGCCATGTGCGGGTGGACAAACAGGCGGCGAAAACGGTTCACGCTGGTTTCGCTCCAGTCCTGCAAATACAGGTCGTGCAAAAGCCCTGCGCGCGCCGCGGCGCGATAGTCTAAGCCCAGCACACGGCAAAAGGTGAAACCCAAATATGACACCAGCAAACAGTGGTCGTAGCAGCTGACGCCGCCGGAATGCTGAGGATAAGCCTGCATGGTGCGCACCGGATATTCCAAATGAAGGTTATCCAGACACTCAAAAAAAAGCTTGCGATTTTCTTCACGCCACATTGGAAACAACGTCCTTTCTTTCCTATGGCATTTTCTCGTCTGCACCTCGTTGTCCAGTATAGGGTCTAGGCGCAAAAATGCCGTTCACCAAAACAACAAAACAAGCTAACGATGCGAGAAACTCCCGCAATTCTATGATACTGCCGTTCAAACAAAAAAGCCAGAGAAAAAATGTGGAAAAACATCCAAATTTTCTCGCTGGCTTTTGTTTAGTTTTGCGGATTGGCCGTGCGATGCATCGGAATCAATTACAGACGCGCAATTAACGAGCGGCTGATTTTGGCTGCGGTGCGGCAGTAATCGCTGATGTCAAAGGGCTTGCCGACAAGCTTTTCAAAGCCTTCCTCGTCGGCGTTGTCGCTCATCGCGCGCAAAATGACAAAGGGAACGCCGTTTTTCGCTGCGATATGGGCAACGGCGGCGCCCTCCATTTCCACACAGTCGGGCGCACATTTTTGGGCAATGCTGTTTTTCGTGGCACTGTCGCCCACAAAGCAGTCGCCCGTCGCAATTTTGCCCACAATGTGATGCACGCCGTTTTCCTCACAGGCGGCACCGGCGGCTTCAATTAAGCGCTCATCTCCGGTGAACTCCTGCAAAAAGGGCGCTGTTTCGGCAAACATGCGCGGTTCGCCGTCGTGATAAACAAGCGTTTTTCCGATGACTACGTCGCCCACGTCTACCTTAGAGGTCATATTGCCGGCAATTCCCGAGAAAAGCACGGCATCCACACAAAAGTGGGAGCACAGCAGCTGGGTGGCGGCGGCGGCCTGTGCCTTGCCCATACCGGCACAGCACAGCACGACGTCTTTGTTGTCCAGCACACCCTCGTAGAATGTCACGCCGCCCACGGTTTCTTCCCGGCGGTCGGACATCGCTTCGTATAAGGGCGCAATTTCGTCTTTCATTGCACCCATCAAACCAATTTTCTTCATTTGGATTCTCCTTTGCTGAAACACCCCTCATAAAGAGGAAAACATATGCGGCAAAACGGCTTATACGTTGAACAAAAATTCGATGATATCGCCGTCCTGCACCACATACTCTTTGCCTTCCGTGCGCTGAAGGCCCTTGGATTTTACGGTTTGCATATTGAAATCGCACGCGGCAAAGTCATCGTAAGCGACAACGCTGGCGCGGATAAAGCCGCGCTCAAAGTCGGAATGGATTTTGCCGGCGGCCTGCGGCGCTTTGGTGCCGCGGCGAATGGTCCATGCGCGGCATTCCTTTTTGCCGTCGGTCAGATAAGAAATCAAGCCCAGCAGGTGATAGCCCGCTTTAATCAGGTTGTCAAGGCCGGTGGCTTCAATGCCCATTTCTGCCAAAAATTCCTTTTTCTCCTCAGGAGAATAATCGGCGATATCCTCCTCGGTTTTGGCGCAAATGGGAATGCACTCAGCCCCTTCTTTTTCAGCCAAATCCTTGACGGTGTGGTAGTGCGGGTTGTTTTCCATGCCGCCCATCAGGTCATCTTCGCTCATATTGGCGGCGTAGATGATGGGTTTGGCGGTCAAAAGGCCAAGCTCACGCACCAAGGTGCTTTGGTCGTCGTCCAGGCTCTCAAAATCAAAGGTGCGGGCGTTTTTGCCCTCGCTCAGATGGGCTTCCAGCTCGGTGAGCCATGCGGCGCTGGCCGCCGCTTTTTTATCGCCCGTTTTGGCGGCTTTGACAAAGCGTGTCAGGCGGTTCTGCACGGCTTCCAAGTCGCTGAGAATCAGCTCGGTGTCAATGGTTTCAATATCGCGGATGGGATCAACGCTGCCGTCCACATGGACAATATCGGTGCCGTCGAAGCAGCGCACCACATGCACGATGGCGTCGCATTCGCGGATATTGCCAAGGAATTTGTTTCCCAGTCCCTCACCCTTAGATGCGCCCTTTACAAGACCGGCGATATCAACAAACTCGACAATGGCCGGCGTTTTCTTATCGGTGTCCCAAATTTCGGCCAGCTTGTCCAAACGCGCATCGGGAACAGGAACCACGCCCACGTTGGGCTCGATGGTGCAGAACGGGTAGTTGGCTGCGCCTGCGCCTGCATTGGTGATGGCGTTGAACAGCGTGCTCTTGCCCACGTTGGGCAGGCCTACGATACCTAATTTCATATCTATCTTTACCTGTTCAGAAAGCCTTGATTTTACGGGCTTTCTGCCTTTCTCTTTATTTTGTTTACACCCTTTTTACACCCTTTTTTCTTAACTGGTGGGAGTAAAATTTTCAAACAGGTGTACTGCGTTTACCAGTGACTCGTCCGTAACATGAACATATCTGTCCATAGTTGTTTTAATACTTGCATGACCTAATAGTTGCTGCAAGACTTTCGGCTGCATACCTCGCTCAATCGCGCGGGTCGCATAAGTATGACGTAGCGCGTGCATACAAAAGCGTTTAATCCCGGCTTCATCACACAACTTATACAGATGTGTGTCATAAGAACTGTTTTTTGCGGGTTCTCCTGTTCGCCAGTTAATAAAAACCAAATCTCGCATGACAAGACATTTCTTTTCTCCCGTTCTGCTGTCTGTATATTCCAAAACCTGTGACAGCGTTTCGGCTTCTTTCCGGCTGTTTCTTTCATCATAGCAGCTTTTAAGAATGGAATATGCCTTTTCAGTAAGAGGAATGGTTCGATAACTCTTTTTTGTCTTAGGTGGTCCCGCTCGCCAATAACCTTGCTTATGCCGATACTCTAAACTTTTATTCACGCTCAAAGTACGTTTCTTCCAATCTATGGAGTCCCATGTCAAACCAATCAATTCTGCTGTTCTCAAGCCCGTTTCCAACAACAAAGCGTATTGTCTGTAATTATGTGAACGCTTTGCCGCTTCCATAAATTTTTCCTGTTCATCAACCGTCAGATACTTAATATCATCAACAGCCCGAACGGGTTTCGTGTATCGAACACCATTCATAGGGTGCTTTGCGATAATATCATTCATAACTGCTGATTTAAACAGCGTTCCCATTGTAATGTAAGCCTGTCGGATAGTTGAGCCTGCATAGGTTGTTTCCATTCGATTGAGAACCGCCTTACAGTGCATGGGCTTTACATCTCCTATGCACATGGTTCCAATTACAGGTTGAATATTCCATTTGTAACGCTCCTTATAATTCCTTTTTGTATTCGGAGCAAGGTCACATACGATATTTTCAATCCAATAATCGAACCATTTGTCTACTGTCATGTCTGGTGCAGTGACAATTATACTGTGGCGTTCTTCATATCTTGCGTCAGCAAGCCAGTTTTTTGCTTCCGGTAAGGTTTCAAAATATCTTCCCTGCCGTCTGCCGTCCTTACTATAAAATCGTGCGAAATATAAACCGTCCTTTCTTTGGCAAATACCTTTTCCACACTCTTTGCCTTTTAAATTTTTTCCCATTGTACGGACTCCCTTCTTAACTCAAAAAAAGAGTCCAACGCAACTATAAAGTATAGCACAAAGACTCCATTTTTTCAATCATAACCGATAAATCTTCCGTGATTAACGGTCTGGAAAATTAGATGATTATTTCACGACGAATAAATTCCTCAAACTCTCGCCGATTTACCAATTTCCGGGTACCAACGAATAGGACAAACGGGCAATTTGGTTGTTTGAGCATGGTGTCAATTTTGTTTATTCCTATATTGCTGTATTCAGCGGCTTCTTTGATTGTTAATGTTACTTTAAGGTGTATAGGTACTTTTGTTTCGTCTTTTCTATATGAATATAATTCGTTTTCTTCACTCTCGAATATTGGTGTCCCTTTACTTTTTGATATGTAAGGGGTATCTGGTTTCTTCATAATAAATTTCCCCCTTTTCAAAATTCAAAATCAAAATGAGCTTTAACCGGACGGCTGTTAGCATAGCTCCACGGGACTTGCACCCCTCCGGCGGTCTGCCGAAGCTCTACCCGTTGCCTGCGACGCTTTAAACGCTCGGACTACGGCGGTAAAGGAGTATCATTGTACCGATATAAGGATTATGGCGGCAGAGTTGCTAAGTCTGCTTTGGAACGCTGATATTTC
>DCEX01000019.1:15380-16432 GCA_002315015.1 Faecalibacterium sp. UBA1819
ACCATATCGCCCTCATAACGGTTCAAAACTATTTTCATAGCGTCCGGGTCGCCTTTGGTCGCGGCTACGATAACCGGATATGGTAACAAGCCGCGTTCGTCGTGGTCGTTGTTACTCTTGATTACCATAAGCTCGTTCCTCCAAATAGCGTTTTAGCAGCTCAAAAGAGCTTGTCCGTCTGTACTGTACAGTGCTTCTTGACAGATTAAGGAGCTTTGCGATTTCCGGGTCGCTCATGTCAAAGAAGTAATACAGTAAAACAGCGTCGCGTTTTTCTTCCGGCAGCGCGTGTATAGCGTCAGCCAACAGTTTCGGGGTAATTTCCATTCCTGCCACAAAAAAGGATTTGTCGTCAGCTTCTTCGCCCGCAAAATAGCGGTCATTAGTAAAAAGCTGTTCTTCTTCCTGCAAGGACAGGCTCGAAAAAGTAACCTCGCGGAGCTGATGATGACGTACATCACGGTGGGCGTTGCTTGCTTCAAACTTCAACGCCTTTTTACAGAAACCGTTAAAAGCACAACGGGTTTCCCATTCGGTACGATTAGGCTCATTCATATTCTCACCTCCTTTCGCAACCGCGAAAGCGGGTGATTTGTGATTTCCCCTTTCGTACCCCACTCCCCAAAAAATTCAAAAACTGCCAAATGGAAAGAGCAGTTTTTGAAAAAATTTTTGAAAAGCGCAAAAACGCCCGACTGCATGACGCAATCGGACGTTAGGGAATTAAATAAGGTATAAAGATGATTTGACAGTTCATACTTGCGGCCGGAATATCCCGCGGTGGTGGACGGGCTTTTTTTGACAAATTAGGGGGACGAATAGAAACGGAAAAAGACACGGCAAATTTCCTCCTTGACGTTGCCGTTTCTTTTTCCGAAATCAAAAAGAACGGCAGCTTTTAAAACCGCCGTTCTGTAAATATGCAGGAATATATGAGCCGCAAATCGACGGTTTTTTTTATTTCCGTCGTGCAGCTTATTTCTGCCTTTCTAAATGATGAATCTGTCTAAACGAGAACCTAAACGACTTAATATTTCATTCGTGATTGTCCC
>DCEX01000033.1 GCA_002315015.1 Faecalibacterium sp. UBA1819
GCAAGGGGAAAAAGGCTTGGAAAAGGGGGCTGAGTCCTCTTTTCCATTTTAAATCAGGCTTCAGTTTGTGAAAAAGCGAAGCTTTTTCGACAAACTGAGCGTGCGTCCCGAAAGGCGCACGCTTTTTTTCAGCGTATGAAACAGTATACCACACAATCGGCTAAGACAGCAAGTACAGTGCGGGGAAGCCGTATTCAGCGGGACTTCTCAGGCGCCGGAATCGTGCGGATGCGAAATACAAAGTAATACACATGGAACACCCAAACACACGCAATGACAATGCGTCCGACGGGCACGTTTTCCATCATCAAAAAGCCCAGCAGCATCATGGCAGAAGCCATGCTCATCAAGCTCAGTTTCGTTTTCAGCGTCATGGCGCGTGTCTGCACAAAGTCTTTCAAATGCTTTTCATACAACTTCGTGGATAAAAACCAACGGTGAAGGCGCTCGGAGCTTTGTGCAAAGCAAAATGCCGCCAGCAGAAGAAAGGGAGTGGTGGGCAGGATGGGAAGCACCACGCCAACCGCTCCAAGCGCTGTGCTGAGAATGCCGACAATCAAATAAAAAATCTTTTTCATAGCAATACCGCCTTTCTGAGAGAAAAAAGTGGTTAGCGCAGCGAGGAAAGCGCGTGACGCACTGCACAAATGGGATGATACAGCAACATACGAGGGCCGGAAAAACGCATAACAGCGCGAATTTTTTCGCGCATTTCGGGACGATAGCAATGAATGGAGCAGCGCGAACAAAACGATTTTTTCGCCATCACCGGACAATGCTCAATGCGTTGAAGCGCGTAGTCGGAAAGTGCCTGACATTCCGGGCAAAGGCCAGACGATGTGCCGTGCTGTTTTTTGCAGTAAAGATGAATCATCTGCAAGACAAGCTTTTTTTCGCTGCTGCGCTTTTGGTCAAGTGCTTTTTCCGTCATGCCAGCACCTTCCCTTGCTCAATCCAAATTTGCTCATCTGCAATGCGCATGGTGGAAGCGCGATGGCTGACCAATACAAAGGTCTTTTTTCCGCGCTCGGCGTACAACGAGTGCAAAATGATGGACTCATTCAAGCTGTCAAGGTTGCTGGTTGGTTCATCCAGCAGCACCAAGGGAGCATTGTGCAAAAATGCCCGTGCAATGCCAATGCGCTGACGCTCGCCGCCGGAAAGGCTGTCGCCAAGCTCTCCCACATTTGTTTCATACCCTTGTGGGAGCGATTCAATCAGCTCATGGATGGAAGCCTTTTTACAGGCGGCAATGATTTGTTCGCGTGTGGCGTGAGGGTTTGCGACTTTTAAGTTGTTTTCAATGGTATCACGGAATAGATGGGTGTCCTGCGTCACATAGCCTTCGGCCTTGCGCAGGCTGGCGGTTTGAATGTCGGCAATCGGAACGCCGGAAACAGAAATCGAACCTTCACGCACATCCCAGAAGCGCATCAGCAGTTTTAACAGCGTTGATTTTCCGCTGCCACTTCGCCCGCAAATGCCGAGAATCTGACCGGGGCGCAGCTTGACACTGACATCGTTTAACACCGGCTGACCATCATAAGAAAAGGAAACACTGCGGCATTCCGCGCCGTCAAATGTAATTTCGGTGCCGTGGGGATTTTCTTCTACTTGCGGGGTTTCTTCCAGCAAATCCAATACGCGGTTGCTGGCGGCCAAGGTGTTTTGCAGTGTTGTGCCGAGATTTGCCAGCGCCACCACCGGGCCGAACGAGCTGATCAGCGCCGTAAAACTAAGCAAAACGGCTTGTGAGCCAACGCTGCCTTGGCGGTACAGCTCCGCGGCCAAAAACAGCATTCCCAACGAGCAAACGAGAATCAGCGTGTTGGCACAGGCGCTGACGAAGGCCGTTTGACGCTTCATCTTTGCCTCCTGCGCGGTTAAGGCATCGCTTTGCTCTTTCAATGCGTTTAAACGGCTTTGACCATCGTGATACTGCAAGGTTTGCGAAAGCCCGCGCAGACTGTCCAGCATAAAAGCGCTCAATTCGCCGTTTTGATTGCGAAAGCGCAAAGCGGTATCTCCGCCGCGCTTTGCCGCAGTCAGCGGAAGCACCACTCCCACCAGCACATAAGAAACCGCTGCGGTCAACCCTAACAGCGGGTGAAACGAACCGAGCCAAATGGACATGCCCCCGCACATGAGCAGTGCGATGAGAACCGGAGAAATGGTATGGGCATAAAATACCTCTAATAATTCAATATCGGAGGTAATCACAGAAATCAAATCGCCCTTGTCGCGGCCTTCCAGCTTGGCGGGGCAAAGGCGGCGCAGTGCTGTAAAAATTTTGTCGCGGATGAGCGCCAAAAGCTTAAACGCGATATAGTGGTTGCAGGCTTGCTCCCCATAGCGCAGAAACCCGCGCAGCACGCCGAACAGAGCAATCAACCCAAGAAACAGGCCAACGGACTGCCCATTTTCTGCCAGCAGATTCCACAGCGACCATGCGCCCAAGACGGTGAGAAAAGTGGAGCAAACAAAGCCCGCAACACCAAGCCCAACGGCTGTCAGCATATACCCGGCTAACGGACGCACCAGCCCAATGAGGCGAAACATAACGGTAAAGCCACTGCGTTGTTTCATTGTTGTTTCTCCTTTCCAACTTCCTCCAGCTGCTTTTGCAGCGTCCACAAACGGCGGTAAGGGCCGTCGTGTCCAAGCAGTTCTTCGTGACTGCCGGACTCTTTGATTTCGCCGTTTTCAAATGCATAAATGTTGTCGGCGCAAGTTACATTGGCCAAGCGATGGGAGATAAACAGCACAGTTTTTTGATGTGCCATTCGACGAATTTCCTGCATGATAATATCTTCGCTTTCCACGTCGATATTGCTGGTTGCTTCGTCGAAAATATACACCGGCGTATCGTGCAAAAGAGCGCGCGCCAAAGCCAGACGCTGGCGCTGACCGCCGGAAAAGTTCTCGCCGCGCTCCAGCACCGTTGTATCTAACCCCTGTTCACTGCGCAGGAAATCGGCAAGTGCTACCCGCTCCAGTACGGCCCAAAGCGCTGCGTCGTCGGCATCGGGCTTTGCCATCAGCAAATTGCTGCGCACGCTTCCTTTAAATAAGTGTATGCTGCTGCCTACGGTTGTGACAGTGCGCATCAGCACATCGCGCGGTAACGCCGAAAGCTCCACGCCGCCCAAGGTGATACTGCCGGTGTAACCCTCGCGTGTGCCGGCTGCCAGTGCGCACACTGTGCTTTTACCGCAGCCGCTTTTACCCACCAAGGCGGTCATCTCGTTGGCCGGAATGCTAAGGGAAACATCAGATAAGATATTTCGCTGACCATCATACGAAAAACCAACGTGAGAAAAATGCAGGGCTGTATCCTGCAAGCGCACATCGGAGTTTTTTTGCTCCGGCTCCTCCAGCCCTAAAAGACGGAAAATTTTGTCGCTCGCTGCCATACCGTTCATCGCAATATGGAAAAAGGAGCCCAGCAGACGCATCGGAAGAAAAAATTCCGCCGAAAGAAGAATCATTAACAGACATGCGGCAAAGCCGATTTCCGACGCAGCGTAAGCGCGCACCGCCAAAATAATGCCGGCGGCACTTCCTCCAAAGGCCACTAAATCCATAATCGTGATGGAGTTGAGCTGCATGGTGAGCACCTTCATGGTAATGCGGCGAAAGTGTTCAGCCTGCTCATTCATCTGTGCATGGCGTTCCCCGTCCGTCTGATAAATTTTTAAGGTGGTCAAGCCCTGCAAATTTTCCAAAAAGTGGTCGCCCAGCGCCGTGTACTGCCCCCAATATTTTGCTAAAAGCTTTTTGGCGAACGTTTGCACCAGTGCGATGGAAATGGGAATCAGCGGAACGCAGATAAATAAAATCAATGCGGCCGGAAAATAGAAAAACGACAGTACTGCAAACAGTGTAATGGGAGCAAGCAGACTGTAAAACAGCTGGGGCAGATAAGCGCTGAAATAGGTTTCCAGCTGTTCCACGCCTTCACATGCCACCTGTACAATTTCACTGGTCGCCGTGCTTTGGGCATAGGAAGGGCCAAGGCGCAGCAGCTTTTGATAAATGGCTTCGCGCAGCGTGTGTTTTACACGGCGGCAGGATAAATAGCCCTGCCACGAGGCGGCGCGCATACATAAAAAGCGAATGGCGGCCATGGCAAAGCAAAACAAAGCCGTGGGAACAGCGGGAAGTGCTGTACCTGTGACCAGCCCGGCAAGAAAGACGCACACGCAGGCGGTTAAGGCAATGTTTGCCAGAAGGGAAAGCCATTGCAGGAATACATTGGCGGCAATATGCTTTTTGGCTTCGGGCACCATTTCGATGAGGCGTTTTTGAAGCATCATGCGGGGAAATCCTTTCTGCATATAAAATGAAAAGCGAGTGTTAGCTTTAGCTAACAAATGGCCAGAAAAAAGCATCGCTAAAAAGCGATGCAACAACCGGAAAACGACAGATAAACTGCTTTTCAAGTAATTATTTCTAAAACAAAGTTAACATATGCTTACTGAGTTCATTGTAACCAAAAAATATTCTCCTGTCAAGAGGCTTTTAAAACGCGGAAAAATTGATTAAATGGATTAAAATGATACAACAAAAAAGCGTTTGCCGGTAAGCTTTGGCAAACGCTGAAAAGATTAACGTGTTTTTTTGCGCCGGGACAACAGCACTGTCACAGTGTCTACAAAGCTGCTCAGATTAAACAGCAGTGTAATGTAGGTAGCAATGGTCAGCCAAAACGCCCAATTTTCTCCCTGCATCAGCAAAATCATGCTTTGGAAGCACAAAAGAGCAACATTGATGGCAAGATGCACCGGGCGGTAACTCATGCGCAGCAATCGCCGCGTGGAAAACGCGCGAATGAAAAAGACCACAAAGTAGCTGGCCGCCGTGGCCACAGCTGCGCCCTGAATGCCGTAGGAGGGAATCAGCGCGGCGTTTAAGATTAAGTTTAAAACAGCGCCGACGCCCATTGTCAGCAGCGAAAGCCCGCTTTTCATTTCAAGCATGTAAATACTGTTTTGGAAATTAGAAAGCGAGGAGAAAATAGTGGCAAACGTAAATAGCGGCACAAACTCCCACGCGGAGAAGAATTCTTTGCCGACATACACGCGCATGATGGGTTGGCACAGCCAGATAATGCCTGCGGCAGCCATAAACATGACACCCTGATAAATGCCGAATACCCGGGAAAAGAAAGCTTCACGCCCGGCTTTAGAGCCGTCTGTAAACGCGCTGATTTGCCATGCCTCGGTAAACATGGTGGCAACGATGGAAAGCAGCGTGGGAAGGCGGTAGCACGCACTCATCAACCCGGTATATTCCGGCCCCAGCATATTGGTAATAAACAGCTTGTCGCTCGTGTTGGTAATGGACCAGAAGATCGACGCTGACACCAGCGGAAGGGAAAAGCGAAGCATACGCCCCATCAACTCCCGGTCGAAGCTGCGAAACCGTACAAAACGCCACATGCGCAGGGAGAAAAATAAAAACAGTGCGCTGATAAAATCGCCGGTGATGACGGCCAGCAGCATACCTTCGGGCCGCAGACCAAAGCCGGAAATGTAAAGGACGGTGCATACCAAAGTAACGGCACTGTTTAAAATGCCGTCAATGGCATACAGACGCAAATTTCCCCGTGCGCGGGTAACCTGACAGTTCAGTGTGTTAAAGCAGCTCGTCAGCAAGAATACCAGCATCAGCGCGCCGTATGGCCCAACGGAATTGGCGATAAAATCAAACTGTGACAGAACGGGCCAGATGATGAGCAAAATGCCGTACCCTGTGCCCAAAGCGGCCAGGCCGTTGGTATAAATTTTTCGGTGGTCGCTGTGCGCCTCAAGGCCAAAGCGCACAACGGCGTTTTGAATGCCAAGCAGCACCAGAGGGATAAAAAACTGTCCTGTTGTCTGCACAGTGTCCATCAAACCAAACTCGGCGGTGGTCAGCTGGCGAGTATAGTAGGCCGTCATTAAAATGCCCAGCAGTTTGGAAGAAAACTGATTGATGGCCGTCAAAATGGTATTGGACACCAAACGCTTATACTTATTCATGCCGTTTCCTTTCGCGCCGCCCTTCCAAAGAAGGGCGTGTGAACTGTTCTCTCATGCGGCGTCTGTCCTGCAAAACAGAGGGCCGTAATTACAATAGTATATAACAAGCCCTTGCGCAATGCAAGCAAAAAGAGGAAAACAAAATGTGCCTATAAAAAATGTAAATACGCGGCGCGCTTTTTTGCACTAAGGGTTTTGACGCAGTTTCGCGCGCAGCTCGCGCCAATTCGGCAGATGGGTTTGCACCACTTGCCAAAAGGCTTTGCTGTGATTGCAATGAATAAAATGTGAATATTCATGCACGATGACATAGGTAATGACCTCGGGCGGATACAACGCAAGGCGCAGATTTAGGGTGATGCGTCCGCGGGCCGGACAGCACACACCCCACCTTGTTTTCATGTCACGGACACACAGCGTGGGACGCTGGGGAACTGCCGTACAAAATTGGCGGTACACGGGTTCCTCCAGCGCTGTAAAAAGCGCCAGTGCCTCTGCTGCGGAAACCGGGCAGGGTGCTGCATGAAGCGCGGCTTGCTCGGCGGCATGTTTGCGGGCCTTTTCCACCCACTCCCGGCGCTCGTCCACCAGCGCATCAATCTGTTTTAAGGGTACGCGGGCCGATGCGCTGACGGCCAGCGTGCCGTCTGTACGCACGCGGAAATTGATGTTTTTCACTCGTTTCCTCGTCAGTTCATAGCGGATGCCAAGCGGTGAAATACGTTCTTTCGGCTGCTCCAACAGCGATGCCCCCCTTCTTGTCAAGGACATTATACACGTTTTGAACGAAATCAGCAATTCTGACAAAATTTCAGAAAAAATTTCGCCGCGGTTTTGACCGCGTTCGTGCTTTTTCGTCTTGACGAACCCTATATATAGTGATAAACTAACTACTGTTTTCAAGATTTAGGGCGTTTTTGGAATGTCGCACCCTCCATGTGGGGCGGACACAGCCGGGAAGAGAGGATTACGCACATGGTAAAAAGCATTGTAAAACGGGATGGCCGCGTGGTTTTATACGATGAAAGCAAAATCACCGCCGCCATTTTAAAATCTCTCAAAGCCGCCGGGGAAGGCGATGCCGAGCAAGCCGCGCTGGTGGCGCGCGCTGTGGGGCGGCGGCTGGAGGCTTTGCCGCAGGAAAACCCGCGCATTGAGGAGATTCAAGATATTGCCGAGCAGGAGCTGATGCACGCCGGGTTTGAAAATGCCGCAAAGCAGTATATCCTGTACCGCGCTGAGCGCACACGCATCCGAGAGGCAAAAACCAGCTTGATGCACGCCATTGACGAAATTACCAATGTGGATGCCCGTCAAAGCGATATGAAGCGCGACAACGCGAACATCGACGGCAACACCGCAATGGGCAGTATGCTGCAAATCGGCACGGCGGGCGCAAAGGCTTACAATGCCGCTTACCTGCTCACTCCCGAGCAGTCCAAAGCGTATGCCGAGGGCGACATTCATATACATGATTTTGATTTTTATGCATTGACCACTACTTGCTGTCAGATCGATCTTCTTCGACTGTTCAAGGGTGGTTTTTCTACGGGTCACGGCTATCTGCGCGAGCCGCAAAGCATCGGCAGCTATGCCGCGCTTGCGGCCATTGCCATTCAGTCGAACCAAAACGACCAGCACGGAGGCCAGGGCGTGCCCAATTTTGACTATGCGATGGCGCAGGGCGTGGCAAAGTCGTTTGCGCGCTTGTACCGCAGAAAACTGCGCGATGCACTGGAGGATGTGCTGGACAGCGAAAACGAAGCGCAGCTGGCGCAGCAGGCCGCCGAGGCGGGCGAGGAGGCAACGGGTCACCCCGCACGTTTGGAGGTGGATGCCGAACGCTTTGATGCTGCCGCTGTCGATGCCTTAGTCAAAACAGGCCGCTTGGACGAGAAAACAGCCGCTTCCATCGTGCGCCGCGCACGCCGCCGCGCTGCCGAAAGCACTGACCGCGACACCTTCCAAGCGATGGAGGGCTTTGTGCACAATTTGAACACGATGCACTCCCGCGCCGGTGCGCAAACGCCGTTTTCTTCCATCAACTACGGCACGGATACTTCGCCCGAGGGCCGCATGGTAATCCGCAACATCCTTTTGGCGGAGGATGCCGGGCTCGGACACGGCGAAACGCCCATTTTCCCCATTCACATTTTCAAGGTGAAAGAGGGCGTTAACTACAACCCCGGCGACCCGAACTATGACTTGTTCCAGCTGTCGTGCCGCGTGAGCGCGAAGCGTTTGTTCCCGAACTACGTCTTTTTGGACAGCCCGTTCAACTTGCAGTACTACCGCCCCGGCCACCCGGAAACGGAAGTGGCTACCATGGGCTGCCGTACCCGCGTGATGGGCAACTTCTATGACCCTGAACGCGAAATTGCCTATTCGCGCGGCAATTTGTCTTTCACGTCCATCAACCTTCCGCGCCTTGCGATTGAAAGCAAAGGTGACGAGGCGCTGTTCTATCAGAAATTGGACGAGATGATGGAGCTGGTGGCACAGCAATTGTTAGACCGCTTTGAGATTCAAGCCTCCAAGCGTGTGTATAACTACCCGTTCTTAATGGGGCAGGGCGTTTGGCTGGACTCCGACCGCTTAGGCCCCAATGATGAAGTGCGCGAGGTGCTCAAGCACGGAAGCCTTTCCATTGGCTTCATCGGCTTGGCCGAAACCTTGACCGCGCTTTATGGCCATCACCATGGCGAAAGCGAGGAAATGCAGCAAAAGGGCTTGGAAATTATCGGCCATATGCGCGATTTCTGCGACCGCCGCGGCAAAGAGATGGGTCTGAACTTCGGCCTTTTGGCAACACCTGCCGAGGGTCTTTCCGGGCGCTTTCTGCGCATGGACAAAAAACGCTACGGCGTCATTCCGGGCGTGACCGACCGCGAATATTACACCAACAGCTTCCATATTCCCGTCTGGTACGAAATTTCGGCCTATGACAAAATCAACAAGGAAGCGCCTTACCACGCTTTAACAAACGCGGGTCATATCAGCTATGTAGAGCTGGATGGCGACACCGCCAGTAATGTCGAAGCGTTTGAGGCTGTCGTGCGCTGTATGCACGACGCCGGTATCGGCTATGGTTCCATCAACCATCCGGTTGACCGCGACCCTGTGTGCGGCTATGTGGGTGTGATTGGCGAGGTTTGTCCCCGCTGCGGGCGGCGCGAGGGCGAGGAGCTGAGCCCCGAGCGCATTGCCGAGCTGAAAAAGCTTTATCCAGAAGTCACCGCATTCTGCGGCTGTGAATAAAAAGCGGCGCTTGCCGCTGTGCTGATGGGTGCGGCCTGTGTGCTTTGCAAACGACAGAGAGACAGGCGCATCCGCAAGAAAATTGGGAGGTATGTGTTATGGCAGTCAAAACAAATGTATCGGCAAAAAACGGAAAGGATGTCGGCTTTGAGCGCATCCGCCGCATTACGGGCTATCTGGTTGGAACGATGGACAAATGGAATGACGCGAAAAAAGCAGAAGAGCGCGACCGCGTCAAGCATGGTCTGAGCCGCTGATGGACAGCGTCTGTTTAGATTTGGCCGGGATCGTCAACGATTCTATCGTGGACGGCCCCGGCATTCGTGTCACTATTTTTGCGCAGGGGTGCCCCCATCACTGCGAAGGATGCCATAACCCGGAAAGCCATCCGTTCGGCGTGGGAACAAAAGTTCCCGTTGAGGAGTTGGTGCGTATCGTGCGGGCGAATCCGCTGGCCAAAGGCGTGACGTTTTCCGGCGGCGAGCCGTTTTGTCAGGCCGAGGGCTTTTTGTGCCTTGCCCAGCAGCTCAAGCCCCATGGCTATGAGCTGGCGGCGTATACGGGCTATACGTTGGAGCAGCTAATGAACGGTACGCCGCAGCAGCGTGCATTGCTAAAGGAGCTGGATGTACTGGTGGACGGGCCGTTTATTTTGTCACAGCGCAATTTGGATTTGCGTTTTCGCGGAAGTGAAAATCAGCGGATTTTAGACGTGCCCAAAAGCCTTGCGGCCAATGCTCCCGTATGGTATGACGGCGAGCGCTGGACGGGCGCGCGCTAAAACAGAACGCCCGAGCACTCGGGCAGGCGGATTGCTAAAAGACGAAAAAGAGAGGTTCCCTATGAGAATGCGTTTTAAGCCGTATGCCGGGCCAGAGCTGGCCGCCTGTGCGTACCATATCAACGAGCCTATGGCACAAAAAGGAAAATGGCGCGAAGTGTTTCAAAACCCCGGCTTGCCGATTCACATGGAACTCGGGTGCGGTAAGGGCGGCTTTTTGTCGCAGCTGGCACTGCGCCACCCCGAGCGCAATTACATCGGTGTGGATATTACAGATAAGGTGCTTATTTTGGCAAAGCGAAACATTGAGCGCCGTTATGCAGCCGAGGGCAAAACGCCGGACAACGTGGTAATTTTATCCCACGACATTGAGCGCATTCGCTGTATGCTGGCTGCGCCCGACCAAGTGGAGCGCATTTATATCAATTTCTGCAACCCCTGGAACAAAAAGTCCGGCCATAAAAAGCACCGCTTAACGCATCCGCGCCAGCTGGTGCAGTACCGCGACTTCCTTTCGGAAAACGGCGAAATCTGCTTTAAGTGCGATGATGACGACCTTTTTGAGGATACGCTGCAATATTTGCCCGAAGCAGGGTTTGAAATCACTTGGATGACGCGCGATTTACACGCCGGTGAACCCGCGTGGAACATTCGCACCGAGCATGAAGCGATGTTCACGGAAATGGGGATTCCTACCAAAGCGCTGATGGCGCGCAAGGCGGCCATCGACCCAGAAACCGAGCGCCGTCTGCGTGCGGAAATTCAGCACACCGACCCTTATGAGCAAAAAGCCGCGCAGGGCGAGCCGGAAGCGCAGGAATAAAAAGCTTGCATATTTTGGACGCTTGTGGTAATATAATTAGCGTACGATATGTTTTTAGTGAAAGAGTGGGCCACGCGGTCCGCTCTTTCCTGTTTGTTAAGGCAACGGTGCAAAAACGCGGGGGCGTCTGCGCCGGGGCAAAAGGCCGTTCGGCGGGAGGTTTTATGGCAAAAGGAAAAAGCGGTACAACCGTTTCGGCGGTGGAGGCACTCGTTTCCCCTGCGCTCGCGCAGCTGGGGCTGCGTCTGTGGGATGTTCGGTTTGAAAAAGAAGGCCCCGATTGGTTTTTGCGGGTGCTGATTGACCGGGACGAGCCGCTGGACATGCAGGCGTGCGAGGATGCCACACGCGCCATCAACCCCATTTTGGACGAGGCAGACCCCATTGATGAGAGCTATTACCTGGAAGTGGGCAGCCCGGGGCTTGGCTGCAAGCTGACGCGCGACGCTCATTTTGAAGCGAAAAAGGGCCAAAAGGTGCGCGCGCGCCTGATTCGCCCGGACGAAAACGGCGACCGCGAAATTGCCGGCATTCTGCTGGGTAAGGAGGGCGGCGTTGTCACGCTGGAAACCGAAAACGGCCCCGTGAGCATCGACACGAAGAACGCAAGCTATTTTAAGCTGTGTGACGATGAGGATTTGTTTTAATCAGTCATAATAAGCGCAAGCAATTGAAAATAAATTTATGCAATAAAGGGATGGTTTAGAAAAATGAACGGCGAATTTTTTGAGGCTCTTTCACTGCTGGAAGCGGAGCGCGGCTTGAGCGCCGACTATCTGCTGGAAAAAATCCGAAATGCAATCGTCATTGCGGTCAAAAAGGATTACGACGTTGAAGATGAAAACGTGCTGGTGGAAATTGACCCCAGAACCGGTAAGTTCAACGTAACCCTGCTCAAGCTGGTAGTGGAAGAGGTGGAGGATCCGCGCGTGGAAATCAGCCTCAATGAAGCACAGGCAAAGCGCCGCACCACAAAGCTGGGCGATATGTTCAATATCCCCTTGAAAACGAAAGACTTTGGCCGCATTGCCGCACAGACGGCAAAGCATGTCATTCGCCAAGGCTTAAAAGAGGCCGAGCGCAGCCAAATGTATGCAGAGATGCAGTCGAAAGCACACGAGATTATCACTGCGGTGATTCACAGCATCGACCCGGTAAAGGGTACGGTCACGGTGGAGCTGAGCAAGGGCGGCACTGCGGTGCTTCCCCGCAATGAGCAGGTACCCGGCGAGCAGCTGCGCGAGGGTCAGCACATTAAAGTGTATGTCGTGGACGTCATCGAGGGCGACCGCGGCCCGCGTATGATGATCAGCCGCACGCATCCGGGGCTGGTCAAGCGCATGTTTGAAATGGAAGTGCCTGAGATTTTCGACGGCACCGTAGAGGTAAAGGCCATCAGCCGTGAGGCGGGCGCCCGCACGAAAATGGCCGTTTGGAGCAAGGATGAAAACGTCGATCCCGTGGGCGCTTGCATCGGCCCGCGCGGACAGCGTGTGGCAAAGATTGTCGACGAGCTGGGCGGCGAGAAAATTGACATTGTGCGCTGGAGCGAAGACCCCGCCGCATTTATCAGCGCGGCGCTCAGCCCGGCCAATGTCGTGGGTGTGGAAATTTTGGACGGCGAGTCCAAGGCTTGCCGCGTCACAGTGCCTGACCATCAGCTGAGCCTTGCCATCGGCAACAAAGGCCAAAACGCACGCCTTTGCGCCCGTTTGACAGGCTACAACATTGACATTCGCCCTGAAAGCGGTTACTACGGCGAGGAGCCCAGCGCCCCGGCGCAGAAGGAAAGCGGCGTTCCCGAAACCGAGGCCGAGCCGCAGACGGAAACCGAAGCCGAGCAAACAGAGCAAACCGAGGAATAAGCGGTTTGCCGCCAGCCGCAAATCTGTAAAGGAGGAGTTCCATGACCCCGAAAAAAATCCCGCTGCGCCGTTGCTCGGGCTGCGGAGAATCGAAACCGAAAAAGGAGCTGGTGCGCGTGGTGCGCGCCCCGGACGGCAGTGTTTCGCTGGATTTAAAGGGCAAGCAGCCCGGTCGGGGCGCGTATGTCTGCCCGTCGAAAGCCTGCCTTGTAAAAGCGCGCAAAGCCAAGCGCTTTGAGCGTGCGCTGGAGGTGCAGATTCCCCAAGAGGTCTACGACGCGATGGAAGCGCAGATGGAACAGGAGGAGCCGCATGAGGAATAAACTGCTCTTTGCGCTTTCGCTGTGCCGCAAGGCCGGTGCACTGGTAACCGGGTTTGACCCTGTGAAAGAAAGCGTGATGACGGGCAAAGCCGACCTTGTTTTATGTGCGGCCGACGCCGCTGAGCGCACCCTGCGCCACGCGCAGGAGTTTTGCGAAGGCTTGACCGAGTTTCATGTCATGAGCCTGACAAAAGAAGAATTGGACCAGATTACCAGAAAGCCCACAGTGGTGTTTGCCGTAACCGACTGCGAGCTGGCCAATCTGTGCAGGAAAGCCATTTCCGAGCAAACGGCACAAAAGGAGGAACGCGCATGACCATTAAATATAAGCTGAGCGACCTTGCCAAGGATCTTGGCGTACAAAATAAGGATTTGATCGACCTGCTTACCCAGTGGACAGGCGAGGTGAAAAAGCACACCAGCCAGCTCACCGAGCAGGAGCTGAACCGTGTGTTTGAACACTACACCCGTGATGGAGAGGTGCAAAGTTTGGACGAGTATTTAAACAGTGCACAGCAAAGTGCAGAACCCAAAAAGCAAAGCGCAAAGCAGCCCGCACAAAAGCGCAAAGAGCGTGTGCGGATGCCTAAGCCTGAAAAAGAGCAAAAGCCCGCGCCGCAAAAGCGTGAGGTGGTCACCGTGACGGTGGACACTTCTTCTGCGGACGTGAACCTGGATAAGTTCAACGAGAAATATACCGAGCTGGCTTCCACCAAGAATGTGGAAAACCGCCGCAAGCCCCAGCCCGCCGGCAACAAGCAGAAGTTTACCGGCAAAAACCGCTTGGGCAAAAATCAGCAGTTCCAGAAAAAGCGCGAAACCGAAGCAGAGCGCTTGCAGCGCATTCAGTTGGAAAAAGCGCGCAAGGCACAGCTCAAGGTTTCCATTCCCGATGAAATCGCCGTGGGCGAGCTGGCTGTGCGCTTGAAAGTGAACGTGGCACAGGTGATTAAAAAGCTGATGGGTCTCGGCGTTATGGCTTCCGCCAGCGAAGTGATCGACTTCGACACCGCAAGCCTTGTAGCCGAGGAGCTGGGCGCAAAGGTGGAGCGTGAGGTTCACGTTACCATCGAGGAACGCCTGTTTGAAACGGATGAGGACAAAGACGAAGATTTGTGCGAGCGTCCGCCGGTTGTGGTGGTTATGGGGCACGTTGACCACGGCAAAACCTCTATCTTGGACGCCATCCGCAAAACGCGCGTCACCGCAGGCGAGGCCGGCGGCATTACGCAGCACATCGGTGCTTATCAAGTGACGGTGAACGGCAAGCCCATCACCTTCCTTGACACGCCGGGTCACGAGGCATTTACTTCCATGCGTGCCCGCGGCGCAAACCTGACCGATATTGCCGTGCTGGTTGTCGCTGCCGACGACGGCATCATGCCGCAGACCGTTGAGTCCATCAACCACGCAAAGGCGGCAGGCGTTTCCATCATCGTTGCCATCAACAAGATGGATAAACCCACCGCAAACCCGGAGCTGGTCAAAGAGCAGCTCACAAAATATGAGCTGGTTCCCGAGGAGTGGGGCGGCGACATCATCTGTGTGCCGGTTTCCGCTGCGACAGGCATGGGCATTCAGGACTTGCTGGAGAACATCAGCTTGGTGGCCGAGGTGAAGGAGCTGAAAGCCAACCCCAACCGCCGTGCAAAAGGCGCTGTCATCGAGGCGCGTTTGGACAAGGGTCAAGGCCCTGTTGCCACCATTTTGGTGCAAAAGGGTACCTTGCGTCAGGGCGATATTGTAATCGCCGGTACGTCTGTGGGTCGTGTGCGTGTGATGCGTGACGATCAAGGTCAGATTTTGAAAGAGGCCGGCCCGTCCACTCCCGTGGAAATTACCGGCTTGACCGAAGTGCCCGCCGCGGGCGATTTGTTTGACGCCGTTGAGGACGAGAAGCTGGCGCGTGAGCTGGCCGACCGCCGCGCTGCCGAAGCCAAGGAGAAACAGTTTGCCGCTTATAAGAAGGTCACGCTCGACAACCTGTTCAGCCAGATTGCCGAGGGCGAGCGCAAAGAGCTTGCCATTATCGTCAAGGCAGACGTGCAGGGCAGTGCCGAGGCCGTTAAGCAGAGCCTTGAAAAAATCACCAATGACGAAGTGCGTGTGCGTGTCATTCACGCGGGCGTCGGCGCCATCAACAAGTCAGACGTTATGCTGGCAAATGCCGGCGGCGCAATCATCATCGGCTTTAACGTGCGCCCGGATCCCATTGCCAAAGAGGAAGCCGCACAGGCAGAAGTCGAAATGCGCATGTACCGCGTGATTTACGACGCCATCAACGATGTCACCGACGCAATGAAGGGCATGCTCGCCCCGAAATATCGTGAGGTTGAGCTGGGACGTGCCGAAGTGCGCAACGTGTTTAAGATTTCTTCTGCCGGTACGATTGCGGGCTGCTATGTGCAGGACGGCAAAGTCACACGCAATGCCAAAATCCGCGTGGTGCGTGACGGTATTGTCATTGCAGAGGATGAAATTGATTCTCTGCGCCGCTTCAAAGACGACGTGAAAGAAGTGGCCACCGGCTACGAGTGCGGTATCGGCCTTGTCAAGTTCTCCGACATCAAAGAGGGCGATGTGTTTGAGGCATTCATCATTGAGGAGTATCGCGATTAACGGGGCGCTTGCCCCGCGCGTGCAAAGGAGGTAACCACCATGCCGCAGAGTAAAAATATGAGCCGTTTGTCCGAGGACATGAAGCGCGAGCTGATCAGTGTCATCGGAACCATGAAAGACCCCCGGCTGCAAGGCGGGCTGCTGTCCGTCATGCGTGTTGAGGTTGCGCCGGACTTATCCAGTGCAAAGGTGTATGTCAGCATGATGGGGCGCGAGGACGGCTCGAAGGAGGCTGCCGCAGCGCTGAACCGTGCGGCGGGCCATGTCCGCAGCGAAATTGCCAAGCGGATGCACATTCGCAAAACACCGGAGTTTCGGTTTATTGCCGATGACGGCGCACGTTACGCCGCGCATATCGGAGAAATTTTGCAGGGGCTGCACCACGAGTAATGCCCCTTGCGTAAACGCGCTGCCCCGCCTTGTCTGACAAGCGGGGCAATGCAAAAGAAGAA
This sequence comes from Faecalibacterium sp. UBA1819, assembly GCA_002315015.1. GTDB lineage: Bacteria > Bacillota > Clostridia > Oscillospirales > Ruminococcaceae > Ruthenibacterium > Ruthenibacterium avium. Next base: position 16,145 of record DCEX01000033.1, read on the forward strand.
AGAGGAACGTATGAGCGAATTATTGGATATTCAAGCCGTCATCACCCGTCTGCTTCGCCAAGACCGTATTTTGCTGCTGTGCCACAAAAACCCGGACGGCGACACGCTGGGCAGTGCGGGCGCACTGTTTCACGCTTTGAAAAATTTGGGAAAAACCGTGGCGGTTCTGTGTTCCGATGATATTCCGGAAAAATACCGCTACTTACAATTAGGACTGTTTGACGGTTCCTTTGAGCCGGAATACGTCGTAGCGATTGACGTGGCTGGAATTCAGCTGTTTGGGGAAGGCGTTCAGCCGTATTCCGAGCGCGTCGACCTTTGTATCGACCATCATCCTTCCAACGGCGGCTACGCCGACGCCATGCTGCTGCAAGGTGACGCGGCCGCAACCGCGGAAATTATGTATGATGTGCTGTGCGCCATGAACGCGGAAATTACACCGATGATTGCGGAATGCCTTTACACCGGCGTTTCCACCGACACCGGCTGCTTTAAGTTTGCCAACACCACGGCGCGCACCCATGTAGTAGCCGCACGCTTGATTGAAGCAGGGGCGGATTTGGTGCGCTTAAACGGTGTGCTGTTTGAAAGCAAAACGCGCAGCCAGCTGGCCATCGAGCGTTTGGCGCTGGAAAATTTGACGTATTACTATGACAACCGCTGTGCTGTGGTATGCTTAACACGCGAGCAAATTGCGCAGACAGGCGCGGACGCTACCGACATCGAAGGCGTTACCGGCATTGCCCGCGCCATCGAGGGTGTGAAGGTAGGCATCACCATGCGTCAGCAGCCCAGCAGCAGCTATAAAGTCAGCGTGCGCACTGTGCCGGGCGTGGACGCTTCGGCCATTTGCAGCCGTTTGGGCGGCGGCGGCCACAAACAGGCGGCGGGCTGCGAAATTATGGGCAGCTTGGAAAATGCCCGCGCCGCGATTTTAAGTGAAGTGGAGCGCGTGTTATGCACGGAATCCTGATTGTTGATAAGCCGCAGGGCTTTACCTCCTTCGATGTGGTGGCAAAGCTGCGCGGGATTTGCAAAACAAGGAAAATCGGCCACGGCGGAACGCTGGACCCGATGGCGACCGGCGTTTTGCCCGTGTTCATCGGCAACGCCGCCAAAGCGGTAGACCTCCAGCCCAACAGCGACAAGTGCTATGACGCAGTGATGCTTTTGGGAAAGCGCACGGATACAGGCGATATCACCGGAACTGTGCTGGAAGAAAGCGCTGTGCCTGCGAGCATCGACGAAGCGGCAGTCCGCGCTGTCTTGGGGCAGTTTCTCGGGGAAGGAATGCAGGTTCCGCCTATGTATTCCGCGGTGAAAATCAACGGACAGCCGCTTTATAAAGCCGCCCGCAAAGGTGAAACGGTGGAGCGCAAGGCGCGCCCGATTGTCATTCATTCGCTTTCTTTGACAGAGCGCGTGAGCGCGTTGGAATACCGGCTGCAAATTCATTGCGGCAAAGGGACTTATGTGCGCGTTCTCTTAGAGGACATCGGCAGGGCTTTGGGCGTTCCCGCCACCATGAGTGCGCTGCGCCGCACCATGGCCAGCGGCTATCCCTTGGAGCAGGCATATTCCTTTGAGCAAATTCAAGCTGCAAAGGATGAAGGCCGTTTGGAAACGCTTCTGCTCGGCATTGAAACCGTATTTGCCGCGCTGGATGCCGTCAGCGTAACTGCGGCACAAAAGCAGCGCCTTTTAAATGGTGCGCCGGTTTCGCGTGTGAACGCCCAGCCGGGGGAGTACCGTATTTATTGTGAGGACGAATTTTTGGGCATTGGTGTTGTGGCCGACGGCTCGCTTCGTCAGAAAAAGCTGTTTTGTGAAAGGGAGTGAACGCCGTGAGTAAGGCAAGCGCAGTGGCGCTGGGCTATTTTGACGGGGTTCATCTCGGACATCGTGCCGTTGTCGAAGCGGCTGTGCGCGCGGCAAAGGCGCACGGCTGGACGCCAACGGCCTTTACTTTTACTTTGCCCCACGGCGGGGCGGGGAAGGGCGCGGCCATTTTGACCCCGCAGGAAAAATGCCGCCGCTTGAAAGCGTGCGGCGTGCAGCGTGTCGTGATGCCTGCGTTTGAGGAATTTTGCTGTTTGACCCCGGAAGAATTTGTCGAACAGATTTTGGTGCGCCAGCTGAATGCCGCGTATGTATTTACAGGCGATGATTTCACGTTCGGCGCACACAAAGCGGGCAATGTCGCCCTTTTACACGAGCTGTGCGAAAGCCGGGGCATTCAAGTGGTCACGGTGCCGACACTTTTGCAGGACGGTGCGCCTGTGTCGTCTACGCGCATCCGTGCTGCTTTGGAGAGCGGCGGCATCGCGCTGGCCAATGCGCTTTTAGGTGAGCCGTACAGTGTCACTTCGCCCGTCACCCACGGCAAGCAGCTGGGCCGCACGCTGGGCTTTCCCACCATCAATCAGCAGTTTGCGGGCGGAATGCTTGTGCCGTGTCACGGAGTGTATGCCGGGGTGGTTTGCTTGGACGGCGCATGGTATGCCGGGGCAACGGGCCTTGGCACACGTCCGACGGTGGATACAAGCGGCACAGTGACGTGTGAAACCTTTTTGCCTGATTTTTCCGGCGATGCTTATGAAAAGGAAGTTCGGGTTTACCTGCTTTCTTATCTTTGGCCGACGCAGCGCTTTGACAGTGTGGACGAGCTGGCGGCAATGATTGGCCGAGCGGCTGAAAAAGCGCGTGAGTGTGCGGCACAATTTTTACAGACACTTCCATAACGATTGGCGTTTGGCTCTGTATAGCGAAAAGGGCGAAAAAATTTCAAATTTTCCTTATCGCCCCGTTGATATTTGAAAGAAAATATGGTATCATAACGGTGTTGCCGTGTCTCGGCAGCTGACCCGTGCCCGGTGGATGGCGCATCCTGTGCGAGTACCTCCGCTGCGTTCGTGGTTAATCTTAACAACAGGAAAGAGGATTTACTATGCAAAACAAACAAGACATCATTGCTTCTGCACGCATGAGCGAGAACGATACCGGTTCTCCTGAGGTTCAGGTTGCGCTGCTCACTGCACGCATCAACCACCTGACCGAGCACCTGAAGGCGAACAAGAACGACCACCACAGCCGCCGCGGCTTGCTGAAGATGGTTGGCCGTCGCCGCAACCTGCTGGCTTATTTGCAGAAGAAGGACATTGCGCGCTATCGTGCTTTGATTGCAAAGCTGGGTCTGCGTAAGTAATTATTTGAAATTCCCAAAAGGCAGACGGAGTTTGCGCCGTCTGCCTTTCGGTGTATTTACCCTTTCGCTCGCGGGATGGTTGTTAGCAATGAATCGCGCCTGCTTTGGCTTTAAAACAGGCGGGATTTATTGCTAAAGCCTCCCCGTACCATTTTTTATTTGACAGGAGGCTATTTTATGGCACTGGAATTTGCATCGGCAAAGGAAACTTTTCCCAACTATCGCAAATTTGAAACAACCTTGGCTGGCCGTCCCTTTGTGGTCGAAACCGGCAAAATGTGCGGCCTTTCCAACGGCAGCTGCATGATCAGCTACGGCGATACCCGTGTGCTGTGCAACGTAACGATGTCCGAAAAGCCGCGCGACGGCATCGACTTTTTCCCGCTCTCTGTGGATTTTGAGGAAAAGCTCTACGCAGTGGGCCGCATTCCCGGCAGCTTTATGCGCCGCGAAGGCCGTCCCGGTGAAAAGGCGATTTTGACCTCCCGCGTGGTAGACCGCCCCATCCGTCCGCTGTTCCCGAAAGATATGCGCAACGACGTTGCGGTTGTTATGACCGTTATGAGCGTTGACCAGGATTGCAGCCCGGAAATTGCCGGCATGATTGGTACTTCGATTGCCATTTCCATTTCCGACATTCCTTGGAACGGCCCCATCGCCGGTGTGTATATGGGTCTTGTGGACGGCGAGCTGGTTGTGAACCCCACCGAGGCACAGCGCGAAAAAACCGATTTGCAGCTCACCGTTGCCGCCAGCATGGAAAAAATCGTGATGATTGAAGCGGGAGCCAACGAGGTGGATGAGCATACCATGCTGAACGCCATCAAAAAGGCTCACGAAGAAATCAAAACCATGATTGGCTTCATCAACGGCATTATGGCAGAAATCGGCAAGCCCAAGAAGGAGTTCCAGTCCATGGAGCTGGATCACGACCTGTTTGAGGAAGTGAAAAGCACTTATCTGGACGACTTCAAAGCCGCTATGGATACTGATGATAAAAACATCCGCGACATGCGTCTTTTGCCCATTCGTGAGCGCATTGCTGAGCAGTATGCCGAGCAGTGGGGCGAGGGCATTGTCGAAGAATTGATGTATAAAATGCAAAAGTATGTCGTGCGCCGCTGGCTGCTGGATGACGGCAAGCGCGTCGATGGCCGCGGCATCAACGAGATTCGCCCCTTGGCCGCCGAGGTTGGCTTGCTGCCCCGTGTACACGGCTCCGGCATGTTCACACGCGGCCAAACGCAGGTGCTCACTACCTGCACGCTGTCCTCTCTGCGCGACGCTCAGATTATGGACGATTTGTCCACCGAGGACAACAAGCGCTATATGCACCACTACAACTTCCCGCCGTATTCCGTGGGCGAGGCACGCGCACCGCGCAGCCCCGGCCGCCGCGAAATCGGCCACGGTGCTTTGGCCGAGCGCGCACTGCTGCCCATGATTCCCGACACCGAGGAATTCCCGTATGCACTGCGTCTGGTGTCCGAGGTTCTTTCCTCCAACGGCTCCACCAGCCAGGCTTCCATCTGCGGTTCTACGCTGGCCTTGATGGATGCCGGTGTGCCCATCAAAGCACCGGTTGCCGGTATCTCCTGCGGTCTGATCACCGAGGGCGACCGCTGGATGACCATGCTGGACATTCAGGGCGTTGAGGACTTCCATGGCGATATGGACTTTAAAGTCGGCGGTACAAAGAACGGTATCACCGCAATCCAGATGGATATTAAGGTGGACGGCCTGACCTATGAAATCATTGAAGATGCCTTTGAAAAGTGCCGCAAGGGCCGCTTGTATATTCTGGACGAAATCATGCTGCCGGTGATTGCCGAGCCGCGTGCCGAGCTGTCCAAGTATGCGCCCAAGATGCTGACCATGAAGATTGACGTAGATAAGATTAAGGACGTCATCGGCAAGGGCGGCAAGGTCATTCAGGAAATCTGCGCCACCAATAACTGCAAAATCGACGTTGAGGAGGACGGCACCATCTTTATTTCTGCCGTGAACTCCGAAGATGGCGAGCGCGCGATGCATACCATCAAAACCATCGTGGAAGATCCCGAGGTGGGCGCTATCTACAAAGGCCGCGTGACTCGTTTGATGACCTTCGGTGCGTTTGTGGAAATTGCACCGGGCAAAGAGGGCCTTGTCCACATCTCCAAGCTGGACTCGAAGCGTGTTGAGCGCGTGGAGGACGTTGTGGCCGTGGGCGATGAACTGCTCGTGAAGGTAACGGAAATCGACCAGCAGGGACGCATCAACCTGTCCCGTAAGGACGCTTTGGCCGAGCTGGCCGCAAAGCAGGGCTAAGCGAAGCTTCGCTTTTCTGCGATTTGCTCAAGAACGGAAAAAGCACTGGCCCCGTGGGCTGACGCATACAAAAAGCGGCTCTCTTTGGTGCAGACGAAGAGAGCCGCTTTTCTGTGCCGTTTGCGAGCAATATTTGTTGACTGTATTTGCGTTTGCCCAAGTGCTTTGGCAAATGCCCATCTTTTTGGAGGATCGCTTTGTGAAAGATTTTGTCAATGAAATCAATAAGCGCCGCACGTTTGCGATTATTTCGCATCCCGACGCCGGCAAAACTACCCTGACGGAAAAACTGCTGCTCTACGGCGGCGCCATTCAGCAAGCTGGTATCGTTAAGGGCAAAAAGGGCGCACGCGCCGCTGTGTCCGACTGGATGGAAATTGAAAAACAGCGCGGTATTTCGGTTACTTCGTCTGTGCTGCAATTCCATTATAAAGACGCCTGCATCAATATTCTGGATACTCCCGGACACCAGGACTTTTCCGAGGACACCTACCGCACCTTGATGGCGGCGGACAGCGCCGTCATGGTCATCGACGCGGCAAAAGGCGTTGAGGCGCAAACAAAAAAGCTGTTTAAGGTTTGCACCATGCGCGGCATTCCCATTTTTACCTTTATCAATAAGATGGATCGCGAAGCGCAGAACCCGTTTGACCTTTTGGAAGAAATCGAGCAGGTGCTCGGCATTGAAACTTATCCCATGAACTGGCCCATCGGCTGCGGCAAAGAGTTTAAAGGTGTTTACGACCGCAACGCAAAAGAGATTCTTGCCTTTGAAAGCGTTGGTAAAATCGGTACGCAGCAAGCCGCTACTATCGAAGCACACCTTGGTGACAGCAACCTCGACGAGCTTTTGGGGGCAACGCTGCATGAAACCCTGCGTGATGATATTGAGCTTTTGGACGGCGCCGCTTATGAGTTCGATTTAGATAAAGTGACCCACGGTAAGCTCACGCCTGTGTTTTTCGGTTCAGCGCTGACGAACTTTGGTGTCGAACCGTTCTTAAACGAGTTTTTGCGCCTGTCGCCCACGCCGCTTCCGCGAAATTCCAGCGCCGGACTCATTGAGCCGACCAGCCCGGATTTCTCCGCCTTTATTTTCAAAATTCAGGCGAACATGAATAAAGCCCACCGCGACCGCATTGCGTTTGCACGCATTTGCTCTGGTAAATTTGAGCGCGGCATGGACGTGCTGCATGTGCAGAGCGGCAAGAAAATCAAGCTGGCGCAGTCTACGCAGATGATGGCTTCCGAGCGTGAAATTGTGGATGAAGCCTATGCGGGCGATATCATCGGCTTGTTTGACCCGGGCATTTTCTCCATTGGCGATACCATCACCACTGCAAAAACGCCCTTTGCTTATGAGGGCATTCCGACATTTGCCCCCGAACACTTCGCGCGGATTTCTCAAATTGACACCATGAAGCGCAAGCAATTTGTCAAGGGAATGGAGCAAATTGCCCAAGAGGGTGCCATCCAGATTTTCAAAGAGCTGGGCGGCGGTATGGAAGAGGTGATTGTCGGCGTGGTCGGCGTGCTGCAATTTGAGGTGCTGGAATATCGCTTGAAAACGGAATATAACGTCGAGGTGCGCCGCACCGGGCTTTCGTACAGCCAAATTCGCTGGATTGACAACGACGATATCGACCCGAAAACCCTCAATTTGACGAGCGACACCAAGCGCGTCGAGGACTTCAAAGGCAGAAAGCTGCTGCTGTTTACCAGCCCGTGGAACATCACTTGGGCCGAGGAGCATAACGAGGGTCTGCGTCTGTCCGAAGTCGGCAAAGCGTAAGCGGGGGAGCGCACATGGGCAAAAAACAAATTTTGATGATTGGCACCGGCGGAACCATTGCCTGCCGCAAAACGCAGGATGGCCTTGCCCCCGTCATGTCCGGCGAGGTGCTGCTTTCGCATGTTCCCGCTGTGTCGGAATTTTGCCATCCCACCGTCATCGAGCCTTTTTCTGTGGACAGTACCAACATGACGCCCGCCCATTGGCAAATGCTTTCCCGGCTGATTGAACAGCACTATCACGAATTTGACGGCTTTGTCATTTGTCACGGCACGGACACGCTGGCCTATACGGCGGCAGCATTGAGCTATATGGTGCAAAACAGCGAAAAGCCCATTGTGCTGACAGGTGCGCAAAAGCCGATTGACGCGCCCGACACCGATGCCCGCACCAATTTAACCGACAGCTTTTTGTATGCTTCGGAGGATGCCAGCCGCGATGTTTCCATTGTGTTTGACGGCAAGGCGATTGTGGGTACACGCGCCAAAAAAGAACGCGCCAAAAGCTACAATGCGTTTGCCAGCATCAACTTTCCGTACCCGGCGGTCATTCAAGACGGGCGCGTGATTCGCTATCTCACCACAAGGCCGTATGAGCCGCAGGACGTGCGCTTTTATCACGACTTAAATACGCAGGTGTGCGTGTGCAAGCTGATTCCCGGCACACAGCCCGAGCTGCTGGCCTATCTCTTTGAGCATTATGATTGTCTGGTGATTGAAAGCTTTGGCGTGGGCGGAATTCCGCAGCCGCTGGTGGAGGAGTTTTACCGCCAAATGGAGCGTTTCCAAGGCCGGAAAACCGTGGTGATGACCACGCAGGTGGCACAGGAAGGCAGCAATATGACGGTGTATGAGGTAGGCAGACGCATTAAGCAGGACTTTGGCCTGTTGGAAGCGTACGATATGACGCTGGAAGCCGTTATCACGAAAATGATGTGGGTCTTGGCAAACGGCGGCACAACGCCCGACCGGATGAAAGAATTGTTTTATACCTGCGTGAACCACGATACACTGTTTCATTGAGTTTTTTTGAAAAAATAAAAGTAACGTGCAATATTTTTTCGCTGTCATTCGTATTTTGTGTGCAGGTATACTTTCCTGCTGAAAAGGACATTCTAAACTTAGGAATGAATAAAGGAGAATATCAGAATGAAAACAATGAAACAATGGTTCTTATTGGCAGTTACTGCCGTGCTGTGCGCTGCGATGGTAGCATGTGCAGACACAGGCGCTTCGTCCTCTGCGGCGGCTTCTTCTGCGCCGGCATCTTCTGCCCCCGCTTCTTCGGCAGTGTCGGAAAGCACTTCCGCTCCGGCTTCCTCCTCCTCCGAGGCGGCTTCTGAGAGCGGCGAGGCAGTGACGGCGGAAGACCCCTACACGGCTGCGATTGTGGCTTCTCGTGACCAAGAAACAAATGACTCTCTGCCGGTACTCGGTGCCAAAGCGGGCGAAAGCGCTGGGTACACCTATCTGCCCAGCAGCATGGAGAACGACCCCGAAGCCGCTGCTCAGATGGCCGATATGGTCATGCAAACGCTGACCTTGACCCCCGACCAGCTCCAGCAATATGCGTTCAGCATTTCGCTGATTAACGTCAAAGCGTATGGCGTGGGTGTGTTTATGCCGGCGGAAGGACAAACCGAGGCGGTCAAAGCGGCGCTGGAGGATTTTGTTGTAAACCAGCAAAAGTCCTTTGAAAACTATCTGGCCGACCAGTATGAAATTGCAAAGCAAGCAAAGGTGGAGGTTCTTCCCACCGGCGAAGTCGTGCTTGTGATGTGTGAGAACAGCAGCGAAGCGTTCAGCACCATCGAAGCAGCACTGCAATAATTTTCAAAGCGGAAAACAGGCTTGTGCGATGAAAGGCACGAGCCTGTTTTTTTGCAATTTGTTAGCTTTGGGTAACATTTTATTTGACGCATATAGATGTTTACTTGACGAAAATATGGAATAATGCTATAATATTTTTGAAAAATGCTGTAAAAACAGCTTTCTTTTTAGCCTTTCAGTTAGTTATTACTAACTATTTAAGAATCTACTGCAACAATGGGAGCCAAGGGGGAAATGTATGGAAAGCAAAACCGCAATGGTGTTCACGCCCGCAAAGCTGCGCTATTTGCTGGTGCTGGCGCAGATTGCGCAGGAGAACGGCGGGCAGGTGCGCTGCATTGAAATTGCTGTGCGCATGGGAGTGGCGCGGGCCTCGGTAAGCCGAATGCTGAATACTTTTGTGAAAGAAGAACTGGTGCTTCAGGAAACGGCTCGGGGCAGTGTGCGCTTGACGGAAAAGGGGTTAAAAGTCGCGGAACGTTATATGAACCGCTGCAAAACCTTGCGCGACGTGCTGGAAAAGCAGTTCACTCTTTCGGACTATGATGCGCAGGAATGTGCCTTGGCGTTGGTGTCCGGCGTTTCGGAAACAACCTTGCGTGCGCTTGAAAATTGCGCCGCTCATTGAACATAACACTTGTTTTGAGTTAAAAATAAAATCTGCTGCACCGTTTTACCATTGAATAAAAGACAATATAAAAAAGCGCATGGAATGGAATTTCCATGCGCTTTTTGTGTGTCAAATTTAGGCAGCGGCATCCTGCGTACCGTCGGAAATTTCAGGCCCGCTGACAAATTCGCCATAGATAAAGTAGCGGTAGGGTGTCGGGCTGAGCTGTCCAAACGGATAGCAGGTGTACAAAATAATGTTTTCTTCTTCGCGTGTTAGGTCGTAAGCCGTTTCGTCGGTGGCTTCTGCGGGCTGCATATTGACAATTTCATAGTGATAGGTGCCATAGCGTGTTTCAATTTGAATATCAGCGCCAATCTCTGCGCTTTCAAAATCGCGGAAGAATGTTCCGGTGTGCCCGGCCAGCAAAATGGTGCCGTTTTCGCCGGGAATATGTGCGCCAGTGTAAGTTCCGGCCCCTTTGCTCATTTGCGCTTCGGAATCGCCGTAATAAAGGTCGCAGTCAACGGCCGTGCCGGAGATCGTCAAGTGGCCATAGGCTTCGCCAACATAGGGTTTGCCGCCAAAGTCATCCAGAGAAATTACCTCGCGCACTTCGGGAACGGATTCCGACGAGCTGGGTACAGAGGAAGAAGAGAAAACCGGCACAGAGGAGGGAACAGACGAGGGCATAGAAACCGAGGAAATAGAAGAAGGCTCGTCCTTTTTCAAGGCGCTGCTGAAAATGAGCACCAGCATCCCCACAATTGCAAGCGATAAAACAACGCAAAGCGCAATTAAAATTGCTTTCATACGCGGATGAGAGAGCATACAGTCAAATCCTTTCTGGTTGAGAATCGTGGGAAAAAAGCCCGATGCACCAAAGGAACATCGGGCAAATGCTTATTTTGCATATTCAACGGCACGCGATTCACGAATGACATTGACTTTAATTTGGCCGGGATAATCCAGCTCATCCTCAATTTTCTGCGAAATGGCATGTGCCAGTAAAATGAGGTGATCGTCATCCACTGCGTCGGGACGCACCATGATGCGCACTTCGCGGCCCGCCTGAATGGCAAAGCTGCTTTCCACGCCTTCAAAGCTTTTGGCAATCTCCTCAAGGCTTTCCAAACGCTTGATGTAGCTTTCCAGGTTTTCACGGCGTGCACCGGGACGGGCGGCGGAAATTGCGTCGGCGGCCATTACGATAAAGGCCAAAGGCGTTTTGGCTTCCACATCGCCGTGGTGTGCTTCAATTGCATGGATAATGGCGGGGTTTTCTTTGTACTTTTTGGCAATTTCCACGCCGATGGAAATGTGACTGCCCTCAATCTCGTGGTCGAGCGCTTTGCCGATGTCATGCAGCAAACCAGCGCGTTTGGCTTGTGTTACATTCAGCCCCAGCTCGCCGGCCAAAATACCGGAGAGGTACGCAACCTCCAAGCTGTGGTTGAGTACGTTTTGGCCATAGCTGGTGCGGAAACGCAAGCGACCCAGCAGCTTGACAATATCGGGGTGCAGGCTGTGCAGACCAACGTCCATCACTGCTTTTTCACCCTCGCGCTTCATGGTCAATTCCAGTTCACGGCGGCACTTATCCACTGTTTCCTCAATGCGGGCAGGGTGAATGCGGCCATCACTGATCAGTTTTTCCAGCGTCATGCGTGCAATTTCACGGCGCACGGGGTCAAAGCTGGAAAGCGTGATGGCTTCGGGGGTATCGTCAATAATCAAATCGACGCCCGTCGCCGTTTCCAAAGCGCGGATATTGCGCCCTTCACGGCCAATGATGCGGCCCTTCATTTCGTCACTCGGCAAAGCCACAACGGAGACGGTTGCCTCGCTGGAATGATCCGCGGCACAGCGGGCGATGGCCATGGTGATCAGCTCACGGGCCATGGTTTCGGCTTCGTCCTTTGTTTGAGCCTCATAGGCTGCAATATGCATGGCTTTCTCGTGGGAAAGCTGCTCGTCCAAACGGTTCAAAAGCAGCTGTTTGGCATCCTCGCTGGAAAGCCCTGCAATGGTTTCCAGCTTTTCCAGCTGGCGCACGCGGATTTGTTCTACTTCAGAAAGGCGTGCTTCCACCAGCTCGCTGCGCTGACGCAAATCATCCTCTTTTTGCTCAATCGCGGCGGTTTTGCGGTCAATCGCTTCCTCTTTTTGGTCCAGGCGGCGCTCTTGACGGGTCAGTTCGTTGCGGCGGTCTTTAATCTCTTTATCCGCTTCAGTTTTCATCTGAAGGGCGGCGTCCTTGGCCTCCACCAAGGCCTCCTTGCGCTTTTGCTGCGCGGTTTTCATTGCGTCGTTAACAAGGCGTTTCGCCTCCTCTTCGGCGCTGCCGATTTTTTGCTCAGCAGTTTTTTTGCGGTGCGAAACACCGGCAAAAAAACACACAACACCGGAAACAACGGCGCAAACCAGCACAGCAAGCACAGTAATCCACACAGACGGCATGGAATCCTCAACTCCTGTTCGATTGCATATTATGAATAAAAGTAATATAGGGACAAGATGCACTTGTCGGCAAAAATATACATAATCGAAGAACCGTTATTTATATTTCAAACAAAAAGGCACGCCGCAAGCAGCACGACCATGCCCGATATTACAGTATATCACACATCTATTTTATAGCGCAGCGGGACGCTTGTCAAGGGTAAAGCATTCGGGAGTATTCCAGCTTTCCTGTTCAAAAGTCGAAAAAAACGCAATAAAGCATCAAATTTTTGCCATTGGAATGCTTGACTTTTCCCGTTTGAAAGCGTATATTATTAAAATAAAACATCCCGAAAGCGTTGAAGCGGACAACCGGGCGTGAAGATTTTGTGCATCAGAGAGGGCTGCCTTGTGCTGAAAGCGGCCTTGCATCAGCTTTATGCTTTACCACCGCAGAGCGCAGGGGCGAACCCCTGCCGGGCACGGCCCGTTACAGCCGGCAAGAGTGATGGGTGCGTAAAGCACGCATAATTCGGGTGGAACCGTGGGCTGATTCATAGCTCATCCCGTTTAGGTATGAAAACGGGATGGGCTTTTTTCTTTCAGCGTAGCTGAGGGCAAAGGGCAAACAATATTTGCTTTTGGGAGGACACAGCAATGATCAAAGTCACATTAAAAGATGGCGTTGTCAAGGAATTTGAGCCGGGCATTTCCGCGGCTGACATCGCAAAAAGCATCGGTATGGGCCTTTATAAGGCTGCCTGCGCCGTTCGCATTAACGGTGAGGCAAAAGATTTGCGTACAACTGTCAGCGAGGACTGCACCATGGATATTTTGACCTTCGCTGACGAGGAGGGCAAGCACGCTTTCTGGCACACGGCTGCCCACATTATGGCACAGGCGATCCAGCACCTTTATCCTGAAGCGCATTTCGGCATCGGCCCCGCGCTGGAAAACGGCTGGTATTATGACGTGGGCGGCACGGCTCCGTTCACGCCGGAGCAGTTCCCGGCCATCGAAGCCGAGATGAAAAAAATCGTGAAAGCCGATTTGCCCATCGAGCAGCGCGTAATCAGCCTGGAAGAAGGGCGCACGCTGTTTGCAGGTCAGCCCTACAAGCTGGAGCTGCTGGAGGAGTACGCCGAGAAGGGCTGGGAGCTTTCCGTATACACGCAGGGAGATTACACCGACCTTTGCGCAGGGCCGCACTTGATGAGCACCGGCGCAGTAAAGGCAGTGAAGCTGACGAACGCAACGAGCGCTTACTGGCGCGGGGACGCAAAAAACGATTCCTTGTGCCGCGTGTACGGCGTGGCCTTCCCCAAGGCAAGCGAGCTTGAGGAGTACCTTAAACAGCAAGAGGAAGCGCTCAAGCGCGACCACAACAAAATTGGCCGTGAGCTGGAGTATTTCACTACGGTGGAGTCCATTGGCCAGGGCTTGCCCGTGTTGCTTCCCAAGGGTGCGCGAGTGATTCAGCTTTTGCAGCGCTTTGTGGAGGATGAGGAGCAAAAGCGCGGCTATCTGCTCACGAAAACGCCGCTGATGGCAAAGCGCGATTTGTATCGCATTTCCGGCCACTGGGATCATTATCTCGACGGCATGTTTGTTTTGGGCGACCCGCACGATGAAACCAAAGAGTGCTTTGCGCTTCGCCCCATGACCTGCCCGTTCCAGTATCAGGTCTATTTGAACCGCAAGCGCAGCTATCGCGATTTGCCCATGCGTTTGGGCGAAACCAGCACGCTGTTCCGCAACGAGGACTCCGGCGAGATGCACGGCCTCATTCGTGTGCGTCAGTTCACCATTTCGGAAGGCCACCTCATTTTGCGTCCCGACCAGCTCGAGGAAGAATTCCGCGGCTGTTTGGAGCTGGCCAACTATATGCTGGAAACGGTTGGATTAGCAGAAGATGTCAGCTACCGTTTCAGCCAGTGGGATCCGGCCCGCAGCGATAAGTACGAAGGCACGGCTGAGCAGTGGGATGCTGCTCAGAGCACCATGAAGAAGATTCTGGATCACTTGGGCTTGGATTACAAAGTAGGCGTGGACGAAGCTGCTTTCTACGGCCCGAAGCTCGATATTCAAATCAAAAACGTGTTCGGCAAAGAAGATACGCTGATCACCATTCAAATCGACATGCTGCTGGCGCAGAAGTTCGGCATGGTGTACGTCGGTGAGGATGGCCAAGAGCATACGCCGTACATCATTCACCGCACGTCTTTGGGCTGCTACGAGCGCACACTGGCGCTGCTTTTGGAAAAATATGCGGGCGCACTTCCTGTGTGGCTTGCGCCGGAGCAGGTGCGTATTATTCCGATCAGTGAGGCACACCGCGCATATGCCAAGGAAGTGCTTGAGGAGCTGGAGGCCATCGGTGTGCGAGCCACGGCAGACTGCCGCGACGAAAAGATGGGTTATAAAATCCGTCAGGCACAAATGGAAAAAGTGCCCTATATGCTCGTAGTAGGCGCACAAGAGATGCAGGATAAAACGGTTTCCGTTCGCGCAAGAAAAGAAGAAAATGGCGGAACCAAGAGCATCGAGGAGTTTAAGGCTCAGATTTTGATGGAAATTGCCTCGCGTGCAAAATAAGCGGGCATTCCGGCGCGATTCCGAGCCGTATCAAAGTATGGTTAAAAAATGGGCGGATGGAGCATACAGGTTGCTGTGTGCTCCGCCGCATACTTACCAAAAGGGAAAGTCAATCATGAAAAATTTGCCGTATGCTTCGCGCAAGCTTTAAGCATTTTCCGTGCGTGAAGAAAGGCAGCACCAATCAAAAGCGCATCACAAGTGGAGAAAGGCGTGTGCGTGCCGTTGATAGTGGGGGGAGCAACTAGTGAAAGGGAAAAATGGCAAAATTGAGCGCTTGCGTTTGGCAGAGCGGCTGCGTCAGCGCCGGATGCAGTCCGGTATGACATTGCAGCAGATTGCAGACGCGGCAGGTGTTACAAAATCCACCATACAGCGTTATGAACAAGCAACAATCGAAAATCCACGCCCGGTGGTGGTGCAGGGGATTGCAGCGGTACTTGGCGTTTCGCCGGCTTGGCTGTGCGGCGCGGGCGAAAGCGATGAACAGGAAGTGGTGTTTGAAGACGTTGTAGAAAAACTGCGTCTGCGCCCGGAACTGTGCGAGCTGGTATGTGCTGCGGCAGATTATACACCGGCACAGCTTCGGTGTGCGGTGCGTGTGGTACGCGCATTGCGGGAAAGCTGATTGAATTATAAAATAAAAAATCCGGCTGGGGCTGTCATTGCCCAAGCCGGATTTTTGCATATGATACCAATTAAAACAAAGGGGCAAACACCCGAAGAACTGCCTGAAATAAACGGTGGGGAAAGTCGCGGCGGCAATCGGACAGCAAAACTTCTCTGCTCACGGAAAAAATGTCCTCGCAGTCGGCTTTCAAATCGGAAAGGGCATCGCACTCATACAGCAGTGTACCGCACTCAAAATGGAGGTACAAGCTGCGGTAATCCATGTTAATGGTGCCCACCACGCCAATGCGGTCGTCACTTAAATAGCTTTTTGCGTGAATGAACCCCGGCGTATACTCATAAATTTTTACACCGGCTTGCAGCAGAGGCGGGTAGTACGAGCGTGTCAGCGCATAGACAACACGCTTATCGGGAATGCCGGGCGTGACAATGCGCACATCGACGCCGCGCTTGGCTGCTGTGGTAAGCGCTGTCTGCATTTCGTTGCTGATGGCAAGGTACGGCGTATTGATATAAACGTAGTCTTGCGCTTGTGACAAAATATCAATATAGATATTTTCGCTGAGGGGCTCATTGTCTAAAGGCGAGTCACCAAAAGGCTGTGCCCACCCGTTCGATAAAAAGGAGTCGGGATGAAACGCATGGGGCAAAAACCGTTGAAAATCCTGTTCACCGGGGCGAAAAGCCTCCCACATTTGCAAAAACATGATTGTAAAATTCCATGCCGCGTCACCAATCAGCCGAACGCCCGTATCTTTCCAATGTCCGTGGGGATGGGTGCGGTTAATGTATTCATCCGAAAGGTTGATGCCGCCGTTGAAAGCGGTATGGCCGTCGATGCACAAAATTTTGCGGTGGTCACGATGGTTCATCACCAAGCTTAAAAACGGCACAAACGGATTGAAGGCCAAGCAGCGAATGCCCTTTTTTTCCATGATTTCCCGATAGCCCGCAGGCAGCAGCGCCACGCTGCCCAGATCGTCATACATTAAGCGAACGTCTACGCCCTGCGCTGCCTTACGCTCGAGAATTTGCAAAATACTCTGCCACATTTCACTGCTTTCCATAATAATGAAATATTCCAAAAAAATGAAATGTTCGGCTTTTTCCAACGCCTCCAGCATGTCGGCATACATCTCCTCACCGACGCGGTAATAGCGCACATCTGTATTTTGCCAAATGGGAAAACCGCCGGTATCGGTAACATAATGCGCCGTTCCTCTCATGCGGGGCGAAAGGCCCACAGGCGGTTCCGCATTTTCCTTTAATAAATGGGCAAATGTTGCTTCGTTTCGTTTGAATTGTGCGCGCATCTGCGCAGAAGGCCGCTGATTGCCAAAGAATAAGTACATCGCGCCGCCCAAAATAGGCAGTAATTCAATTAGTATAATCCAACCAATTTTATACGCAGGGTTTTCTTCTTTGTTGACAAGCTGCAAAACAATCAAAAAGCTTAATACAATGAACAGAATATTGATCCAAGAGGCCACAGCCGCCAGCTTTGTAAAAAACAAGACGAACCAAACCAGCTGAATCAAAATCAAAAGGCCGGTGATTAAAATACGTTGAATGGAACTGGCAGGAAATGAGGGTTTCATAAGCATCCTCCCGAAAGCTGTGCCGCAGCACGAAGTATGGGTGTTAGAGTTTTTTTGAAAAATCGATGCATTTCTTTGTTGTCGCAAATGCCTTAACGGAATCATAACACAGCTGAAAGCCAACTGCAACCTTCGTTCGACAAAAAACCGCCCTCAAAATGAGAGCGGAAAAGGGGAGTGGCCGGGTTTTATAAATCGTCGGCATCTTGTGTGGGGGTTTCGTGCGGGTCTAACGGCTTTCCGGTGTAGCTTCCGTTCGGGTCAGCCGGGCTGGGGCTGGTGCGGGGAATTTTTTGTTTTTTCATCTTGTATCACTCCTTTTGCGCAATCCGCGCCGTTTGCAGTATATTTTTAGCAAAATGCGCCCATCCTATGCACAGAAAAATTATTCAAAGCGCAAAATGCTTTGTAAAAGGCGTGGAAAGATAGGAGTGGTGCAATATGAGTAACCGGCGCGCGTTTTGGCTGGGGCTTGGCATTAGTTTGGCGGTGCTGCTGCCGTTTTATTTTTTAGTGGCGGCGTTCAGCTTGTCCCGCGTCAGCCCAACAGATAATCCAAAGTCGGGCGTGCCGATTTTGCAGCCGACATTGGATGACCGAAAAACGCTGTTGGTGATGACAGGCGAGCAGCAGCCGGAACACTTTGTGTTGCTTCGGTTTGACGCGATGGAAAATTTAATTGCCTGTGTGGAGGTTCCGGGCGAAACCGTTGTGCTCTCGGGCGGAAATCCGCAAACGCTGCTGCAAGCTGTGGAACAGGCAGGACCTGCGCAGGCGGCGGCAACCTTGCGCGAAACGCTCAGTATTACCATTGATGACTATATTTATTGTAAGGCACAGGAGCTGGCCGAAATGGCCGAGCCGCTTGGAACAACACAGCTCAGCCTGTCGCAATATCTCTCAGCTGATGCGCTGAATGCCCTGCACCTCAATGTGGAGGGGGTTCAGCAGACCACGATTACCACCGATATGATGATGCAGGCATTGCAGACAGAGCCGCAAACATGGATGTCCGGCCATGTGATGCGGGCACAGGCCTATGTGGCGTTTTTGCGTGCGGGTACGGGCGAACTTGCCGAGGTGCTGCCCGATGCCATGCGAAAAGCGGTAGGAAGTTACAGCACGAATTTAACGGCGATGGAAATTTACGATTACGAGCGTATCTTGCAATTTTTGCAAACAAAAGACCCATCCTTTGCCGCCTGTGTCCTGCCGGGTCAGCTGAATAGCGAACGCTATGAGCTGAACGAGGATGCGCTTGCCGTCGCTCGGGAATATCTGGGCAGTGCGGCCAAAGAGCTGGGGGCAGGAGAGGACGAGGACGGCGTTACCTTGCCCGAAAATGCGGTGACAGCGCCGATGGAAAACGTTCCTGTGGAACAAACGCCAACGCAGCAAATAACAGTGGACGACAACGAACCGGACTTATCCATCAGCACCCCGCAAAGCGGTGAAAAGACCGCATCTTCCGATATGCCGGAACGTGAAGCGGAACAGAGTTTGGCCACGCAAACCATAGAACAATAAAAAAGAGGGGCAGAGCCCCTCTTTTTTCATATGTTGGTAGAAAACTTTTTGATGCAGCCGGTCAGTCAATGACTGTGCTGGTTCTGCCGATGCCTACGGAAGCGGCCGTCAGCTTTTTCCAAGAGTTACACCCGCAGATGCCGTCCGCTGTGAGACCGACGGAAGACTGGAACGCCTTCAATGCGCGTTCGGTATTGGCGCCGAAAATGCCGTCCAGCGTCCGTGTGCTGTATCCAAGTGCGTTCAAAGCGTCCTGCAAAATCAGCACATAAGTGCTTTTGCTGCCGCGCCGCACGGTGGGATAGCCTGCGGTAGTGTTTGGGCAGGCCGGTGTACCATAGCGGCGGTCAAAGTGAACCCAAGTCGGCGTCATGCTGATGGGCTCTACATACCCCCATGCCCTTGTGGCCACAGCGGCATCACGAATTTTCAAACGCTCGGAGCTGGTGGTGTTTTGGCCTACGTCAAACGAAACGCCTGCATAGTGCTGGCTGGCGGTGCCGTGGCCGCCTTCCCAAATGCGTTTAAATGCATAGCCGATGTAGATGCCCTTGCCATAGCGGCGGCGCGTTAAGTTCCACGCTTCCATGGCGGTGGTTGTCGTCCACAGTGTGGGGCTGTTGGAGGAGCCGCGGAACTCACGCACACGCATGGTGTTGTTGTAAGCATACGGCATCGGATCGTTTTCGCTCAAATTATATTTGAGCAGCTTATTGTTGTAAGCATCATAGACATATAACTTTGCCATACTTCATTCCCCCGAAAGATAATAAGCGTAAATTGCGTCCCAAGTAGCACGGTCAACAAGGCCCGTGACCGGCAGGCCGAAGCCCATTTGAAACTCTTTTATGGCGTTAAAAGTGGTTTCGTCAATAATGCCGCTTTCCGGTACAAACCATGCGGCACAGTACCGCGAAGCAATGTCGTTCATAAAGCTCTGCATTTCCAGCACGGGTGCTCCTGCGCTGCCCAGCGTCATGGTGTAGCCCGGATATTCTCCAACAGGCCGTTCGCCGTCCAGCCCAACGGAGGCAAAAGTTAAATAGGTAATCACAAGGGCATTCCATGTGATTTCATCTACGCTGCCGGTGACAGTTAAACCAAAGTCGCGCTGAAAGCTGCGAATGACCTCTGTTGTCTGTGCATCATAGTTGCCGTTCAGCTCGTCAATGGGTAAAACGGTGTCCCAGAAAAATGCAATATAAGCGAGCATAAATTGGACAAACTGTACCATTTGCCCGCTTTGTCCTTCGCTCAATACATATCCCGGATAAGCAAATACGCGGAAGCTGATGAGCGGGCCGTCCACAGAACGCAGCTTGCTGAACTGTGCATAAATGCTGTCCCAAGTAGCTTTTCCTACAATGCCGTCCTGCGTCAAGGAGAATAAACGCTGATAAGCCAGCACGGCCTCTTGGGTAGCGCGGCCAAACACGCCGTCAAAGGCGATGACCGGAATTTCGGGATAGTAAGCGCTCAAAAGATACAAATAATACTGCACCTCTTTGACAGCTTTTCCGCGGCTGCCCACGCGAAGCGGGGAACCGGGATATGTGCCCGGACGTTCGCCCGGCTCAAGCAGCCCGTTGATAATGCTGGTGTAAACTTCGTAAATTTTATTCCATGTGGCACGGCCTACAATGCCGTCTACCGTCAGCCCGTAATGGCTTTGGAAAGCGCGCACCGCGCGTTCGGTGGCTGCGCCGAAAATGCCGTCTACCGTGATGGTGGGAACTTCCGGTGTGGAGTTGGAGATAATGCGCAGCCATGCCTGAATGCGCCGCACCGCGTCGCCGCGGCTGCCGTTTTTCAGCGGTGTGCCGGGATAAGCGCCCGCGCCGCTGCCGTCGCCGTCCGGTGTAGAGAGGTCATCTTCAATCGAGGTGTATTCCGCATAAAGCCGGTTCCAAGTGGCTTCGCCAACTACGCCGTCCACTGTGAGGCCGTATTGCTGCTGAAATGCTTTCACAGCTGCTTGGGTTCCAGCACCGAAAATACCGTCCACCGCGGGCGAAGGAATTTTGCTGTTGTACTCGCTCACTTCGGACAGCCAGAACTGCACCTGCTCCACCGCGTCGCCCCGGTCGCCCAAGCGCAGAGCCGTGCCGGGATAAACGCCCGCCACCAGGTTTCCGTCAGGCTTTTCACCCTCGCTGGTCAGCTCGGCAAGGTCTTTTACCGATACATAGATATAGCTGATTTTATACCATGTCGAACGCCCGACGATGCCGTCCGCCGTCAAATTAAACTGCTTTTGGAACTTCTTCACCACATCTTCGGTGTCCTGCCCGAAAATGCCGTCGGTGTTCGTCCGGCCAAAGAACGGGTAGTCCTGAGCAATGCGGTTCAGCTGGCGCTGAATGATGCGTACGCTTTCGCCGCTGTCGCCTTTTTTCAGCGGGGTGCCGGGGTAGCTGCTGGGGATGGCGGCAATGTTATCCGTCCGCACCAGCTCTAAATCGTCGCCGTAATAGTAGCGGAGAATTTGAAGGGCGTTTTTGCCCTGTTCGGCTAAGTCCTTGGTACCCCACTGCTTCATGCCCTTGCAGGTAACGGTCTTGCCGTCGCAGTACTCGGTAAAGTAGGGGTTTACCGTGCCCTTTTTGCGCGCGTAGGTGTTGAAAATTTCGTCGGTGATGCGGCTCATCGGCTCAAAAATATTGCGCCCATGCACATAGGCTTGGTCATAGCCGGGCGAACCGGTGATCTGGAACGAATAACCTTTGCTTTTGTACCACTCGGTATAAATGCGGTTGATGGCAAGGCTGATTTGTGCATGAATGTTGGCGCGCAGAGATTCTTCCGGCCAAGTAGGGTATACTTCGCTGGATGCCACATTTTTAATGTAGTCGCGGAAGCTTACCGTCACATTTTGAACATTGGCGGACGGCGCACCCAAATGCACTGTAATTTTTTCCGGGATGACCGGTTGGGTAAGTACGCGGGCTTGGCTTTGGCACGCTTGAACAGGGGCAACGGCAGAGCTTTGGCCGCCGGTAAACAGCTTGTGAACCGGCACGTTGGAAACCTCGCTCATAATGGAAGCAGTGCGGGCCGGTGCACCGGCGTCGGGGTCCTCTTTCGGCAGCAGCGGGAACTGCATCAGGCTTTCTACGGTGTCGAACACTTGCACACCAATCGTTTCCGCGGGGTCATATCCCGGCGCTTCCACTAAGATGCTGCACGTCGAATAGGGTAAAATGGTGTTGTTTTCTTCCAGCGACAATGATTTCGGCGGACACGGCACAGAAAACGGGCCTGCATTTCCGCCCTCGTCCACTTGGGAAGAAATGCTTGTGCCGTCCGGCAGCGTCAATGTCACTGCCGCACTCTGAACGGGCAGGGCGGCGCGTGCGGTAAACACCTGCACTCTGACGGT
Source organism: Faecalibacterium sp. UBA1819 (assembly GCA_002315015.1). Taxonomy (GTDB): domain Bacteria; phylum Bacillota; class Clostridia; order Oscillospirales; family Ruminococcaceae; genus Ruthenibacterium; species Ruthenibacterium avium. The sequence goes on from DCEX01000033.1 coordinate 38,062, forward strand.
GCCTGTACCCGTTAAGTCGGACAGGTTGGCTTTTGGAACCATTGCAATCACTCCTTTCTTGAAGTCCGCGGCAAAACAGTGCTTTTTGTCTGCCGCAGGTTTCTGACTTACGATATTCGCAAATTTTTATTTGTGACACAGCGTTCCCCTCTTTCTTTTTTGTCAAATTTCCGTTATACTGTAAAAAAAGAAGTGAATAAAAGCGTTTGGAGGCTTTTTATGGAATGGATCATCGAAAATGAAATTTTGCGCGTGACAGTAAGCGGTCACGGTGCAGAGTTGACAAGCGTATGCAAAAAGGAAACAGGCGAGGAGCTGCTTTGGACGGCAGATCCTTCTGTTTGGGGGCGTCATGCGCCGTTGTTGTTCCCGTATTGCGGCAAGCTGAAAGATGGACGTTATACCCACAAGGGCACCGTATATGAGGGCGGCGGCCACGGTTTTGCGCGTGATATGGACTATGTGCTCGAGGAAAAGGCGGATGACCGCATTACGCTCAAGCTGGAGGCCAATGCGCTCACCATGGAAAAATACCCCTTTGCGTTCCGTTTGCTCGTGACGTATGAGCTGGAGGGCGCCGTGGTGCGTCACAAGGTGTGTGTGGCCAATGACGGCGAGGAAGAAATGCCCTTCGGCATTGGTTTCCACCCGGCGTTTTTGTGTCCGTTTGACGCGCAGCACAAAGCGGAAGACTATGTGGTTCGCTTTTCTGAGCCTCAAACCCCGACCCAGATTATGACAGGCCAAAACGACGGTTTAGTCACCGGCGAAAGATCTGTGTATTTTGAGCAGCAAACCGAGATTGCGATGTCGGACGAAATCTTTGCCTATGACAGCATCTGCCTTACCGACTTGAGCTGTGCGCGTATGAGCCTCGTGGAAAAGGATACCGGCAAAGCGGTGCATGTGGATGTGCAGGGCTTCCCGTATGTGCTGCTGTGGAGCGCGGCGGGCCCTCTGCACTTTGTGTGCATTGAGCCGTGGATGTCCTTGCCCGACGCCCGCGATGCAGACGGCGAGTGGAGCCACAAGCCCTGTGCCGCCGTGCTCGGCGAAGGCGAGCAGTATGAAGTAACGCTTTCCATGGAGTTTGCACGCTGAGAGCAGCGTGCAGCCTTTGCCGGCTGGTTAAATGCAACAGCCGTTTCACCTGCAAGTATTTTGACAGGCGGAACGGCTGTTTTTGTGCGCCTAAATTTCGTCAAAGTGACACAAAACTCACACAATATTTTGTTATAATAACGCTAAAAAGCAGCAAAGCGATAAAGGGGTAGTGGTATGAGCAATAATGTAAAACGACGGCTGAAATTATGGTTTCGGCCCACAAAGAAAAAAATCATCCTTGTGTGCGTGGCGGTTGCACTGCTGGCGGCAGCAGGCGCTGCAATGACGCGGGCAAACAAAGCGGCAAAGGCTTCTGCCGCTTCGGATGAACCGGCGTATCGCAGTGTCATTTTGCAAAAAGATGCAATGGCGGAAAGCATTACAGTAACGGGAACGGTCGCAAGTGCGGATGTGGCCAATGTTACCACACAGCAAACCCAGACCGTCGAAAGCATTGCCGTGCAGGTGGGCGATCAGGTAAAGAAAGGCGATATTATCTGTACGCTGGACACCGCCGATTTGGAAAAGGAGCTGGCGAAAAAGCAAAAAGCGCTCGGCACCGACCAAGCCACGGTACAGCGCAATTATGAAAGCGCACAAGAAAGTTTAGCTTCCGCGCAGGAAAAATATCAAACGGCGTATCAGTCTTATGCCACAGCCGCCACGGATTTGGAAACAAAACGGGCTGCTTTCCTGCCCGCACAAACTTCCATTCAAACGTACCAAAGTGCATATGATGCAGCGCTGACGGCCGAGCAGAATGCGGGCATTGCGCTGAACAGCAACAGCCAAATTGTAGCCGCGCAAGCGGCTGTGGATGCCGCGCAGGCAGCCGTGGCAGCGGCACAGGGCGGCGGTACACAGCAGGCGGGAAACAGCGGCCAAAACACTCCTTCGCTGCAAAGCAGTGATGCCCTGGCACAAGCTCAGGCACAGCTCGCCGCAGCACAAGCACAGCTGGCACAGGCACAGGCTCAAGCCGCCGATTTGGCCAAAGCATACAACGATGCAGTGGCAGCGCGTCAAGCGGCGGAAAACAGCCTGAACACCGCTAAAGCCAACTGCAATTACGAGGCACTCTACACCGCTTATTCTGCTGCCGACCAAGCGTGCAGCGCGGCAAAGCAAACGTATGAATCGGCAAAGCAGCAGGTAGATGCGGCCCAGCAGCAGCTGGACACGGCAAAAGAGCAGCTGGACAGCGACACCGCGCTGGAGGCAGTCGAGCAGCTGCAAGAGCAAATTGAGGACTGCACCATCCGCGCAACGGCGGACGGTACAATTACTTCTTTAAATGCAACCGTTGGCTCCGCCGCTTCCTCGGCAGGAGGAACGCCGCTGGCAACCATTCAAAATACAGGCGCTTTGAAGGTGTCGGTCAATATTGATGAAAATGATATTCAGCAAATGCAGGTGGGTCAGCGTGCCATTATCCGAAGCGATGCTACCGGCGATAAGGAAATTGCCGGTACTTTGACCCAGCTTTCCGTGACGACTTCGGAAAACGGCTTCCCGGCAGAAGTGTCTGTCGATGACGCTGACAGCGGCTTGCTGATTGGTGTTTCCGCCAAAGTGGAAATTGTGCTCAGCGAAACCGAGGGCGTTTACAGCGTTCCCTATGACGCGGTAGAAACGAAGGACAGCGGCGAAAAAGTAATTTACATTCGTGACGGGAAGGATTGGAAAGAGCTGCCCGTAACGACCGGCATGGAAACAAGCTATTATATCGAAATTGAGTCCGACGAGCTGACCGACGGCATGGAAGTTCGCGTACCCATTGGGGAAGCGGGCGGTACGGATACCACGCTGGAGGACATGATGAACGGCGGCATGATGCAGGGCGAAGTGGTCATTCAAGGACCCGCAGAAGGCGGCCCGGGCGGCGGTGGTGCCGTAATGGCTGCACCTGTTGGTTAAGGGGTGCGGCGCATGAACGACAAAAAAGAGATTATCCGCATGAGCCGAATCATCAAAAAGTTTAACATCGGCACGGAAAATGAGCTGGAGATTTTACACGGCATTGATCTCACTGTGTATGAAGGCGAGTTTGTGGCGATTGTAGGCGAATCCGGTTCGGGCAAATCTACGTTGATGAATATCATCGGCGCACTCGACCGACCCACGGAAGGGCAGTATATTTTAGACGGTGTGGACACCGCCACTTTGCACGACAAAGAGCTTTCGCGGATTCGCTGCGAGAAAATCGGTTTTGTTTTCCAAACCTTCAACCTAATTCCGCGCACAACGGCGCTGAAAAATGTCGAGCTGCCTATGATGTACGCCGGGCGTTCGGGCGTCAGCCGCACCAAGCGCGCGAAGGAGCTTTTGCAAACCGTTGGAATGGGCGAACGAATGACCCACCGTCCCAACGAGCTTTCCGGCGGTCAGAAACAGCGTGTGGCCATCGCCCGTGCGATGGCCAATGACCCGGCCATGATTTTGGCCGACGAGCCCACGGGTGCGTTGGACTCGAAAACCGGACGCCTTGTGATGGACTTGTTCCATCAGCTGCATGAGGAACAAGGGAAAACCATCGTGCTCATTACGCACTCCGAGCAGCTTGCCAGCGAGTGCGAACGCATCATCACCATTTCCGACGGCATGATTCTTGGGGAACGAAAGGGAGGAGGTGCGCGCAGTGCTCATCTTTGAGAATATTCTCTTGGCCATTTCGGGCCTTTGGGCAAATAAAATGCGTGCTTTGCTCACCATGCTCGGTATCATCATCGGCATTAGTTCCGTTATCGGCATCATGACAGTGGGCGACAGTATGCAAAGCTCTGTGACCAGCAGTATGCAAAGCATGGGTGCCAGCAATATTACCGTCAGCTTGACACAAAAAAGTGATTCTGATGTGTATGACGGCGGCGCGACGCTGATGTTCCGGCGGCAAAGCTGGTCGGACGAGGATTTGATGACCGACGCAATGATTGAGGATTACTTGAAATATTACGGCGATCAGGTAGAAGCCATCGGCCTTTCAGAGCAAGTGGGCTCCAAGGAAATCGTGGAAGGGGACCAGTCGGTCACGGTGACTTTGACAGGCGGAAATGTCGAGTATCAAACCGTGCAGGATATTGAAATTCAGCGGGGGCGCTTTTTTACACAGGAAGATGTGGAAAATGAACGCGCGGTAGCCATTGTCAGTGATGTGCTGTGCGAAAATTTGTTTCCCGGTCAGGACCCCATCGGCAAAACGGTTTCGGTAACGCAGGGAACAAAAATTTATACATTCTACATCATTGGTACCTATGAGTATGAGGATATGGGCATGGTGCTGGGCAGTACGGACGCTATTCCAGAAACCGCCATGTATATCCCCATCAGCGTGGCAAAAAGCATGAATCATTCGGCTGCGGGATACTCCAGCTTTACCGTGGTTGGCAAGGCCGAGGTGGACACAAAGGCTTTGCTGGAAGATACCAACAACTTTTTTGCCAGTTACTATACCAGAAACAACTCCTATACAGCAAGAGCGACCAGCTTGGAAAGCGTTATGGAAATGATGCAGGAAATGATGGGAACGCTTTCTTTGGCCATTGCAGTCATCGCGGGAATCAGCTTGCTTGTCGGCGGCGTTGGCGTAATGAACATTATGCTGGTATCCATTACCGAGCGCACCCGTGAAATTGGTACGCGCAAAGCGCTTGGTGCAACAAACGGCAGTATTCGCGTGCAGTTTATTGTAGAAAGCGTCATTATCTGCCTGTTCGGCGGCATCATTGGCATTGCCGTCGGCGCAGGGTTAGGTTCCGCAGGTGCAAACTTGTTGGGATACGCCGCAACGCCCAGCGTGAAAGCCATTGTGACGGCGGTCACCTTCAGCGTTGCCATCGGTGTGTTTTTTGGCTATTACCCGGCCAATAAAGCCGCAAAGCTTGACCCCATCGAAGCATTGCGCTATGAGTAAAAGTAATTAAAAATCAGAAAAGCAAAAGGACACGGGAAAGCTGCGGCTTTCCCGTGTCCTTTTTACTTTTTTTCAGCAAGACTGCTTGGCTGTGTCAAATGCCTCGCTGTGATATTGGTGGGTATAAAGCTGATAATAGCGGCCTTTTCGCGCTAAAAGTTCTTCGTGCGTACCCGCCTCGGCAATCTCGCCTTTGTCAATCACCAGAATTTGATCGGCGCCCCGAATGGTGGACAGGCGATGCGCCACTACAAAGCTGGTGCGTCCCGACAGCACCTTGCTGATCGCAGTTTGAATGAGCTGTTCGGTCTCCGTGTCAATGCTGCTGGTAGCCTCGTCCAAGATGAAGATGCGCGGGTCGGCCAGCAGTACGCGGGCAAAGCAAATCAGCTGTTTTTGTCCGGTGGAAAGGCGGCCTCCGCCCTCGCCAACCTGTGTATCATAGCCTTGCTCCATCGCTTCGATAAAGCCGTCGGCACATGCCAGTTTTGCAGCTTGCTTCACCTCGTCCATCGTGGCGTCGGGTTTTCCAAAACGAATGTTTTCTGCAATCGTTCCGCTGAACAGGTGCGGCGTTTGCAGCACATAGCCCAGCGCACTTTGTAGCCAAAGCTGGCTGCGTTCGCGGTAATCTTTGCCGTCAATCAGCACTTGGCCGGAAGTAGGCTCGTAGAAACGGCACACCAAGTTGACAATGGTCGATTTGCCCGAACCCGTTTCACCAACCAATGCGATGGTTTGGTTTGGTTCAACTGTCAAGTTGAAATCATGCAGCACGGTTTCGCCCGTTTTATACCGGAAATCCACATGCGAAAACTCAATTTTGCCGGTAATCGGCTCCCAGTTTTCGCGGCGCGGCGCAAGCGTTGTGCCATATACGGCTTCTACTTCGGGAGAATCCACAATATCCGGCTTGGTGTCCAGCAGGTCAATGACGCGCTCTGCCGAAGCTTGCGCGGCCTGCATTTCCGCCAAAATATTCGCCAGCTGCTGAATGGGGTCAAAGAGCTGTGTGGTGTAGCTTAAAAAGGCGGAGAGCGTTCCCAGCCCAAGCACACCGCCCAGCACCAGTTTGCCGCCGCCCGAAAGCGCCAGCGCAGTGGAAACACTGCCCAGCGCAACGACAATGGGCATAAACAGTGCGCTCCAAAGGGCGGCGCGCACCGCGGCTTGCTTCATGCTGCCGGTTAAACCGCGAAATTCTTCGCACCCGGCTTCCTCACGAACCAGCGTTTTGGTGGTGACAGCGCCCATAATGCCCTCGTTAAATGCGCCGGTAATGCGGCTGTTGGCCGCGCGCACCAAGCGCTGCTGACGCAGAATTTTGCGCTGGAAAAAGACGCATAAAACCGCCAGAACCGGCGCAACACACAGCACAATCAGCCCGAGCTGCCAGTGCATCCAAAGCAGCACGGCAATAATGCCGAGTACATAAAAGCCCGACCAGCAAAGGTCGACAAGGCTCCAGGCAATCATCTCCGCCAGACGGGAAACGTCACTGCCCATACGCGCCATCAGCCAGCCGACGCTGGTGGTGTCGTAAAAGCTGAAGGAAAGCTGCTGTAAGCGGGAAAAAGCGTCTTGACGGATGTCATAGCTGATGTCCATTTCCAGCTTGCCCGCACCGCGTACAAAGAAAAACACGCCCGTGCCCTGCAAAATCACAACAATTGCATACACAGCGGCAAACAGGCCGATGCCCTCGGTGGTATTTCCGGCGATAAAGTAGTCAATGGCAAAGCGCGTTAACTGCGGGTAGGCCAAGTCTACACAGGCAACCACCAACAGTGTGAGCATCAAGCGAATCACGGTTTGAGGCCGGCGCATGGCGTAGGCAATCAGGCGCTTCCAGACGCGCAAATCCACCTTTGTGTTTTGATATTCTTTTTGCTCATGCATGGACAGCACCCCCTTCCTGCACTTCGTCCAGCTCATTTTGCAAGGCGCAGACACGGCGGTACATGCCTTCTTCGCGGCAAAGCGTTTCGTGCGTGCCGCGCTGCACAATCCGTCCGCCGTCCATCACAAGAATTAAATCGGCGCGCCGCACTGTGGCAATGCGATGGCTGATTAAAAACATGGTGCAATCTTTTTTTGCAGTCAGCGCATCACGGATGGCCGCGTCGGTCTGGGCGTCCACAGCGGACAGCGAATCGTCAAAAATCATAATCGGCGCATTTTGCAGTAAAGTGCGGGCAATGGCAACGCGCTGTTTTTGGCCGCCCGAAAGGGTCACGCCGCGTTCGCCTACAACGGTTTGATAGCCCTCAGAAAAACTGGTAATCACATCGTGCAGACTGGCGGTGCGTGCCGCTTCAAAAATTTCACTTTCCGAAGCGCTGCGTCTTGCGATGGCGATATTCTCACCAATGGTGCGGCTGTACAAAAACGGCTCTTGCAGCACAAGCCCCACGTTCCGGCGCAAGTGGTGCCGCTCGATGTCGTTGACATCCACACCCGAAAGCGTGATATGGCCTTCGCTGGCTTTCCAGTGGCGCTGCAATAAGTGAACCAGCGTCGATTTTCCCGAACCGGTCGAGCCGAGAATGCCGACAGTTTGCCCCGGCTGCACGGAAAAGCTGATGTCGTGCAAAACCGTACCTTCGCCGTAATCAAAGCTGACATGGTCAAAGGAAACTTGGCCGTCAATCACGGGCGAAAGCGCTTTGCCCGGCTCGGCTTCTTCCGGCGAACAGAGAATATCTTCCAAGCGGGTGAGCGAAACATCTGCTTTGCCGAGGTCGGCCAAAATGCGTCCCAGCTGACGCATAGGGAACGTCAGCATGGAGGTGTAAGTGGTAAACAGCAGCACATTGCCCACGGTAAAGCTTCCCTGCACACAGAAGTAAACGCCGCAGCACAGGCTTAAAGCAATTTGCAGATAGCCCGCCATATCGGACAGACCCCAGTAAGCACCCATAACGCTGGTGAGTTTGGTAATGCTGTTGTGGTAATGCTGATTTTTGGCGGTAAATCGTTCCAGCTCGGCCTTTTGCTGTGCAAAGGCGCGTACAACGCGCATTCCCGTTAAGTCCTCTTGCAGCATCGTGCTCATGGCGCCTTCGGCTTCATCCGCTTTTAAAAACAGGTTTTGCACCCGGCGAAAGTACACAAAGCTGAACAGTGCCAAAAACGGCATGAGACAGCAGGAGATCAGCGTCATCTGCGGGCTGATGGGCAGCATAACGGCAATGGCGGTAATTGCCATTCCAATGGTACGCAGCATTTGAATGAGCTGCATTTGAATAAAGCGGCGCACCATGTCCACGTCGGTGGTGCAGCGCTGAATCAGGTCGCCCGTCTGAGCGCCGGAATAATAGCTGAACGGAACGTTTTGCAAATGCGCAAACAGTTTGTCGCGCAGCTTTTTGGCAAAGCCCTCGCCCAAAAAGGCAAGGCTGTGGCCGCGCAGATAAGAAAACAGCGCGTTCAGCAAGTTTACCGCAACAATGGCCCCGGCCACCCACCACAGCGCCTGCGTCGGCGTAAGACTGACCAGCCATTCGCCAAAGCTTTGCAGCCCTGAAGGCAGGGAAGGGGGAAGGTCGCCCAAAACCGAGTCTACCGCAAAACTGACCAGAATGGGCGTAAGATACGAAGTGACGATGGCCGCAGCAGCCGAAACGGCTGCAAGCGCCACCCAGCGCTTTAACCCATGAAACAATTCTTTCAGCAGTGCCGAACGAAAGCCCTTTGGGATATGCGCTTTTAAAGCGTTTTCCTGTTTCATGATACCTCTCGTTTCTGCTTGGCGTGTTTTGAACTTCTTTCAATATTCAAAACGCGCCCATAGCTTTGCACCTCACGGGCAGTGCAAAGCGGAAAAAGGCTTTTGTGCGGCATGGGTGAGAAAACCGGACAGCCGCAAAAGCCGCGGACAAAGTGTCCGCAAAGGGGTAACGGCACCAATGCGGAATCTATGGCAGTGGAGAAAAACCTCCATTGCGACAAAAAATGGGAGCGCAAAAGCGCTCCCATGGGAAAAGCAATTATTTGGCAGAGCCTTGTGCGGCTAAATCGGGGTGATATTGCGCACAGGTGCATTTCTTCCATTTTAAGCCGCTGCCGCAGGGGCAGGGGTCGTTTCGGCCAATGGAAGTTGCCTTTTTCACGGGCACTTTTTTCACACTGCCATCGGTAGGGCCGCCCTCGTGGGTCGGCTTTGCCACTTCCTCGCGCTGAACGGGCTGAGGTTTTTCCAGCCGCAGCTCCAAGGTGAGCAGCAGACGAGTGGTGTCCTCGCGGATGGAATCCACCATTTCGTCAAACATCTTAAAGCCCTCCACACGGTATTCCACAACGGGATCGTGCTGGCCGTAGCTGCGCAGATGAATGCCCTTGCGCAGTTCTTCCATGGCGTCGATGTGTTCCATCCACTTGGTATCCACGACACGCAGCAGAATCATGCGCTCAAACTCACGCATCAGCGGAGAGCCGTAACGTTTTTCCTTGTTTTTCGTAATCAGCTCGGCGCGGTCGGTGAGCACTTTGATGACATCCTCGCGGGTGAGGGTTTTGAGCGCTTCCTCGTCGTAGTGGAAGTCGTCCGAACCGCACAGCCAACGCAGGTAGTAATCGCGCAGGCCCTCAAAGTTCCATTCTGCCGGGTTGTCGCCGCCCAGATACAGCGACGCCGTTCCGGTGATGGATTCGTGCATCATGGTATGAACATTGCCGGAAACATCTTCGCCCGCCAAAACCTTTTGACGCTGCGAATAGATAATTTCGCGCTGGCTGTTCATCACGTCATCGAACTGAAGCACGTTTTTGCGGATGGAGAAGTTGCGTGCCTCCAGCTTTTTCTGTGCGCTTTCGATGGTCGCGTTAATCATTTTGTTTTCAATGGGGGTATCGTCCTCAACGCCCAGGCTGTTCATCAGGTTCTGTACACGCTCACCGCCGAACAGGCGCATCAAGTCGTCCTCCAGGCTGATGAAAAAGCGCGAAGAACCGGGGTCGCCCTGACGACCCGCACGGCCGCGCAGCTGGTTGTCGATGCGGCGGCTTTCGTGACGCTCGGTGCCGATGATAAACAAACCGCCCGCGGCACGTACTTCCTCGGCCTGCTTTGCCACAACGTCTTTGTGGGTGGCTTCCAGCTCGTTATAACGGCGGCGCACCTCCAAGATTTCCTCGTTGTCGGTTTCGGCGTGGCCGTTCGACTCGGCGATCAGCTCCTCCGAGAAGCCCTCGCGGCGCAGCTCTGCCTTTGTCATGTACTCCACGTTGCCGCCCAGCATAATGTCGGTGCCGCGGCCCGCCATGTTGGTGGCGATGGTAACGGCGTCCTTTTTGCCGGCCTGTGCAATGATTTCGGCCTCTTTCTCGTGATACTTCGCGTTGAGCACTTCGTGCTTAATGCCGCGTTTTTTCAGCATCTTGGAAAGCAGCTCGCTCTTTTCAATGGAAATGGTGCCGACCAGAACCGGCTGGCTCTTCTCGTGGCACTCAATGACCTGTTCAATGACGGCGTTAAACTTCGCCTGTTCGGTTTTGTAAACGGCGTCGTTCAAATCCTGACGCGCAATGGGCTTGTTGGTGGGAATTTCCACAACCGACAAACCATAAATTTCTTCAAACTCGCCCGCTTCCGTGGAGGCCGTACCGGTCATGCCGCCCAGCTTTTTGTACATGCGGAAAAAGTTTTGGAAGGTAATGGTGGCAAGCGTTTTGCTCTCGCGCTCCACCTGTACGCCCTCTTTGGCCTCGATGGCCTGGTGCAGACCTTCGTTGTAGCGGCGGCCCACCATCAAACGGCCTGTAAACTCGTCAACGATGACGACTTCGCCGTCGCGCACCACATAGTCTACGTCGCGCTTCATCACGCCGCGTGCTTTAATGGCTTGGTTGATGTGGTGCAAAAGCGTCATATTTTCGCCGTCGGAGAGGTTTTCTACATTAAAATAGCGCTCGGCCTTTTCAATGCCGCTTTGGGTCAGCGTGGCAGTCTTTTTCTTTTCGTCTACCACATAGTCGCCGTCCACCTGCTCGTCTTGGTCGGTTTTGTCGTCCAGCTCGGCAACTACACTGCGCTTTAAGCCGCGGGCAAAGTTGTCGGCCAGCTTGTAAAGGTCGGTGCTTTTATCGCCTTGGCCGGAGATGATCAGCGGGGTGCGGGCCTCGTCAATTAAGATGGAGTCCACCTCGTCCACGATGGCATAAGCGTGTCCGCGCTGCACCATTTGCTCTTTATAAACTACCATGTTGTCGCGCAGGTAGTCAAAGCCGAACTCGTTGTTGGTGCCATAGGTGATGTCGGCGGCATAAGCGGTGCGGCGCTGCGCCTTGTCCAGCTCGTGAGTAATCAAGCCCACGGACATGCCGAGGAAACGGTACAGCTTGCCCATCCACTCGGAGTCACGGCGTGCTAAGTAATCGTTGACGGTGACAACGTGAACGCCCTCGCCGGTCAGCGCGTTGAGGTACACCGGCAGGGTTGCCACCAGCGTTTTACCCTCACCGGTGCGCATCTCGGCAATACATGCGCGGTGCAGCACAATGCCGCCGATGATCTGCACGGGGAAGTGCTTCATGCCCAGCACGCGCCAGGACGCCTCGCGGCACACGGCAAACGCATCGGGCAGAATGTCGTCCAGCGTTTCGCCTTTGGCAAGACGCTCTTTGAACTTGGGCGTCATGCCGGCCAGCTCTGTATCGCTCATGGCAGCATAAGTGGGCTCCAGCGCCAGTACCTTGTCCGCAATGGGGCGCACCTTTTTCAGCTCTTTCGAGGAAAAGCTGCCGAATAATTTTTCAAATAATGCCATTTTTACACCTCGTTTGATGTTGCATATCTATCATATCATACTACTATGTATGCGCGGCTGTCAATCAATCTTTCGCAATTCAAAGAGAAAAAGCAAAAAACCCCGCCGATGAGCAGGGTTTGAGGAATTATGCGTTGGAAAGCGCCAGATGAGAAAAGAATTGCTCATCATCCGGGTTGGTGCAGTGAAGCTGTGCCGTTTCGCGGTCGGTTTGCAAAAGGCGCTGAAAGCCGATTAACTGACAAAGCTTGCTTTTGAGGTTCAGCTTATCGCCTTCCGACGTTACCATATAAACGTCGCCGGTGCAGCTGGAAACCGCAGTGTTAAATGCGTTGAGGTCGAGCTGATGCAGGTTGAAATGAGTCATAGGGACGTCCTTTCCGATGAGCCGCAGGGTGCGGCGGTGTGATGCACATGCAAACACAGGTGCATACCGCAAAGTATAACCTGTTGTGCGGGTTTGTGTCAAATCGGCAAAAAACAGCGCACAATTGCTATTTTATGCCAATAATTGCGCAATAATTATAAATGCAATAGGACAACTATACAAAAAAACGCGAAAGGAGAGCCGCAAAGCTGAAGCAAACAGAAAAAAACGAAAAAAAACTTCGGAAAACTTGAAAAAAGTTTTCGTTTTCTTTATAATAAGGGATAGGTTCCCATGTTAAAAAACTATCAAAAGTAAGGAGCATCGCTATGACTTATTCACATGAAGTAGAGCAAATGTGTCCGGTCGCAAAGGGCCCTCACCACGGCCCCGCCCCCATTCCCGAAGAGGGCAAATGGGTTAAGGCGTACGAGATTAAGGACATTTCCGGTTTGACACACGGTGTGGGCTGGTGCGCACCTCAGCAGGGCGCTTGCAAGCTGACGCTGAACATCAAGGACGGTATCATCGAAGAGGCTTTGGTGGAAACTTTGGGCTGCTCCGGTATGACACACTCTGCCGCTATGGCGGGTGAGATTCTCCCCGGCAAAACCATCCTCGAGGCGCTGAACACCGACCTCGTGTGCGACGCGATCAACGTGGCTATGCGCGAGCTGTTCAAACAAATCGTTTACGGCCGCAGCCAGACTGCTTTCTCCGAGGGCGGCTTGCCCATCGGCGCTTCCTTGGAAGATTTGGGCAAAGGTCTGCGCAGCATGACCGGCACCATCTTCTCCACAAAGGCAAAAGGCGTGCGTTATCTGGAGTTGACTGAGGGCTACATCACCCGCGTTGCTCTGGACGAGAACAACGAGGCCATCGGCTACGAGTTCGTGCGTTTGGGCAAGATGATGGAGGACATCCGCAAGGGTGTAGACGCTAACGAGGCTTACAAAAAGAACGTTGGCACCTATGGCCGCTTTGCGAACGCCGCCAAATACATCGACCCGCGCGAGCAATAAGAAGGGAGGAACGGTACAATGGCTAAATTTGAAGGTCAGGAACGCCGCATGCCCAAAATTGAGGCATGCTTGAAAGAGAACGGCTTGGGCACTTTGGACGATTGCCGTAAGCTTCTGGAAGAGAAAGGCATCGACGTGGAGGGCATCGTCAAAGGCGTGCAGCCCATCTGCTTCGAGAATGCTGTTTGGGCATACACTCTGGGCACCGCTATCGCTGTGAAGCGCGGCCTGAAGAACGCTTCCGAGTGTGCTGCTGCCATCGGCGAGGGCCTGGAGGCATTCACCGTGCCCGGTTCTGTTGCCGAGCAGCGTAAGGTTGGCCTTGGCCACGGCAACTTGGGCGCAATGCTGCTGAACGACGACACCAAGTGCTTTGCATTCCTCGCAGGCCACGAGTCCTTCGCAGCTGCTGAGGGTGCTATCGGCATCGCTCGCACTGCTAACAAGGCTCGCAAAACGCCGCTGCGCGTGATCCTGAACGGCCTTGGCAAGGATGCTGCTTATATCATCAGCCGCATCAACGGCTTCACCTATGTGAAAACCGACTACGACTTCACTACCGGCAAGCTGAACATCGAGGAGGAGCGTGCTTTCTCCGAGGGCGAGCGCGCTGCTGTTAAGTGCTATGGCGCAAACGACGTTTTGGAAGGCGTTGCTATCATGCAGCACGAGGGTGTTGACGTTTCCATCACCGGTAACTCCACCAACCCCACTCGCTTCCAGCATCCCGTTGCCGGCACCTATAAGAAATGGGCGCTGGAGAACGGCGTGAAGTACTTCTCTGTTGCATCCGGCGGCGGCACGGGCCGTACCCTGCACCCGGACAACATGGCAGCTGGCCCGGCTTCCTATGGCTTGACCGACACCATGGGCCGTATGCACTCCGACGCACAGTTTGCAGGTTCTTCCTCCGTGCCCGCGCACGTTGAGATGATGGGCCTCATCGGCGCCGGCAACAACCCCATGGTTGGCATGACGGTTGCATGCGCTGTTGCTGCTTCTCAGGTATAATTCAAAGCGAAGTTTCTTTTGCTGCAAAAGCGCCGCAGAACCTTGGTTCTGCGGCGCTTCAGTTTGTCGAAAAAGCTTCGCTTTTTCACAAACTGAATCCCTATTCAAAATGGAAAAGAGGGCTCAGCCCCCTTTTNNGTTTTTCGACAGTCTCAAGCGCCTTGATGGATGGCAACAAGAGTGCTTGCTGCACGGTTAAATGCGCTGACCCTCCCGCAGCGGTTTTAATCTCAGCAAAAGCAGAAAACCGCCGAGTGCCGCTGCGGCTGCCAGCCAGTGACGTGCCGTTTGCAAGTGAAATGCATTTGCGGCAATCGGAAATAGCAAGCTGCCGGTGCTCATGCCTAAAGAAACAAAGCCGTAGTGAATCCCGGCTTGCTTTTGTCCGAATAAATCGGTGACAAGGCTGGGCAAAACGGCGGCCTCGCCCGAATAGCAGAAGGTCAACAGGCAGTACACGGCAAGCATCCACCACCCCTGCGCCCAGAAAAACAAAACCGAAAGCCCGGCAAGAGCGGCAAACAAAATACAATCCGTTTTTCGGCGGCCAATATGGTCGGAAAGCGCCGCCATAGAAAGCCGCCCCGCCGCCGAGCTGAGGGAACCGGCCCATACAAACGACAGCCCCACCGCCTCGCTTAAACCGCGTTCCTGTGCCATTTCTACAATTTTTGGGCTGAATAACAGCACGCTGGGCGTAGCCAGACAGGTGATGAAAAATAACAGCCGATACTGTTTGCTTTTCAGCATATCTTTCAGTGAAACGTCCTCTGCGGTCTTTTGCTGCGGCGGGGCAGGCGGATTATGCAAAAAAAGGCTGCCCGCTCCGCACACAATGCCCAGAATGGCTCCCAAAAGGCACAGAGCTGGGCGAATGCCGAACAGACTGTTAAAGCCGCGAACCAGTAAAGTCAGCGCAGCGCCTGAAAGCCCTACTGCACCGCCGATGACACCTGTTGCCAGCCCCTTTCGGTCAGCGTACCATTTTTGCGCGCAGGACATCACCGCCGGATACAAAAAGGCACACCCCAGCCCAACGGGGGCGCTGAAGCATGTGTAAAACAAAATGGGCTTTTCGGCGGGCAGCCACCACCCGGCAGACAAAAAGCCGATGGCCAGCAGTGCGCTTCCGCAAAGGCCCGCGGTTCGAGGGCCAAAACGATCTTGCAACAATCCTCCCAAAACACACCCAATGCCGAAAAAGCAAATAATAAAACTAAAGGCAAGTGCCGTTTGCTCGGCGGAAAAACCATATTCCGTACCAACCGGCTTTTGAAACGCACCCCATGCGGAGGGGATTCCGGTTAAAATTTGAATGGCGGCTCCTGCGGCCAAAATGAACCATGGATGCTTTTTTAATAAATTCTGCACGACATCCCTTCCTTTCTGTTCTGTCCGCATTATTATTTCCCGCACAAAGCGCTTTATGAAAAAAGGGAAAGGTATGGTGCGCAAAAAATGATGAACAGAGGCTGTCGAAAAACTGCCGCCTGATTCAGCAAGAATCTAGGCTGCAAGGGGAAAAAGGCTTGGAAAAGGGGGCTAGCCCTCTTTTCCATTTTAGATAAGGTTTCCGTTTATAAAAAAGCTTCGCTTTTTCACAAACGGAACTGCCCCTGTCCAAAACGGACAGGGGCAGTTTGCTTAAAGCTCTCGCAATTCAAACGGTGTTACCTGATAAACATAGTAGTTCAGCCAGTTCGAGAACAACAGATTGGCGTGGCTTCTCCAGCGGAAAATCACGTCTTTTTTTGGGTCGTCGTCGTAAAAATAATGGCGCGGTACTTCAATCGGAAGACCCTTGGCTGCATCGCGTTCGTATTCGTCGCGCAGGGTGTTTTTGTCATATTCCATGTGGCCGCACACAAAAATCTGACGTCCCGAATCTGTGGCCAGCAGATGAACACCCGCCTCGGCGCTTTCTGCCAGCACACGCAGACGCGGTTCTGCGTCAATATCGCTGCGGCGCACTTCCGTATGGCGCGAGTGCGGGGCGAAAAACACTTCATCAAAGCCGCGTACCAGCGGATTTTTTTCGCGCAGAACACGGTGTTCAAATACCCCGAAGCACTTTTTCGGCAAAACGTGCTTCGGAATGCCGTAATGGTAATACAGACCCGCCTGTGCACCCCAGCAGATGTGCATTGTGCTGTAAACATTCGTTTTGGAAAACTCCATCACCTCGCACAGCTCCGGCCAGTAGTCCACTTCTTCAAACTCCATCATTTCTACCGGCGCACCCGTGATAATCATGCCGTCAAAGTATTCGCGGCGAATTTCGTCAAAGGTTTGATAAAATGCGCTTAAATGTTCGCTGGAAACATGAGCCGATTCATGGCTGCTCATGTGCAAAAGCGAAAGCTCCACCTGCAAAGGTGTATTGGCAAGCATACGCGCGATTTGCGTCTCCGTGGCAATCTTCGTGGGCATTAAATTGACCAGCAGAATCCGCAGCGGGCGAATATCTTGGTGAATGGCGCGTGCATGGGTCATGACAAACACGTTGTCCTGCTCTAAGGTGTGAAAAGCGGGCAGCTCCCGCGGTAAAATCAAGGGCATGAAAAGGCTCCTTTCAACGAACGACATACAAAATAAGTGTATGACAAAAGCAGTAATCTTGTCAAGAATAAGACACATTTCCGCAACATTAAAAAGTCAAAAAATGGTTTGGAATGACTGCTTTTTGCGGTGTGTAAGCTGAAAAAGCAATTTGCAGATAAGAACAAGGGAACCGCAAAAGAGACGAGAACTTAGCAGCTTTTTTGCAGGAACATCGCTCGGCCGCCTTGGATACTATGATAGCAAAAACAGAGATGAGATCTCTCGGCGTAAAGGAGCGTTTCTATGCATCAGAAAATCAAAAACCTTTCCATTCGGCACAAGCTGCGGTTTGCGTTCGGAACCATTATTGTGCTTTGCATGGCAGCGGCCATGATTGGGGCATTCGGAATTGGTACGGTGTTTACCAGTAGCCGAACGCTTTACAATGACTTTGGCCAGTCACAGGGAGCAGTGAATCGCCTGTTGGCAGATTTTAAGCAAAATGAATTGCTGACAGGTTCGCTGCTGCTGAACCCAACCAAAGAATCGGCCCGCCAACTCACCGAAGCCCTTCAGGAAAATAAAACCGAATTGATGGAGCGCTTTGAGCAAAGCGAACAGGCGGGTTACTTTGATTATTTGAGTGAGGAAAAAATTACCTAGCTGGAGACGATGCTGCAACATTATTTTGCAATTCAAACGCAGGCAGAACAGTTGGCGGCAGAGAATGAACTGCAACAAGCGACGGCACTTTTTACCAATCAGCTGCTGCCGGAAGGCGAAGCCGTGGACGAAACCATTCAAACCAATTTGCTGGCGCTGAATGCCGCCGTAGAAGCGGCACGCGCCGGGCAGGCCGGAACAGGCTTTGCGGTGATTGCGCGAACCGTGAGCCAGCTTGCCCAAAAAAGCAGCCAAGAAGCAAAAGAAACAGCGGCTTTGCTGCAAAGTGCCCGCAAAGCAGTGGAGCAAGGCAGGGAACTGACAAGCGATGCCTTTGCGTTAATTGGAAATACAGCGCGTGCAGCAGAAGAGTCCGCCGCACATACCGAGCAGGTTTTAAGTGTTCTGACGGAACAATCGAACGTGTTAAAACAAATTGATTTGGGTTTGGAGCAAATCAGCGTCGTCATTCAAAATAACTCCGCCGCTTCCGAGGAAAGCGCAGCCGCCAGCCAGCAGATGTATGCACAGTCCACCGAGCTGGAGCGCCATGTGAAAGTGTTTTCGTTGAAATAAAGGTTTTGGCTTGAGAAAAGTAATGTATTTTTACCGCTCTCCTTGCAGCAATGCTGTTTTTTGTCGCGTTGAAGCATAACCAACGGCGCGGCAAGGAGAGTGGTAAGAATGTAAGGCGGAAATGGCCGCGCAATCAGGCAAAAGCCTGCATGATTGCCTTTACAAGCATTGGAAAATATGCTATCTTATTATAGTATATATCATAAGGGAAAGCCCCTGAAACGGGCGGGCCTTTCAACCGGGTCTGCCTGAATCCACGGCGCAATGAGCGCTTTACATTTGAAAGGAAGGTACTATGCTTTCTGTCAATGACGTCAGCTTGCAATTTCAAGGAACCACTCTGTATAAACATGTTGATTTAAAGTTTACGCCGGGCAACTGCTATGGCATCATCGGTGCAAACGGCGCGGGAAAATCGACCCTTTTGCGCATTATTTCCGGTGTGATTGAGCCGTCTACCGGCAATGTGTCCATCGGTGCGGATGACCGCATGAGCGTTCTTGAGCAGGACCACTATAAATATGACAGCTTTTCTGTCATGGAAACGGTCATCATGGGCAACCGCCGCCTGTATGACATCATGAAGGAAAAGGACGAGCTGTACGCCAAAGAGGATTTTTCGGAAGCGGACGGCGAGCGTGCCGGTGAATTGGAAGCGGAATTTGCCGAGCTGGGCGGCTGGGACGCGGAAACCGAGGTAAACCAGCTGCTTTCGGGCCTTGGTCTTTCTACCGATTTGCACTATGCACAAATGGACAGCTTAGATGGCCGCCAAAAGGTGAAGGTGCTGCTGGCGCAAGCACTGTTTGGTCAGCCCTCCATCATTTTGCTGGACGAGCCCACCAACGGCCTTGATATTGAATCCATCGACTGGCTGGAAGAATTTTTGATGGACTATTACGGCACCATCATCGTGGTCAGCCATGACCGTCACTTCTTAAACGCCGTATGCACCCACATCGTGGATATTGACTACAACAAGGTGCAGATGTACGCGGGCAACTACGACTTCTGGTATGAGTCCAGCCAATTGATGCAGCAGCTCATCCGCAACCAGAACAAGAAAAAGGAAGAAAAAATTAAGGAGCTGCAATCCTTTATTCAGCGCTTCTCTGCGAATAAATCGAAGTCGAAACAAGCTACCAGCCGCAAAAAGATTTTGGACTCCATTCAGCTGGAGGAAATGCCCGCTTCTTCCCGCCGCTATCCGTTCGTCGGCTTTGACCCCGAGCGTGAAGCCGGCAAGGATATTCTCTTTGTGGAAGGCATCACGAAAACCATTGACGGCGTAAAAGTTTTGGACAATGTCAGCTTTATTGCCAACAAAAACGATAAAATCGCGTTTGTGGGCGATAATGAAGTGGGCATGACCGCCTTGTTCAAAATTTTGATGGGCGAAATGGAGCCGGACGAGGGCAGCTTCAAGTGGGGCGTATCGACCAGCCAAAGCTATTTCCCGCAGGACAACAGCGCTTTCTTTGAGAATTTTGACGGCGATTTAATCGAGTGGCTGCGCCAATACAGCCCCGACCCGACCGAAACCTTCCTGCGCGGTTTCTTAGGGCGGATGCTGTTTTCCGGTGATGAGGTGTACAAGCCCGCCAAGGTGCTGTCCGGCGGCGAAAAAGTACGCTGTATGCTCTCGCGTATGATGATGGACCATTCCAATGTGCTCGTGCTGGACCAGCCGACCAACCACCTCGACCTCGAAAGCATTCAGGCGCTGGCAAACGGCTTGGCTTCGTTTAAGGGCAATCTGCTGTTTTCCTCGCACGACCACCAGTTTATTGACGAAATTGCCAACCGCATTATTGAAATTCCGCTGGGGCAAAGCGGCTGCTTAGACCGCACCGGAACCTTTGAGGAGTTTTTGGCATGGAAAAAGGAACGCAATCTGTGAACCCGCGCGCGAAGATTCAGCTGATTGCGCTGGATTTGGATGGCACGGTACTCAATACGCAAAAGCACATTACAAAGCGCACGCTTGACGCCATCCGCGCTGCGATTGCGCAGGGCGTTACCGTGATTCCCGCAACCGGGCGCTTGCGAAACGGTCTCACGCAGGAATTTTTGGATATTGAGGGCGTGCGCTATGCACTGACAGCCAACGGGGCGGCGGTGCTGGATTTGCAAACGGGGGAGCGCTTGTTTGAGGGCTGTCTCAGCCGGGAGGAAGCGCTGTGGCAGTACCGCGCCACGCGCAAGTGGGATGTCATGTTTGACGTTTATTCCGGCGGTGTCATTGCCACCGAGCGGCGCTTGTTTCCCCGTTTGAGTGAGTTTGCTCCGGCGGAAATGGTGCCCTATTTTCACAAAACGCGCACCTGCGTAGATGATATGGAAGCCTTTATCATGCAGTGTTCCGCACCCATTGAAAAGGTGACCATGCTCTTTACGCGCCCGGAGGAACGTTGGGAAGCGCTGGAGGCGCTTGCCGATGGAGGACGTTTTTTGGTAACGACGAGCATTCCCGGCAATGCCGAGGTGAATGCAAAAGGCGTGGATAAAGGCGTTGGGCTTTTGGCGCTGGCAAAGCATCTTGGCATTGCGCAGGAGTCCGTGATGGCGTGCGGCGATTCTTCTAACGATGCCGCCATGCTGCGTGCAGCCGGGTTTGCGGTCGCCATGGGCAACGCAACGCCGGACATTCGGGCGCTGGCAGATGTGATTACCGACACCAATGACGAGGACGGCGTGGCAAAAGCCATTGAAAAATATGTGCTGGCTGTGAGCCGCGATGGATCAGGAGGGTAACAATGAACCGTTTAGTTGTGCTTGGAACAGGATACGCCATGGCAACAAAGTGCTATAACACCTGTTTTGCAATTCAAAACGAAAAAGGCGATACGTTTTTGACGGACGCGGGCGGCGGCAACGGCATTTTGGTGCAGCTGGAGCGTGCGGGCATTGACATTGCGAGCATCCACGAAATGATGGTGACACATGAACACTGCGACCATTTGCTGGGCGTGGTGTGGATGGTGCGTAAAATTGCCGCCATGATGAACGCGGGACGCTATGAAGGCGAATTTCATATTTACTGTCACAAAGGCTTGTCCGCTGCCATTCGTACCATGTGCGGCTTAACCCTGCAAAAGAAGCTGACAAAGCATCTCGATGAACGCATTGTGCTGCATGACATTCAAGACGGCCAAACGGCTGAGCTGCGCGTGGGCGGCATTACCTTTTTTGATATTCATTCCACAAAAGCGCGCCAGTTCGGCTATCATTTGTGCTGGGATGAAAAAAAGCTCACCTGCCTAGGAGATGAGCCTTACAATCCACTTTGTGAAGCCTATATCCGCAACACGGATTGGCTGTTAGCCGAGGCGTTTTGCCTGTATGAGCAGCGAGAGCGCTTTTCCCCGTATGAAAAACACCACAGCACCGTCAAAGAAGCCTGCGAGCTGGCGCAGCAATTTAAGATTCCGCACTTGGTGCTTTGGCATACCGAGGACGAAAACTATGAAAAACGCCAAGCGCTGTATACCGCCGAGGGCAGCCAATACTACCACGGCGATTTGCATGTGCCGAACGATTTAGACGTTTTGGAGCTGACATAAAACAAATGGAAAGCGCACCGCATATTTGCGGTGCGCTCTGTTTGCGTTTGGCTTTGCGACATTTACAAAACCAAAGACAAAACAAACAAAATTATGCCGCTGACGGCGACTGCCGCCATGTACGGATGCCGGGAAACAGTGGAGATGCGCGGCTCGGACACCGTACATATATTTTCGGCCTCAC
Source organism: Faecalibacterium sp. UBA1819 (assembly GCA_002315015.1). Taxonomy (GTDB): domain Bacteria; phylum Bacillota; class Clostridia; order Oscillospirales; family Ruminococcaceae; genus Ruthenibacterium; species Ruthenibacterium avium. The sequence goes on from DCEX01000033.1 coordinate 59,770, forward strand.
AGCCCGAGCGAACGCTTTGGCTGCTGGCCCAGATGTCCATGGTGCGGTTTTCACTTCCAAGGAACATGGCGCGGTCAATGCAGCCAAACACGCCCACCACCGCGAACGCAAATCCGATTAAAAACAATGCGTCAACAAAATGGCCGCTTTGCTGCAACAGGGCCGCCGCAACACCGCTTGCACAAAGAAGCACTGAAAATCCGAAAAAGCGCATGACCTGGGAATGTGTCTGCTTCATAACTAACCGTCCTTTCCGATTCTGGTTTTTCTAAGCGGCGATGTACCGCCGTTCTTTCTACCCTTACTCTAACAAAAGTATGCCCCTTCGTCAAGCAAAAGGCATTGTCAATTTGCATCAAAAACAAGGCGGAAATTTTATTCTCCGGTTTTGACAAAGCCAAGAGGTGCGATTTGTGCAATAAGACAATAATAAAAAACGATTGTTGAAAAAATTTATGAATATACTACAATAATTTACTGTGATAAAGAGGAGGTTTCTGCAATGCCGCCCATCTATTTTTTAATCAAACCGGCTTCGGGAAATTGCAATATGCGCTGCAAATACTGCTTTTATTACGACGTCGCGGAAAATCGCGCCGTGGCCTCCTATGGCATCATGTCGAAGCAAACATTGGAACAGCTGGTCAAAACTGCAATGGAACAGGCTGAGGGCTCATGCGGCTTTATGTTTCAGGGCGGTGAGCCGACGCTGGCCGGGCTGGACTTTTTCCGCGAAGCGGTACGCCTGCAAAAAGAATATAACAAAAAAGGCTTGCAGGTATTTAATTCCATTCAAACCAACGGCTATTGCATTGACCGCGAATGGGCGCAGTTTTTAGCCAAGGAAAAATTTCTTGTGGGTCTGTCGCTGGACGGCATGAAAGAAATTCATGACGGGTGCCGTGTGGATGCACAGGGCAAAGGGACGTTTTCCAAGGTGATGCACGCGGCACAGCTGTTTTCTGCCTACGGGGTCGAGTTTAATATTTTAACCGTAGTTACAGCGTACACCGCCAGAAATATCGGCAAAATTTATGGCTTTTTCAAGAAAAATGGATTTGTGTACCAGCAGTATATTCCTTGCTTGGACCCGTTTGGGCAAGAGCGTGGAACGTTTGATTATTCGCTTACGCCCGAGCGCTATGGCGATTTTTTAATCAAATTGTTTGATTTGTGGTACACTGATTTTATGCGCGGGGAATATATTTCCATTCGATGGTTTGACGCGCTGGTTCATATGTGCAAAGGACGTGCGCCCGGCAGCTGCGGAATGCTGGGCGTGTGTACGCCGCAGCTGGTGGTCGAGGCAGACGGCGGCGTTTATCCGTGCGATTTTTACGTTTTGGACAAGCTGCGTCTCGGCACGGTGGGCGTCGACACCCCGGCGCAGTGGGAAGAAAAGCGGAAAACCCTTGGGTTTATTGAGCAGTCCAAGAAAGTGGAGCCGGAATGCCGCGCTTGCCGGTGGGCGCCGCTGTGCCGCGGCGGCTGCCGCCGCGACCGAGAGCAGCCGGACGGAAGCATCGGCCTGAATTATCTTTGCCCAGCCTTTCAGCGCTTTTTTGCTCACGCCGCACCGCGCCTTGCGGAAATTGCCAAGCGTGTGCCATAACCCTCTTTCAAATGCAACAGCGCCCTTGCCGCATTTCCACGGCAAGGGCGCTGTTATCTTGATTAGAAACAAAAGAAAACCCGGCCAAACTGACCGGGTTTTTGGTGAGCCACCGGAGATTCGAACTCCGGACACCCTGCTTAAAAGGCAGGTGCTCTGCCGACTGAGCTAGTGGCTCATCTGTGTCACTCACAGTGCTTTTTTATTATACACACGAAAGTGGCCGTTGTCAACACTTTTTTGAATTTTTTTAAAATAAAATAAAAATCGGGAAACAAGTACCCAAAACAGCGTACAAAAAAGCACATCTAAAAGGGCTTTCCAGCGCAGCCGAAAATGAAGCCTGGCTGTACCTTTAGATAAAAAGAAAAGCGAAAGGATGGTGATTAGGAATATAAAAATTCATTTTTGAAAATTGTAAAAATGCTTTGTAAAAAAATGCCGTTAGGCTTTACAAATGTCTGCTTTTTCGGTATCATATATAAATGTATTCGCAACGAAACATCAGGTGAAATTTTGGCAGGACGCTGACGGCGTCTTGCTTTTTGCCGCTTTTTTACCAAATCAATAAAATAGGAGAGATTGCATGAAACGTTTTGTTTCCATCTTTTTGGCGCTGTGCATTGCTGCCGCTTCCATGACTGCATGTACAAAATCCCCTGCCTCTGAGAGCCAGCCGTCTTCTCAAGCAGCCAGCACGGCACAGTCGGCTTCGGAGCCTGCTGTTGAGGAGGAAGAGCCCTACAATGCCGCTTTGCTGACCGGCTTGGAAAAGGACGCTGATTATCCCGAAGGCCGCCGCTTTACCGCTGTGATGGTGAACAACATCTCGGAAGGCGCTACCCAGCAGGCGCGTCCGCAGGCAGGCTTGTCGGATGCTGATATTTTGGTGGAAATTAAAGCGGAAGGCGGTATTACCCGCTTTATGGCTTTGTATGAAAACTATGAAACCATGCCGCGTGTGGGCCCCGTGCGTTCGGCACGCCATCAGTTCTTCCAGCTGATTCTGCCGTTCCACCCCATGTATGTCCATGTGGGTGAAAGCGTGGTGCAGACCGAGTATAAAAATAACTACGATTACAGTGACTTCGATTTGAACGGCGACGTTCTTTCCACGCTGGGCCACCGCGACAGTGATTTCCGTGCCCGCGGTGTGAAGATTGAGCACACCTATGTGACCAGCGGCGAGGAAATTACCAAAACAATTGAGCAGTTTGGCTATGACTCCAGCATTGAGCCGTACAAGAGCACCTTCTTTGATTTCGTTCCTTATAATGAGGAGCCGCGCGTGCTCACCGGCGGCGATGCCACAAGCGTTTCTGTGGTGCATTCCGCAGGCTACAAAACCTATTTTGATTGGGATGCCACAGAAGGCAAATATATGATGAGCCAGTATTCCAAAGCGGCAGGTGCGGTACAGCCCTCTGTCGATGCCAACAACGACCAGCAGCTCAAGTTTGACAACGTGATTGTGCTGTTTACAGACATTCATGTTATTTCGGGCCATGAGGCAAAGGACTTGCAGGAGGTTGATTACACCTTCGGCGGCCTTGGCTACTACTTTAACGGCGGCCGTGTAGAGCCGATTCGCTGGCAGAAGGGTGCGGCAGACCAGGTGCTGCGTTTGGTGAACGATGACGCGGATTTGACCAACGTAAAGGTGAACCCGGGCCGCAGCTATATCGCCGTTGTGGACTTGGACGAGGCTGAAAACTTCAGTTATTCGGCGGCTGCCGCTTCCAGCGCTGATTCTGCGGCGCAGTAACAGCCATTACAGGGATGCAAGGGGATGACGATGACGAAACGACTGCTTGCAGGAATCATGCTTTTGGTGATGGCGCTTTCGCTGTTTGGGTGCGCCGGAAAGGATGGGGAAGCTTCTTCCCAGAGCACCTCCGTGCCGAAAGCAAGCGGCGAAGGTTTGCAGCAAGATGCGGACAAGCCTACGCCCGAGGTAAACTTGATTACAGGTGAGCCTTTAAAAGAAGGACAAACAGCCGGCACACGTCCGGCTGCCATCATGGTAAGTAATATTGCGCAGGCGCTGCCCCAGCGCGGAATTGGTTCGGCAGATGCGGTATTGGAAATGGAAACCGAGGGCGGAATTACCCGTTTGATGGCATTTTTCGCTGACCCCACCACGGTGCCGGCCATTGGCCCGGTGCGCTCTGCGCGCGACCAGCATTTGCAGTTTGCTTTGCCGCTGAATGCGGTGTTGGTACACATCGGCACCAGTGTTTATGCAAAAAATTTGCTGAATCAATATGCTTATCAGGACATTAACGGATTGTACCTTGGCACAACAGCTTTCACGCTGGACGAAGAACGGCGCAAAACGCGCAATCAGGAGCACTGCTGGTATACCGACGCTGCGCTGATCAGCGCGGGTATGACTCAAAACGGCATTGTGCCCACCGGCGCAAAAAATACGCTGCTGAACTTTGCCGAGCAGGGCAAAACCGTCACATTGGATGGCGGCGATGCCCCGCATGTACGGTTTATGGCCTCAAATACCACTGAGGTACAGATGGTTTACGATGCAGCAAGCGGCACTTATTTGAAGCAGGAATATGGTGCAGCCCAAGTGGATGAAGCCACCGGCGCACAGCTTTCCTACAAAAATGTGTTTGTGCTGTTTGCAAAAGTTACCTTAAAGCCGGATGGAAACTGCACCGACTTTGCGTTAACTTCCGGCGAGGGTTACTACTTCTGCGGCGGAAAATATCAAAAAATTCGCTGGAAAAAGGGCGACGTAACCGAGCCTTTGCAGATTTTGGACGAAAAGGGAAAAGCTTTTGACGTCAATACCGGAAAAAGTTATATTGCCGTAGTACGCGAAGAACTGGCAAGTGAACTGAAGCCCGATATGAACGCAGTCGCACCGGCGGCTTCTTCGGCTTCGGCGCCGGCGGCGTAAAATAACGTAGTGGAAAAGACGAATGTGGAATGGTTCCGCATTCGTCTTTTTTACTTTTTAAAAAGATTAAAACTTGTAAAAATAATTATATAATTTAGTTGACAAATTATATTGTTGGTGATACAATAATAACAAGAAACGAGGTGGTGCTATGAAGAAAAGTGTATACAGCCTGGTGCTGATGGATGACGTTGTTTCCTCCATTGACCGCATGGCCTATGAGCAGGGGGTCAGCCGTTCAGCGCTGGTTAACCGCGTGTTGGCGGAGTATGCCTCATTGCTTACACCCGAGCACCGCATTCGCAGCCTGTTTGATGCCGTTTGTGAAATGCTCGAGCCGCAAAGCGTCTTGCAGCTTGCCAGCAGTGAGGGCGTGCTTACGCTGCGCAGTTCCTTGCAGTACAAATATAACCCGGTGATGCGCTATACCGTGGAAATCAACCGTGAAGCCGGCGAAAAGCTGGGCGTGCTGCGGGCTTGCCTGCGCACACAAAACGCCGCGCTGATTGCTTGCCTGCAAAGCTTTTATCAGCTTTGGATTGCGCTTGAAACAGCTTCTAACCCGTCTTTGGCGCAGGAGTCAAGCGTTTCCGGCACCAAATATACGCGCGTGCTCTCCAGCCCAAAGCAGCCGGTAGACGGGCAGGAAATTGCCGAGTGCATTGCCGGATATGTCGGCCTTTTTGACGGATGCATGAAGTGCTTTTTCGCCAATATGCCGCAAATGGCGTATGCAGCACAGCAGACAGAGCAATACTATTGGAATCATTTAACAAAGGAAGTTGCACAGTTGTAGAACGAAGAACATAGAGAGTTAACTACGAAAGAATAAAGTTTGAATCAGCGTTCAAAAAAGGAGCGTGATTGCATGAACGCACAAAAAATGACACAAAAATCTTTGGAAGCTTTGCAGGCGGCACAGTCGCTTGCGATTGAATATGAAAATCAGTCTTTGGCGCAGGAACATTTGTTCTGTGCTTTGCTGGCACAGGAAGACGGCCTTGTCGGCCAGCTGTTCCAAAAAATGGGCGTTGAGCCAGGGAATGCACAGGCCGCCTTTGCACAAAAGGTCAGCGAATTGCCGCGCGTAACGGGTTCGGGACGTGACCCCGACAAGGTGTATGTCACCACCGAGCTGGACCGCGCCCTGACCGCTGCCGAAAAGGCCGCCGCCCGCATGAAGGACGAGTATGTTTCTGTGGAGCATCTGGTACTCGGTATGCTGGACAGCCCCAGCCGTGCCGTCAAAGAAGTATTGAAAACGTTCGGCGTGGACAAAAACCGCTTTTTGGAGGCGCTCTCCAAGGTGCGTGGCAATCAGCGCGTGACAAGTGATAACCCGGAATCCACTTATGACGTTTTGACAAAATACGGCCAGGATTTGGTGGCGCTGGCAAAAGCGCAAAAGCTTGACCCCGTCATCGGACGTGATGCTGAAATCCGAAACGTGGTTCGTATCTTGTCCCGAAAAACAAAAAACAACCCGGTGCTGATTGGTGAGCCGGGCGTTGGTAAAACAGCCATTGCCGAGGGCTTGGCACAGCGTATTGTGCGCGGCGACGTACCCGAAAACCTGAAAGACCGCAAGGTGTTCAGCCTGGATATGGGCGCTTTGGTGGCCGGTGCAAAGTACCGCGGCGAGTTTGAGGAACGCTTGAAAAGCGTTTTGCAGGAAGTGAAAAAGAGCGAGGGTGAAATCATCCTGTTCATTGACGAGCTGCACACCATTGTGGGCGCGGGCAAAACCGACGGTGCAATGGATGCCGGCAACCTGCTCAAACCGCTCTTGGCGCGTGGTGAGCTGCACTGCATTGGCGCGACAACGCTGAATGAGTACCGCCAATACATTGAAAAAGACCCGGCGCTGGAACGCCGTTTCCAGCCTGTCATGGTGGAAGAGCCGACCGTTGAGGACACGATTTCCATTTTGCGTGGCTTGAAAGAGCGCTATGAGGTGTTCCACGGCGTAAAAATTCACGACGGCGCACTCATTGCAGCCGCAACGCTTTCCAACCGCTATATCTCCGACCGGTTCCTGCCGGATAAGGCCATTGACCTGGTGGACGAAGCGTGCGCCATGATTCGCACGGAGATGGATTCCGCCCCGGCTGAGATGGACGATTTGCGCCGCAAGATTATGCAGCATGAAATTGAGGAAGCCGCGCTGAAAAAGGAAACCGACAACCTTTCCAAAGAGCGTTTGGCCGCGCTGCAAAAAGAGCTTGCCCAAATGCGCGACGAATTTCAAGAGATGAGCGCGAAGTGGGAAAACGAAAAGAGCGCCATCAACCGTGTGCAGAAGCTGCGCGAGGAAATTGAGCAGACCAACGCTCAGATTGCGCAAGCCGAGCAGGAATATGACTTAAACCGTGCAGCCGAGCTGAAATATGGCAAGCTGCCCGGATTGCAGAAAGAGCTGGAGCAGGAGGAGCAGAAAGCCGAAAAGGCCGAGAAAAATACCCTCCTGCGCGACAAAGTGACAGAAGAAGAAATTGCCCGCATCATTGCGCGCTGGACGGGTATCCCTGTGGCGCGTTTGATGGAGGGCGAGCGCGAGAAACTGCTGCATCTGCCCGAAGTGCTCCACCGCCGTGTGATTGGCCAAGATGAAGCTGTGCAGAAAGTCAGCGAGGCCATTCTGCGCAGCCGTGCGGGCATTGCGGACGAAAACCGCCCGATTGGCAGCTTTTTGTTCCTCGGCCCGACAGGCGTCGGCAAAACAGAGCTTGCCAAGGCGCTGGCCGAATGTCTGTTCGACGACGAGCACAACATGGTGCGTATTGATATGTCGGAGTATATGGAGAAATACTCGGTGTCCCGTTTGATTGGTGCGCCTCCGGGATATGTCGGCTATGACGAGGGCGGCCAGCTGACCGAGGCTGTGCGCCGTCACCCGTACAGCGTGGTGCTGTTTGACGAGGTGGAAAAAGCCCATCCCGATGTGTTCAACGTGCTGCTTCAAGTGCTGGATGATGGCCGTATCACGGACAGCCAAGGCCGTACCGTCGATTTCAAAAACACCATCATCATTTTGACCTCGAACCTCGGTTCTCCGTATATCTTGGACGGCATTGAAAACGGCGAAATCACTGCTGAGGCACGCGCTCAGGTGGACGCGCTGCTGCGTCAGTCGTTCCGTCCTGAATTCCTCAACCGTCTGGATGAGATTGTCTATTACAAACCGCTGGGCAAAGACGAAATCCGCGGTGTGGTCGATTTGCTGTTGGAGCGTCTGCGCCATCGCTTGGCCGACAAACAGCTCACGCTGGAAGTCACCGACGCGGCGAAAGACGCCATCATTGAGGGTGGTTATGACCCCATTTATGGCGCAAGACCGCTGAAACGCTATATTCAGCAAAAAGCTGAAACGCTGGCGGCAAAACGCATCATTGCGGACGACCCGATGCCGGGCGCCGTGTTGACGCTGGATGCCGAAAACGGCACACTTGTGATGCGGTAAGCCCAAGACAAAACGTGGTTCCGTCAGGAATGCTGAAAAAAGGGAAAAGGCAGAATGCCTTTTCCCTTTTTTGCTGTTCGTCACCATCGGCTGGCCAATGAAACCCAAAAGGCAGGGATAGCGAACGCTTGGAGATTCATGCTATAATGACAGCATGGTCAAACAAGCAAAACACGGTAAGTCTTGTCCGCCATAAACAGCAAAGAGGGGAACAGGAATGGAACAGATTTTTCTCTTAGAAGATGACGACGCACTGGGACGCGGCATTGCGATGGCTTTGGAAAGCCCAGAGTGTCCCGTTATTCGGACGGAAAATATCGCACAAGCAAAAGAAGCTTTGGCATTGCGGCCGTTTTCTCTGTTGATTTTGGATATCAATCTGCCGGATGGCAGCGGGTTGGATTTGCTGCGGCAGCTTCGTGCGGGCGGCGTGACCACGCCCGTCATTTTGCTTACGGCCAACGATATGGAATTGGATGAGGTGACCGGGCTGGAAGCTGGGGCGGATGATTATATTACAAAGCCGTTTTCTTTGGCGGTGCTTCGTGCCCGAGTAAATGCCCAGCTGCGGCGCAGCCAAGCAAAAAGCGCAGATGTCCTTGTACTTGGGCCGTTCCGGTTTGATTTTAAGCAAATGCAGTTTAGTCGAGACGGGAATATGGTGGAGCTTTCCAAAACCGAACAAAGGCTGCTGCGGGTACTGGTTGAAAACCGCGGGCAAACAATTCCGCGCGATGTATTATTAGACCGTGTGTGGACGGATGCAGCGGAATTTGTGGAGGAAAATGCCTTGTCCGTCACTATGAAGCGGCTGCGAACGAAGCTGGAAGCCGACCCTGCCAAGCCGGACTATTTAAAAACGGTATATGGCATTGGATATACTTGGGCGGTGAGAACATGATGGGGTATTTCATAGCGGGGGCTGCACTGTTGGCGGCACTGGTTTTGGTGGCATGGGATCGGGTTCAGCTGGCGCGCACCATGAACCGTTTAGACGAAATGCTCGCCTGTGCGATGAACGGAAGCTTTTGTGAAAAGCACTTTGATGAAAGCCGTTTGTCGGCGCTGGAAAGCCGACTGAACCGTTATTTAACGGCAAGCGATTTTTCTGCCCGTACCATTCAAATGCAAAAGGATGAAATCAGCCGCCTCATTTCAGATATTTCCCACCAGACGAAAACGCCGGTAGCAAATTTATGTTTGTATGCGCAGCTGCTGGAAGAACAGTCACTGAGCGCTGAAGCTCTCAATTGCGCTCATGCCATCGAAGCACAGGCGCAAAAGCTGCAATCTTTGATTGAGATTTTGGTGAAAAGCTCTCGTTTGGAAACAGGAATTTTAGCACTCCATCCGCAGGAAAATCCGCTTGGCCCAATGGTGCAGCGGGCAGTAGAGCAGTTTAGGCTCAAAGCCCAAGAAAAGGAAATTGGCCTCACTTGCGAAAACGTGCAGGGAACAGCGGTATTCGACCCAAAGTGGACAGAGGAAGCCTTGTGCAATTTAGTGGACAATGCCCTAAAGTATACGCCTCGCGGCGGGCAAGTTCACCTTGCCGTGCGAATGTATGAAATGTTTTGCGCGGTTTGTGTCAGTGACAGCGGGCCGGGTATTCCCGAAGATGAGCAAGCGAAAATTTTTGGCCGTTTTTACCGCTCCCCCGAAGCGTACAGCAAGGAAGGCGTGGGCATTGGATTATATCTGACGCGCCAGATTGCAGAAAAGCAAAGCGGCTACCTGAAAGTGGAGAGTACGCTTGGAAAAGGAAGCTGTTTTTGTCTGTTTTTGCCGCGGGACGAACGCTGCACCCGAAAGACGAGAACCCCTTAAAAAGCAATTTTCCGCTCAAATGTGACAAAACCGTTATTTTCAGGAAAGAACAGGGAAAGATGATTTTGATAGACTCTGTATCGTCGAAAGATGATGCAGAGTTTATGTTTAGGGGGATTTGCAATGACGGTACTGCAAACAAAAGATTTAAAAAAATATTATGGCAGCGGAGAAAACCAGGTAAAAGCGCTGGACGGCGTGAATTTGTCGGTAGAGCAAGGGGAGTTTGTGGCAATTGTGGGGACGTCCGGCTCGGGAAAATCCACTTTGCTGCATATGCTGGGCGGGCTGGATCGGCCCACCGGCGGCACCGTAATCGTGGAGGATAAGGATATTTTCTCGTTAAAAGATGAGGCGCTGACCATTTTCCGACGGCGAAAAATTGGCTTTGTGTTTCAATCGTACAATTTAGTACCCGTGCTCAGTGTGTGGGAAAATGTGGTTTTGCCCATTCAGCTGGACGGCAAAAAACCGGATGAAAGCTATATCAATGAGGTCATCGCCAGCCTAGGGCTGGAGAAAAAACGGAAAAATCTGCCCAATCAGCTTTCCGGCGGTCAGCAGCAGCGGGTAGCCATTGCCCGCGCTTTGGCAGCAAAACCGGCTATTTTGCTGGCGGATGAACCGACCGGAAATTTGGACTCGAAAACAAGCCAAGATGTGCTGGGCTTAATGAAAGTAATGGGGCAGAAATTTGGCCAAACAATGGTGATGATTACCCACAACGAAGAAATTGCGCAAATGGCAGACCGCATTGTGCGTATTGAAGATGGACGCATTGCAACACGATAAGGGGGCGAAAGAGATGCATGTTTCTAACCGCGGCTGTATACGCCGTTTAAGCTTTCGTGTCCTGGGTGCCAATCGAACACGGAATTTGGTTGCTGTCCTTGCCATCGCATTGACGGCAATGCTGTTTACTTCTCTTTTCACCATCGCCTTATCCATCAATGAAGGCATTCAGCAAAATACGTTTCGCCAGATAGGCGGCTATTCTCATGGCGGATTCAAGTATCTGACACAAGAGCAGTTTGTGCAATTGCGGCAAGACCCGCTGATTCAAGCATGGGGAGTGCGCCGCTTTTTAGGAATGCCTGCCGAACCGCCGTTCAACAAGGCTCATGTGGAAATAGGCTACTCGGATGCAAACCAAGCGCACTGGATGTACTGTGACCCGGTGCAAGGCCGTCTGCCCCAAGAAGGAACAAACGAAGCGGCGACGGATACGCGGGTATTGGAGCTTTTGGGGCTGGAGCCGAAGCTTGGCGCACAATTTACGATTACGTTTGACGTAGACGGGCACAGCACCACCCAAACGTTTACTTTATGCGGATGGTGGGAGTATGACGAGGCAATCGCGGCAAACCATGTTTTCATTCCGCAAAGCCGATTGAATGAAATTTTGAGCGAGACAGGCGTCACCCCGCCGGGGGAGGACGGCATGACGGGCGCTTGGAATATGGATGTCATGCTGCGCAATGGTTCGCGTTCCATTGAGGAGGATTTAAACAAAATCCTCGAAAATCACGGCTATCAGTCACAGGCAAAAGAGGACGGCGGCAATTACATTGATATCGGCGTCAACTGGGGCTATACGGGCGCACAGCTGGCCGATAAGCTCGACCCGGTGACCGTTTTGCTGATGGCGGGTATTCTGGCGCTCATTTTGCTCACCGGGTATCTCATCATCTACAATGTGTTTCAAATTTCCGTGGCGGGCGACATTCGTTTTTATGGGCTTTTGAAAACCATCGGCACCACACCGCGTCAACTGCGGCGCCTTGTCAGGATGCAGGCGGTAATGCTTTCTTTAGCGGGTATCCCCCTCGGGCTCATTTTAGGCTGGCTTTTGGGCGGCATTTTAACGCCGGTCATTGTGCGGCAGCTGAACGCAGTTACACCGGTGGTATCCGTCAGCCCTGCCGGGTTTGTCCTGTCGGCGGTGTTTGCACTGGTGACCGTGCTGATTTCCTGCCGCCGTCCCGGGCGCTTGGCGGGAAAGGTTTCCCCCGTGGAAGCCGTGCGCTACACCGAAGCCAAAGCGGTAAAAGCAAAAAAGACACGGGCGGCAAAAGGCGTGTCTTTGTTTTCGATGGCTTTTGCAAACTTGGGGCGCAGCCGAGGCAAAACCATTGTCACGATTTTCTCTTTATCGCTGGCGGTGGTGCTTCTCACGGCAACGGTCACGTTCACCGGCAGCTTTGACATGGACAAATATATTGCCAACTTTACGGCGAGCGATTTTATCGTAGCCGATGCGCGTCAGTTTCAAACAGGTACAGAAATTTTCAACACCGATATGGCAGTCACTCAGGAAGTCATTGACGCTGTAAATGCACAAGGCGGAATAGAAAACAGCGGCAGAGTTTACGGCAAGGTTTCCGGCGCGCAGGAGTTTGTGACAGAAGAATATTATCGGTCGCTTTGGAGCCGATGGTATACGCCGGAGCAGCTGGACAGCAAGGTGAAATCTTTGGAGCGCAGCGAGGAGGGTTTGCTGGCGGACGGCGTGCAGCTTTACGGCATGGAGCCTTTTGCGCTTGACCATTTAACCGTGCTGGAAGGGGACCTCAGCAAGCTGTATGATTCCGATGAAAATGTGATTGCCGCAGTTTATGCTGAAGATGAATACGGCAAACCTGATTGGCAAAGCCATTGGGCAAAGCTGGGCGATACAGTGAGCATTCGCTATGTGGATGAGTTTGAATATTACAATGCGGATACCAAAGAGGTTTACGGCGCTTTGGAAAATGTGCCGGAGGGCGTCGCGGCGCAGTCGCGTGCTGTGAAGTATCGTGATGTCGAGTACACCGTTGCGGCGCTGGTATCTGTGCCGAGCGCACTGAGCTATCGTTATTACAGCCTTGATGAATTTGTGCTTGGAGCAAATACATTTATCAGAGATACCAACACCGATTGTGTCATGTATTACGCCTTGGATACGACACAGGAATCCAATGACGATATGGAGCGTTTTCTGGCCGATTACACAGAAAATCAAAATGCGCAGTTTGACTATGAGAGCAAAGCGGGGTATGCCGCTGAGTTTAAAAATGTGCAGGACATGTTTTTGCTGCTGGGCGGCGCGATGAGCTTCATTGTCGGCCTCGTGGGAGTGTTAAATTTCTTTAATGCCATTGTCACAGGCATTACGGCACGCCGCCGCGAGCTGGCTATGCTGCAATCCATCGGAATGACAGCGCGTCAGCTGAGAAAAATGTTGATGATAGAGGGGCTTTTATATACCTTTGGCGCGGCGCTGGCTGCGCTGGTGCTCATTTTGCTGACCGCACCATGGGTTGGCCCGGCTTTGAATGGCTTAATCTGGTTTTTCACTTATCGCTTTACGCTTTGGCCGTTTGCTCTCATCCTGCCGATTTTTGCGGTGCTGGGGGTGGTGGTTCCCGTGTTAAGCGGGCGGGCAGCCGAGCGTTACTCTGTGGTGGAGCGCTTGCGTCAAGAATAAACCGTGAAAAGGTGAGCGCTCCAAAATAAGATGGACAAAATAAAACGAGAGGATCATCCTTTGAACGGGATACCCTCTCGTTTTGCTGTTTTTTCGATGGCGCGGCAGACACGCTGAAATCTCAAGTATTTCCGTGTGGGCCAATCACGCCGCCGCCAAGTACAATATCTCCGTCATACAGAACAACCGCTTGTCCCGGCGTGATGGCTCGCTGGGGGCGTCAAACAGAACCTTTACCGTTCCGTCAGAAAGAGCGGTGGCCGTCGCGGGCTGTTCGGCTTGTCCGTATCGAATTTTTGCCTTGCACCGAATGGGGCGGCAAGGCGCACTACCGGAAATCCAGTTGAAATCATCGGCAGTCAAATGGCGCTGATGCACATCGGCGTTTTTGCCTAAAGTAATGGTATTGCTTGCAGGATCAATCGCGCAGACATAGTGAGGTTTGGAAAAAGAAATTCCTAAGCCTTTTCTTTGCCCTATCGTATAGTGAATAATGCCGCGATGCTGTCCGAGCACCGCGCCGGATAAATCTACAAAATTTCCCGGACAAACAGGATGCTTTGCATATAGCTCAACGATACGGGCGTAATCGCCGTCCGGTACAAAACAAATATCCTGACTGTCCGGCTTTTCGGCATTGGTAAAACCGTGCTCTTGCGCCAGCTTGCGAACCGTCGTTTTTTCAAGCTCACCCAGCGGAAACATCGTTTGACTCAGCTGCTTCTGTGTCATTGTGTAAAGGACATAGCTCTGGTCTTTCTTAGCATCGACTGCTTTTTTTAAAATATATTGCCCGCCCTGTTTTTCAATGCGTGCATAATGACCGGTTACAACTTTGTCACAGCCTAAAATCTGCGCCCGCTCAAACAGCTTGCCGAATTTCATATATCGGTTACAGTCAATGCAAGGGTTGGGGGTTCTGCCGTTTTCATAGCTCCAAACAAAACGGTCAATAATGTTTGCGCGGAAATCCTGCGAGAAATTGAAAATATAATAAGGAATTTCCAAATAACGCGCAATTCGCTTGGCATCTTCGACATCGTCTAATGAGCAGCAGGTATGCTCGTTCTCAATGCCGGCATCTTCATTCCGGTAGAGTTTCATGGTACAGCCAACGCAGTCATAGCCTTTTTCTTTCATGAGCAATGCTGCAACAGAGGAATCCACGCCCCCGCTCATTGCAATCAAAGCTTTTCGGTTTTCCAATCAAGTTCCTCCGCTCTTGTGAATGGTTTGATGACGTCATCTGCCGCAATTACCCGTGCCGCCAAGGAGAAAAAGTGACGCGGACAGCCGATCTTGCGCGCATCTTTCTGCAATACAGCGTTATTCGGTAAACAGCGGCGTGGAGTAATAGCGGTCACCGGAATCGGGAAGTACGGCAACAATCACTTTGCCTTTGTTCTCGGGGCGCTTGGCCAGTGCAATCGCCGCGTGAAGGGCTGCACCGGAGGAAATCCCCACCGAAATGCCTTCCTTCTTCGCTAAGTGCTTTGATGCAGCAAAGGCCTCTTCGTTTGTTACCGGAAATACTTCATCGTAAATGTTCGGATTGAGTACCTGCGGCACAAAGCCCGCTCCAATTCCCTGAATTTTATGCGAACCGCTGCGGCCTTCGGAAAGGACAGGGGAATCGGCCGGCTCTACGGCAACCACCTGCACGTTTGGGTTTTGCTTTTTCAGATATTCTCCTACGCCGGTAATGGTGCCGCCCGTGCCGACGCCGGCCACAAAAATATCCACAGCGCCATCTGTGTCATTCCAAATTTCAGGGCCGGTTGTTGCGGTGTGAACCGCAGGGTTTGCAGGATTGGCAAACTGCCCAGGAAGATAGCTGTTCGGGATTTCTTTTGCCAGTTCCTCGGCTTTGTCGATGGCGCCCTTCATTCCTTTGGCGCCTTCGGTGAGAACCAGTTCCGCCCCGTAAGCTTTCAAAATGTTTCTGCGCTCCACACTCATCGTTTCCGGCATGGTGAGAATCACGCGGTATCCCTTCGATGCCGCAATGGCGGCTAAGCCGATGCCGGTGTTGCCGGAGGTCGGCTCGATGATGACAGAGCCTTCCTTGAGAAGCCCTTTGCTCTCCGCGTCCTCTATCATCGCTTTTGCAATGCGGTCTTTGACACTGCCTGCCGGGTTCAAATACTCCAGTTTTACCAGTAGGGAAGCTTCGAGATTTTCGGTTTTTTCCAGGTTTATCACTTCTACCAAAGGCGTATTGCCGATAAGCTCCAAAGTACCTTTATAAATTTTTGACATGTTAATTTCTCCTTTCTTTTACAGCGGAAAATCCATTTTCTAAATCTGCGATGATGTCGTCGATGTGTTCAGTACCAATGGATAAGCGAATGGTGCCGGGGGTAATTCCTTGGTCGGCCAGCTCGGCTTCGTTTAGCTGGCTATGGGTGGTAGTGGCGGGGTGGATGACCAAAGACTTTACATCCGCCACATTGGCAAGCAGAGAAAAGATATTTAAATGATCAATAAATTTCCAAGCCGCTTCCTGTCCGCCCTTGATTTCAAAAGTGAAAATAGAACCGCCGCCGTTCGGGAAATACTTTTTATATAAGGCGTGGTCGGGATGATCGGGCAGGCTGGGATGATTGACTTTGGAAACCTGCGGATGAGAAGAAAGAAATTCGACTGCCTTTTTTGTGTTTTCTGCATGGCGTTCCAGCCTCAAGGACAACGTTTCCACACCTTGCAAAAGCAGGAATGCATTGAACGGAGAAATCGCCGCGCCGGTGTCGCGCAGCAAAATAGCGCGAATATAGGTCACGAAGGCAGCAGCGCCCGCCGCATCTGCAAACGAAACGCCGTGATAGCTCGGGTTTGGCTGCGCAATGGGTGCATATCGGCCACTGGCCTTCCAGTCGAAATGACCGGAGTCTACGATGATGCCGCCAAGGGAAGTTCCGTGTCCGCCGATAAACTTTGTCGCGGAATGAATCACAATGTCTGCACCATATTCAATCGGGCGGATCAGGTAGGGGGTGCCGAAGGTGTTATCAATCACCAGCGGCAGGCCGTGCTTGTGGGCAATTGCTGCAATGGCGTGAATATCGGGAATGTCGCTGTTGGGATTGCCCAGCGTTTCCAGATAGATTGCTTTTGTATTCGGCTGAATGGCAGCTTCTACTGCTTCCAAGTTGTGTGCGTCCACAAATGCGGCGGTGATACCGTATTGCGGCAAGGTGTGTGCCAGAAGATTGTAGCTGCCTCCATAAATGGTTTTTTGAGCAACGATGTGGTCGCCCTGCTGCGCCAATGCTTGAATGGTATAGCTGATGGCAGCCGCACCGGATGCCACCGCCAAAGCAGCCACACCACCCTCCAAAGCGGCGATTCTCTTTTCCAAAACCTCCTGTGTGGAATTGGTCAGCCGACCATAAATATTGCCGGCATCGGTGAGGTTAAAACGCGCTGCTGCGTGAGCCGAATTATGAAATACATAAGAGGCTGTTTGATAAATGGGAACGGTGCGGGAGCCGGTTGCCGAATCGGGCTGCTCTTGACCGACATGAAGCTGAAGCGTTTCAAATTTATAATTGCTCATCATTGCATTCTCCTTAATCTGTGATAACGTGAAATCCAGCGGCAGAAAAGCAACGGTTTTTAAAATAAAAAAACCGGAAGCTTTTGATGGCTCCCGGGCAAATGGCTTATTATGATGCTGACGAAGGGCTTTTTGAAAAAGCCGAAACTTTCTGCGGTTCAACACCATTTTGAGGCGAATTGCTGTGAAATGCGCACAACTTCACCCCAGCCATATGACATGCCCGGGAGTTACACATTCGACAATGCATGTTGAAATCAACTTTGTAAATGGTGTATGCGTTCATCACATTTGCCTCCTTTCAGCCGGTTGCTGAAACCTTTCTATGAGCAGCATTGTATCACCATTGACCTACTATGTCAATATGTTTTTAAAAATTTTTCTTGGGGTGCCGATTGATTTCGCGATTCACCCTGTGTTACAATAGGTCAAACGAGGTGAAACAAATGATTTCAACAAAGGGACGCTATGCATTAAGAGTGATGATTGACTTAGCGCAGCATAAAGACGATGGTTATATTCCCTTAAAGGACATTGCTGCCCGGCAGGAGATCTCAAAAAAATATCTTGAAATTATTGTAAAAGAGCTGGTTCGCGGGAAAATGGTTTCAGGACAAGGAGGCCGCGGAGGCGGCTACATTCTTTGCCGTAAGCCGGAAGAATATGTAGTGGGAGAAATTCTGGAATGGATGGAAGGTTCTCTTGCACCGGTTAGCTGTCTGACAGAAGATGCACCTGCGTGTGCGAGGGCGGGAACATGCAAAACGCTTCCGCTCTGGAAAGAATATAACGAACTGGTCCATCAGTTTTTTTACAGCAAATATTTAAGCGATCTTCTATAAGCAATGCTGATAGAAAAAATTTAAGCCAGTGCCTGGATGGCACTGGCTTTCAGTTTGTCGAAAAACCTTGATCTAAAATGGAAAAGGGGGTTAGCCTCCTTTTCCAAGCGGTTTTCCCTTTGCAGCCCGGTTCTTTTTGAATCAGGCGGCCGTTTTTCAACAGTCTCTAATGCTGTATTATGTTAGTTTGGTGTTTAGGCTTCTTCTTTGTTGCCCATCAAGAGTGTTACCCAAGCGCCCAGCGCGCCCAGCACAATGCCGACAACCAGTTCAACAGGATGAATGACGGCCAGCGCATTGGCGGAGTACAAAATGGCGAACGGGGAAGAAACAATCAGGCCGATGATGGCCGCAAAGGTTTGGCTGGGGAAATTTTGGAATAAGTATTCAATCACTTTCGCAATCAAGAAAATGCCCAGCGCAACGCCGATGCAGAAGGGAACGAGCAGGAGACAGTTTTCCAAAATGCCCGCAAAATCAAAATCCTTTAAGCAAACCACGGTATCGGTCAACAGGCTTAAAATGGAGTTGTAATAGCCTAAAACCATCAGCACCATGCTGCCCGAGACGCCGGGGATAACCATGGTCGCGCTGGCCACAATGCCCAAAATAAACAACACCAGCATGGTGACGGGGTCGGCGGAAAGGGTGCGCTGTGCCGCTTCTGCCCCTTGCAGAAGCGGCAGGCCCACGCCAGCGGCCAAAAGCGCCAAAAAGCTGATGACTTCGCCCACGCCAATGGTTTTGCGCTGCTTTTTCTGCAAGCTTTGATTCAAGCGTGCCCACACAATCGGCAAGCCGCCCAAAATTAAGCCGACAAAAGTCAGGCAGGTGGCCAAAACGAAATTGGCAAGCAAATATTCCAGCAAAAAGCCAAAGCCCACAATGCCGATTGCCATGCCGATTGCCAGCGGCAAAAGCAGTTTGACGCTGTCCTTAAAATGCTTGAACAGGCCGGTAACGGCGCCGATCAGCTTGTCGTAAATGCCCATGGAAACCGCCATCGTGCCGCCCGATACACCCGGGATAATATTGGCGATGCCGATGACGATACCGCGAAGAATATCCAGTAAAGAGGTCATAAATGCGTTCCTTTCTCACATGTGCGGCACAGCGCCGCATGGGTTTGCGCGCGCAGAAAATGCGCACGGCAGATACCCGTTAATTATACCCGAACCGCTAAAAGAGTGCAAGCTTTTTCAGGGATTTTTTCATTGCGGAATTGACGGCGCGCTTTGCGGCATAGTATAATAGAATGGAAAAGATGTGCCCGCACCGCGCAAAAGGTGCAAAGGGCATGGTGCAAAACCAACAAAATAAGGATTTCGGTGAAGAAAATGACGGAAAAAGAACGGTTAAAGCTTCAAATTGCCGCATGTAAAATTCGCATGGGGATTATTGAGTCCACCCATGGTGCAAAAGCGGGCCATCCCGGCGGAAGCCTTTCCAGTGCAGAGGTATTTGCCTATTTGTACGGGAAGGAAATGAATGTCGACCCCGCGTGTCCCAAAAAGGAAACGCGCGACCGCTTTGTGCTCAGCAAGGGCCACTGCGCCCCCGGCCTGTACTCGGCGCTGGCCGAGCGCGGCTTCTTCCCGGTGCGGGATTTGCCTACGCTGCGCCATGCCGACAGTTATTTGCAGGGCCATCCCAATATGAACACCGTGCCCGGCGTGGATATGTCCACGGGCAGCTTGGGCCAGGGCGTATCTGCTGCGGCGGGTATGGCGCTGGGCGCAAAAAAGCGCGGTATGAACGATGTGCGTGTTTACACGCTTTTGGGCGATGGCGAAATTCAGGAAGGCCAAGTGTGGGAGGCTATGATGTTTGCCGCACATTATAAGCTGGACAATCTGTGCGTGATTGTGGATAACAACGGCCTGCAAATTGATGGCAATGTGGCCGATGTCATGAGCCCGTATCCCATTGTGGAGAAGCTGGAGGCGTTTGGCCTTGCAGTACAAACTGTGGACGGCCACGACTTTGACGCGCTGGAGAGCGCTTTTGAGGCGGCCAAAGCAACGAAGGGCAAGCCGTTTGCCATCGTGATGAACACCACGAAGGGCAAGGATGTCAGCTTTATGGAAAATGATGCCGATTGGCATGGCAAAGCCCCCAACGACGAGCAATACGAAGTGGCAATGGGCGAGCTGCGTGCAAAATTGGCGGAACTGGAGGCGAAAGCATGAGCGAAGTGAAACAAATCGCCACCCGTGAAAGCTATGGACGCGCGCTGGTGGAGCTGGGAAAAGAGCACGAGAATGTTGTGGTATTGGATGCCGATTTGGCGGCCGCTACCAAAACAGCAATGTTTAAAAAGGAATTCCCCGACCGTCATTTTGACTGCGGCATTGCCGAGGGCAATATGGTAACGGTGGCAGCCGGCCTTTCCACTATGGGGCTTGTTCCGTTTGCGTCCAGCTTTGCGATGTTTGCCGCCGGACGTGCGTTTGAGCAAATCCGCAATTCCATCGGCTATCCGCATTTGAATGTGAAAATCGGCGCTACGCACGGCGGCCTTTCTGTGGGCGAGGACGGCGCTTCTCACCAGTGCTGTGAGGACTTCGCCCTGATGCGCAGCATTCCCGGCATGGTAGTGCTGTGCCCGGCAGACGACGTGGAAGCGCGTGCAGCCGTAAAAGCGGCTTATGCGCATGAAGGCCCCGTCTACCTGCGTTTTGGCCGTTTGGCAGTGCCCGTCATCCACGACGAGGAAAACTATCACTTTGAACTGGGCAAGGGCGAGGTGTTGAAAGATGGCAGCGACGTTGCCATTATCGCCACCGGTTTGATGGTGGACGAAGCCTTGAAAGCCGCAGCAATGCTGGAAGAAAAAGGCGTTTCGGCGCGCGTTGTGAACATTTGCTGCATTAAGCCCTTGGACGAGGAGCTGGTGCTCAAAGCGGCGCGTGAGTGCGGCAAGGTAGTCACCTGTGAGGAGCACAGCGTCATCGGCGGTTTGGGCGAGGCCGTTTGCGCTTGTCTTTGCGAAAACGGCGTAGGCGCAAAGGTACGCCGTGTCGGTGTGCAGGACGAGTTCGGCCACTCCGGCCCCGCGCGTGAGGTGCTGCGTCAGTTCGGCTTGTGCGCAGAAAATATTGCAGACGTGACAATGTCACTTTACAACGAAGCATAAATTGGTATAATTGGCACAAAAAAGGGACCGCGGTCCCTTTTTTGTTTATCCGGGGAATCCTTCCCGGAGAATCAGCAAAATGTACCGTACCCTATGATTCGAAAGAGGGCGGATTTGAGGAGGTATTTTATGACGCAATGGAAACGAGCCATGGTTGCTGTCACATTGGCGGCGGCATTGGCCGCAATGACAGCCTGTGCAGCCACACCTGCGGCGGAGGAAAGTGTATCCCAGACTGCACCGGCATCATCCGCGGTGCAAAGCGAAAGCAGTGCCGCAACAGAGGAGGAAAGCACATCTGCCGCACAAGGCGATGAAACGGAAACAACGAATATCGGCTCCTTTACAACGCAGACCTTGGACGGCGAAACAGTGGACGAAACCATTTTTTCCGGCCATACGCTTACAGTGGTCAACGTGTGGGCTACCTTCTGCGGCTGGTGTGTGGATGAAATGCCGATTTTGTCCGCGTTAAACGAGGAGTATGCCGAAAAAGGCGTGCAGGTGGTGGGCGTTGTGAATGACACCATCACAGCCGACGGCGAAGAAGATCCCGAGCAGGTTGCACTGGCGAAGGATATTGTTGCACAAGGCAACGCAAATTACACACAGCTGAAATTGAGCGATGACCTGATTCAGCTGGGCTTTGCCAGCTTGCCCGCTGTGCCCGCGACGTTCTTCTTTGACGGCGACGGCAACATGGTGGGGCAAGGCTTTTTGGGGGCAAAGAACGAGGAACAATGGCGCGAAACGTTTGACACTTACTTGAAAATGGCCGAGGAGCAGATGGGGGAGAGCGCGGCATGACCCAAAAGCTGCGCATCACTCTGGTTGTCTGCCTGCTGGCAGCCGGTGCTGCTATGATGGCATTTGGCGCGGCGCGCGGTGAGGTTACCACCGTGTGGCGCAAAGCCGCAACTGTATGTTTGGAGTGTATCGGCCTTGGATAAAAAGAAAAAAATGACTTTTCGTCAAAAAGTGCGCTTGGCGATTCAGCTGGGCTTCACTGCCCTCAGCAACGGTTATGCACAGGGCTTTTTAAAAGGCGAAATTTACAGCGGCCCGCTGAAACAGGCTTGTGTGCCGGGCTTGAACTGCTATTCCTGCCCCGGTGCGCTGGGCGCTTGCCCCATTGGCGCGTTACAGGCCACGCTGGGCAGCCGCAGCTATCAGATGGCATTTTATGTGCTCGGCTTTTTGGTGCTGACGGGAACGCTGCTGGGACGCGCGGTGTGCGGATTTTTATGTCCCATCGGCTTGGTGCAGGATTTGCTGTACAAAATCCCGCTGCCCAAACGATGGAAAAAGCGCGGCAAACTGCCCGGTGACCGTGTGCTGAAATATGCCAAATACTTGATGCTTGTCATCCTGTGCATTTTACTGCCCATGTTTGTGGTGGACTTTGTCGGGCAGGGAAGCCCGTGGTTCTGCACTTATGTCTGTCCGTCGGGAACGCTGCTCGGCAGTGTACCCTTGCTTTCTGTGCAGCCCATGCTGCGCAGTGCAGCAGGAGCGCTGTGGGTGTGGAAAATGGTTCTGCTCATCGCCTTGCTGTTTTTGGCTGTCGTTGTGTATCGCCCATTCTGCCGCTATTTGTGCCCGCTGGGCGCGATTTACGGCCTGTTTCATCCGGTCAGTGTCTATCGCTTTTCCGTCAAGGAAAGCGCGTGTACCCGCTGTCAGGCTTGTGTGAAGGCGTGTCCGTTTGAAATCAATGTGTTCCGGCAGCCCAACAGCACCGAATGTGTGCGCTGCGGCCGCTGTCTGGACGCTTGTCCGCACGATGCGCTGACCACTTCGTTTGAGCAGCTGCGCGCAGCTTTGCCGAAAAAGGAAAGCGAAAGCGAGCAAACATAATAATATGAAAAACGCCCCTTGCCTTCCCAATGGGAAATGCAAGGGGCGTTTGCTATTATTTCAGCTGTGGGACAAATTAGTAAGCCTTGCCCCAGACAACCATTGTTTTCGCGGGTTTTCCGCAGCAGGGGCACACGTCGGAAAGTGTTTCCTGCTCAAACGGCATACAGCGGCTGGACAAGCCGGCCTTTTCCTTCATCATTTCTTCACAGGCCAAATCGCCGCACCACATGGTTTTGATGTAACCGTTTTCGCTGTCCGCCAAGCGCATGACTTCATCCATGGTAGTGGCGGTGAAGGTGCGGTTTTTGCGGTTTTCCGAAGCGCGGTCAAACAGCTGGCGGGAAATTTCGGCAAGCTGTGCGGGAATGGCGCTTTCCAGCTCCGCAAGCGGCGTGAACAGCTTTTGGCGGTCGGTGCGGCGCACCAGCACACACTGGCCGTTTTCGATGTCCTTGGGGCCGATTTCGAGGCGCAGGGGCACGCCCTTCATCTCCCACTGGGCAAACTTCCAGCCGGGAGAGTTGTCGCTGGCATCCAGTTTCACGCGGCAGAATTTGGCAAGCTGAGCGCGCAGCTCCTCGGCCTTTTCCATAACGCCGGGCTTGTGTGCCGCGACAGGAACAATCACAACCTGATACGGTGCAACAGCCGGGGGCAAAATGAGACCCTCGTTGTCGCCGTGGGTCATAATGATGGCGCCCACCAAACGGGTGGACACGCCCCAGCTGGTTTGATGCGGATATTGCAGCGTGTTGTCGCGGCCGCTGAACTGTACGCCGAATGCGCGGGAGAAGCCGTCGCCAAAGTAGTGGCTGGTACCGCTTTGCAGCGCCTTGCCGTCGTGCATCATCGCTTCGATGGTGTAGGTAGCCTCGGCCCCGGCAAATTTCTCTTTATCTGTCTTTTTGCCCTTTAAAACGGGGATATTGAGTTCTTCTTCGCAGAAGGAAGCGTAAGTATTCAGCTGCTGCTCGGTCTCCTCAATGGCCTCCTGTGCCGTTTCGTGAATGGTGTGGCCTTCCTGCCACCAAAATTCACGGCTGCGCAGGAACGGGCGTGTGGTTTTCTCCCAGCGCACCACGCTGCACCATTGGTTATACTTCATGGGCAGGTCGCGCCAGGAGTGAAGCACATGGGCAAAGTGGTCGCAAAACAGGGTTTCACTGGTGGGACGCACGCACAGGCGGTCTTCCAGCGGCTCACTGCCGCCCATCGTGACCCAAGCCACTTCCGGTGCAAAGCCCTCGACATGGTCTTTTTCCTTTTGCAGCAGGCTTTCGGGAATAAACAGCGGCATGGCGACGTTTTCGTGTCCGGTTTCTTTAAAGCGCGCATCCAGCAAACGCTGAATGTTCTCCCAAATCGCATAGCCGTAGGGGCGCAGGATGACGCATCCCTTGACGGAGGAATAGTCCACCAGCTCTGCTTTTAAGCAGATGTCTGTGTACCATTGCGCAAAATCTTCGTCCATGGAGGTGATAGCCTCCACCATTTTTTTGTTTTCTTTCATAACGGCTCCTTTTACGTTCCTGCCCAATGTGCCGGGCAAACATGAAAAAGCCCCCATAGCGGGGGCTGTGCTTATAAAGTACAACGAGAAATCAGGTGTTGTCTTCAATGTAGCGCACGACGTCGCCCACAGTGCGGAAGTTCTCCACCTGCTCATCAGGCACTTCAATGCCGAATTCGTCCTCGAGGCTCATCACGAGATCAACGAGATCCAAGCTGTCTGCATCAAAATCCTCTGCAATATCGGATTCCATTGTGATACGGTCCTCATCGACGTCCAGCTGATTGCTCATGATTGTACGAACGCGCTCAAAAACCATGACTAGTTCCCTCCAAAAAATCTGATGTTGATGCGCTGTCCGCGCACATCCTATACATTTTATATCGTGTTTTGCGCCGCTTGTCAAGCTGAATTTCAAAAAAAGATAAGCGCCGGCATGTTTTTTTCCATTCCCGCTTTCCGGCGGTGCGATAGCCGCAAAATTTTTGTGAGGGAAATGAAAATCATTTGCTTTTTTCGGGCGTTTGCGGTACTCTTATAATAAGACAATCGACCAAACGTATCTTTTTGCAGCACAAATGGATTTGTGAAAAAAGAACCGGCAGGTGTTACAATAAGGAGTGTTCTTAATGACAATTACAGGAAATTACTATGGCCGAACCTCTGACGGAAAAGAGGTTTATTCTTATACTTTGGAAAATGCGGCGGGAATGCGCGCAGTAATTATTGAGTATGGCTGCACCGTCACCGAGCTTTGGGTGCCCGACCAATCCGGCAATCTGCGCGACGTGGTGCTGGGTTATGGTACGTTGGAGGAATACGAGCAGGGCAATGCCGGCATGGGCGCTTTTATTGGCCGTTATGCCAACCGCATTGAAAACGCCTGCTTTACGCTGAACGGCAAAACCTATGCGCTCGAGGCCAACGACGGCCCGAACCATCTGCACGGTGTGCTGGGGCACCGCGTGTTTCAGGGCCGCATTGTCAAAGAAGGACAAGGCGAGGACGAGCAGCAGCGCTTAGTGCTGACTTATAAAAGCCCGCATGGAGAGGACGGTTTTCCCGGCAACCTCAAAATTACAGTTACTTACACGCTCACCGATTCCGGCGCACTTGTGATGGATTATACCGCCACGACCGACGCGCCCACCATCGTCAACTTTACCAATCACAGCTATTTTAATTTGGACGGGCAAGACGGCGTATCCATCCGTGACCATGTCGTGCAGATTGACGCGCAGGAATTCTGCGAAGGCAACGAGCAAACCTGCCCCACAGGCCGTTTGCTGCATGTGGAAGGCACACCCTTTGACTTCAGAACGGCAAAGCCCTTGGGCGAAGGCTTGGACAGCGGGGACAGCCAAATTGTGATGGCAAAGGGCTATGACCACAATTTTGTGCTGGATAAAAGCAACGGAATGCTGGAGCTGGCCGCTACGGTATACAGCGCACAGTCGGGCATTGAAATGAAGGTGTACACCACACAGCCCGGTATGCAGCTGTACACCGCCAATTTTTTACAAGGGGCAGGAAAAGGAAAAAACGGTGTGCCGTTTGCTGATTATCAAGCGGTTTGCTTTGAAACACAGCATTTCCCGTGTACACCGTCACACCCGGAATTCCCCCCCGTGGAGCTTTTGCCGGAGGAGGAGTATCACCAGACGACAGCCTATTCGTTTGCGGTGAAGTAAAACAGAGTTTATGGCAAGAATTTTTAAAAGCAATAATCCAAACCGTGGGCGGTGCCGTATGGCGCGCGCCGGTCAGGCGGCGTGTGTGTTAGGCTCGATTGGCGTTGTCGCGTGTGCGGTGCTGTATCGGCGCGAATATTTTTTAATGCTTTGCCTCTTGTGTGCTTGTCTGTTCGGCGTTTGGTATTTCCAGCGGCGTGCAGCGATTCTGCAAAGCGGGCTGACAGGGGAGAAGGCCGCTACCAAGGCGCTGGCGCGTCTGCCGCATAATTATACCGTGGTGTGCAATTTGTTTTTAGCCAAGGGGGATCAGCGGGCTGAGGTGGATGCCCTCGTAGTGGGGCCAAGCGGTGTATTTGCCGTCGAGGTGAAAAACCATGCGGGCAGTATTGTAGGCGGTACGGAACAAAAAAACTGGAACCAGACGCGCGCGGTGCGCGGTGGTGCGCCCATTCATAAAAAAATGAAAAACCCTGTTTTGCAAAATAGAAGGCAGACCGATTTAATTCGTCAAATGCTCCGTGCGCGCGGGTGCAACTGCCCTGTCGTGGGCTGTGTTTATTTTTCTAACCCACATGCCCGTGTTCATGTCAGCGGCGCAGGCGTATTTACCGATTCAGACGCGCTTTGCCGCGCCATCCGAAAAATGCCGGTCAATTTGTCGCGGGAGGAAATGTCCCAGGCGCTGCAAATTTTAACGGGCGGCAGAATTGAATAAATGCAGCTCATTTGATTGCAGTTTGTCGAAAAAGCTTTGCTNNCCCCCTTTTCCAAGCCTTTTTCCCCTTACAGCCTGACTTCTTTTTGAATCAGGCGGCAGTTTTTCGACAGTCTCAAATCAGCCCCCGGCGTTCGAGTAAAGTCGAACGCCGGGGGCTGATTGGTTTGTATCAGTTTTTTGTGCGGAACATACCGCACAGCACGTTACAGATCATCCACCAGCGCGGTGCTCTTGGCATAGGCGGTGCTTTTCGCCTCAAAAAAGTCGGTTTTCACCATGTTAGCGTTGGAATACTGGCTCACCCAAGCCATGCTGGCGGGTTCTTCCTCAAAGCCTTCGTACAGCACGCCAAAGCCAAGGCTCGACCAGCGCAGATTGCCCAGATAATGAATGTAGTCGGAAATCATTTGCTTTGTCAAGCCGGGAATGTCGTCACCGATGACATACTGCCCCCACGCGATTTCCTGGCGCACGCCTTCTTCCATCATGCCGCGCAGAATGGCAACGGTTTCTTCGCTGAACAGCTCGGGCTGTTCTTTTTGCAGCTCCAGCAAAATGTTGCGGAACAGCCAAAGATGGGTATTTTCATCGCGGTTGATGTAGCGGATTTCCTGTGCCGAGCCGGGCATTTTGCCGTTGCGGCTCAGGTTATAGAAGAACATAAAGCCCGAGTAAAAATAAACGCCCTCTAAAATGTAATTGGCCATCATCACCTTCAGCAGGGTGAGGGGGTCTTTTTTTGTTTGAAATTCGTTGTAGCAATCGCCGATAAACGTGTTGCGTCTCAGAAGATGCTCATCCGTTTTCCATTGATAAAGGATGTCGTCGCGCTCTGTCGGGTTGCAGATGGTGTCCAGCATATAGCTGTAACTTTGGCTGTGAACACACTCTTGAAACGCCTGAATGGAAAGGCACAGGTTTACTTCGTTGGCTGTGATATATTCTCCAATGTGCGGCAGATTGGCCGTCTGAATGGAATCCAGAAACACAAGAAAGCTTAAAATTTTGTCGTAGGCGCGGCGCTCGGCGCGGTCTAAGCGGGGGTAATCCTTCACGTCCTGCGCCAAATTGATTTCCTCGGGAATCCAAAAGTTATTCATCGCTTGGCGATACCAATCGCTTACCCAAGAGTAGCGCAGATTGTTAAAATCGTTTAAATTGGTCGTGTTGCCGCCAATCATGCGGCGTGTGCGCACATCTGTGTCACCCTGCGGGTTAAACAGCGGCTTTTTTACAAGGTGTGCCATAACGGTCATTCCTTTCTGTGTAACGATGGTGCAGCTCTGCCCATTTTAAGACGAGCAGCTGTCGCATTCCTCTACTTCCAGCGATTTGCTGCGGACATAGTAAATGGTTTTTACACCTTCTTCCCACGCCAAAAGATACAGGTTCAGCACTTGACGCAGGGTGTAGTCGTTGGTGATATAAAGGTTCATGCTCTGCGCTTGGTCAATGTGGCGCTGGCGCACGGCACACGCACGCACGCTGAACGTTTGGTCGATGGTGTGTGCATGTTTGTAGAACCAGAAGGTTTCCATGGAGAGGTCGGGCGCAACGCGCGGCAGCATACTGCCTTTTTTCTCCTCTAAGAAAAAGCGCTTCATAATGGGGTCAATGCCCGCTGTGGTACCGGAAAGAATGCTGGTGCTGCTGGTGGGCGCAATGGCCAATAAGTAGGCATTGCGCATTCCCTTGCCCGCGGCGGCCTTGACAGTTTCCCATTGCGGGCCGGTGTAGCCGCGTTTTTCAAAATAAGCGCCGGTCTGCCAGTCGCTTCCCTCAAAGCACTCGTAAGCGCCTTTTTCCTCAGCCAGAGCTGCGCTGGCGGCAATGGCTGCGCGGTTGATGCGCTCGAATACGTCGTCGGCAAAACGAAGATGCTCCTCGCTTTCCCAGCCAATGCCGCACTTGGCCAGCATATGGTGATAGCCGCTGACGCCAAGCCCGATGCTGCGGTAGCGTCGGTTGGTTAATTTTGCATAGGGCAGAGGATAGAAGTTTAAGTCAATAACGTTATCCAGCGCGCGCACGGCCGTTTCAATGGTGTGTGAAAGCACGGCATCGTCTTCGACGGGCAAATTGCCCAGCGAAAGGCTGGCCAGGTTGCACACGACAAATTCGCCGGGGCGTGTTTTGGTCACTACGACGGTGTCGCCGTCGCGCGTTTCGATTTCTGTACTCACGCTCTCAATGGGCGCCATATTCTGTGCAATTTCTGTACACAAGTTGGAACAGTAAATCATGCCGCAGTGGCTGTTCGGATTGGCGCGGTTCACGGTGTCGCGGTTGAAGGTGAAGGGAGTACCCGTTTCGACAGCCGATTTTAAAATCAGACGCACCAAGTCTTTGATGGTGACGATGCGCTTTGAGATGCGCGGATCGTTCACACAGTCGCGGTAGCGGCGCTCCCATTCTTCGCCATAGTAGTCCTCCAGCGCATAGCCTTTCACTGACGTGATTTCATGCGGACACATCAACGCCCATTCGCTGTCCAGATTTTCGCGTGCCAGCCGCCAGAACAAATCCGGGTAGCACACGGCAGGGAATATGTCGTGTGCCTTCATGCGGTCATCGCCGTTGTTGGTGCGGAGCGCCAAAAATTCCGGCAAATCCTTGTGCCATGCGTCCAGATAAACGGCAACCGCACCTTGGCGCATTCCCAGCTGGTCTACGGCAACGGCGGTGTCGTTGACAAGCTTAATCCAGCGGATGACGCCGCCGGCTGCACCCTCAAAGCCTCGAATGCTGCTGCCGGTGGCGCGCACTTTGCCGAAATACATGCCCATGCCGCCGCCGAATTTGCTCACCATAGCAAAGTTGTCGATGCTGCGGTAAATGCCCTCCAGGCTGTCGGGAACCGTGTCAATAAAGCAGCTGGAAAGCTGGTGATAGGGCTTGCGTGCATTGGACAGTGTCGGCGTGGCCATGGTGACGTACATGCGGCTGAGCATGTCGTAAAAGCGCTGCACCCACTCCATGCGGCTTTGCTTTTCCGGCATGGCAAGATGCAGGGAAATGCCTAAAAACATTTCCTGCGGCGTTTCCAGCGCAATGCCCTTGCGCGAATGAATGACATAGCGCTTTAACAAAAGGTCAAGGCCGGAATAAGTAAACAGCTCGTCACGCTCCGGGTGAAGCATGGTTTGCGCCTGTTCGATTTCGCTGCGGCTGTAAGAGGCGAGAATGTATTCGCCATAAAGTCCTTCGTCAGTCAAGTAGCGCAGCTTGGAATAAAGGTCGGTGATGCCGCGCTTTTCCATTTGCGCCGAAAGCCCCAAGTGAAAACGGAAATTCAACAGGCGTGCGGCAATCATTTCCCAGCGCGGCGCCTCTCGTGTGGTCAGTTCGACAGCGGCTTTGACCAATGCATTCAGCGCGTCGTCCGCCGACATGCCCTGCTTGTAAAAGCTTTGGAATTTGCCGTGCAAAATCAGGACAGAGTAAACGTCCGGGTCAAAATCGCGCTGAATTTTGACAAGAACTTCTTCCAGCGCGGGACACTGCACCGCTTGGATCAGCGCTTGGCGTGCGCGGCGCAGATCGGTACGCTTTTGGCGGTAGAGAATATAGCTTTTAGCCTCGTTATAGCAGCCGCTTTCCATCAGCGCGCGCTCGACAAGGTCTTGAATCAGCTCTACGCTCCAAACGTCGTAAATCTGCAAAGCGTCTTCCACATGTTCAATTAAACGGGTTAACAGTGTGTCGTCAAAAGGCTGGCCGGTTTGAGCAAATACCTTGCGCAAAGCGGCGGCGATTTTTTCGGGCTGATAGCTTTGACGCAGTCCGCTGCGCTTGATAATTTCCTTATCCATTCTCTTCCTCTTTTCTATACCTAGTTAGTCTAATTATATCACCGCCAATTCATTCGCGCAAGAGACCGCAAAAAAATTAAAAGCGATCTTTTCGCCGCAAAGCGGCGCTATATGACATGCTGTGCGGCAAAAAGCTGGTTTTCGGCGTTTTTGCTGATACGGCCAAAGAAGGCTTACATACACACAAGCGCTTGTGATGCGTACATTAAACAGAAAAGGGGGCGATTTTTTGAAACGGAATTTTTTATTATCACTTGCCTTCAGCCTGGTATGGCTGGGCATATCCATTTCTTTTGCACTCGGGTGGGGAAAGGAGGTGTCGTATTTCCTTCCGGCGGCCTATGTGTGGTGGGTGATTGTAGGAATTGCATTGCTGCCCGGCTTTTTGATGAGCATGATGTTTTTTTCTAATCTTCTGCACTGGATTCCTCGAAAGTACCCCGACACAAACGAGGACACCACCATCATTATGTGTGCGTATAACGAAGAAGCCAATATTGCCCGCGCCATTCACGCCATTATGAAGCAAGCCTATTGCGGACACATTCGGCTGCTGGTAGTGGATAACCGTTCCACAGACCGCACCAAGCAGATTGTTCAGGGGCTGGCGCGTATCTATTCGCCGCTGCGCTGTTTGGAGTATGTTTACTGCGAAACGCAGGGCAAGGCACATGCGCTGAACTGTGCTTTGAAGATGGTGCATACGCCGCACTTTTTAACAGTCGATGCCGATACCGTTTTGGAGCGCAATGCCGTTCAGCAGATGATGAACCATATCGTTTGCCGCGACTGCGCTTGTGTGGCGGGCAATCTGTTTGTGGAAAATACGCAGAAAAGCCTGGTTGCTAAAATGCAGATTTACGACTACTTATTAAGCATTGCAGCGGTAAAGCGCTTTCAGGGCAGCTATGATACCACGCTCGTGGCACAAGGCGCTTTCAGCGTTTATAATACGGCGCTGGTGCGTCAGGCTGGGGGCTGGCGGGATGTATTAGGCGAAGACATTGTGCTGACGTATACGCTGCTTTCCAAGGGCGGACGCTCTACCTATGAGCCGAAAGCCGTCGGCTATACCCATGTGCCGGAAACGCTGGACGCCTTGTACAACCAGCGCAAGCGCTGGGCCATTGGCATGATGGAGGGGCTTAGCGCTGTGCCTCCTTGGAAACAAAAACGCAGCTATTCCCGTCATTTTGTGTCCGTCAATCTTTCGGTTATTTATTTGGACTTTGCATTTTTGCTGGGAATGCTACCGGCCATTATTTTGGCGCTGTTCGGCTACTATTACTTGGCCGGGGTGCTAACATTGGTAACCGTGGCGGTGTGCGGGCTGCTGTTCCTCAGCATGTACCGCTATCAAAAAAATCTTAACATCCCGTTTCGCAATAGTCTTTCGGGCTTTGTGTGCTTTTTATTCTTTTTCCAGCTGATTCAAAGCACGGCTGCTACTCACGGTTATTTGATTCGATTATTCCGCCAAAAGGGGGAATGGCAATGAAACGAAACAATATATTGTTTGCCGTTGGGCTCTTTTTTGTGATTGCTGCCATCGCGGGCGCTTTGGTGTTTGGAGCGGGAAGCCGTGTCCGACGAACGCCGATTGACGCACAAATCAACCCAACAAAGCCGATGGTGGCCCTCACCTTTGACGATGGCCCGGACGGAACATGGACGCCGCAAGTGCTGGATTTGTTGTATGAAAACGATGCACGAGCAACGTTTTTTCTTCTGGGAGAACGGCTGAACGATAACCAATTGCTGGTAGAAGAAATGGTGAGTGCAGGCCATGAAATCGGCAATCATACCGACACCCATCCCGATTTAACAAAGCTGAGTGATTTTGAAGTGCAATACGAATTGTATGGCATGGAAAAGAAGCTGGAAAAGATTGTTCCAGATGTCAAGGTTGCTTTGGTGCGGCCGCCGTATGGTTTTTACACCGAGAAAACGGAAAAAGCGGCGGGTAAGCCATTGCAGCTTTGGACGATTGACAGCATGGACTGGCGCACCAATGCCGATGCCCAGCTCATTTGCGAGACCGTTTTGGATCAGGTGGAGGATGGAGACGTCATTGTGTTTCACGACGATAATAAGGAAACCGTTCAAGCGCTGAAAACGCTGCTGCCCGCACTGCGGGAGAAAGGCTTTCAATTTGTTACATGTACCCAAATGAACCATTATCGCGGATAAAAAAGCGGCACAGTGCCAACCATGGCGCTGTGCCGCTT
>DCEX01000014.1 GCA_002315015.1 Faecalibacterium sp. UBA1819
CCCGCTGGCTGCGGCATTTCCAGCGTGCCATCTGCTTTCAGAGCGCGAGAAAGTCCCGCCGCCTGCAAACGCTCCGGAGCGGTCGGCAATCCGGCTGCTGCTGAAAAGCGCTCATACTCTGCCTTCAACTGACGCAGAAGAATGCGGCTGCTGCGCAGCTCCCCGCTGCCCAGCTCACCCTGCTCCTGCGCGGCAGCAATACGATCTTTGCATTGGCGGATGCTGTTTTCCAATGCTTTCTGCTGCTGTGTGGCTTCATACTGTGTATAATGTCTGCCCTCATAGGTGATGCCTTGTGCGTTCTGCTGCGCCAGCTCCGCAAGCTGCTCCTGTGTCCACTGCGGTTTATCCACACCCAGCTTGATTGGCCATGCGATATGCTTACAGCTCAGTGTCCCAATACGTCTTTGTAAGCGGCTGTTAAGTATTTTATACTCTTCATCACTGTATTGCCGACCTTGGATGGATTCATGATCGGGTGCACATGCGCTGTGGGCGCTGATCTCCCAGCCGTCGTATCCGCCGTCGTTGTGGTGCTTTTCGTTGATGGCCGTGGTCATTTCTCCCATTTTGCTCATAATCGCACGCTGTGCCATGTATTCGACGGAAAAAGAACGCCCATCTGAGCGGTCAATGGTACGGATTCCCCGCTGCCACAAACGCAGCGTGGCTCGCCGCACAGCCTCCTCCGGCGTCTTTGCCCCGCTGGAAACCTGTCGGAACACATAGTCCATCGTGCGCCGGTATACGTCTTTGATCGGGTATACCCGGCCGTCCACGTCTGCGGCAGCCAACTCGCCCAACACATGTGTCACTTCGTTGCGCGTCACCTTGACATAGGCGTCGGCGATATTCCGCAGGCTCTCGCTATTCTCTAGCGGCGCGGTTTTCTCAGCCGCCCATTGCATCAGCTGCTCCACCGCCTCATCGGTGAGATCCGTTTGTCTGCGCAGCGTGTCCTCAATCACGTTATCCGCTCCGGCCAGACTTTTTGCCAGCAGCAGTTTATACTCGGCGCCGGACGTCACCCCACCGGCCGCAGCGATGCACCGGCACAGGTCGCGCAGCAGTTCCTCTGCGATAGGGCCGTAAATGGACACGATCAATTCCCGCAGTCCGTCGATCTCTTCCGGTGTCAATGCCATGATATCACCTCACGCTTGCATGAGCGGTCAGCTGCGCCATTTCCGGCATATACTTCTCACGAATTGCCGCTAAATCCTTCGGAGTTTCGCAAGGCAGGTCGTACTTCTTCGCCAGTGCCAGCTCAGGTTTAAGCATCCCGGCCTGAACCAATTCCATCGTCTCCTGCCAATTTTTGTCCGCGTCGTACAATACGCCATTGCCCCAGCTTACACTCACCAGCTTCTTCAAATCCACCGTCTGAGCGTCACACAGCCCAAGGGCCTGCCCCCACAAATCTGTAATACGCAGCGTTTCCATGAGTGCATCGTACCACATCCGCTGGAGGTCAATCATTGAAAGGCTGTAATCGCCCTCGCTGCTGCTGATTTCCTTTGCGGTACGCTCTGCTGCCTCTACATCCGACAAGATTCCGCGTTTAAGCCCGATAATATTTTCGCACGCTTTGAGGTAAGATTGCTTGCGGCGTTCAAAGCTCTCATCACGCAGCGTCGGGGAAAAGATTGTCAAACCTGTATCGCCGCTGCCATCCAAACCGACAAAGATATCGTCCTTAATCTGCATGACACCGCCATCCGGCCGCGGCATCACCAGCATATCCGCTCCTGCCACGATTCTGCTGCGCCCCAGCTCGAATTCACGCCCCAACTGATACTCGTTCCTATAGATATTGTGAATCAACTGCACAGCGCCTTCGTACACACTCACCCCATCGAGGCTTCCGTCCACGTTGTTGGCCATGGGCATGCGGATATACGTCATGCCAAGCCCGCCGAACGGCATGCTGTAGGTGTGCTCCGGCGTAAGCTGCGAGTATTGGGGCAGGCTGTCCAGCCGCACCTCGCGGCCCAGCGTTTCACTGCTTTCCGACATATACAGGTTGTATCGGATTGTCAGATAGCCACTTTCATCTACGCTTCGGCGCTCGAGTAAGGTATAGTAGCTGGAACCCACCCGGCTGCGTTCGCTCAAAAGCACATCCGTAATGCCATGCGGTCCCCGCGCGAGTACACTGTACCGATCCCGCCGCACTACACGGTAAGAAAAACTGCCCGCGCCATCCGGCGCAGGCTTCAAAAATCCTTCTCCGCCCACCATGACCCATTGCAGCACGTCCTGCTTTACGGCGTCGATCAGGCTGCGCTGCCCGTCCAGCCACACCGTTTTTCCTGTGCTGTTCTCTGTAAAGCCGGAATCGTACTCCGCAAAACAGGCTTTTGTCAATTTGTTGATGATGGTATAGGGAATGCGCTGAGCCGGGTCTTCTTCCTTGTCTTTCGATGTTTCTCGCATAAAGAAAAGCTCGAACCATTCTCTCACCGCCGCCTGCATGGCAGATGTGCTGATATCCTTCAAGCCGGCTGTCTGCTCACCTGTAATGGCAGTGTCGTCAAACAACGCCCTCACGATCGCGTTCATCCGCTGTCCCTCCTCTCAAAACAATTTTCGCCTGCTTTGCCCGCAGCCCACGCTCCACTCCGTTGATGTACGCTCGCAAGGTATGGTTTTCCGTCTCCAACTCCTGCACACGCTTCTGTGCTGCCTCCAGTCGATCGCGGTACTCGAGCACTGCCCAGCTGGGCAGATATCTCTTCAGCAGCCAGTCTTTCAGCGTCATCTTTTACGCACCCTTTCTCTGCCAAATGCGGCTGCAGGCATATCGCACTGCGTCGATATGATGGTTGTCTGTATCCATATAGGTACCCAGTACTGTACCATCCGGCGCTGTGTCATACTCATACTCCACAAATTCTTGAAGTGTATATGGACAGCGATCGGGGTCAATTATGATAGCATCCAGTCCCTGCAGCCATTGAAGACCTTGCTCTACGCTGCCCGGTGGTTTGCGTGCATGTTGGCACCGCAATCCGGCGGCTCGGTAGTCCGCACAAGACTTACGCTCTGCTCCGTCCGCCAAAATCAGCTCTCCCGGTGCCACCTTGCCTTTTACAATTCCCGCTGTGATATGGTTTGTAAGCTTATTTGCCCGCGCTTCATCAAAAATATACAGTGTGCGTTTTGAGGCCTCGTAATACGTCCTGTTAAAAGCCCAAGGGTCGGGATACCAACCCCAGTCTACGCCGGATATGATATTTCCGAAGCTTGCAATTTCTTTTGCAGTAATTTTTCGCTGAACGATGTTGTCAAATACCTGCGTACCGCTGCCCACCATCTCGCCCAAATACATGTGTCGATATTTCAGCGGTTTTTTCTTACGCAGATACTCGGCATCTGCCAGGAACCGTTCGCCCAGCCATGCTTTCGGCGCTTCCAGATAAGACGAATGGTGAACGAGCTTGCGAGCCGCTCGCTCACGAGCGTATCGATTGGCCCAGTTACGGCTGTTGGCCGGAGGGTTGAAGCTGATCAGCGTTAGGGTAGGATTGCCTTCCGTTCCTCGAAAAGCCGACTGCTGCACACTCAGCACTGCATCCTCACCTTCGCGCAGCTGATCCGCCTCCTCAAACCATAATGCTCCAATATACCCAAAAGGCATTTTGATGCCTTTGATTTTGTTTTTATCATCCAAGCCACGGAAGTAAATGCGCTGACCTGTCGGTTTATAAATAATCTGA
Organism: Faecalibacterium sp. UBA1819; assembly: GCA_002315015.1. Taxonomy (GTDB): domain Bacteria; phylum Bacillota; class Clostridia; order Oscillospirales; family Ruminococcaceae; genus Ruthenibacterium; species Ruthenibacterium avium. Next base: position 3,720 of record DCEX01000014.1, read on the forward strand.
TACGGGCTTTTCTTCACTTGAAAGCAATGGGTCAGACCCAGCATACCGATGGCCCATTCAATTTGCGCAACCACACTGTCTGCAAGCGTATTGCCAACCTGCCGCATCACCAGCGCATGGCTGCGCGGCCAGCGCAGCAGCCACAGAATGATTTCAACACCGCAAAACGAGCTTTTTAAGCTGCCGCGTCCACCTTCTTCAATCACTGTATCTGCTGTCCCGCTTCGGATTGCCCGGTGTGATTCATAAAATGCCGGGCCGATCACGTCCTTCAGGTCAACTGTCAAGGAAGTGCCGTTAAATGCTGTCAACAATGTTCACCTCCGCTGCGCCGCTCCCGCTTTCTTTCTGAATGTCCATCCACAGTCTTATCGCATCGATGTCTCCCGACTGGCATTTTCGCATAAGAACCGCATGCACAGTTGCTGTTTCCTGCGCGGTGTACTTGTCAATCAGTCCCTGGATCAACGCCAAATAGTTTTTCTTGCTGGTTTTAGGGTATGCTTCAAGCAGCATTTTCAAATCCTTTGCAAAATGGTATTCGTTCTGTTGTTTTGCCGTTTCAATACCTCGCAAAAGTTCCTCAGCGCTCTCTGTTTTGCTTCTCATCGGCATAGCCTCCTATTTGTTTTCTTCAAAATAGCCCTTAATTTGCCCTTAGAATGAAAAAAGACCTTTGATAGCCATGGATACTACCTTTGGTCTTGCAACGTTTTGCAAAGGCTTTCAGCCGATTGTAGAGGGTATTTTGTGCGCACCGGAGAATAGGGGAGATATTTTAGCGGGCATGCTTCGCCATCCGACCCTTTTAGCCCGGTTTTTGATTTCTCTATGCCCACCGATCACGCTGCGGGGGACGAATCAACCCCGTTTTGCTCCCGGCTTCTTTGTACGCTTTGCAAAGTGAGAAAAACACCATTGCAAAACAATATTATTTAGGCTGCAGCGGCCAGCCTTTTTTCATCATAACGCAGCGGGGGAAAGGGCAAGCCGACCGACCGCTTTCCCGCAAAGCCCACACACAGCGTACACACAGTTCCGGCGGTTCTTTCAGCTTCGCACCAGAAATCTTCCGAATCAACTTTCGGCGCGGGCTCTCTCTTTGTTTCATCACGCACCCCCTTTCACTGGGGTAATACCAAACCGAATGCGCTGTATGCTGCCGCCCAGACGGGTACACACCAATGCCCGGCGCTGTCTGCGTTCCATGCGCATCACATCAGAAGCAAAATCCTGCAGCGGTCCGTCAAGCACATGCCATGTACCGTCCGGCAGAAACAGAACCCTGCTCGGCTCGAGTGTTTCTGCTCTATCCAGTTTCCACTGCAATACTTCTCTCGTATCCAGCGCCTGCGGTTCCCCGTGCTCCATCCCAAGCCAGCGAATAACGCCGGCAATCGGAGAAACAAGGTGAAACAGTAATGCACTGTATTCTACACCGACAAAGACATAGCCCGGTAAAAGCAACCGTTCCTCACTCTTCCATTGCCCCTGACGCCGAATCTCTATGTGCTGTGCCGGAGCCCTAGCCTTCACACCCTTACGGCGCAGAGCCTCGCACACGTTCCGTTCTTGGCCTGTCAGCACCTGCAGTACATACCATGCCATTATTCCTGCATCCCCTTTACCTGTCGATTCAGCGCTTGCACTACTTGACGATATAGCTCCGGATTTTCTGCACTCAGAGCCGCAAAAAATTCTGCTTTCAGCTCGTCTGCAGCAGCCTCTACATCTTCCTTGTTCTGTAAATCAATGCGCTGCTTATATGCTACTGCCTTCGTCATTCCGTTTGCTTCTTTCAGCAATTTGTCAAGACGAAGCTCCGTCCATTCTTCTTCCGGCTTGCTGATAATCGCCTGAACCAGCTTTTGTCCTGCAATGCGGTTGATAATTTCTACAGCGTCAACCTCGGGAATTTTCGACGCAGTGTCCATCATTGCTCTGATAGACTCCTGTGCCATATTGAGTGCTTCTAAGCTTTCCATGAGATTTCGTGCATAGGTTCCGATCGCCGATTGGCTTACATCGACGTTTTGCTCGGCAAGATATTCTTGAATATCCTTGTAAGTAAAATCGGCTGTGGCCTGTATCATTGCATCTACCGTGCTGCGAATTTCAGGCGGCAAACGGCTGATTTTACTTCGACTTCTGTTTTTCCGCCGTCTCATGCTCTGCCCCCCTTACATATTGACCAGCGGGTCTTGCCTTACACATCTCTGTATTTGCACGCCTTGCGGTGTCATTTTAACTTCCAGAGCTTCTAAGTCTACATCCGAAACACTGGCATCGCATTTGCTTTCAATCTGCCGCACATGCAAATAGCCGCTGTCCGCCAGATAGTTGATGCTGCTGCACAATGCGCTGCGGCTGATTTCTCCGGCAAGCACCAAAAGCAGTGATTTCAGTTTCAGGTATTTGTAATCGTTTCCGGCAACCGCCAATGTCCTCATTACCGTACCGTTGTTCGATGCCAGCTCCCCGGACTCAATCTTTTTTCGGAGTTCCCACTCAGTCATATTTCATGCCCCCTTTCATGACATAGTCCATCAATTTATCCAGCTTTCCCTCAAGCTTCAGCTGGCTCTGCAAAAATTCCTCTCTGCGGATGCAGTTTTCCTTGATGTCTCGTACATCTCCGGACATCGTTTGAATCTCCGTCCGAACCTCCGCTCGCATTTCTTTCATGTCATTGCGAACGGCTTCAATATCCTTTTGATGTGCATTGCGTGTTGTGTAATTTTCCCGCACCTCTTTGATATCACTGCGATTTTCGTCAATTTGCTTGAAAATCGAACGGCTTACGAGTCCGCCTACCACTCCAAGCAGTGACGTCAGTAAAATACCGACAAGCCACCATGTTCCTGCATCAAATGTCACACTGTTTCCCCCTGTAAAAAAATAAGGTATGACCGTCTCTTTGAGACAATCATACCTTGTATTTCTATCAGTGCTGCACTTGCTCTGTTTCACTTTTTTTCTTCGCAGTTTGAAGCTTCAAATAAATTTAACTGTCCTTCGACTTGAGCCTCGTGTAAACCTCTAATATTGTTTTTTAGAATTTCGCGAATGTATCGCTCCGTCAGCCCCCACTTTCGCGCAAGCTGTGACATATTGCTGCCATTAAACTCTCTGCGAATGCAGTCATCGCGAAGAGGTCTTACCAGCTGTTCAGCCTTAGGAATATACAGATTGCTGCTTCCGCCGTACACCTCTACCACTCGGATAAAACCTTCCATCCCGATCAGCTCTGCCAGCTCCCGCGCATTTCCTTCTAAGTCCTCCAGACTTAGATTTCTCATCAGCTCATTGCGCATGATCTTCCGCCTCCCGATTCTGTCGGTAACGTTCGCTGTGCAGATACTCCAGTTCTTTGCGCTCGGTCAAGCTTTTCAGTCCTTCAATGAGCGCATTGCCCTGTGCGCGTGTGAGAAACCGGAATGGTTGGGAGGAGAAGGCTGTCACCCCGAACTGCTTCTCAATCAGCCCGCAAAGCCGATCATGAAGCTGAACACCTTTTGGCGCGGGGTCAAACTTCTCCAGCTGAAACATCAAAAACCACACCTTTTTCTGCTGTGCTGCGCTCATTCCTCCCGGAAGCTCTTCATACTTCCTCTTTCTTTTGCACTGCCCAGCCGGGGCGCTGCGTCTGCGCAGCTCCGCCAGCACTGCTTGTGCTTCAGCCGGGGTTAGGGCTGAAACGCTTTCCTTACCGGTCATCCCACACACCAGCGCATGAAGCGCATCCTCATGCCCGCCGCCCTGCTTTACCATACCCAGCCGAGCACCCAGAGCATAAATATTTTGAATTGTTCCTTTTCCAACATTCATCGCGCCCATATCCCGGCCGCCTCCTTTCTTTTATTCGTCTACGGCACGGTCGGAAATATCGTAGTAGAATTCGTCCGTTGTTTTAATGTACGCACCGATCTGATCCAATACCGCCTGCGGCTGCTTTTTTACCTCATCTCGCTTCAAAGTTTCTTTAATTTCAATGCAGCTCGCAAACCCCAGTGCCTTCAGTGTGGCGATGGCATCCTTAACCTTTTCGTTGCTGAGAACAAGCTTGCTTCCTGCACGATATCCCACCGAGCCGAAGTGCAGACGTCGGCTTTTTCCTTCCATATCAAGGCGATGTGCATCTACAAATTCCTTAACATCTTTTCCAATTGACTTCACTTTTTTCTCCAATGGAGCGCTTCTCTCACTGTACTCTTCCGTGATTGCATCCATTTTTCGAGCTTTTTCAATTTGAAGCTCTGCCAATGTGTGCTGTAATTCCCGAATGTCTTTGAGTGCACCGTCTACTGCCGCCCAGTCTCGCAGTACCGGCTCACTTTTCAGGGTCTTTCTTGCCATATCGTTCCGTCCTTTCTTGATGTCCTCACTCTGCATTTTTCCGGGCTTGTGACCGGCACACACTTCTGCGTGGCTGCATTACGACGGGGGAACTTCCCCCTTATAACGAATCTTTTTCTTTGCTCAGCCATTCTCGCCGCAGTAGTCCTCTCAAATGCATACATTCATCCGGCTTTTTCCCGCGGCTTCGACGGCAGCAGCTCCCGTCATCCCATCGTTGGAACGGAAAGCAGTCCGCCCCTGCCAAATGTATGGCAGGGGCTTTACCACAGCAGTCACAGCAGGACTGCCCTTGACAGGGTGATTCGCAGAGCCGAAGCTCAATGATATGTCTGTACTCCATTTTTCCTCCTTATGTTGTACTGCCTACGCTCATCGCTTTTGCCACCCTGCGTAAACCTTCACAGCTTACATCCTCCAGATCAATGGCATTTTCGTAAATATTCTGCGCCATCCGAATTCCATATACACTGCGTGCAATTCCGAGCAGGAATTCCAGCTCCGGCTCGCCGTTTAAGGCAGGAAACAGCTTGCGTATATCCTCCACAGTAATCCGGCTCGCTAAGTAACGCTTCGGCATTCTTATCCTAGTAAACAGCTGTGCAAATTCAGCCTGTGCCTTTCCTTGGATTCTGTCATGTATTTCGCTGTTTCCGATAAAGCATACGCCGTTGCCCGGTGTGCCGGTTTCAATGTCCGTATCACTCAATGTCCTGAGCTCATCGATTGCCGGCAGCTTTAAAAACTGGGCTTCGTCCACCACAATGACCTTATTGGTTCCTGCAAGGCGCGCCCGTACTTCCTCCATCATATCCGCCCTGTTGCGCACCGGCACTTTCAAAGCTTTTGCAAGCTTTTTGCAAACAGCGTTCAGGTCGCTTGTAGCAGGGCTTAGTGTAATGTAAATCGTACTGGAAGGATTCTCTCTCAGAAACTTTTCTGCACCCTTCGTTTTGCCAACGCCTGCATCTCCATGCAGTACCGTCACACACCGATGCAGCTGGCAGTGTTTGATTCCCTCATACACATCTTCACTGATACTGGTTGGAACATAATCACCGGCGGGGCGGTAGGGGGCGGCCTTTTCCTTCGCCGCATCTGTGGCACTCTCCACTCGAAAGAACTCCTCTAACGCTCTTTCGATTTTCTCTACATCACCGCTGTATGAACTGCTCAGCCATCGGCTCAGTGTGGTGCTTCCGTTCATTCCTAATTTTTGTGCAAGCTTTGCCTGGCTCACACCGCTTGTGGCTAAATACTCTCGTGTCCGCTCCTGTAATTCAGCATTAAATGTCTTCTCCATCATCGATTGCCCCTTTCATTCTCTTCATCCGATTTCGGTTCATCAGTGCGATATCTAAATCGTCACTGTCGCCCACCGCCATGGGAAGCTGCGGTGCTCGTCCTGTTTCCTGATCGTACAAAATCCTTGTGCGTTTGATATTCTTTTTCGCCACTGGTCCGGCAGCGTTTCTGGCGGCCAAATTCAGTGCATATTCAACCGGATTCACGTCCTTACCGCGTTCTCGGCGTGTTTTCACATCTTCTCGCACAGCGCGTTCCACGCGGCGTTCTGCTTTCATCAGTGCCGCCAGCACTTTTGGATCTTCGTGATAACTTGCCTCCAGCGGGCTGCGTCCTACAGTCATCAGATAATTGTCTTTGTCTGCATCATACATACGCACACTTGACAAGTCAGCGGGATCATACCGAATGTAAACCTTACGCTCTACATAGTGTCTGATTTCTTCACACCAGAATTTCATCGGCACTCCGTTAATTGACGTCACAATGCCGTCCCTCTTAACTGTGATAGGCCGTGTCGAACGCATCAGCATCAGCCGCAGAACCTCTTCGCTGGCTGCCACTTTTTCTTCTACGCAATACTCGTTGTAGACGTCAATTTTTCGCTTTCCCTGATCCTTCACAACCGAACCATTGTATTTGGAATAATTCAGGTCATATTGAATCAGCTTGTCCAGAATATCCCGGGCTTGTTCATCCGTCGGCACATTTTTGCCATCTTTCAAAATCCCCTTTAACTGCTCCGGCTTTTCTGCCGGGCTGCCGCCTGTAAAAGTAGGGAACAGACGCATCACTCTGTCTTTAAGTGCCCTGAAGGAACGCTCCACCACTTTAGCACGCGAGTTTTTCGGAATGGCATTGATCATTTTCACTTCCATTCGCTGTATAATCGTCAGCGGCTGGAACGGCGCTTCTCCGTTTGCAAGAATCGCTTTTGCGCGGTGTCCGCGCCCGCCGAAGTCAAATGTTAAATATTCACGTCCGTTGTCTGTGTATAGATTGAGCAATGGCAGCGTGCCTTGTCGGATGCAGGCATCTCGTAAAGCATTCACACTGTTCTGACTTTTGCTTTCTCCGCTGATGCTCCATCCCACAAAGATCCCGCTTCGTGCGTCTACCCACGCTGATAAGTACATACGGTGCAGTTGTCCTGTTTCAGCCATGGTCACAATATCCATGGTGTACGTATCCCCAACCCAAACCTCGTTGCTCACCATCTCGTCGTATTTTCTGGTAATGTACGGGCTGTACTTAGCCCACCAAGCCCGTGGGCCCTCTCTGGCGTAGTACCTCACATCTGGAGGGATTTTCTGAATGGCGCGTTGGAAAGTGGGCGGCGATGGCAGAGGGAGCGCTCCCGGGCAGTTAATTCGTGCCCATTCTTCTGTAAGCTCCATACATCGCTCAATCCCAAGCTTTGTTTCCTCTAAATAAAGACCGCTGAAGATTTCCCATGCTTCCGGGTGAATGCTGCTGTATCCCTTGCGTCCTTTTCCGCGGTTCTCGATCAGACTATCCCAATCATCCCGCCGAATCGCCTGCCACTTTCGATATAGAGTCGGCTTGCTGATCTGCTTGTCAGGATAGCGCGCCCGCAGTCTTTCTACAAAATCCTCGTCCAGTTCCGCTGCGCGTCCATCGCCGCTGCGGTATGCCCGCCATTCGTCCACCACATCCATCCAAAACGCAATTTGTTCGCGCTCTGCTGCCGTGTAGTGGTCCAGCTCCTTTCGGCTGGCTGGCTTCTTGTCAATCTTCTGCTTCGCCTCCTCCAACAGCTCCGTTACCTCTGCACGCTCTCCGTTGCGCTCGTACCAGCGGCGCTGAATGTCTGCCGGCAAATCGGATAAAAGCACTGTATATTCAGGTCGGTTAAGCGAATTTAGTGTGCATTCCGCGGGAATTTGTCCCGTTTTAGCTTTATGCTGAATAGTTCTAAGTGAAACGTTCAGCAATTCTGCAACCTGTCGAAGATTCAGTTTTATTTCCAAAAAACTCACCTGCCTTTGACCTGCCATCTTCAGGCGCAGGGCGGTCACCCCCTGCACGACGGCTCTTTGCAGAGCCGTTTCGGCTGTTATTCTTTTCTGCATCACTTGAAAATACCGCGGTTCAATACTTCAAAGCTTTTGACATCTTTCTGCTGGGCGTTCACCGTTGTCTGCTTGCTTGTCGGCATCATTGCCCATCGGAAGCCGGCACTCAATACGCACCTTAGCGCGCCCCGTCGGTCGAATTTCTGTAATGTCAATTCCGAAATTCCACGGGATAGGAACATGATCCAAAAAGCCGTTCCGCCCTCCGGGAGTAATCTCATCATCTCGTATTGTAAACTTCATTGGTCATCCTCCTTGTTCGGGTTCCCTTTATGTACTATACTGAATAAAAAGGGGGTGAATTGATATGACGTTGACAAAAGCCGCCGACAAATTTCTCTGTCTAGTGTACGCGGTTTACCTGAAACGTGTTAAGCAAGGGATGCCTCGCACGGATGCAATGGCGTTTGATGTCTCTGAAGCATGGAGAGGGAAGCTGTTTCCCGACCTTTCGGATAGTGACTACAGGGACATTTTGCATGAGCTGAATGCCGCCTTTGATTTGGATGTAGATATGAGCGGGAATTTTTTGCTCTCTCACAGTGCGCTCGTCTACATGGAAAACCGCTTTAAAACCGGGTTGCAGGAAGTCCTCAATTATCTGTCTTCCGCATTTTCACTTGTCGGTGGGATTGCCGCTTTCTTTGTTTAGTCCCCTTGCTTGAAACTGTATATCAAGTTCATTAACCTCAACCTCGAATGTAACGCGAGCATCACGACGTTCATGTTGAGGCTCTATTGAAAGAACCCGACACCGTGGAAGCTCTTGACTGCCTATCATAACTTTTCCATCGCAGCTAAGCCAAAGCCTTTTTTCCATAGACGGTTCTCCTTTCCGCCCGCCCAGTGCGGGCTTTTTGTTTGACCTGCCATCTTCAGGCGCAGGGCAGTCACCCCCTGCACGACGGCCCCTTGCAGAGCCGTTTCGGCTGTCTTAACATCTGTCCCATCGCATCTTCTCATAGGGTATCTTGGTATTCTTCCAACGCTGTGCATAAAGCACCTCCTGCTCGGGAGAGAGGTCGCAGTATGTACCGTCTTTTACTCCTACAATGACTGCACGCCCGTGCAGCCATTGTCCTCGATACATCCGATTTTGCGGTTTCCCTTTCAGTGCCCCGTCTGCGTCATGCAAAACGCCTGCCGCGTCGAAAGGGAATTGCATCAGCCCTGCAAAGCCTCCTAAAAGCTCATCTGCATTGCCGTGCCACTCAATATTTTTAACTTCCGGCGCCGCCCCCGGCTCAATCAAAATCACTCGCATCGTCATTCTCCTTTGCGTGCGTTTCACCGCTCTCTAGATCAGCTACAATGTTAAGCCACCCAATTCCGTAACTCATTTTCAGACAAGCAGCAACTGCCCTCTCCGGCTCAAAAAACAGCGTTTTCCCAATCTCCGATCGGCTTACCCAACGGCCGTCAATTAAAATGGAATATTCGGAAATGTCTTCCACCTTGCGGGGCGGCTCCAGCGTAACACGCTTCAGCTCTTCATCAAAAACTACCTCATATACCAAGTCGCCGATTTGAATGGCTTCTCCCTTCGTTGCGTTCATTTCCGCGCAGGCCTTTACCGCTTCCTCCGGCTCGAAAAACACCGTTTTGCCAATCTCCGATCGGCTCGTCCAGTCTCCGGCAATCAAAATCGAATATACGGAAACATCCTCCACCTTGTGGGGCGGCACCATCACAGCACGTTTCAGCTCTTCATCAAAAAACACCTCATACACAAGGTCACCGATTTCACAGGGAAGTTCTAACTTTCTCATAACAGATTCTCCTTTATTTGTATTCATTTTTTGTGATTTTCTTCGTCTTGCTGAAACTCGTCAATGTACTTGCACCCTCCGCGTTCTCCAAGGTGGTCGGAGTTTCCCGTACCTCTGACGTAGCCGCAGCACTCTCTTTCGTGGTCGCAGCAGCATCCCCAATCGGGGCAGCTTCCATCCAATTTGCATCCCTCCCTTCAATGTGCAAAACATCCGTTTTTGCTTATGTCCCATAACAGCTCTGTCCCGCGATCGGTGCGGTACAGTGCCGCTCCTGCCGCATCAAATTCGTAGCCGTCTTTTAACCTGCGCAATCGAACGCTCGGCATCAGGCAATCATCATCAATGCCTAAAATAAGATATAACCGGTTGCCGCTTGCATACACTTCGCCCAACCCTAACGGTTGTGCCAGCAGTTCTTTTTTCATCCGTTACGCCCCTTTATTTTTTCGTTTAAAATCGGTATAGCTTCTTGGCGTATTGGCCGATTGCCGTTGTCGATATCTTGATACCCTGCATCTCCAGAAAATTCCTGATTTCCCGGTACGTATACCGTTCGCTCTCGATCATGTCCTCCACCTTGCCGCGCAGTGCCGGTTCAAGGCGGGATATGATGCTCACGGACTTCCGTTTTCGGCTCAGGCGCGGCAGGTCGGAAAGAATCATGTATTCATCCTCCGGTGATTCCTGAAGCAGTGGCGCAAGCTGTCTCACGAGTTCCCCGCAAATCGCCGTTGCCGTCTGTGTAATGATTGTCTGCACTGTCTCCATATCCAGCGCCTGTCCGCTCCGGTATCCGCCCGTTCTTCGGATCGTCGGCAACACTTCGTCAAATACCCACCGCTCAAATTGCTCCGCGCTCGGCAGGTTGCTTCGCACAATTAGGCGGTACACGTCGCCTTCCGGGATGAAAGTCATCTCTTGAAAACCGCTGTCGGTGGGGGTGGAACGTTTCGTTCCTCCCCTAGTGTGGTCGCGGACAGCCTTGCGCGGATTGCTATATCCCAGCGCCCTTGCAATGTCTGTCCCACAGAAAAGCACCCTCCCGTCCTCCCGGATGGTGCGCACCCGCCCGAAGTCTTCGTTTGTGAATACCTGTAACTGCTCCATTTTCTGCTCCTTTCCGTGTTTAATGCCCATCATTCAGGCAACACTTTACTTTGAAGTTCTTTATTATTTTGTTTTTAATTTGGGTGCAAATATGTCCTCACTGCAACATCCAAGAGCATTTGCAATACGCGGGATTTCATCAGCACGGATATTCCGTCGACCTGTGAGCATATTATTAAATTTCTGAGTACTATAACCAGCACGACTTGCCACAGCTTTTTGCAAAAAACCTTTTTCCTTAATGATAGTTCGGATATTTGCTCTAATAATTTCATCCCATTCCATACTTTTCACCTCCGTGTACAGAAATACTGGTCACATCAAGAGAATAGCACAGATATACTGTATAGTCAATAGTAAATTTTCAGTTTTCCTGTACTTTTATATTGTGATTTATGGAATAACCAAGTAAAATATAAAGAGTTAAGAAAGGAGCGTTTTTATTATGAGCTTTGCATCCCGGTTAAAAGAACAACGGTTGAGAATGAATTTTACACAAGCAGAACTTGCAAATATACTGGGTGTGACAAAGAGTGCAATCGGGAACTACGAAACGGGACTAAATTCGCCTAAAGCAGAAATCTTATTCAAGGTATTTGAGGTCTTAAAATGTGATGCCAATTATCTATTTCAGGATGAAATGGCGGATATGCACGAAGAAACAGCCTCTCCCGAAGAAATGAATAATTTAGTAAAAAGGTATCGTCGCCTAGATACTTTATCTCAAAAGTTGGTTCTTTCTGTAATTGACATAGAATTGGAGCGCTGTAATTCTATTTCGTCACGCGTATTAGGGGGATCTAATAAAAAAGTAAACAACTCATATACAGTATCTTTCCGTATCTCAGATCAGCCCGCCAGTGCCGGCACGGGTGTCTACCTCGGGCCAGACGGTTTTACAGAACACATGGTAAATGCAGAAGCGGTCAATGGCGCCGATTTTGGCGTACCCGTATCTGGCGACTCCATGGAGCCTTTGTATAAAGACGGTGACATCATTCTTGTTTCCATGTCCAGCCCTGTCCGGATGGGCGATATTGCACTTGTAACCATGGACGGCTGCGGCTACGTCAAGAAGCTGGGGAAGGGGGTACTCATTTCTGTCAACCATCACTATGATCCCATCCCCGTGACAGAGGATATCCGCATCAACGGCAAAGTAATTGGAGTTCTTCCGGCACAAACCGAATGAAACAAAAGTCTATAAATCCATCATATTTTAATGCGCAATTTACACAATATTAGTGTAATCTGATATTTCGATAAACCCGCTATTTTCCTTAATGCGCAATGATTCTTTTAATACGCAAAGTTTTGCGCATTAAAAATGAAAAACGCCTGCAAAAAATCAAGAGATTTTCTCTCTCAATCATGCAGGCGTTTTTTGTTTTGCAAAACAGCTTGCAAAGCTTTGCAAAACCCTGAAAATGGCTTTGTAGCGCGGTTTTTCGGATTTTTCAAAAATCACTTTGCAATGCTCAAACAATACTTTTGCAACGATATTGCAACGCTTTATCCTTCCCCTCTGAAATCTCTCCCAAAACACAAAAAAGCGGCCATTTTCAGCCGCTTTTCTCATTTTAACAAATCATCTAAAATGCACCGTTTTCCCGCAATTCTCTACATCTCAACACCTAAAAAACGGCTTTGTAGCGCGATTTTTCGGAAAATAAAGCTTTTTAAAGTCTCTGAACTCTTGTTTTCTCATTCTACCTGACTAATTACACGGGTTTTGAAACACCTCCCCATTGCGCAGCCGTTCCAAAGCAAAACACAAATGGTCTGTCAGCGTTAAATAGATGCTGGCGCAGAGCCGCCTGCCCAGCTCCTCGGAAGCGTAGTCCACAATTTTACTGCACAGCTCAATCTGCTGGGGGTCTAAACGGGAAAACAATTCGCTCAAGCGGCGCTGTTCTTCACTGGTTTCCATGCGAAAAATCTTTTCCGCCTGTGCTTCGTCCAGCTCTGCGCCTGCCCGCAGCATAAAGCCCAGCCCTCGCCCCATAGCAATTGCCTCGCGCCCGGCATCGTCTACACAGCATACCACGTTGTTATTGATTGTTTTTGTCACTCTCATTATGTATGCTCCTCAAAGACAATTCTTGCCGGAAACTAAAAAAGACCACACCCAAAGCAGCTGTGATACAGCCGAACGCTCAAGGTATGGTCTTGCCTGCCGTACAGTAACAACCCACTGTTTTGTCTATTTACAGTGTAGCAATCTTTGTGTAAAATGTCAATTAAAAAACCGCTTTCGCCTTATTTTTTAGACACTTCCATATAAAAAATGACAGAATTTTGTGCAAACTACAAAATTTTACGCACTTTATGTATATTTCATGTATCCTTCACGGCTTATTTTCCCAAACTTAGGCCGGGCGGTTACAGCTGTGTCAAAACACGTTTTGCACGCGCCACCTCGGCGCTGTCCGCATATTCGCGCAAGTATTCATCCGCTACCGGCAAGCCCATGGGAATGCCTTCGGCGCGGTACTCCATCGGGCTTTCGGCGCGTTTTTTTGCCGAAAAGTGGAAGGTGCAAATGCCCGCTTTTGCCAGCTGCGGCATGTTGTCCGGGTTTACGCCGCTGCCCGCCATGATGGTCACGCGGCCCTTTGCCTGCTTGCAAAGGCGCTCCAAACACGCTTGCCCCTCAATGGCCTTGGCCGCTTGTCCCGACGTTAAAATGGTGTCAAATCCAATCGAAGCGGCCGCTTCCAAAGCGCGTTCGGCATCGGCACAAACGTCAAAAGCGCGGTGCAAAGTCAGGCCCATCTCTCCTGCCGCGTCGGCACACCGGCGCAAAAATTCCTCGTCCAAATGGCCGTCAGGCATCAGCGCACCAATGACAACGCCATCCACGCCCAGCTTGCGGCACTGCTCAATCTGCATCAGCTGCATTTCCTTTTCATAATCGGTAAAACAAAAATCGCCAAAGCGCGGACGCAGCAAAACCCGCACCGGAATTTGCACTTCGCACTGAACCAAGCGAATCATCGCGGGGTCGGGCGAGGTTCCTCCGATTATCAAGTTGGCACACAGTTCCAAACGGTCGGCGCCGCCTTGGGCAGCATTTTTGGCAGATTCTACCGAATCCACACAAATTTCCAGTAAATGTTTCATCTTACTTCCTCCTTTTACGGCAATACCGATATCCTCAGCGGCGCACACACCGCATTTTCCCTGCTTAAAAATCTTCCATGGAATGTTCCGTTAAACGAAAATGGTTTTTGTGGAATTCTACCAGCCCTTCAGCTTTCATCCGGCTCAGCTCGGCAGACATCGCGCTGCGGTCCACGGCCAAATAGTCGGCCAGCTCTTGGCGGTTGTAAGGAATATCAAATTCCTCTGATTGCTCCTTTTGCGAAATTGACCATAAATAAGCCAACAGCTTTTCGCGCGTTGTTTTTTGCCCCATGTGCTGTACCTTTCGCGTCAAATTGAGGTTATGCTTTGCCAAAATGGTCATCAAGTTGCGAATCAGGCGCGTGTGAAACCCACAAGCGCAGGTGCACACCGAAAGGGCGTGATCCAAGTCCAAAAACAAAACCTGGGAGTCGGTTGCAGAAACAATGCTGACTTCCAAAGGCTCTTTTTGCAAGCAGGCATAGGACTCTCCAAACAGCTGGCCTTGTTCCATGCTGGAAAAAATCAGCCGGTTTCCCCAATAATCCTCTTTTACCACCTGCACCTTGCCGCTTATGACCAATCCGATTTGGTGCAGCACAGCACCCGCGTGAAAAATAAAATCGCCTTTTCCGTATGATTTGACACGCCCTCCCAGACAATGCAGCAAGCGCTCGATTTCCTCGGGGGTAATTCCTGCAAACAGCGGGCTTTTTTGCAGCAATGCACTGTCCACTGCTAAGACGCTCCTTTCCGTTGTATATACAACATACAATTTGCTTTGATTTTAGTATAATTACGGCGAAAAGTCAATCAAAGAAAGTCATATTTTACATTTGGGGAGGACTGCTTTATGAGCTTAGTATTAGGCCCAATTCATTATAAAATGTACGGCAAAGTGCAGCACACTGCATCCGTTGCCAAAGCTTTGGCGCAGAAATTCGGCTGTGAAGAAGTGTGGCAGCAAGCCGAAAAGGAGTATCCGCTTGCGCAGGGCGCTTTGGAAGACATCTTAGACCTTGGCAATATTCATGGCTCACTGAGCACCTTGGTCAACAATGCACAAGCTCAGCTTGGCGCAGTGCTGAACTGCTTGAATGAACACGCACAGGAAGCCGTACAGTATGCCGCAGCGCTCGGCAGTGAGCAAGCGAAAGCCGCACCGCACGCTGACGACATCACGGCGCTTTGGCAGCAGCTGGAACGTTATTGGCTGGATGGAATGCCCTGTGACGGCGGATGTGTGGTGCGCACAGAGGGCGACACGCTTTTGATTACGCTGGACAGCCGAATGCACCCGCAAGCTCCGCTTTATTTACCGCTGAGAAGCGCTTGGCAGGCCGCTTACTGCGCCGAAAAAGGCTTTGTGCAAAACCGTCCCGGTGAAACACAGTTTGAAATTAGAAAGGAGTCCTAACCATGACTTTGATGGAAACCTTGTATGATGAGCACGAGAAAATTGCCGCATTTATCGAAACGCTTCAGCAAAAATGTGTTGCGCTGATGGAACACGGCACCTTTGACGCACAGGAATTTTATGACGCTATCCGCCACATCCGGGAGTACGCCGACAAGGAGCATCATCAAAAAGAGGAGCGCTTGCTGTTTCGCGCGATGGTGAAGGAGCTTGGCCCGGCGGCAGAAAATTTGGTGCAGCACGGAATGCTGGTGGAGCATGATATGGCGCGCTTAACAGTTAGCGAATTGGAAAAGGCAGTACAAGCGTATGAGGAAACCAAAAGCGCCGATGCAAAGCTTGACGTTTTGGCACACACGATGGAGTATGTGTATCTTCTGCGCCGTCATATCGCAAAGGAAAACGGAGCGGTATATCCGTTTGCCGAGCGTCATTTGAAGCCGGAGACCATGCAGAAGCTGGAAGAAGATTTCAAAGCAGGGCGCAGCTTTGAGGGCTGACGCACGAACACGAAAAGAGGCACATGACCGCAAGGGTCGTGTGCCTGAGACTGTCGAAAAACTGCCGCCTCATTCAGAAAGAACCTAGGCTGCAAGGGGAAAAAGGCTTGGAAAAGGGGGNNAAGCTTTTTCGACAAACTGAGGCACATGACCGCAAGGGTCCTGTGCCTCTCTTTATTGTATTGCTGCAAAATACGGTTCAGTTTACACAGCATCCAAAGCGCGCTGCAAATCGGCGAGAATGTCGTCGATGTGCTCCAAACCAACGGACAGACGAATCAAGCCCGGTGTAATGCCCGCCGCCACCAGCTGTTCATCCGTGAGCTGACGATGGGTGGAGGAAGCCGGATGCAAAACACAGGTGCAGATATCGGCCACATGAACCAGATTGTTAATCATCTGCACATGGTCAATGAAACGCACGGCGGCGTCGCGCCCGCCTTTCACGCAGAAGGAGATTACGCCGCTGCATCCGTTCGGCAGATACTTTTGTGCCAAAGCGTGATACGGGCTTTCCGGCAAACCGGGATAATTCACGCTTTCCACCTTGTCGGAAGCCTGCAAGAACTGGGCGGCCCGCAAAGCGTTGCTGCAATGGCGCTCGATACGCACCGGCAGGGTTTCCAAGCCCAAATTCAGCAAAAAGGCAGCCTGTGCCGAAGGATACACGCCGAAGTCGCGCATCAGCTGAACACGCGCTTTCGTGATATAAGCAGCTGCGCCGAACTGCTCGGTATAAACAACGCCATGATAGCTTTCGTCCGGGGTACACAGATCGGGGAATTTGCCGTTTGTCCAGTCAAATTTGCCGGAATCAACAATCACGCCGCCGATTTGCACAGCGTGGCCGTCCATATATTTGCTGGTCGAGTGAACAACAATATCCGCTCCCCATTCAAACGGGCGGCACAAAACCGGCGTTGCGAACGTGTTGTCAACAACGAGCGGCACGTCGTGGCGATGTGCGGCACGGGCAAATTTTTCAATGTCCAGCACTGTTAATGCGGGATTTGCCAAGGTTTCACCAAACACCAGTTTGGTATTGGGCTGGAATGCCTTGTCCAGCTCCTCGGGAGCGGCAGTCGGGTCTACCCATGTGCAGGAAATGCCCATGCGTTTCAGCGTTACGCCCAGCAGGTTGATGCTGCCGCCGTAAATGGTGGACACCGCTACCACATGATCGCCCGCCGAGCAGAGATTCAGCACAGCCAACAGAACGGCAGCCTGTCCCGAAGTGGTGCAAAGCGCACCAACACCGCCCTCTAAAGCGGCAATTTTTTGTTCGACAGCATCCACCGTCGGGTTGGAAATACGGGAATACATATGTCCCGCTTCGCTCAAATCAAACAGATTGCCGATTTGCTCGGCGGAATCGTAAACGTAGGTGGTGCTTTGATAAATCGGCAGTGCCTTCGGCTCGCCGTTTTTGGGGTGATACCCCTCTTTTAAGCATTTGGTCTCAATTTTCATTCTTTTTCCTCCCCTTTGCAATACTTTGCTACAATCTCCTGCATTTGCTGCCAAGCATGTTCCATATCGTCCACCAGCTTAAACTGCGTGCGCGCACGCTCCAAATTCTGCTTCGGACGCGATACTTTAAAATAGGTGTCGCCCTGCAAGTAATCCGTCAAAAAGCGAATGCCGCATTCCAGCGTCATCAGCTTGGCACCCCACGGCAAATACTCTTTTTCTTTCGCGGTCAGCACATCGCCCGCCGCTTCCAGATAGCCTTTTGTATACGCTTCAAACAGCTCCGGCACAAAGTGAACCTTGTCCAAATCCGGTTCATCCTCGGCAGCGCTGGACGCGCCGAAGCGAATGGAGTCGCCGTAGTCATTCAGCGCAAGGCCCGGCATAATGGTGTCGAGGTCAATCACGCAAAGCCCCTCACCCGTCTTTTCATCGAACAAAATATTGTTCAGCTTGGTGTCGTTATGCGTGACACGAAGCGGCAGCTCGCCGCGTTCCAATAAATCCATCAAAACGGCACAGTCGTCCCGGTGACGCTGCACAAACTCAATTTCGCGGCGGCACTGCTTGGCTCGGCCTTTCACGTCCCGTTCCAGCGCGCGCTCAAAATCGGCGTAGCGCTTGCGTGTATCGTGAAACTTTTCAATTGTCTCATGCAGGGTGTCGGCAGGATACTCCCCCAGCTCCCGCAAAAATCCGCCAAAGCTTTTTGCGGAATTGTAGAAGTCCTGCGGGTCACGCACACTTTCAATGCAGATGGAATCGGGAATAAAGTTATAGCAGCGCCAAGGGCCGCCGTCGGCATCTTCAAAATAGTTGTCGCCTGTGCGCGTTTTGATATAATTCAGCGTTTCACGGTCCGGGTCACCGCCGCGCTCCAACGCTCTGCGGCGTAAAAACTCCGTAACACCGAAAATATTTTCCATCACTTCACGGGGCTTTTTAAACACCTCGGTATTGATGCGCTGAATCACATAGCGCAGCTCCTCCGCGCCGTTTTCGTTGATATATACCGCATAGGTATCATTGATGTGTCCCGAGCCGAACGGCTTCACATAGCTTGCCACTTCGCCCAGCTTAAACTCAAAGAGCGCATCCTCTAAATTGCGGTCGCTCACACCGTCAATGGCACGGCGCTCGGCATAAACCACATCGGCAGCCTCGGTGCGGCGCACCGTGGGCAGCATGGCCCATGCTTTTACCACCGTTTGCAGATTGACATGCACGGCACGCCCCAGCACGGCGTCATGGTCTACAATCGCACCGGAATTGACAAGACACGCCATCCCCAACCGAGCGCGTGTGTTGACAATGGCGCTTTGCAAAATTAAACAGCCCTGCCCGAGCTCCGCAGACGGGCTGATCACCGCGGTGGGATGAATAATGCAGGGTACCTCATAGCCCGCCTCCAAGAGACGCTTTGTCCATGCAAGACGAAGCCGGTTATCACCGAAAGCAGCAACGGCCTGCTCATAATCCTTTTTTAACACGGTGTAGTCGGCGCATTTTCCCACAACATGCTCGCCGCGCACGGCGTCATCCAAAAAATCAATTTTCTCAAAGCAGCCCTGTGCTTCGGCCACTTCACCAATCATGCGGCCTAAACCGCCTGCCCCAACAATCAACAGCTTTGACATATAAAAGCTCCTTCAATCGTTTATTTTCGGCTTACACGCCACATATTCCTTGCGCTCGCGCACTTCGCCGGATTCCACTTTTTCGCCGGGCTCTAAATGGTTGCCCGCTTTGACCACTGCGCCGGGCGCGGCATGAACACAAGCACCTACCACACAATCGTGGTCAATCAGCGCCCCCATATTGATAATGGCGCCGCGGCACACACGGCTATCTGCCCCTACACAAGCCATCGCCAGCACCACACTGCCCGGCTCCATGACCGCAGAGGGGCTGACCCACGCGCGCGGATGAACAATTACCGGCAAAGAAAACCCTGCCTGTTCCAACACATCCAGCCACTTTTTGCGCAGCTCATTGTTACCGAACGCCGGATAGGCATATTGATAAATGCCCTTCCACTTTTCGTAATCGACACACGGCCCCAGCGCCGCAGCAGCTTGATCATCTAAAAAAGCAATTTCCTCAAACATGCCCGCAGCGGCTTGCGCCACCGTTCGGCCATAGCCTCCCGCACCCAAAATCAACAATCTTGCCATCACTCGCACCACCTTTCTTTGTATTGTAGCACAAATCAGGGGCGCTTGCACAGTGATTTTGTAAAAATGCTGTAACTCTTTGTGCTTTGCGCAAAAGATACAACTCATTACAAAATCAAGAAATTTTGCCGAATCGCTTGTAATTGCTGTCAAAAAAACGTATACTTAACAAGTATGGTTTCGCAGTCCCTTGCGCCGAGTGCAAAAAACTGCGTGCCAAACAGCTTTTGTTTGTGGAGGGATTTTTCATATGAAGCGTATTTTTTCCGCTGTTGCAGCATTGTCGCTGTCCGTTGGCTTGTTGGCCGGGTGTTCCGGCGCTTCTTCCAGCAGTGCCGCTTCCGGCAGTACGGCTCAGACCGGCACAGCTTCTGCCGCTGCCACTGCTGACCGCGAGCTGAACCTGTTCACTTGGGAAAATATGTTCCCGCAGGAAGTTTTGGATGCATTTACACAGGAAACCGGTATCCGTGTCAATTTTACAGCGTTTGACACCGACGAAACCATGTTGGCAAAGCTTGCCGCAGCCAAAGGCGGGGATTACGACGTTGTCATCGCAGACGACTACATTATTGAATCTGCGATTGCCGAGGGACTGGTTCAGGAGCTGGACAAAGAGAAACTGACAAACTTGGGCAATGTCAATCCGTTGTTCCAAGGCCAATTCTTTGACCCGGAAGACGCCTATACGGTTCCCTACGGTTCGGGTGTGCAAACCATCGTCTATGACCCGACCTTGACCGACGTAGAAATCACAGGCTATGCTGACCTTTGGGATGCCGGTCTGGCGGATTCTTTAGCGGTGATTGGCAATTATCGCGTTGTGAACGGCATGGCGCTGAAAGTGCTGGGCGAGAGCTACAACACCACCGATACCGCTACCATTGCCAAGGCGGGCGAAAAATTGCTGGAGCTTGCACCGAACATCCGTTTGATTAAAGACAGCAATGTGCAGGACGATTTGCTTTCCGGCGAAGTGTCCGCCGCCGTGATGTATACCAGCCAAGTCACTTTGGCCTGTATGGCAAACCCCGATTTGAAGGTTGTTTATCCGTCGGAGGGCTTGGGCTTTGGCATTATGGCACAGTTCATCCCGTCTGCCGCACCTCACCCCGACGAAGCACACGAGTTTATCAACTATATCCTGCGCCCCGAGGTGGCAAAGCAGTGCTTTGAGTATATCGGCTATTACAGCACCAATAAAGAGGCCGATGCACTGATTTCGGAAGAATATCAGGCATTTTTGACCTTGCCGGAAGACTTTACCGCCGACAAGATGGAGATGATTCAAAACATCACCCCCGAGGCTGACGAGGAGCATGTGCGCGTTTGGACAGAGTTCAAAGCAGCCTGCGAATAATCCATTTTGTTATAACTCATAATATTATAACGTTTCGTAAAAAGAGAAGCGACAGCTGTTTTCAGCGTGTCGCTTTTCTTTTTTTGCGGGCATCTATGATACAATTAAAAATTAAAAAAGAAAAAGTATTGACAAAATGACATCCGTTCTGTATAATATCCCTTGTTGACACTTTGTGTTGCGCTGGTGTAGCTCAGCTGGTAGAGCAGCTGATTTGTAATCAGCAGGTCGGGGGTTCGAATCCGTCCACCAGCTCCAAAGCGGCAAGCCCATTGGGCTTGCCTTTTTTTGTTTTATCACTTAAATTCTTGCTTTGCCTTTTTCTTCTTTGAAGAACAGACACCAGATAGGAAAGGAGCTCAAAGTGAAACAGGTCAAATTAGAAATTTATACGCCGAAAGACTATATACAGCCGCTCATTTCGGCATTGTCGCAAATCGGCGCATGCAATGTTGGCGCTTATAGTCATGTTTCTTCGTATTCTGAGGTGTCGGGAACATGGAAGCCCGAAGTGGGCAGCCACCCTTTTCAGGGAATAATCGGCGAGCTATGCTGCGGTCAGGAATATAGATTAGAGGTGCGCTGTCCTTTCAATTGCGTAGAGGAAGCCTTAAAAATTATCAAAGAAATTCATCCCTATGAGGAACCGCTGATAAACGTGATTCCCTTATTAAACGATCTGTTTGGTATCCATTAACATCATTTCTTCATAGAAAAAGGCTGTGCGTACTGGCCGCACGCCTATATGTATTCTGCCTGCAAAAACAACAGCAAAAGACGCTGAAACCCCCGAAGATGCGACCTCCGGGGGCTTTTCGTGTCATTTGGATACTTTTGTCTTTTTCGCTTAATGGCATGATATCCTATTCACAGTTTGATTGAAAGAATACCGAAAAGCGGCTTTTTCACAAACGAAAAGCCTTGACAGTACCGTTCGCCTTTATTTAATGGTTCGCCAACCGATATACTTCCAGCGCTCTTTGGGCATTCAGCGGACGGAAGCTGCCCAGTTGAATGGTATCGCCGCGTGTCGCACGCATAGCCATGTCTTGCAGAACTTCCTCAGGCTGCACACCAATTCCCAGCTCGGTGAAGGACGTAGGCATTTCCAGCTTGCGGAAATAATTCACCACTTCTTCAATTGCCATTTTTCCTGCACGCTCAACGTCTGTTTCAGTGATGCCAAGCACCTCTTTTGCGAACTGTGCAAAGCGTTCGGGATGTTCGCTGCGGCTATACGTTGCCCATGCTCCCCACATTACGGAAAGGCTGGCGCCATGCGCTACGTCAAAGCGGCCACTCAGCTCATGACCCAGCTTGTGCGGGCAGAAATCCATTAAACCGCCAAGACCGGTCAAACCGTTATGGGATACACTGCCGCACCACATCAGCTCGCTCATTGCCTGCTCGTCATGCGGATTGTTCACTGCCGTTACCCCATAGCGCATCACGGTGCGCAAAAGTGCCTCGGCAAATGCGTCTGTCAAATCATTGCCTTTCACCGGGTTGAAATAGCGGTCCATGGTGTGCATCATAATATCAACAACACCGCAAGCGACTTGATAACGCGGCAGGGTGTAGGTCAATTCCGGGTTCATAATGGCAAAACGCGGACGGTTAAACGGCGTGTTAATGCCGCGCTTTGTTCCGCTTTCTTCGTCTGTCAAAACGGCGGAATCACTCGTTTCACTTCCCGCTGCGGAAATGGTAAGCACTACACCAACCGGCAAGCTGCGTTCTACCGTTTTTGTCCCTTTCCAGTACTCCCACAAATCCACCTCAGGCGTTGCGGCCCCGTGGGCAATGGCTTTTGCCGTGTCGATTACGCTGCCGCCTCCTACAGCCAAGATGAAATCCGCGCCAAACTCAATTGCTTTTTTTGCACCTTCGCGTGCCAGCGCGGTGCGAGGGTTGGGCTGTACACCGCCCAAGGTGCAGCACGGCAGACCATCTTGCGCCATAATCGCTTCAATTTCTGCCAAAAGACCGCTTCTTACTACACTGCCCGAGCCGTAAACAATCATGACACGCGATGCGCCAAACTCCCGCGCCAGCTGTGCGACTTGTCTTTGTGTATCCTTTCCGAAAACCACTTTCGTGGGGCTGTAATAAACAAAACTGTGCATATCAATTCCCTCTTTCCCAAACATTTTGACGATGTCGTCAATTTACACTCATTGTACCGCTTTTTCCTTTTGCTAGCAAGAGGATTTCACGCTCCCTTGTGATTCTTCCCCAGAGCGATTCATTTACAAATTGAAACTTGTGCAGCAATGCCGGATGCGAT
Source organism: Faecalibacterium sp. UBA1819 (assembly GCA_002315015.1). Classification (GTDB taxonomy): domain Bacteria; phylum Bacillota; class Clostridia; order Oscillospirales; family Ruminococcaceae; genus Ruthenibacterium; species Ruthenibacterium avium. Next base: position 26,690 of record DCEX01000014.1, read on the forward strand.
ATAATGAAGCCAAAATCATTTTCTATGGTGGAAAAATGGGGGATGTTCTATGAAATCGTTGCTTTCGTTTATCGCAGCTTTTGTCTTGGTGGGAAGTTTGGCCGCTTGTGCAGCAGCCAATAACGCACAGTCTGTAACACCAGAATCGTCTTCTTCTCAGCAGACAGCTTCTTCGTCCAAAGCTGTTTCCGAAGCCTCAAGTGTGTCAATACCGGACGATGGCTGGCGTGCTTTGGAGCAGGAAGAAATCCTTGCATTGATGGATCAGCTGGGAGCCAGTGAGATCAACGGAGACGGAAAACAAACTACTTGGGCGGCAAAAAAAGAGGATAACCGCGTTGGCATCAGCTTTGCCAAAGATACGTTAGAAAACGACGGCCCTGCGGCGCGTATCGGCATCTATGAAACCGATAATTCAAAAGATTATCTCATTGACAAAATCACCACAGACGATGGAACGCGCTACCGAATTTCTTTTTCCAAAATCTATATTTTTTCCGGTCCCGGTGACAATGAGCCAGCCGGATATGAAGCGATTACAGAAGGTGCAACCGGCATTGTGATTGATGTGAGCGAAATCGAGAATAACTCTATCGAGCTTATCTCCTTTGTACCGGAAATGGAGGATTACAACGGGAACCCCGAAATTATGCCCGGTGTGCTGTACGCGGGATGATATTGACCAAAAGCCGCTTTCGTGTAGTAGAAGCAATCGATTCATCGTTGGGGCATCAGCCTCCAAACATACTTTATACAAAAACAAAAAGGAAGCCTTTTGGGTACAAGGCTTCCTTCAGCTTGTAGAAAAACCTGCTTTGGAAATCAGTCCAAAGCAGGTTTTTCTACAAGCTGCAACCCCACAACACGTTTGTGTTGTGGGGTTGCATGGCGGAGATGGAGCAACGCCCGTGGTATCCTCGCCGGCTTTTGTTCCATGAAAAGTTTCGCTAAAAGAAAATGCACATCACAATATATGCGCAAATTCCTTTAAATTTTGCTGACAAAGTTTTTGCAGCTTCTCCACGCTTCACGTTCAAACGCACAGACATTGCAATATTCCTTTGCACCGCGGTCATATTCCCAAAAAAGTTTCATACCGGCAACCGGACGAATATACACGTTTCCTGCGTCATTCCAATTTCTGCAAAAAGCACAAATCTTTCCGTTTACTCCTTTTATGCCCACTCTCACCATATTATTCTTCATCTTCATCATAAAAATCCCCGTCTACCGTGACGGCTTTTGCCCGTTCACGGTAATATTCGGGGTTCGCCATATCAAGCCCAGACAAATAATTTTTGAGTTTATTAGCCATTGGTCGATAGGTAATATAAGTTAAGCCGCCTGATGCTGCACCTCCGATTAGCGGAACAATCTTACTGACACCTTTTGCAAAGATGTCCTTTGTCATCTTTGCACCGATTAGTGCTGCCACTTTCTTTACAATGGGATAGACAAAACCTTTCGTCAAGGGTTTAGCGGCAATTTTTTTACACAGTGTAGGAGCCATTTTTAAAGAGAGCTGCGTAAGCAGCTTTCCGGCTTCCTGCACGCCGAACATAATCCCCAAAAATAAAGTCAACAAATTTGACGTTTCTGCATCCATCATTCCATTTTCGTCAAACAGGTCATCCCATCCATAGAGATAAACCAGCTTTTGCAGAATTCGCAAAACGTGCGCAAAATATTGAGCCGTGTCGGCAGGCACCGTTCCGAGCATGGCGAATCCGCCGGGCATTCCTGCCGCAAACGAAATGGCGCTGACCTTATTGGTTTCAAACGTGATGGATTCTGTTGCAATTCGATCAATCACCGCTTCGTCAATTCCGGCATAAGCCGGATTGTTTTCAATGGCGTTTTGTACAACATCCGTGTCATAGTATTTTTTCAATTCTGAAAACAAAAAAGTTTCTCTGTCTATTCTCACACCCGGAATCGACATGGCACCTTTCAGCACCATCTCATAGGTATTATTAGGGTTTGATTTTACCGCTTCCATTTACCATATTCTCCTATCATTTTATGTTGAAAATAAGTCTTTCAAAAAGTCACTTTTTACCCGAATAGATTATTGAGAAACAGCGAAGCAAAAAGTTCCTCAATATCTCCGTTAAAGCCGTACTGCATCACAATGGATATTTCTCCCGAAGGCAGCGGTTCGCCGTTTGCATATCCTTCTTCCACCAAAAAATAGTAACCATCTCCTGTTTTTCTTGCGGAAAACTCGAGTTCAAGAAGGCTTTCCCCCATCTCGCCGAGGTCAATAAAACCACTGAAACGAATGTATTTCTTGCCCTCTTTTTCAAATTCTTTCCATGAGGTGTTATCAAAGTTTTTGTCAAACGCCTCGCCCAACGTCTGCCCGGTACTGTCATATTCGTTCCATGTGGTCTGTTTCAAAGCGGACACGGGGCCGATGGATATTCCCGAAAGGATAAACAAAATCAGAATCATGACCGCCGTACCGACATAGATTCCCACTTTGACTTTTCCGACCTTATCTTTGTGCCGCATTTTCTGTTCCTGCGCAAAGTTTTCCGGCAGCGGCTGACCGGCGACAAAGTACGCGAGCGCACACTTCAAGTCATCAGCAGAAAAGCTTTCCTGCAATTCCCAATGCCCTCCGCTTTTCGCGGAATTAAAACGCTTGCTATGCTCGACAGTGATGCTCAGAACGCCGTTTTGAGCAAAAAGATGCATTTTGGCATCATTGAGCAGATAGATAAGCGCGTTGTCCGGCTGATTGTCCAGAAGTACCGCACCCTGAAACGAAAATTCGTTTCGTATCTTTTCCATCCACTCTTCTTCGCTCAGTTGATTGGGCAGAGCAACAGTCAGCCCTTGCTCCACTCCTGCCGCATTCCAAAACTGATACACGCCAAAAACATATCCCCATACTGCGATTAAAAGACTTGCTGCCGTGCCGATCAAAAGTTCAGAATTCATCGTTATCAAAAGCACAACCAACATCAGCACACCAAATACTCCAAACAGCGTGCCCAAAATCAGGCTTCCCCACCCCGTAAACGAAAGCATCTTCAAGGTCGCTTTCAAACGCTTCATGCGTGGGTCATCCTGCCATCTATTCTCTGCTGTCTTTTTGAAGTTCGCCTGCTGCACAGGCGGTGTCTGCTGTGCTGTTTCCTGTGTTTTGAACGTTTCCTGAGAATGGATAGGCGGTGTTTGCGGCAGAGTCTTCGGCGTTGCCGATGCCGTCTGAACCTGTTCTGTCTGCATCTGCTGCGCCTGCTCGCCTGTTGTCGCATTCTGTGCCTTTCCGCAATACTTGCAAAAAGTGCTTGTCCCTTCAATTTCTTTTCCGCAATACTTACAAAACATCTTTTTCCCTCCGGCACATACACTTCCCAAAGAAATTCCTTTTCACAACATTTTTGCCGTTTATCCGACGCGGGTGTAAAATCCAAGCGCGGTTCCCTTCTCAATGCTTGGTCCGAAGGGCACAGCCTCATAAATCGTCATGGAATCGCCCGCAAATTCAAGAAAGCGCTCATCGATTGTTTCGTCACTGCGTGTGATTGTCACAGGAACCTCACCGGACTGATCGCCGCTTCTGCTGATGAGGTTTGTATGGACGATCTGATAAGGACTTCCGCCGTAGGTTGTACCGTCAATTACAAGCTCTGTTTCTCCGTCACTGCTAACCCACGTTCCCTGCATTTCCTTCACGAGTGAAGTCGGCTGTGTCTCTGTCAACTCGTGATATCGGTCACATAATTTGGTCATCAAACCAGCAATGTCATACTGTGACAACGCCTGCATCGTGCCGTCTGCTTGATAAACTGTCCCTTCGCTGATAGGCTGTATTGTGGCGTACATTTGGGAAAAACGCAGGCGCAGCTGCGCACCGTCCAGCGTGCATACAGCGTCGTAAATCGTCGCCTCTGTTCCCTGTTCAATCATATAGCTGTCGTCCCATGTATAGGAATCAAACACTGTGCCAAACAGCTCGCCGAGCGTCATCGAATCATCGCCCAAGAGAGCAAAACTGTCGAAACCGTTATCTTCTTGGGAATCCGCCCAAAAACATTGCGAAAAAAGCGTCATTTCCTGCGAGTCCAACTCCGGCAAGGAAGAAAGATCCAGAAGATTTTCTGAATTCGCCATCTGCTGTTCGTCTCCATTTGAAACAGCGCTGGAGGCTGCATTTTGAGATACCGAGCTGCTCTCGATGCTCCAATCGCTTGATGCCGTATCTGCGTCATCCGCGCTTTCGGAAAGCGTTTCCACATCATAAACGTCGCCGCTTTCCTCCAAACCGCTCATCCATGCGTTTGCCACCATTTTTCCGCCGATAACAGAAATCAGAACCGAAACTACGAGGGTAATACCGACATATCCCACGAAAAGCAGCAAAGCGGGCTTTTTTCGTGCAGGGATCGCCTCGGCATTTCCCTGCACCTGCTCATACAATTTTTTGTTATAATTTTTTCCGTTTAAAATAGCCAGCACAAGTCCCCAAACGGAAACACCCATGCTCAGCAGTGACAACAACCCTGTCACCGCCAACGCAGTCACACTCATGGAAGCCGCTGTGAAAAGTGCAGCGATCTGCCCGCCGATAGTCACTGCAAATACAGCGATTAAATAGGGCAAAAAGGTCTTTTGAAACAGCTTAACACTACCGTGATACAGCTGATGGAACGGCCCCAACAAAAAGGCCGCCCAGTTAAATTTGGTCGCCTCTCCTGCCTGAATCTTTTGAAATTCCGCTTCATAATAGGGGTTTCTTCCTGTATGTTGCGGCACATCCCCCTTAACAGCCTCGGCACTCTTTTGAGGCTGTGGCGGTGAGTTTTCCTGCGGTAAAGCAGATTCACCCGTTTCTAATTCCCTTTCTTCGGCACAAGATGTGCCGCACACTGAGCAGAAAGCACTGTCATCATCCAATTGCGCTCCGCATTTTCTGCAATACATGCTTTTTCCTCCTTTTTCACATATATTCTCTTTGAGTACCAGTATAATATTTATAGATATAAAATTCAATATCTATATCAATAATATCTTTACAGCACAAATGGTATCCTTAAAAAAATAAGGATGGTGCATATGGATATTTCTGCTCGAATTAAATTTTTTCGTGAACAAAAAGGATATACGGTCAATCGGCTGGCCAATATAGCAGGCATTTCTCAAAGCTATCTGCGTTCTGTGGAGCTTGGACAAAAAAATCCCACAGTTGAAACCCTTTCGGAAATTTGCTGGGCACTCGACATTTCTTTGAAAGATTTTTTTGATGATGACACACTTGCCAGCCTGCAAAAAGATGAACTTTTGCGCGAGATCTACCGTTTAACCCCGAGACAACGCCAAAACCTTGCCAATTTTTTAAAAAGCCTGTAAGCAACAAAAAATCTATATTTTGGTTCATTTTACCATTTGCAGAATACGTTTTGTTAAGCCAACAGCTTAATTGCATTTCGACAGCATTCGATATATAATGAAGTTGCTTTATGATGCAACGAAATTCGACAAATCAGAGGTGCAATGTTATGCCGGGGCTTCGTACACAAAATTTAATGGAAAGCTTGCGCAGCAATCAGGAATTAAAAGCTGTTTTAGAACAAAATGCCTCCGACTTTATCGCAAAACCGCTTTGCGACACGCTGGCAGCGCTTTTAAAAGAAAAAAATCTGTCGCGATCGGAGGCAATTCGCGGCTCAATGCTGAACACGATTTACGGGCAGCAGATTTTTGCCGGCACGAAAACACCTTCCAGGGACAAACTGCTGGCGATTGCTTTCGGCATGAACCTTAACTTTGAAGAAACGGACACCCTTTTGAAACAGCAAGGATATGCGCGACTGTACCCGCGTAAAGAGCGTGATGCCGTAATTATTTATGGCCTTTTGCACAAATTGAGTTTGCTCGATACCAATACATTGCTTTATGAAAACGACATGGAAACACTCCTTTGATGAGGTGAAATCATGGAACAGTGGCAAGGGCTTGCCCCCGAAGTAAAGGAAGCATACTCGGTCATTCACGTTATCAAGCGAACAGCTGAAAAAGAGCTTGTTCTCTTACAAAGCAAAACAGACGAAACACGTATACTTCTTCGCAACTATCCCGGTGAGATCTCAGCTGTTTACCAGCTGCTTGTCGGAAAAGACGTGGAAAATATCCCCCGTATTTTAGCGGCACAACAGCGTGAAAACGGATATTATGTGTTGGAAGAATTTATAGAAGGACAAGCTCTTGCGGAGATTGCGCTTTCGTCACGCGATGCGCTGGAGGTATTACGCCAGCTTTGCAAGGCACTATCGGCACTCCATGGGCTTGGAATTGTACACCGGGATATTAAACCGGAGCATTTACTCCAAACTGCCGAAGGAAAATTTTATTTAATCGATCTCGATGCGGCAAGATTATATAAAACCCATATCGACAAAGACACTTGTATGCTCGGAACCACAGGCTTTGCGGCTCCTGAACAGTTTGGCATTGTGCAAACAGATCACCGAGCGGATATTTTTGCTTTAGGTGTCACTTTCAATGTCCTGCTGACAGGCTGCCATCCCTCCAAACAGCTTTGCACCGGCTGGTTTCGGCATATCGTGTTGAAGTGTACACGCATTGACCCCAAAGCCCGTTACCAAACGGCATCCGCAGTGTGGCATGCCGCACTGCCAATTCGATGTCTTTTTGCATGGAAAGGATTTGGACGAGCAAGACATTTTCTCGCCCTTGGCACCTGTGCCATCTTGTGTACAACCTGTGTTGTATTGTTAAATGAAGCGCTTCACCCTCAGCCGCTTCCCGTCACGGAGCTTCCTAAGTCTTCTTCCGCACTTTCGGGCAGCCTGTCCGCCAGCTCTTTTTCTAATGACTCCTCCTACAGTGCTTCTGCTTCTCTCAGTATCTCTCAAAGTCATTCCCACAGCGCGTCTTACAGCGTTTCGGACAGTGCATCTGCAAGCCGTTCGCAGCAATCTTCTTCTGATTCTCCGAGTGACAGCAGTTCCCATACAGATTCTTCCTCCTCTGCCAATGCAGGCCCCGGAATTGACGCCGGGCAGTCCAATCCGTCTTCTTCCTCGCGCCCATCCACGTCCGGAACTTCGTCTGAATCGAGTGGCTCTTCTAAGCCAAGCACTTCATCTAAACCGAGCAGCTCTTCTTCCAAGCCGAGTAGTTCATCCTCTAAACCAAGCAGTTCATCTTCTTCCTCTGCTCCTCCAAGCCCGCAAGAACAAGAGATTCGCAAAGCAATCGCAGAGTACACCACCTTAGAAGCGGAATACGATCGCATTCACGCACTTCATTCACAAAGTTATCAGGAGTATGAGGCTCTGTATGGATACGAGCTTTCGAAAATTGAAACAAAACGTGAGCTTGCACAGCGGGAAGCAAACATCGCACGTCAATCGGCCGCCGAGGCTCAAGCGCGCGCCGATGCCTATGGTGCCCAAAATCCACCCGATTTAGAGGCTCAAGCACAAGCTCAGGCAGAGGCTGATTCCTACAACCAGCAGGCAGCCCAAAAGGACCAAGAAGTCGCAGCCTACAACGCAGAATGGAGTGCTTATTACGAACGCCCCGAGGTTCAAGAAGCCTATTGGAAATTTACAGACTACGCCGTTCAAGGCAATGCGATAAGCGGACAGTTAACCGCAGCAAAAAACCGTATTGACTATTTACAAAATTTATATGGGATTTATCTGATGTGAGCATACGGCTTGGTTCATACTGAATGCGCCTATTGCCTTTCAATACCGTCGTCAATTTGAGCTGAATATTCTCCTTTTTATAGCTACTTATACAGATCTGCTGATTCGGCCGGCTCTTAAAAGAATGCGATCAATCAGTGCAATATTTCAACATTCACAAACTGCAAATTTACTGAGTAACACAATCAGGACCCCCTGCTAAGACGAGGGCTTGAATAAACCCTAGAAAGGCATCGTACCGGCAAGCCTCTCAAGAGGCACCGAAAGATCTGCCACTTGCATCACTTGCCCTACAACCCGTAAACGGGTGTTACTTTTCTAAAATCAACTTTTTGGCTATTGTAAAGTTGCCGATCTTTTCTCGCTTCGCTCGATTCTTGAAGCTAAAGCTTTTTTACCCTCCCCAGCAGATCTGGGGATTCTCATATCGCTAAAGCATGCAAGTCATGACCACCCCTAAGAGGGGTGGCATGACGAGCGGCCTATAAGGCCGTAACAAAAGCCAGCGCCTAAATGACGCTGGCTTTCACTTCGTTCAAGCCTCTGGTGGTATGATTACTTGCTACCCTTGAAAGGGTCTACATACTCCTTCTTGCTCAAACTATCTTCGATTTGGTCTTG
>DCEX01000029.1:0-33084 GCA_002315015.1 Faecalibacterium sp. UBA1819
TGCCAATTCCGCCACATCCGCATATTCACTTCCTGTCGTCTCCTGACGACTTGTTTATTATAGCATTCAATCGATTATTTGTCAACACTTTTTCTACATTTTATTGGGAGATTTTCCAAAAATTCACGCCAAGACAAACATCCTGTCCAGTCGATGGCAACAAAGTAGATGACAGCCACTGCACCGCCTTCAACCAGTAATCGAATCCATGTCCCCCATTGCTGTGTACATGGGGTGATGACAAAATAGTGAATCAAAGCCGCTGTGAGTGCGCAAAACAGTGGTTTCACCAGCCAGCGCATCCACAAAAAGCCGCACTCTGTCACACGGAGCAAACGGTTTAAGTTCATCGAACAGGTAAACAAATTGCTGAGCATCATCACCAGCAAAAAACCCTTCATGCCCCATCGCGGTACCAAAAACGCAATTCCTGCAATGCGAAGAACCGAGTCAAACACCGTATATCGAAACGTTGCCAACTGTTCATCCACGCCTTTCAGCATTCCGTCCACCATGCTTTCCAAGTACAAAAGCGGCATGAGCGGCCCGAGCACATGCAAGTAAAAACCAATTTCCTCACTTTTATAGAGCACTTGCCCAATGGGTGCTGAAAAGACCGTAAATTCCAGCGCTGCAAAAATGCTGAGCACCAAAGTAATCAGCATAACGCGCTGCACCAAACGGCACAGCAAACTTTTCTTTCCCTGCACATGTGCCGATGCAATTTCCGGCATCAGCAAAGCCGAGAGCGTTCCCAGCAAAGAAAACGGAAAAAACAGCACCGGCATTGCCATTCCTTTCAGCGCACCATACTGCTCCAATGCCGTTTCCCTGCTCGCTAAAAACACTGCAAGACAAGAGGGAACCATAACGTTCTCCACCGTATGCAGTGCCGCAGCCAAGCAATGATTCCCTGCAATCGGGAGCCACATCATGCACAAAGAAGAACGCCGCACTTTATTCTTCGCTGTCCGCTTGGGCAAAGAACGAATATCCTTTTCATAGCCAAGCGCCAAAATCAGCCAGCTCACCGCCTCGCTGACGGTATTTCCCATCACCACAATGGCACAGGAAAGCACCACTTCCTGCGGGTCAAATGCGTAAAACAAGCCGGCGACAAGCGCAATTCTAACGGCTTGTTCGGCCAGCTGCGCCCGCGAGGGCGGAACGACATTGCGCCTTGCCATAAAGTAGCCGCGCAGAGACGAAGAAAACGCCATAAAGGGAAGGCTGGGCGCTAAAATTTTCAGCGACAGCGCCGCACGCGGTTCGGTGAGCCAACGCACAGCAATCCAGTCGGCACTGAAAAAAAGCGCCGCTGCCGTCAAGCATCCTGTTGCAGCGCCCAAAAGAATCACTTTATGCAGTGCGTGCTTTACCTCTCCCTCACACCCCTCTGCAAGCAAATCAGCGCAAATGCGCGTTGCCGCCAAGGTTAGTCCGGCGGTTCCCAAAGTGACTGCCATGGTATAGGCGGTGGTGATAAGCTGATAAACGCCCATGCCCTGTGCGCCGATTTTTCCCGCGATATAAACGCGAAATAACATGCCCACAGCACGCAGCACTAAGCCGGTCATCGTCATAATTGCCGCATTTTTTAGGTAAACACCGCGCTGCATCGTTCTCCCTCCCCTCTGCCTTCACTATACGCAAAGAAAAAGGAAAATATACCAAAAAACAGCTTGATGGCCCCTGCCGAACCCCGGCAGCAGGGCACATCAAGCTGTTTTTCAAACTTCAAAGCAAACTGTATATTTCACGGCTTGCCGCAGCATTTTTTGCAGCGCCGGCAAATTATTTTTTGCCCTTGGCCGCTTTCATGCGAAGGTCGTTTTTCAAAATCTGCTTACGAATACGCAGATTTTCCGGCGTCACTTCCAGCAGCTCATCCGGCTTCAGGAACTCAAGGCTTGCCTCCAAGCTGAATTTAGAAACAGGAACCAAACGCAATGCGTCATCCGAACCGGAAGCGCGGGTATTGGTGAGATGTTTTGTTTTGCAGACATTCACGGCCATATCATCGCCGGCGGGGCTGTAACCAATAACCATGCCCTCATATACCTTCTCGCCCGGCTCTACAATCAGCGTACCGCGCTGCTGGGCATTGTACAGGCCGTAGGTAACTGCCGTACCGGTTTCAAAGCTGATCAAGCTGCCCGTGCTGCGTCCCGGCAGCTCACCGCGCCATTCAGAGTATCCGTCAAAAATGGTATTCAAAATGCCTTCGCCGTGGGTATCCGTTAAGAACTCGCTGCGATAGCCGAACAGGCCGCGGGAAGGAATGCGGAACTCAATTCTCATGCGGGTCGTACCCAAGGGAGCCATCTGCTGAAGCTCGCCTTTGCGTGCGCCCAGCTTTTGCATGACACTGCCCTGATAATCCACAGGAACGTCAATCACAACACGCTCCATCGGCTCCATCAGCACGCCGTTCTCCTCATGGGTCAACACCTTCGGCGGAGAAACTTGCAGCTCGTAGCCTTCACGGCGCATGGTTTCAATCAAAATGGACAGATGCATCTCGCCGCGGCCCATCACGCGGAAGCTTTCGCTGCTGGTGGAATCTTCTACCTTCAGCGCCACGTCTTTCAGCAGCTCTTTGTGCAAACGGTCACGAATTTGACGGCTGGTAACAAATTTACCCTCTTTGCCTGCAAACGGGCTGTCGTTGACGGCAAAGGTCATTTCCACTGTCGGGTCGTTAATCTTCACAAAGGGAAGCGGCTCTACCAGCTCAGAAGAACACAGCGTATTGCCGATGTTAATATCCGTCAAGCCGCTGAACGCCACAATATCACCTGCGCTGGCCTCGTTGACCGGAGTACGTCCATTGGCTGCAAAGCTGTACAGTGCCGTAATGCGGCCTTTCATGCTCAGCTCTTTGTCATGCCAGTCGCACACAGACACTTCCTGTCCTACTTTAATCGTACCGTTCTCTACACGGCCAATACCAATGCGGCCCACAAACTCGTTGTAGTCCACCGAGGAGCACAGCATTGCCAGCGGCGCTGTGGGATTGCCTTCGGGCGGCTGGACGTAATCAATAATGGTCTTAAAGAGCGGCTCCAAATTCTCGCCCGCCACATCGGGGCTGTAACTTGCTGTACCCGCGCGTCCAGAGCAGAAAATCATCGGGCTGTCCAGCTGTTCGTCTGTTGCGCCAAGATCCATGAGCAGCAGCAAAATTTCGTCGATAACCTCTTTAATGCGTGCGTCAGGACGGTCAATTTTATTTACCGCAATGACCAAAGAAAGGTTTTGCTGCAACGCTTTCTGCAAAACAAAGCGCGTCTGCGGCATACAGCCCTCAGCCGCATCCACGAGCAGCAGCACGCCGTTGACCATTTTCAACACACGTTCCACTTCGCCGCCAAAGTCGGCGTGGCCCGGGGTATCAACAATATTAATTTTTACACCGTTATAATACGTTGCGGCATTCTTTGCCAAAATCGTGATACCGCGTTCACGCTCGATATCACCGGAGTCCATGACACGTTCTGCCACTTGCTGATTTTCGCGGAACGCACCGGACTGCTTCAGCATTTGGTCTACCAAGGTAGTTTTGCCGTGGTCAACGTGCGCAATAATGGCAATATTTCTTAAATTTTCCTGTTTCATCGCATTCCTCACCATTGTAAAAATGAAAATGTTCGGACGATCGGCGCCTTTAAAGCTACGCCTGACAAAAGAAAAAGCCTGAACAACCGTTCAGGCTTACTGGTGCGCGGTAAGGAACTCGAATCCCTGACCCCCTGCACGTCAAGCAGGTGCTCTACCAGCTGAGCTAACCGCGCATAACGCGCCGCCTTATCTCGACGGCTTCATTAGTATAGCACACATTTTTTCAAAATGCAAGTCTTTTTTGCATTTTTATCAAATATTTTTTTACTGCGGTTCGGCTGATTCTCCCGGCGCTTTCTTTTGCCCGCCAAGAGAATCAACCAAACTGCACAAAACCTCATTCTTACAGCCCTTCGCTTCGCCGTTTTCGGCTCACTCATCCACCTCGTCCAACATCGCGTGCAGCGTATCCAGAAGCTCTTTTGCAGGGCTTGGCTGAGCCGATTCAGTATGCTGCTTTGCGGCAATAGGCGCTTTGGGAATCGGCGATAAATACGGGATAATATCGGGCGTATCTTCCAAGCTTTGAATCGCGGACGCCCTCACCTGCTCCATCGCTGGGGCAGCAGTCGTTTGCTGACCCGGCTGGTACGGCTGTGAAAAAGAAGCGCCCGGCGCTACCGGAGTAGGCCGCGGGATATAAGCGGGGGCTTCCTGACTGCTCTGCTCGGGCGGCTTAGGCGGGAAGGCAACGGCATCTCCGCCTTGTTTGGCATAAGGAGGCGTATGCGGTTTTCCCTGCTCAAACGGCGCAAAAGGCTGCGCCATCGGCTTATGCGGCACTCCGTGGTCGGAAGAATGAGCACTTCTGGACAAAAGCCACGGGTCATCCTTTGCGGGCTGCTGAGGTGCAGGTGCAGCGGAAACATAATTCAGCCCCGCAGAGGCACGCTCTACTTGCTCATCTACCTGCTCCAACTGCTTTTTCAGCAGACGAATACTCTCCGCAATTTCGTCCACAGAAGTCATCAAGCGGCGCTTTGCTTGAGCGGCTTGCTGGTAAGCCTGTTGTTCCACCCGCTGTGCGTCACGCCCTGCCTGCTCTAAGCGCGCCTGTGCTTGCTCTCTGGCTTGCTGCTCCATCTCCTGTGCACGGTACTGTGCGCTGCGCAGTACGTCGTCAGCTTGCTGATGCGCTTGCTGCATCACCGCTTGGGCCTGTCGCTGGGTTTCCTGCTCGGCATTCTTCAAACGGCTCATGCGGCGTTTCATTGCGCCGTCCACTCTTTGGATGGTCTGGTTCACCTCGCGCAGCTCACTATCGCGCCGATTCAACTCACTGTCAAGGCGTTCAATCTCCTTTTGCAAAGCGTGGTTGTCTTTTTTCAGCACATCGTTTTCAAAGCGAAGGTGCTCCAGCTCTTGCTGCACCTGTGCTGCCGACAGCTTCTGCTGCTCCATTTTTCTTTTTAGCGAAATGCTCTCCTGTACCGCCGTTTCCGCCTTCTTCTTTTGCGCTTCCAGCTCCTTACAGGTATGGTCGGCCGCGCTTGCCAAACGCACAGAATCATCCTTGACATGGGACAACTCGGCGCGCAGCTTATCAATGGTTTCCCCCAGCGCTTTGGCCTTTTCGGCATTGGCAGCCGAAATCTTTTCAATATACTCTAACACTTCTTCGCGCCGAAATCCCCAAATTTGGGTATGAAACACCGCGGGGCCTTTTAAGCTGTCACTGTAATCATTCATACGGAGCACCTCCTTTCTTTACAAATCCAAGCTTTTTCACTTTGTGAAAATTAAAAAGGGCTTGGCAAGCAATCTCTCATCAGAAGTTTTTGCCAAAAATAGTTTTTTCAAACAGAAATCGCCATCCATCGGCTTTTCGATGAAAAAAAGCGGGGCAAAAGCCCCGCTTTTTCGCTTTCATTGTGCAGAGCAAAGCAGTATGCAGCTCTATGTCACAACCATATTACTTACGATTGTTCAACATGGTAAGAATATCGTCAATGTCCGTCATGTAGTTATCGGCATCATCCTCTGCCGGCTGCTCGGGAGCAGCTTGTCCGGCGACCGGTGCAGAAGAAGCAACCGTTGCCACCGGCTGCGCCGTGGGCATCACGGGAGCAGGCTCGTTATTAAAGGCAAAGTTTCCAGCGGGATATGCAGCATTGTCCACGGTAGCTGCCATCTGATGGCCAGCGTCAAAACCGGTTGCAATCACGGTAATGCACATCTCGTCCTTGAGGGACTCATCAAACGCAGCACCCCAAATGATGTTCGCATCAGGATGTGCCGAATTGGTGATGAGAGTAGCGGCCTTTTCAACATCATCCAGCCCGATGTCGGGAGAGGAAGTAATGTTGATGATAACGCCGCGCGCACCGGAAATGCTGGTCTCCAGCAACGGGCTGGAAATTGCTGCATTTGCTGCATCCTCGGCCTTGTTGACACCCTTTGCAGAGCCAACGCCCATGTGTGCATAGCCTGCATCTTTCATGATGCTGCGCACGTCGGCAAAGTCGAGGTTGATGAAGGCGGCAACGTTGATCAAAGCGGAAATACTTTCCACACCTTGACGCAGAACGTTGTCGGCTGCTTCAAAGGCATTCAGCAGCGTAATCTTCTCCTGGCTGATGAGCTTCAAGCGCTCGTTGGGAATCACAATCAAAGAGTCCACGCGCTCCAGCAGACCGGAAATACCGATTTCAGCCATATTCAGCTTGCGCTTGCCTTCAAAAGCGAAGGGCTTGGTCACAATACCAACGGTCAAAATGCCCAGCTCTTTGGCCACCTCTGCCACAACAGGAGCAGCACCGGTACCGGTACCGCCGCCCATACCGGCAGTAATAAAGGCCATCTGTGCGCCTTTGAGCGCATTGGCAATCTCATCGCGGCTTTCTTCAGCACTGCGCTGGCCGATTTCGGGGTCGGCACCCGCGCCGCGCCCTTTCGTCAGCTTTGCGCCAAGCTGTACCTTCATGGTTGCTTTGGAATTCAGCAATGCCTGCTGATCGGTATTCATGCTGATAAATTCAACACCGCGCAAACCGCTCTGCACCATGCGGTTAACAGCGTTACCGCCGCCGCCGCCGACGCCAATCACTTTGATATTTGTAATATTTTGCAGTTCTTCATCGAGGATAAACGCCACGACAAATTCCCCCTAAAAGACAATTTCAACAAACATATAGTTAGCACTGAGTATAAGGATACCAGATTTTTTGATTTATTTCAATAGCAAAATCAGATTTTTTCGTCCCGGGCCGAAATTTATGCCGGTGCAGCCGGCTCACTCACAGCCTGCGGGTCGGTAATTTCCTGCGGCTGGTCAGCGGCAGGCTCTTGAACATCATGCACAATTTCTGTGCTGCCCGCCAAATAGCTGGCCTTTCCGCGGCCCTCCTCGGTACGGCTGGAGACATCCAAAATACCGACAGCCGTTTCCTTTAAGCTTTCTTCCAGCTGCGGCGTTACCAAACGCCACGCCCAGTCCACTTTATAGGCGATGTCGTTGATGGTTCCCAGCACAATACGCAGCCTTCCGGCATAGAGAATATTCATTTCCAGCGGGTCGGTTAAATCCACCTCGTTGATCGGTGTCAGCCCTTTTGCCTGAATTTGCTGCATAATTTGTGTAAACATCGCCTGCTTGTCCGGTTCTTCAAACGCAACCATCACACCGGGCACCGGGTTGGAGGCCTTCGCTCCGCGAATGGTAATGAGGCCCGCTTCCTGAGGCTGTTCCGCCAGCCGCAGCACCTTTTGACTAAGCGAACAAACTACCCAGCCGCCCTGTGCGCTTTCAATTTGGTAGGTTTCCACGGCAGGCGTTACTTCAATATCCACCTGGTTGGGCAAAACGCGCCGCACGTCAACCGTTTCCAAATACGGCAAAGCAGCTGTCATGGACTGCTCTACCTTTTGTGCCGAATAGCCAAACAAATTGTTTCCGACCGGCGTTCCAAACGCTTGCTTGATTTGCTCGTCCTGATACGCTGTGCCGCTTTCCGGCTGCACAACATTCACCGTTTCAATTTTAAATAAGTAAAACGACGTGACAAAGGCACAAATCAGCACTGCCATTGTAGCAAACGACACCGCTCCTATTTTTTTGAGCGTTTTGATGCGCTTGAGCTGCTCGGGCGTTTTGGGCGGCGCATTGCGCCGCTTTTCTTCCCTTGCCTCCTGCCAGCGTTTCCAAGCGCTTTTTCGCTTCTTCTTTTTCTTTTTCGGTTTTGGCTTTTCTTGTTTTTTCGCAGGCACCGCTTTGGTTCTGCGCGGTTTTGGCGCCGGTTCACGCTCCGGCTCAGACTCAAGCTCCGGCTCAGGCTCACACTCCTGTTCTTCAAAGTTGTGCTGCAAGACATCTTCCGGCTGAATCGTAGGGAAAAAGAGCGTTTTTCCTTTTGTTTTGCCGGAGTCAATCGGCTCCAGCACCGTTTCTGTCTGCACGGGCGGCTCAGCCTGTCTGCGTTCTTGAAACCAAGGGACAGAAACCGGCGCTTCCCGTTTTCGAGCAGTCTGCTGTCTGTTTTGCTCTCTTTCGCGCGCCGGACTGCCGGAGGCAGGACGATGACGCTGTATGTCCGAAGCCGAAGCCGCACCTGAACGGCGCGGTTCCGGTTTTGAAAGCGGGGGTGCTGCTCTTTCAACGCTGATCCGCTGCGTGGAAGAAAAAACAGGTGCTGTGCCCCCCAACGAACGCACCGCACTTTTTACGGTACTCCGAGAGGGCGGTGTTTGCCGCAAAGATTCCGCCGATTCCGTGCGCCAGCTGCGGGAGGAAGGGCGCTTGGTAGCCGCCGAGGACTGCGATGAAAAATCAAGGCGTTCCGTTGTTTTCCGCGTGTAAACGCCTGCGGCGCCCGCGTGATAATTCACTCGTTTGGTGGGTGCGCTGCGCGAGGAATAACTTCCGGCGCTGCTTGTGCTGTGGTACACCATTCTTTGCGGTGTCTGCCGCTTTTGATAATGTTCCTCTCGGGAAAAGACTGGCTTCGGTGTGTTTTTATCCGTCATCGTCTCACCTCCTTTCTTGTCACCTCAGCTTTTTTGCTTTATGCGTAGGCGGCAACGCTCAGCAGCGCAGCCGTATCCTGCATTTGAACATAACCGGCATGTACGCCAAGCTGAATCAACAGCCCCGCTAAATCTTCATATCCTCGCGCAATATGCTCAATGCCGGTAATCATGCTTTCGCCTTCTGCCTGTGCCGCCGCCAGTACCAGCGCCGCACCGCCGCGAAGGTCCGGTGCGTGAACCGCACTTCCGGCCAAACGCGCAACCCCCTGCACACAAATGGTTCTGCCCTGCACGCCGCAAGCGCCGCGCATTTTTTCAAACCCCGCCGCACAGGAAAAGCGGTTTTCAAAAATGGTATCTGTGATCGTGGTTGTGCCTTGCGCCCGCAAAAAAGCGGCAGCTGCCAAAGGTGCGGCATCCGTTGGAAATGCCGGGTGTACATCTGTTATAAAATTGCCCGCACCATAGAGAACATGATGCCGTGCAATGGCAATCTCATCTTCTTTGCAATGAATTTCACAGCCTGCCCCCCGCAGCATCCGCAAAACGGCATATAAATCTTTTTCACGCGCATTTTTGACCACAGCTTCCCCGCCGCAGCCTGCGACGGCAAACAGCACGGTCGCCGCTGTAATGCGGTCGGGACAAATGCGGTAGCTTGTGCCTGTTAAATGTTCCGCACCGAACACCGTTAAGCAGCGCGTGCCAATGCCCTCAATACATGCCCCGCATTTTTGCAGAAAGCGAGCTAAATCCGTTACCTCCGGCTCCATGGAACAGCCGTGCAGCGTGGTTTGCCCGTGTGCGCACACAGCAGCCATCAAAAGCGTTTCTGTTGCGCCTACGCTGGGAAACCGCAGCGCAATATCGGCCCCTTTCAAGCCGTGCGGGGCAGTCAAATGCAGCTGCTCACCGCTTTGGGCAATCATCGCGCCCATTTTTGCCAAACCGTCTAAATGAATGTCAATGGGGCGTGCGCCCAGCTTACAGCCGCCGGGCATCGTCATATCAGCACGCCCTGTTCTTGCCAAAAGCGGAGCCATAAAGAAAATCGACGAACGCATTGCATGCATTAAGTCTTCCGGTATATCGCTTTGAAAGTTTGCTGTGGGCTCAATCACTAAAAAATGTTCTGCCGCCATGACACGGCACCCCAAACGCTGCAAAATTCTGGCGGAACATTCCACATCGGAAAGATGCGGCACATTTTCCAGCGTCACGCGCCCGTCACAAAGCATTGCTGCCGCCATGATTGGCAAAACGCTGTTTTTTGCACCGGGAATCTGCACAGTACCATGAAGTTTTTGTCCGCCCCATACCTTTATGCCACGCATTTCATCCACCCCGTTTTCTCTGTTTTTCTGCCTTGATCCAGCCGCTTTGTGCCAACACACAAATAAGTAACCATGATGTTCACGGAAAACAGGCTGTGACCGCCTGAAAAACACAGGATTCCAAAGAATAAACACCGGTGTTCCGCGCTTATTTTTAAGCGTCTGCACCTTGCGTAAATCCTTTGAAATTTGTGTTTTTCCCTTTGCTTTATCTTATGAAAAACAGGAAAAAGTGTGAAAAAACATTTTAAGTTCTGTTTTTATATGGCACTCAGGCGCATATTGGCAAAACTGCTTACGGTCTTCCCGTTTTCAGCAGCTGTTCCAAATGCGTCCAAATCTTTTCCAGTGAATCGGGCTGTGCCAGCGCACGCGCTTTTGCCCCCATCTCCATTAACGAGGCTTGGCTGTGCGTAATTTCATCCACTGTTTTCTGCAATGCGCCCTGCCCCAAGTTCTTTTCTTCCAATACGCGAGCGGCTCCCAGCTTTTCCAGCTGCATTGCGTTATAATACTGATGATTTTCCGCCACGTTCGGGGAAGGAATCAACACAGCAGCACGCCCAACCGCTGAAATTTCCGCCAGTGTCAGCGCACCGGCACGGCTGATCACAAGGTCGGCAGCGGCCAGCATCGAGGGCATATCTTCAATGTATTCCCGAATTTGAAAACGTACATCGTTGTCAATCTTCAGTTTTTTCGCCAGAGCGGCAAAATCTTTTTTCTCAATGCTTCCCGTTGCGTGAATATGCAGAAAATCGCGTTCTTTCAGCTCCCAAACGGCCAGCTCTGCCACCGCTTCATTCAGGCGCTGTGCGCCCAGGCTTCCGCCGAAGGACACCACCACAATTTGTCCGTCCTTTGCGCCCAGAGCCTTTCTTGCCGCAGTGCGGTCTGTATTCCACATTGCTTCCCGCACCGGGTTTCCCACGACAAAAGTTTTGCCTTTTGCCGCCGGGCCCAAACGCTCTACGGCATCCGGCATGGCTGCAAACACCAGATCGACGCTTTTTGCCAAAATCTTATTGGTAATTCCGGGAAATGCATTTTGCTCATGGATTGCCGTTAAAATTCCTTTTTTGGCCGCCGTCTGCACCACCGGGCCGCTGACATAACCGCCCGCACCAATCACCAAATCCGGCTGCACTTTGCGCAAAATTGCGGCGGCACATGGCGCACTGAGCGCCAAATGATACATTGCTTTCACGTTTCTGGCCACATTGCGCAGTGTGAGCTTGCGCTGGATGCCGTTTACCTCAATGTGATGGAACGGATAACCCGCTTTGGTCACAAGGCCGTATTCCATCCCCTGTTTTCGTCCCGCAAAATGGATTTCCGCCCCCGGACAATGCTTTTCAATCTCCTTGGCAATGGCCAAAGCAGGATTTACATGGCCCGCTGTGCCTCCTGCCGCAATGAGCACCCTCATAAAGAACCTCCTCAATGGATACGGCAAACAGCGAATACGGTTTTTCCGCATCCGCTGTTGCTATGAATCATGTTTGCTGCCTTTCGGCAAATCATCCTGTATTGATGCTGCTTTGGCGCGATACCGACAAAACAACCCCCATTTCGCCCAGCAGCATCATCAAAGAAGTGCCGCCGTAAGAAAAGAACGGCAAGCTGATACCCGTATTGGGAATGGTTTTCGTCACCACCGCAATATTGAGTGCCGCTTGGACGGTCACCTGAGTGATAATTCCCACCACCAGCATCGAGCCGAAACGGTCTTTTGCTTTGCAGGCAATCACCGCACCGCGCCACATCAGTGCAATAAACAGGAAAATCACCATGAGCGCGCCAATAAAGCCAAGTTCCTCACAGACAATGGCAAAAATAAAGTCGTTTTGAGGCTCAGGCAAATAAAGGTGTTTTTGACGCGAGTTGCCGATGCCAAGCCCAAACAAGCCGCCGGAACCGATGGCGTAAATACTTTGAATGACCTGATGTCCAAGCCCCAGCGGGTCTTCCCAAGGGTCAATCCAGTAGCGAAGGCGGTCCTGCGCATACCAAACCAAGTCCGGTTTAATAATGATTGCGCCCGCAATACCTGCAATCAAAAAGCCGAGTGCCGCGCCGAACCAGATTAAGCGTGTTCCGCCCACCAACATCATGATAAAACCAATCGCAAAAATCAGCATCGTACCGGACAGATGCGGCTCCAAAAGCAAAAGGCCGGCCAACGAAGCTAAAATCAATACGAATGGAAACACACCATAGGTGAGTGTTTTCATCTTCTTGTAGTTTGATGAAATAATATACGCAAACAGCACAATGACGGCAAACTTTGCAATTTCCGACGGCTGAAAGTTAAAGATGCCAATGTAAATCCAACGTTTTGTTCCTTTGGTTCTGCTCATAAACAGCACCAAAACCAAAAGCACATAGGTAATACCCATCAGCGGCCAGGCAAAGCGCTTCCAAATGTGGTAATCCAACCGAGACGCAGCGTACATTGCAATCAAGCCCACAAGGGCGAGGGGCGCTTGCTTTTTGATGTAAAGGTAGCCGTCGCCTTCGTAATAATAAGCGTCTACAAAGCTTGCGCTGAACATCATAATCAGCCCCATGACCACCAAAATTAAAACAATGATCATAAAGGGTCGGTCCAGCGGCTCGTGTACAAAATGAAGCCCCATAGGCTGCATCAGCTTTTTATTGCGCAGTGCTGTTTCTTTCAACCGCTTTGCATCTTCCGGCATCCTTTCGCCCTCCTTTGCGTGTTCATTGCGAGCAGCTTTCTGCTGCGTATTTAGGAAATGTAAATGTACATACAGCCCAGAAATACAAATGTGAGTGTAACCAGACTAAATACAAAGTCAATGCGAACCTCGCTCCAACCGCACATTTCAAAGTGGTGGTGAATCGGGCTCATTTTAAAAATGCGCTTTCCGTGTGTCAGCTTAAAGTAGGTGACCTGGATCATCACGCTGAAGGCTTCGGCCAGATAAATCACGCCGAAGAACAAGAGCAGCTCAGGACGTCCCATACCATAGGCGACAGCCACAACTGCACCGCCGAGGAACATGCTGCCCGTATCGCCCATAAAGCACTTTGCGGGGTAGAAATTCCAGCACAAAAAGCCTGCGCATCCGCCCGTAATTGCGGCGGCAAACAAAGCCATCTGAATATTACCAAGCCATCCGGCAATGAACATAAAGCCCAACATGCTGACAAAAGTCACGCTGGCAGCCAAGCCGTCGATGCCGTCGGTCAAATTCACCGCGTTTACCATGCCGATGATCAGCAAAAAGGAGATGGGATAGTACAGCAAGCCAAAATCCACACCGCCAAACACCGGCAAGTTGATAATCGTGGTCAATGTTCCGTTAATCTTCATCGAAACCAAAAATGCCGCTGTGATAAAAATTTGCCCAATAATCTTATATCGGGCTTCCAGACCCAAATTTCTTTTTTTCACCACTTTGATGTAGTCGTCAGCCAAACCCACCACACCAAAGGCATATGCCGTCAGCACAGAAATGATCAGCTGCACGCTTTGCGGCGAAAACAAGCCCTCGGTCAGTTCCGGCATGGTTACAGCCAGCAAGGTGTAACCCAGCACCGCCCCGAACAAAGAACCAAAATAAAAAGTCAGTCCGCCCATGGTTGGCGTACCGTTTTTCCCTTGGTGCCACGTTGGGCCGATTTCCTTAATTGTCTGTCCAAAATGCAGTCGGCGCAACGCAGGGATGATTACAAGCCCGGATGCCGCCGTCAGCAGCATTGCACCCAGCGATGCCGCAAGCAGAGCTGTCTGCTCCATCTTTTCCTCACACTCCCGTATGTTTTTCCATTTGATAGAAACGTTCTAAAATCTGCTCAAATGCCATTCCGTGGCTGGCTTTTACCAACACGCCATCCCCGTCTTTTGTTTCTTCCCGCAGCGCCTGGGCCGCCTGCTCATGCGTGCTGCAATAACGTGTTTTCAGCCCCAGCTCCTCGGCGCGTTTTACCGCCCATGCCATGCCTTCTCCCATGGCAATCAGCAAGTCAATTTTCGCTTTTACGCAGGCATCGGCCAGCTCTCGGTGTGCCTGTTCACAGGCGCTGCCAAGTTCAAACATATCGCCCAGCACCGCAATC
Organism: Faecalibacterium sp. UBA1819; assembly: GCA_002315015.1. Lineage (GTDB taxonomy): Bacteria > Bacillota > Clostridia > Oscillospirales > Ruminococcaceae > Ruthenibacterium > Ruthenibacterium avium. The sequence continues at coordinate 14,007 of DCEX01000029.1, forward strand.
CGGCGGCCTGTAATTTCCATATCGCACAGTGCCTGCAAACCGGCCCTCATGCTGTCCGGGCTCGCGTTATAGCAGTCCTCTAACACACGAATTCCCTGGTGCACCACGAGCTTTTGGCGGCGGCCTGTTGTTTCATAGCGCGAAAGCGCCTGTGCCGCCTGCGCCGGGTCCAGACCCAGCCGAGTGGCCAGCGCAAAAGCGCTGATGGCATCCATAACATTATGGTCACCAATCGCCGGAATAAACACTTCAAAAGTGCCATATTCCTTGTCGGAAATAATAAACGCCGTTCCGTCCTTTTGCTTTCGGATATGTTCCGCCCGCACATCCGCGGCCAAATCATGAATGGCAAAGGTCACGCGGCGGACATGTGCGGGCACTTGCGCGTTCGCCAGCAGATCGTTGTCTGCATTGATGACAAGCGGTGCGCCTTGCGGCAAACCGTCACAAATCTCCATTTTAGCGCGCAAAATATTCTCTCTTGTCCCCAGCTGCTCTAAGTGGGATTGCCCAATCATGGTGATAATCGCCCCAGCCGGACGCGCCGCCATGGTCAGCTTGTGAATCTCTCCCAAGCCCTGCATTCCCATTTCAATGACAGCATACTGTGTGTCTTTATCAAAACGGAACAAAGTGTTCGGCATTCCAATTTCGTTATTTTGATTGCCGAGTGTTTTCACCGTATTGCCAAACGCCGAAAAAACAGCATAACAAAATTCCTTAGTTGTTGTTTTCCCCACTGAGCCGGTTACGCCGACCACCAGCGGCTGGAACTGCGCCCGGTAATTGGCGCCCATGGCAATCATGGCATCCAGCGGGTCGGAAATCAACAACGTATCCTCCGGGTTTACGCCTTCGACCGGATGCTGGGCAAGAATGCCTGCGGCTCCCTGCGCCATCGCTTGTGCCGCATAGCGATGGCCGTCCGTTTTTTCCCCTGCAATGCATACAAACAGGCTGTTTTCTTTCACATTTCGGCTGTCTGTTGCCACCGTTGCCACCATCCGGTCCGGTTTCCACGTTCCCAACCCTTTGCAAAGCTCATTCGCTTTGATTGGCTGCACCTTTCATTCCTCCTCTGTTCCATTCCCTCAGCGATACACTGCACACCGTTATTGCAGGTGGTTTTCCTTCAGCCATTCGCGCACAATGCGATGCTCGTCTAAGTAAATGGTCACACCGTCAATCACTTGATAATCCTCGTGGCCTTTGCCGCACAATACCAGAACATCATCTTTCTTTAACAAGGAAAGCGCCTTGCGCACCGCCGTGCGCCGCTCCACCTCTACCAAATACGGCTTTCCGCCTTCCTTGAAATCTTTTTCCACGCTTTCTAAGATAGAAAAAGGGTTTTCCTTGCGGGGGTTATCCGAAGTGAGCACCGCAAAGTCTGCATAGCGGCTGACAGCGTGTGCCATCGCCGGACGTTTTTTGGCATCGCGTTCTCCCGCACAGCCAAACAGTGCAATCAAACGCCCTTTGACAAAAGGAGCAATGGCACTCAGCACTTTTTCAATGGCGTCACCTGTATGTGCAAAATCACACAGTACGGTAAAATCACCTGCATAAAGCACTTCGCAGCGGCCACGCACTCCGCGTGTTGCATGAAGTACCCGCACAATTTCGTGCCAAGGTGTTCCTAAAGCAGAAAGAACACAAGCCGCGGCCAATGCGTTATCCACCGAATAGGAACCCGGCATTGGGAACGCCAGCGATTCTTTATGAACGCCGCAAAGCATCTGAAAACGCGCCCCGCCCGCCGAAAGCTGAATCTCTTCGGCACGCACCTGTGCATCCTCGTTCTGCACACCAAATGTCATCACCGGCTGACGATCTTGCAGTTCTTTCACCAAACGCGCACCATATGCGTCATCCAAATTCACAACAGCTTGCCGCGTTTGTTCAAACAGACTCTTTTTCGCTTGATAATAATGCTCAAAGTCGCCATGATAATCCAAGTGGTCTTGCGTCAAGTTGGTAAAAACGCCAACTTCAAACTCCAGCCCCCAAAGCCGCATTTGGTCTAAGGCTTGGCTGCTTGCTTCCATCACGGCGAAGTCACAACCCGCCGCTTCCATGCGCGAAAGCAAAGCGGCCATATCCCATGCTTCCGGCGTGGTGTACTTTGCGGGAACTTCCATGGTGTCAATCATGGTGTGGATCGTGCCGATCAACCCAACGCGGTGTCCCAGCTGCTGAAGCGCCTGCTGAATTAACGTTGTAACCGTTGTCTTTCCGTTCGTTCCCGTTACAGCAATTAAACGCAGCCGACGCGCAGGCCAGCCGAAAAAGTTTTGGCAAAGGATGGCATAGGCTTTTCTTCCGTTTTCCACCTGCACCTCACAGGGAAGCCCGAGCGGACGTTCCACCACAATGCACGAAGCCCCCATTTCAAGCGCTTTTTGTGCGTAATCATGGCCATCTGTTTGCCGTCCTTTGGCGCACACGAAAACAGCGCCCGGCCTCACTTTGCGGGAATCCTGCGTCACAACCGAAATCGGATCGCTGACATCCGGTAATGTTCCCGTGTAAGAAACCCCTTCAAATAATGCGGCTAAATCCACATCAATCCCTCTTTTCGTCAGTCTCGCAGACTTTTATCCTCAAACTCTACCTGAACCACAGAACCAATCGGCAGGCTTGTTCCCTCCGCGATATCCTGTGTAACGGAAAGCACATTCGCCTCATCTTTCACAGAGCCGATTGCGGAAAGGTTGAGCTGAAGGCCGGCCAGCGTTTCCTGAACTTGGCCATAGGTCATGTTCAGCAAATTCGGAACCGTAACCGCTTGCGGCTGTGCCCCGGCATCGGTATACAAAATAATGGAAGAACCGCGCACCAGCTTTTGACCCGCCATCGGATACTGCGCCGTAACCGTCGTGCCGGAGCCAATCACTTCACAGTCAAAGTCGCCCGCTTTGTTCATTTGAATCATGGCTTCGTCCACCAATTGGCCCGTCACATCCGGCAGCGCTACTTGAGCATATTCTGCTTCTTCCTCGTCGTACTCACACACAACCCCTAAGTAGGGCAAAATTTCACGCATGACTTTGCCGACATAGGGGCCGCAGATACGTCCGCCGAAGGTATTGCCGTCTTCGCGCTTGGGAGTATCCGCCACAATCAGCACGGCAACCTGCGGGTCATCTGCGGGTGCAAAGCCGAAAAAGGATGCAACGTAAGTCTGGTTTGCGTCGTCGCCTTGAATGCTCTGGTCCTTCTGGCTCGTACCGGACTTACCGCCCACGCGGTATCCGGCTACATAGGCGTTGTTGCCGTGTCCTGTGGCAACGCTTTCCTCCAGCATCAGCGCAATGGTTTTGCTGACATCAGCGCTGACCACTTGGCGCTTGACCTGTTTTTCCGTCTGCTGAATCACATTGCCGTCGGCATCCAACACTTGGTCAACAACATACGGCACCAGCAGCTCGCCGCCATTGATGGCAGCAGTCGCCGCGGTAAGCATAGCAATCGGTGTAACTGCGGTACTCTGTCCAAACGCAGCACTGGAAAGCTCTGTAATGCCCATTTTTTCCAAGGGAATGGTTTGGCTTTGGGCTTCGTCGTCCATATCAATGCCGGTTTTCTCGTTGAAGCCAAACGCATTCAGATAGTTGCAGAACACCTCTGCCCCAATCTGTTGACCCAGCTGCACGAAATACGGGTTGCAGGAGTAGTTTAAGCCATTATAGAAATCAAGCGAGGTAATGCCCTTTTGCACGTGCTGACCGGCACAGCCGATGGTGCGGTCGGCCACTTCAATTTTTCCGGTGCATCCAAACGTGGTTGCAGTTGTCGCTTTTCCCGAGTCGAGCGCTGCCGAAGCCGTAATTGTTTTAAACACAGAACCCGGATAATAAATATCGGAAACTGCCTTGTTGCGGCGCTGAGCCCACAGCGCGGTGTCATACGCATCTTGACGCTGCTGCTCGTCGGCAATCGCATTGATTTGTGCCAGTACCTGCTCGCTGACAATGGTGTTCGGGTCGTTCAAATCGTAATCCGGCTTTGTGGTCATGCCCAAAATCGCGCCGGTTTTGGCGTCCATGACAATGCCCACGGCACGTTCCTGGACATTGTTCAGCTCCACCATCGTCTCCACTTGTTTTTCCAAAATGCTTTGGATCGTCTGGTCAATCGTCAGCACCAGGCTGCCGCCGCTGATAGCGTCATACTGCACCTCGTACTCGGTTTGAGCCAAATCATCGCCCCAAGCATTTTGCGGAACCACCACACGTCCCGGGGTTCCCTTCAACACCTCATTGTAATAGCGCTCAATGCCGTTGACGCCGTCGCCGTCGGCATTCACATATCCAATGACAGTAGAAGCGAAATTATTATAAGGGTAGTAGCGTTTGGTGTCCTGCACCAAGGTGATGCCCTTAATCTTCTTAGGTTTATTTTCCTCTTGGCCGTTATATTCTTCAATCCACTGTGTAATGGCGTCAGCCACAGGCTTTTCAATTTTGCGTTTGATTACCTGATAAACGCTGTATTCCCCGTTTTCCCGCTTGGCTACCAGCTTATCATAAATCGTTTGCTGATCCATCTCCAAAAGCTCTGCCAGCTTTTGAGCCACAACATTGACATCTGTTTTTGCTGTGTTCATATCAAACGGAGAAACTACCACTGTCCACACCGTCGCGCTTTGCGCCAGCAGCTTCATGTTTTTATCGTAGATATTGCCGCGGCTGGGCGTGATAATCTCATCGGCTGTTTGCTGTGCTTCCGCCTTGGCACGGTTGGTTTTACCGTCCACAATTTGATAGCGATACAGCATAAAAATCAGCACAGAAAAAAATGCAATCAAAATTCCGGCAACGCTCCACAGACGGACGCGCATATTGCGCGAAACAGCGTTGCCCGTTTTCACATCGTCCGTATTCGGCTTTTCACGTTCAAAAGATCCCGCCATAAAAAACTCCTTTATCAGCGCATACACTGAAGTAAAAAAAGAAAAATCACCGCGCTTGCGCACCGTTCACCACGGGTCGAAAGGCGGTGATAAAAGTTATGAGATCAACCCTTAAAATATTCCGCAACCGCGCTTGCCATGTCCGAAATCCACTGTGTTACACGGCTGAAACCGGTTTTGCTTCTTGTCACAGTGTCTTGATCGTCCTGTGCCACATACGACACTTGGCCGCGCTCCATTTTCACCAGTCCAAGCTGGTTTTGCGCATATTCCTCAATCTCTGTAATGTTTGCCTTCATGGCAAGCTCATTGTTTAAGTAATCGTACTCACTTTGAAGCTCCGTGAGCTCGTCCTTCTGCACTTGAATATCTCCCATCAGCATGGTTGCTGTGGCTTGAGACACCAGCACCGAAACCACCAAGCTCAGAACAAATGTCACCGTGGCCACGCCCTTTACCATACGCATGTCCACCGCAAACCGTCCAAACAGCTTCTTTTTCTTTTTGGTATTGCTCTTTACCACTTTTAGCGGGGTACTGCGCCGCTCCTCGCGCGGTGCAAATACCTCTAAGTCATAATCCAACGCCGCTTGTTCGTGCATTGGAATCACCTCCCTTTGTGCAAAACACCCCATGGGGCAAAACGAAACGCCGCGCCGACCTCCTTGGCCAGCCACTCCATATCAAACCTTAAATCTTTTCTATGATCCTCAATTTTGCACTGCGGGCGCGTCGATTTTCTTCGTTTTCTTCTTTTCCTGCCTCAATCGGCTTTTTGGTAATCAATTTTGCTTTTGCCTTTCCGCCGCATACGCATACAGGAAACTCAGGCGGGCAAGTACAAGCCGTTGCCCACTCGCGAAAACGCTGCTTGACAAGCCTGTCCTCTAACGAGTGAAACGTAATGATGCAAAATCTCCCTCCAGGATTCAACATTGAGAAAATTGCATCCATTCCCTCGCTGAGCGCATCCAGCTCGCCGTTCACAGCAATCCTCAACGCTTGAAACGTTCTTCTTGCGGGGTTTTTATCTTTTCTTCTAACAGCGGGCGGAACAGCGCTTGCCACCGCCTGCGCCAGCTGTGCCGTTGTTTCAAACGGCTGTGTATTTCTTTGTGCAACAATCTTGCCGGCAATCTGCCAAGCATAGGGTTCTTCGCCGTATTCGCGCAAAATCTTCGCCAATTCCTCACGGCTGCAAGCGGCCAAAAGGTCTGCCGCAGTCGGCCCCTGCTGGCTCATGCGCATATCCAGCGGCGCGTCTCCTAAATAGGAAAAGCCTCGGGAACGCTCGTCCAGCTGGTGGGAAGAAACGCCCAAATCCAGCAAAGCACCGTCTAAGCCTTCTACGCCCAGCTCACGCAATACCACGTCGGCCTTGCGAAAGTTGCTGTGAACCACCTGTGCAGGAAGCCCCGCCAGGCGTTCCTTTGCCACTTCTATCGCGTCAGGGTCTTGGTCAAAGCTAAACAGCTTGCCCGTTGTCAAACGGCGTGCAATTTCACAAGAATGCCCGGCACCTCCGGTTGTTCCGTCCATATAGATCCCGTCCGGCCGAATGGCAAGCCCCTGCAAGCATTCTTCCAGAAGCACCGAGATATGGTGAAACTGCATTGCGTTAGAACCCCATTTCTTTCATCGCCTGCGCAATCGCATCGCTGTCCAGGCTTTCGTTCATCTTCTTCCAAGCATCGGTATCCCAAATTTCTGCATGGGAACCAACACCAATTACTGTTACATCCTTTTTTAAGCAGGCATGGGCACGCAAAGCCGCCGTCAGCAAAATTCGCCCCTGCTTGTCCGGCTGAACCTCAGCTGCCGAAGCATATAAAAAACGCTGCACGGCGCTGGACTGCACGACGCTCTTTTCCGCCAGCATCTGCGCCATACGCTGCCACTCATCCTGCGAGAAAGCAACCAAACACTGGTCAAGCCAGCGCGTGACAATAAACTGTGCGCCCATTTCCTCACGAAACTTCGCGGGAAAATTCATGCGCCCTTTTTCATCAATGGTGTATTGGTATTCTCCGATGAGCACCCGAACACACCTGCTTTCTCATGCAAAACATTCCAACAACTGTAAAGCCAACACGCTTTACACCAAGTCGGAAACCCTTGTGCGAAGGACATTTCTACCCACTTAGCCCCACAATCCCCCACTTGGTACCTCTTATTATAATGTTCCATCCTATAAAAAGCAACCTCTTTTTCACAAAATGTTACATTCGGAAAAAAGTTTCACAAAATATACAGGATGTTTTTTCCATTTGTTTTTCAGAGATCTTTTGCGCAGCCAATCGGCGCAGCAAATGGGCATGTTTTTTAATCTTCGTTTTCTTCGCTCTGCTCTTTGGATTCTGTCGGCACATCCTCATAAAGAAGATCGAATGCATTTTTTAAATTTTCAAAAAAGGACAACATTTTCTCCGTCATGCAACTCACTCCTATTATTTTTTTGTTTCACGGCCTTGAACTTTTTACAAACTTTGCTCAGCAAAAAGATTGTATACCCATATAACGCGCGAAACCTGTTGATTGTTGCATGTTTTTTCTATTTGTCATTCTTTTGTCTTTATTTGATTATTTTTTCTTAAGAAAATACTGTCTGGTATTTTTTGCAGCTCTCATCCCAACGCATCGTCTTTCCTTTTGAGTGATACAGCGCCGCTCTGACAAACAGCCGCCAAGAAAAGAGCCGCAGCCCGTCTGCCACAAAAGAAAAGAAAAAGCGGACTCTCTTTTCAGAGAATCCGCTTTTCGCAGTTGCCTGCTTGGTTGGGCTAGATGGATTCGAACCATCGGAATGACGGAGTCAAAGTCCGTTGCCTTACCACTTGGCGATAGCCCAGCATATAAAAACGGCAAACCGCAAGATTTGCCGTTTTCTTTATGGGGTGGGAGATGGGACTCGAACCCACGACAACCAGAACCACAATCTGGCGCTCTACCACTGAACTACACCCACCATAAAATGGTGCGCCCAAAGGGACTCGAACCCCTGGCCCACTGCTTAGAAGGCAGTTGCTCTATCCACCTGAGCTATGGGCGCATATGAGCCTCTCGGAACACTGCTTGTTTATTATAGCCTAGTTTTCAGGATTTGTCAACACCTTTTTTGAAAAAAATTATTTTTTCTTTTGATTTGACACTATCCGCCCTCATGCGCTATCATTAGCTTGTTTCCAATACGGCCTATTTTTGTTGAAAGGAAGGTTTCCTTTTATGAAAGTAACGCTTCCCGCTTTGCACTGTAAGGGGATTCAGCTTCTTGCGGCAGCTTATGCGTTCAGCATTCTCTCTATATTACCTTTATATGCAGATGACGGATTGATCCTTTTGGTGCGTTCCAAAGGGAATATGTTTTTATTTTCCACCTGCGTCAGTGCGCTGGCCGCCTTTTTTCTGGTAGTTTACCATCGCTTTTTTCAGCGGCAGCGGTTTCCTTCTTTTTTCCGCTTTTCTGCCAGAGCTTATTTTCACGTCGGATTTATTTTTCTTTGTTACACCATCAGCACGCTGCTTTCCCGCAATCCGACACTTTCGTTCTTCGGGCTTGACTCACGGCTAAATGGCTGGCTGATGTTTGCCGGGTGCTGTTTGTGTTACTGTTTGGTTTTTTCTTTCGTTTCTGCGCGCCATATTTCTGGGCTTTTAGGCGCTATGCTGTGCAGCATTTCGCTGGCTTCCTTCATCGCTTGGCTGAACCTGTTTTGTATTGACCCGCTTGGTTATTACAGCTATGTAGATCCTTCTGCACGCCATCAGTTTATCTCTACTGTGGGCAATATCAATTTTTTTGGAGCGCTGCTCTGTCTCGGTGCTCCCTACGCCCTGTATCAAGCGCTTTTTGCTGCACGCCACACGCGCTTGTATTTTGCCTGCGCTGTTTTTCTTTCCGGCTCCTTTCTGGTGTCCAACAGCGACGGCCCATGGCTTTCGTTATTGTTTGCTTTTTTTATCATTCTCTGCGATAAAAAAATCACCTCGAAACACGCAAAGCGTTTTTTTAGTATCTTATTTTTCTGCTTTTGCATTTGGCTTCTCACGGGTCTGCTGATGTATGTTCTGCCCATTTACGCGCCCATGCGCACTGTTTCTGCAATTCTGTGCCGTCCGGCAGCGGCTCTTGCCGGAATGCTTTTGTGTGCCTGTTTCGTTTTTCTCTTTGACAAAACACATCTTTCCGCCCGCCTGTTTTTTCGCGGATGCTTTGGGCTGACCGTTTTTCTTTTTGGCGCTTTTTTCATTTTGTGCAATGCGTTTCACTGGTCCCTCGGCCCGCTTGACAGCTTGTTTCAATTTGGGCCTCAATGGGGTTCTAACCGCGGATATGTGTGGGGACGGCTTATGTATCGCTATTTTACCGAATTCTCCCCGCTGGAACAGCTATTCGGCATCGGCCCCGATATGGTCAATGATTTAATTAACCCGGTATATACACAGTACATCGTCACTCTGAACGGAACCACTTTTGACAGCGCTCATAACGAATTTCTTCAAACGCTGTTGTGCACCGGCGCTGTGGGTTTTTTCTTTTGTCTGTCCTTCCTTTTATTTCACATTCGCCGCTCCCGCCACACGGCGCCTTATCTGACCGCAAGCCTCATTGCCTATTGCATTCAAAGCTTTTTCAGCATCCACTTTCCCGGCATTTTCCCCCTTTTCTTTGTTTTGTGCGGGTTTGCCGCCATCGGCAAAAAGCAATTTTAAAAAATAATGACAAATTGCTGTAAAACGCAATTCATAATTACTTTTTCACCTGTTTAACAAAGTTTAAACAATTTTTGCACAAAAAAACAATTTTATTTTGTAACTTTTCCCTCTTGTATCCAACAGCTGTTTCCACTACAATTATCCTTGTAAGTTTGTATTCTGGCTTTATACGCAAACTTACGCTTGATTGGGTCCTGATTCTTCTGCAACTCCCGGTCAAGTAGGTGACGGCTCTACCGGAACTCCCGGTCAAGTAGGTGGTGGTTCTACTGGTGGTTCTACTGGCGGCGCTACTGGTCCTATTATTAGCGGCGGTGGCTCTAACGCTACTCCCGGTCAGATTGCCGGTAGTTTGGCAGACGCAGTTTTGAAAAACCCGTACGACTACGCTGGTGCAACAAAGCTGGTTGCCACTGTGAACGGCGACAAGAGCGTTTATGTTACTGCCGACATCACCAACGCTATGGTAGCTGCTCTGCGTGCACAGGGCAAGTCTGTTGACTATGACAAAAACGGTGTGAAAATTAACGTTCTGAGCACAAAGGCTTTGGCAGATCAGCTGGTTGTAAACACTGTTACCATCGACCCGAACTGTGTTGTGTTTGATGCAGACTATGTGAACGGCGTACAGTCTGAGCTGGGTACTTATGTTACCATTCAGATTCCGTACAATCTGGCAGGCAACTGGGCTTGGACTTCCGACAACGGTCAGAGCGGTGTTGCAGTAGTGGCCAACAACGGCACAACTGCTACCCTGAGCTTCTTTGCTCCGCACTTCAGCCGTTACACCTTGACTCCTGCATCTACTACGGTTGCTCCCGGCACCTCTGGTGTTATCAAATCGACTGGTGCTGATATGAACACCATCGCTTTGGGTATTGTTGGCGCTGCTGTGTTGGCCGGTGCAGGCGTTGCGTTTGTGTCTGTGAAAAAACGCGCTTTGAGCAAATAATTTGAGGTTTTTCATGAGCGATTCACGTTTCAAGGTGGATGCTTTACAGAAAAAGGGGAAGAAATTAGTTCTTCCCCTTTTCTTTTGCATCATAACACTTTTTATTCTCTGGCTGATTGCGCTTCCGATTGGTGCATCCATTTCGCAAGCAGCGAATCACGCAGGGTTTGAGGCAATTGAGCCTACCGTTAATCTCTTTGACGGTTCCCCCAATATCGAAAGCGGCACCGTAGACTTAAACCGCTACGGCGGTTATCCCCAAGAGGGCGAAAACTATGGCCGCTTGGTCATTCAAGGAACCAGCATTGACTGCAACCTATTTTACGGCGATTCTCCCGTAGAGTTGAGCAGCGGCGCGGGCACTTATGCGGGTGCGTCCATTCCCGGCGAAGGCAGCACCGTCTTAATTGCCGGCCATACAAGCACTTATTTTCGTGATTTCGACCGCATCGAAAAAGGTACCGTTGTTTTGATTGAAACCTCCTATGGCAAATATTTATACGAAGTCACCGATATGCGCGTTGCGGATGCTGACGACACCTCTGCTTATGATTTAACGGCAGATGAGGATAACTTAATTTTATACACCTGCTACCCCTTCGGACAAGTAAGTCCCACGGAACAGCGTTATTTTGTGTATGCCAAATGGATGAGCGGCCCCACTATTTTAAAGGATACCTCCCATGAAACGTAACTTCCCTTCTTTATTTGCACGCTTTCTGCTGTGCCTTGCAGTTTCGCTGTTTGCCCTTTTGCTGGCGCTGCAAGTAACGCTTTTTAACGAGAGCTACTTGCTGCAAACATTAGAGCGCACCAATTATTACACCAATGTTGCACATACCGCGAAAACGGTTTGCGAAAGCTTTTTTTCGCAGGCACAGTTTGGTGTCGGTATGGTCGGCAATTATATTTCCGAAGATACTGTCGTTAATGACATACAAAGCGCCATCTACAACCGATTTCGCAACGCCGGAATCAAAACAACGGCGCGTTTCGGCACATTGACCTCTGATCTTGCTGATACAGTATACAGCGAAACAGGAACCCAAGCGACAGAAAGTGACCTCACCCGCTACTTTGCCCTTCAATCAACTTGTGAGGGTTCCTATCAAACGATGGTGAGTGTTCCGTTTGATGCAGCGCTTTCTATCGTTTTGCAGTACCGCTCGTTATGTGCGGTGTTATACGCCGCCTTAGGTGTTATTGCGTTTTTCTCGCTGCTTTCTCTGTTTAAGCTGAGCGCAGACATGCCGGAATTCCTAAAGCACCTCTCAGCCGCGCTTGTCCCCGCCGGTTTTGCCTGTACGCTCGGAGGGCTTAGTTTCGTGTTGTTCAGCGGTTTTCAAAATTGGATGCCGTCGGATAATATTGCCCATGCCAGTTTCACCCGCTGGTTTGGCGGCCTTTTCCCCTATTTGGCCGCCTTTGGCATTGTTATCGGCGTCTGCGGGCTGATTCTCGGCGTTTTAGATGGAAAAAAGCTTCATCAAAGTAAGCCGGCTCTTTCGCGGCAAGAACCAAAGGCGGGCGCTTCTGACATCTCCCGCTTGTCTCAAGTACCCGCGGCACCTGCGCATACCGCCAGCCCCATGCCGCAGCCCGGCACTCCTGCCCCGGTTTCCGGTCATACGGTATCCGCTGAGGCTGCAAGGCCCGCTGTCATCGCACAAACGCATCCGCAGCCGGTCAGCAACAAAGCGGTATCCTCGGATATGACTCATCCGGTGCAGCAGCCGATGGTACAACCTGTACAGCAGCCCACCGCGCAGCCGTCGAAATCTGCTTTTGACACCATGACAATTTCTTTTCCTGCACAACAGATTGCAAACGCAGCGCCGACCAAGCGCGAGATTCGTTTGCCCTCTAAAAAATAAAAACGAACATAACAAAACGCCTCCCGTGTCCGCTTGTTGAAGCGCTGCCACCGGAGGCGTTTTTGAATTTGCTTTTTTATTCAAGAGTATCTTCCGAAACGGAGTCCGGCAAAAGTGTTACATCGCGCAAGCGGCGCTGAATCTGTCTCGTTCTCGTTCCCACCAGCTTTTCCAGCTCGTTGCCCACTTGCTCAATTCTGTTTTGCGCACTTGCCAACACTTCACCAAACTTATCAAATTCCGTTCTGACAGCGCCCAGCACCTGCCACACTTCGCCGGAACGCTTTTGCAGCGCCAAGGTACGGAACCCCATTTGCAAGCTGTTCAGCAAAGCTGCCATGGTAGTCGGCCCAGCCACCACTACATGATATTCTCTTTGCAAACGCTCCACCATTCCGCGCCGCACCACTTCGGCATATAAGCCCTCTACGGGCAAGAACATAATTCCAAAATCCGTTGTCTCCGGGGCATGGAGGTATTTTGTTTGAATGTCTTTGGCAAAGCCGCAAACACGCTGCTCCAGCGCCTTAGCCGCACTTTGCACCGCCCCGGCATCCCCGGCGTCATAGGCATCCAACAAAGCGGCGTAGGCGTCGGCGGGAAATTTGGCGTCAATCGGAAGCCAAACACCTTCTCCCTGCTCATCTCCGGGCAGTCGAACGGCATATTCTACGCGCTCTCGGCTGCCTTTTACCGTGGGGATATTCTCGGCATATTGTTCGGGCGTTAAAATCTGCTGCAAAATTGCCCCCAGCTGAATCTCTCCCAAAATACCGCGCGTTTTCACATTGCTTAACACTTTTTTTAGGTCGCCTACGCCGGTTGCAAGCGTTTGCATTTCGCCCAACCCGCGATAAACGCTTTCCAGCTGCTCCGATACCCGGCTAAACGATTGCTGCAAGGTTTTTTCGAGTGTTTTTTGCAGTTTTTCGTCTACTGTTGCGCGCATTTCTTCCAGCTTTTTTTCGTTTCCTTCCTGCATGGCACGAACACTTTTTTCCATCTCTGTGCGAATCCGCTCCAAGCGCTGCTCCTGCTCCATCGCGCTTGTTTTCATCCGTTCCTCCACCATTTGCAGTTGGTCGCGCACCGTCGTTTGCATTCGCTGCATTTGCGTATTTACTGCACGCTGCAGCATCTCCTGGCGCTGGCCCATTTGCTCTGTCAGTTCCTTCAAACGCATATTTTGTGCCGCGGCCACCTGCTTTTGTGTGGTCGCCTGCATTTCCGCAGCTGCGCTGGAGGTTCTTTGCACCGAAAGGCCCAATTCCTGCCGCATCTGCCGCATCTCCTCATTGAGCTGCTGCATCATATCGCGCTGCATCGAGCGCATATTTTCCTCCATCGTCATGCGCATCATGTTGAGCTGCGCCGTACTGGCCGAAGCGTCTTTTTTGCTGAAAAACAGCCACGCCGTAATTCCCCAAGCCACCAGCACAGCCACCAACCACAAAATATCCTGCACTTTTCTAATATCTCCTGTCGTCATATATTTTGTCTTTTTTACATATCAGTATTATAAAGGAAACCCCTGCATAAATCAATCTAAAGGCGGCGATAGCAATATGAAAACTCTGTTTCGGCGCGCCATGCGCCAATGGAAACACCATAAGCGTCCTTTCTTCTTTTTTTGTGGTGCCTGCGTACTTTTGGGGGCACTTGTTCTTTCTGCGGCTCTGCGCACAGAGCAGCTGCCGGCGGGCTGTTCTGTCAACGATTTTCTGCCCGACGATGTCCTTCCCGCGGCAGCGCCTGCCGGGTCTGAAACCGGCCCCGACGAAGAAAAAGTGGTCTATTTGACATTCGATGACGGCCCGTCGGAAAATACGCTCAAGGTGCTGGATATTTTGAAGCAGTACCAAGTGCCTGCCAGCTTTTTTGTCATTGCCGCCGATAACAACCGCGATGACCTTCCTATTTTAGCGCGCACTGCCGCAGAAGGCCACTGCATCGCCCTGCACAGCTGCACCCATGAATACAAAACAATCTATGACAGCCCCGAGCAGTTTTGGCACGATATTGACCAGCTGAAAGAGGCCATTGCCCCCTATGTTTCCCCCAGCCCCACCATTCTGCGCTTTCCCGGCGGCAGCACCAACACGGTCAGCCGAAAGTATGGCGGAAGCGATATCATGAAACTGTTAAAAACACAAGCAGTGCAAAAGGGATATACTTATGTCGATTGGAACGTCAGCGCCGACGATTCTCTGGGCGGCAAGGTATCTGCCGATGATGTTTATGACAATATCGTGCGTGATGCAGCCGAGCATAATACCTGTGTCGTTTTAATGCACGACACCAAAGTAACCGATAGCACCGTTGAAGCACTGCCGCGCGTGATTGAATGGTTTCAAAATGCCGGTTATCGCTTTGATACCGTTAACCATTTACCGTCCAATTCCTAAAACGGAAAAGCCTTTTCCCTCTCGATAATTCTCAAAGCCGTCCGACCTTTCCTTTTGCGAAGTCGGACGGCTTTCCTTTCTTTGTGCGGCAAATTTTAATTTTCACCATTCTTTTCATTGTAAAAACGTATAAAATACGCTATACTAAGATGATATACAGACCATTGTCCGGCCTTGCTGACGCCGGATGCTGCGTCTGACTTTTTATGCAAAGGGGGTGCTTGCTTGTTCGGATATGTCTTGCCGTTTCAGGCAGACCTCAAGGTATGGCAATGGCAGGCCTACCGCGCTTACTATTGCGGGTTGTGCTTGCGCCTTAAAGAGCGCTATGGCTTTCTGCCGCGCCTTTTGCTCAATTATGACTTTGTTTTTTTGGCGCTTTTGGCGGATGGTCTCGCCGGAACAGAGCCGGCCGTAAACGCTTGCCGGTGCATTGCAAACCCCGTGCAAAAGCACCCAATCTGCGCCCCGTCTGAGGGGCTTTCCATGGCAGCGGACGCGCTGGTGCTTACTGCATATTATAAAGTAGTGGATGATGTTTCCGATGAACACGCGGCCAAACGTGCCGCATCGTTTGCCATTCAAGGTCTGCTGCATCGCGCATCCGCCAAGGCACGAGGCCACCTGCCGGACATTCAGGCGGTGCTCCACGAGCAAACTTTACGCCAAGCCGAATTAGAAGCACAGCACTGTGCCGACCCGGATTTTGCCGCCGACCCTACCGCACAAATGACGGCTGCGCTGTTTCGTCTGGCAGCGGCACAGCCGGAGCAAGCAGATGTGCTGGCGCGCATGGGAATGCTGCTTGGAAAAATTTTATATTATCTGGATGCCGCTGAGGACTTCGAGCACGACCAAAAAGCCGGTCGATACAATGTGTTTCATGAGATGGGGCTTTCCCGCGAAGCAATGGTGGAGCAGGTAAAGCTGCTCTGCCGCATGTGCGCAGGGGAAGCCGCCCGATGTTATCAGCAGCTCTCCCTTACCAAGGAAGTACACAAAGCCCTTGTTGAAAATATTCTTTTTTTGGGGCTGCCGCAAAGTATTGCACAAGCGGGAACAAAAAGAACGAAAAAGCCGTCCACCCACTTATCATCTGTAAACGGAAAGGAAATAACATGAATCTGCAACAAGCTTATGCTGTTTTGGGCCTGCGGGAAGGCGCAACGGAAGAAGAAATTAAAAACGCTTATCGCACTCTTGCGCAGCAGTACAACCCCGAACAATCCACCGACGAATCGGACCGTGCCCGTGCGCAGGAAAAAATGAACGAGCTGAACGAGGCGTTTGATATGCTGATGAGCTATCTGCGCACCGGAAATTGCGGGCAGCAGGCGGAGACAGGCCCCACGTTTGATGCATCGGAGCCTGCCGGGCAAAACAATGCTCAATATCGCATCATTCGTCAAATGATTAACTCCGGTGATGTGGACAACGCTTTGGCACGCTTGAATGCCATTCCCAACGGCTCCGCCGATGCCGAGTGGAACTTTTTGATGGGAAGTGCCTACTATTACAAGGGCTGGCTGGCACAGGCGCTCTCTTATTTTCAAATGGCATGTCGTCTTGCGCCCGGAAACCCGGAATATGCGGCAGCACTGCGCAACTTGCAAAACAGCGCCAACGGCGCAATGCCGGGCAATCCCTACGGCAATCAATCGCCCTATGGCGCACAGGCGGTTTCGTGCTCGTGCTGTGACATGTGTATGGCAATGATGTGCATGGACGCTTGCTGCAGCTGCGGAGGCATGGGATGCTGAGCCGCGGGAATGGAAAGAAAAGCGGAAGAATTGCACTTTGCGGACTATTTGCAGCGCTTTCCCTGTGTACCATGCTGATGGGAAGCATTCTTCCCGCCTCGACCTTTTCCGCACCTGCTTTTGCCGGTATTTTTCTGGTTGCCGTTGCTGTGGAGTACGGGATGCGCACTGGGTTTTTGCTATATGCGGCGGTTGGTCTTTTATCCATGCTTTTAGTGCCCGACAAGGAAATGGCGCTGATTTTTATCTTTTTCTTGGGGTTTTACCCACTGGTAAAAGCTTATTTAGAAAAAATCCGCTTTCCTGCTTTGCGCTTTGCAGCAAAGCTCGTGCTGTTTAATGTCTGCATTCTTGCCATGTACAGCTTAATTTTGCTTGTGTTCCCCATTCCCGCCTTGCAGCAGGAATTTTCCTCCATGAGCGGCAAGGCACTTGCTGTTTTGCTGCTTGCGGGAAACGTTACATTTTTTGTATATGATCTTGCCGTGGCGCGTATGGTGGCTCTGTACTGCGCAAAACTGCGGCCACGGTTGCTTCGCATGCTTTAATGCTGCGAGGCAGCCGTTTTTTATTGTTGATCCAGAAAGAAGGTTATGGCCATGGAACTGAAAAGTAATCTGCGCATTTTAAGCTACACAAGAAAGCTTCTGCAAGGGGAAAGCGAAAATTTGCTTCCCTTTCCTGTACGAGTGCAAAAACCTGTTTTTTCCGGCCCCAAGCCGCAGAAGCTGCCGCGTATTTCACCCCAGCAGGCACAAGTGGACGGCGGCGCGCTGAAACAGTTTTTAAACGAAATGCAAAACAACCGTGAAGGCTTTGGACATAACCTTTTGTGCATCCGAAACGGCGCGGTGTTCTGCGAGGCTTCTTGGAAGCCTTATTCTCTTGACCGCTGGCACGTCACACACAGTCTGTGCAAAACCTTTACTGGAACTGCCATCGGGATGCTCATTGACGAAGGGCTGCTGAATCCGCAAGAATTGGTATGTGAAATTTTCCCGGAAAAATGCTCATTTCTCACTAACCGAAAAATGCGCACCGTCACGGTGCATCATCTTCTTTCCATGACGTCCGGCGTCAATTTTAAAGAAGTGGGCGCGGTATGCTCGTCCGACTGGCTGAAAAGCTTTTTAGAGTCCGATGTCCTTTTTGAGCCGGGCACAAAATTTGATTATAACAGCATGAACACCTATGTTCTTTCTGCAATTGTAAAGCGAAAATCCGGTGCAGGCTTGCTTGACTTTTTAAAGCCCCGTTTATTCGAACCGCTGGGCTTTGGAGAAGTGGCTTGGGAAACGTGTCCGAACGGCATCGAAAAGGGCGGCTGGGGCATGTATGTGTTTGCGGAAGACGCGGCCAAATTGGGGCTTCTTTACCTGCAAGACGGCGTTTGGCACACCCCCGACGGACAG
Source organism: Faecalibacterium sp. UBA1819 (assembly GCA_002315015.1). Taxonomy (GTDB): domain Bacteria; phylum Bacillota; class Clostridia; order Oscillospirales; family Ruminococcaceae; genus Ruthenibacterium; species Ruthenibacterium avium. Next base: position 32,038 of record DCEX01000029.1, read on the forward strand.
TCACAGCGCATTCTCAGCAAGGAATGGGTTTCTGCTGCGCTCAAAACGCAAACTGTCAGCGCACAAAAAGAAGAATATGGTTATCAGCTTTGGCCGGATTCCGAACATCAAATGAGCATGTTTAACGGCATGTTTGGACAGTACGTTTTCCTTGCGCGAGACTTAAATATGATCGTGGTGCTCCAATCGGGCGCACAGAACTTATTTACCAGAAGTGAGTCCTACCGTGCCACAGCGCGGTTTTTTGCGGCATTGCGCGCAGAAACGCAATCTGGGAAAGTTCTTTCCGCCTGCCCTTACCGCGCCCACTTTTTGGCGCCGCCGTACTGTGACCAGCAAAAGAAAAAACCGCGTACGTTGAGGGAAAAAATTTGGCACACCTTCTTTTCTTCTACACCGGCTACGGTGGATACCGCCTGTTCTCTGCTGGAAGGCCATTCATTTTCCTTCGAGCGCAATCACGCCGGACTGCTGCCAAAAATCATCGCTGTGATGAACGATTTTTATACCGCCGGTGTGCAAACAATTTCCTTTGAGCGCGAGGAGGAAACGCTTGTGCTGTGCTGGACGGAAAACAGCATTGTGCAAAAAGTTCCGCTCGGCTTTGAGCAGCCGCTGCCGTTTGTGCTGGACGCCGGCGGAAACCGATTTGAAGCAGCTTGCTTTGCACAGCTGTGCAGCGATGAAGATGACCGCGCCGTGCTAAAAGTGCATATTTATTTAACCGAAAGCAGCTCGTGCCGCTTGTTGAAGCTGTTTCTTCCGTTTGATGAGCGGGATGACGTGCTGTTGTGTTTTTACGAAACACCGGGGCTTGTGCCCATGATGCTCTCGCTGGCACAGCTCACAGGAATTGGGCAGCAAACAGATGCCCTTTTCCGCGATATGGATTATTTGCGTTATCGCTTAGAGCGCTTTGGTTCCCCTGTTGTGCACGGCCACGAGGAAACCTCACACGATCATTGAATACAGCCAATCGGTTTGCAATCACAAAAACACCGGGCTTGTCCTACGACAAACCCGGTGTTTCAGTTTGTCGAAAAAGCT
>DCEX01000029.1:33109-101631 GCA_002315015.1 Faecalibacterium sp. UBA1819
TTTGAATCAGGCGGCAGTTTTTCGATAGTCTCAAAAACACCGGGCTTGTCCTACGACAAACCCGGTGTTTTTTTCATGCGGCAAAGCCGCTTATTTTATTCTGCTACCGAAGAAGCTTGATTCTTCAGCATAACGTCGTGTGCACCGCCCTCGACAATGCTGGTGGACGAAACCACGGTCAGGCGTGCTTTCTCCTGCAATTCAGGAATGGAAAGCGCACCGCAGTTGCACATTGTGCTGCGCACCTTTGCCAAAGTAACGGCCACGCCGTCCTTCAATGCACCTGCATACGGTACATAGCTGTCAACGCCTTCCTCAAAGCTCAGCTTACCCGCGCCGCCCAAGTCGTAGCGCTGCCAGTTGCGCGCACGGTTGGAGCCTTCGCCCCAATACTCTTTCACAAATGTGCCGTTGATTTTCAGCTTGTTTGTCGGGCTCTCGTCAAAACGGGAGAAGTAACGGCCCAGCATGACAAAGTCTGCACCCATCGCAAGCGCCAAAGTGATGTGATAATCGTGTACAATGCCGCCGTCCGAGCAAATGGGAATATAGATGCCTGTTTCCTCAAAATACTCGTCGCGTGCCTTCGCCACTTCAATGGTGGCTGTTGCCTGACCACGGCCAATGCCCTTTGTCTCGCGCGTAATGCAGATAGAACCGCCGCCGATGCCGACTTTGATGAAGTCGGCGCCCGCCTCGGCCAAGAAACGGAAGCCTTCACGGTCTACCACGTTTCCTGCGCCCACTTTCACTTTGTCGCCATATTTGGCGCGCACCCATGCCAAAGTGCGTGCCTGCCACTCAGAAAAGCCTTCGGAGGAGTCGATGCACAGCACGTCCACGCCTGCCTCAACCAAAGCCGGAACGCGCTCGGCATAGTCGCGTGTATTGATGCCCGCGCCAACGATATAGCTCTTGTTGGCGTCCAGCAGCTCGTTGACGTTTTCCTTGTGGGAGTCATAGTCCTTGCGGAATACCATGCACTTCAAGTGCTGGTTTTTATCGATGAGCGGCAAAGAGTTCAGCTTGTGCTCCCAAATAATGTCATTGGCCTCTTTCAGCGTGGTGTCTTCGGGAGCGGTAATCAAACGCTCAAACGGCGTCATAAATTCGGTGACAGGCAAATCTGTGCTCATGCGGGAAACACGGTAATCACGGCTGCCGATAATGCCCAGCAATTTGCCGTTTGCCGTGCCGTCATCCGTTACTGCCACGGTGGAATGGCCGGTTTTTTCCTTGAGGGCCAGAATATCGCCCAAGGTTGCGTCGGGACGAACATTGGAATCACTGACGATAAAGCCTTTTTTATAGCCTTTCACACGGCGCACCATTTCCGCTTCCTGCTCAATGGTCTGCGAGCCGTAAATAAACGACACACCGCCCTCTTTTGCAAGCGCAATGGCCATTGTGTCGTTGGAAACCGCCTGCATGATGGCGGAAACCATAGGGATGTTCATGCTGATGGGGCATTCCTCTTTCCCTTTGCGGTATTTCACAAGCGGCGTGCGCAGGCTGACCGCACTGGGGATGCACTCCGCCGAAGAATATCCCGGAACCAAGAGATATTCACCGAAGGTACGGGAAGGTTCGCTGAAATAGTAAGCCATAAACATACTCCTTTTGAATCCAAGTAAAAATTGCTGTTCATCAAAGCACACCGGGAAAAGCAGCCAAGTGTGCCAAAGGGTGATTACGGTAAACAAAAGGCACATTTCCCGCTTTTTACAAAGCCTGAAAGTGCGCCGTTTCACTGATACGAGAATCACCCTATTACTTGTATTATATACTACCACAAATATCGGCATACGGCTAGTCCTTTTTTCCGGTTTCTTTACAAAAAATACGTTTTTCCGTGTGTTTTTTCAGCACTGCTTTTTCATCATTTCAAAACGCCGAATCGCCCAATGATTTCCAAAAAACTTTTGTGAAAAAACAACACCGCAAAGGTTTGCAAAAAAGCGGAAGGGCACCCAACGGGGGTACCCTTCCGCTCTGTGATCGGGTGTTTTGCATCCTGTGGAGTTGAATGCAAAACGAAGAAAAAAGGAAAAAGGAGGTGTAAGCTCTTACTGTTTCGCACTCTCTAGCCAAAGCACAAACAGGAGGAGAAAGAGCCTACAAAGAATGAAAAAGTGCATTTGCAAGGGTTGTAACTTTCTTGCAACTATATTGTAACTCTTTTGTCATCCATTGTCAAGGCTCTTTTGAAACTTTTTTGTCATTTTTAAAAAATGTCAAAAAGCACTCCTTTTTTATTTCAAAACAATCTCTTTTGCGCCGTCCTTTTCAGCAGCATCCACACAAACGGCGTCCAGCAGTTCTCCGCCAATCAGCTTTTCTGCCAGACGGTCCTCCACTTCTTTGCGAATCACACGGCGCAGGTCACGCGCGCCGAACTTTCCGCCCTGCGCTTTTTCGCACAAAAGCTCCAGCGCCTCCTGTGTCCACGAAAGCCCGATTCCCTTGGCCGCCAACGGCTCTTTATACTCGGTCAGCATCAGCGCGGCCACACGGCGCAAATCCTCGGCGCTCAGCGGGCGGAACGTAATAATTTCATCCACACGGCTTAAAAATTCGGGGCGCAAAAACTCTCGCAGTGCCTTCAACGATTTATCACGGCTCATTTGCTCCGCCGTTTTGTTAAAGCCCGTTTCCCCTACGCGGTCGGAGGAACCGGCATTTGACGTCATGCAGATCACCGTATTTTCAAAGCTGACCGTTCGGCCCTGCGCATCATTGATTTTTCCCTCGTCCAAAATTTGCAGCAGCACATTCATCACATCGGGATGTGCCTTTTCAATTTCGTCAAACAGTACCACACTGTACGGACGGCGGCGCACTTTTTCCGTCAGCTGTCCCGCCTCGTCGTAGCCAACATAACCCGGCGGCGAACCAATCAAACGGGAAACAGCGTGTTTTTCCATAAACTCGGACATATCCAAACGAATCAGCGGGTCTACCGTGTCGAACAGCTGCATCGCCAGCTGCTTGACCAGCTCGGTTTTTCCCACACCGGTGGGACCGACAAAAATAAAGCTTGCCGGACGGCGGCGGGCGGCAATATCAGCGCGGCTGCGCTTTACTGCATTCGCTACCAGATGCACTGCTTCATCCTGTCCAATCACTTTTTCTTTCAGCTTATCTTCCAGCTGCACCAGCTTGGTGTACTCCGTTTCCTTCACCTTGCTGGCGGGAATGCCCGTCCAAAGCTCAATCACCTTGGCGATGTCCTCCATCCCCACAGAAATGGCCTCCACCTTTTCCTGCAAGGTCTGCACCTGCTGCTTCGCCTGCTCAATTTCGTAATTCAGCCGCGCAATCACCTCGTAGTCGGGGCCTTCTTTGGCCTGCTCCTGTTCTTCTTTTTGCGCCGTCAAGTTGTTGACCTGTTTTTCGGCATCCAGCCACTCGCTGATTTCCGGGTGACGCAAACTGCAGCATGCACAAGCTTCGTCCAACAAGTCAATTGCCTTATCCGGCAAAAAACGGTCGGTGATATAGCGCTCGGACAGCTGCACGGTGCTGCGCACAAGCGTATCAGGCACTTTAACATGGTGATAAGCTTCGTAATACTCTTTTACTCCGCGAATCACTTCCACCGCTTCATCTACGGAAGGTTCTTCCACTTTTACCGGCTGGAAGCGGCGTTCCAGCGCTTGGTCTTTTTCAATAAACTTGCGGTACTCCCCAAAGGTGGTTGCACCGATCACTTGAATTTCGCCGCGGGACAAGGCAGGCTTTAAAATATTCGCCGCGTTCATTGCGCCTTCAGAATCGCCCGCGCCGGTGATGTTGTGAATTTCATCAATAAACAAAATCACATTGCCTGCGGCCTTTACTTCCGCAATCAAGCCTTTAACGCGGCTTTCAAACTGTCCGCGGAACTGCGTACCCGCCACCAAGCTGGTTAAGTCGAGCAGGTAAATTTCCTTATCCTTCAACCCGGCGGGAACGGTGCCCTCGGCAATGTGCAGGGCAATGCCCTCGGCAATCGCCGTTTTGCCCACACCTGCTTCACCAATTAAACAGGGGTTGTTTTTTTGGCGGCGGGACAAAATTTGAATGGTGCGGTAAATTTCTCGGTCACGCCCCACAATGCGGTCCAGCTTTCCGGCACGCGCTTTTTCCGTCAGGTTTTCGCAGTACTGGTCCAAAAATTTACGCTTTTTGCCCTTTTCTTTCGCTTTGGGGTCTTTTTTATCGGATGCCTGTTCGTTTTGCTCCTTGCGTTTATTCAAAAAGCCAAACGGCAGAGTCGCGCTGGTGCCGGAAGCTTCTTCGTCCTCGTCGGCGTCCTCATCCTGCGGCATAAAATCCATCATGCCCATGCCCTGCATCATCTGCTGAGGGTCAAACTCGCCGTCCTCAAACATGGCATCCATGCGCTCCTCAATGGCATCCATCTGCTCGTCGGAAATGCCCATCTGCTTCATCAAATTGTCTACGGGCTTAATGCCCATCTCTCTGGCACACCGCAGGCAATAGCCCTCTGTGCCGGAGCTGCCATCCATTTTTTGCACAAAGACAATGGCAGGTCTTTTTTTGCACTTTACACAAATCATCGGTCAAATGGTTCCTTTCTTACAAAAACGGATTGTACTTGGAAAACAGGCTGTACATCATACTGCCGGAAAGCATATCATGGTTCAGCACCGGCAAGTTATTATTGGTAATTGCAACCACTGCCCAAATCAAGCACAGCAGCAAAACCACATTCAAAACGCCGCCGGCAACGCCAACCAAAATGCCGAGCAGCTCGTTGACCGAGCCGATCACCGGAATTTTGTTGATGTTTGTCAAAACAGCTACCAGCATGGAAATCACCAGCTTGCACACGGCAAAGGCGATAAAGAACAGCACCACGGTAATCATGGGTACAATCAGCGGGGTTAAAATGGTGTCTACGATACGCACCGCCAAGTCGGGCGCACCGGAGCCGAGAATTTCCTGCAAAGAGCGCGTCACCTCGTCGGCCATGCCGCCGGGCAAAATGCTGCTGAAATTTTCCACCAACATCGTGAGGCCGGATGTCCCCTGCTCTTGAACCGTTTGGGTAATTTTTTCAATCAATCCCTGCTTGAAAAAGTTTTCAAACACGGTGGGGGAAATGCGGTCGGAGGCAATCCACGCCACCAAAAGGGCCAGCAAATTCCCCACTAAATCCAGCAATCCGGCTACAAAGCCTTTTTTCTTGTAGTGAAAAGCAGTCAGCACAATCACTGCAATTAAAATCACGTCCAGAATGAGTGCCGGACCAATGCTGATTCCACTCGTCATAACGATTTACCTTCTTTCTTTTTAACGGCACAACAAGGGCTGCCGCCGCTTTTTTACGTTTCATTGGCGGGCGGTGAAAAAACCGTAATTTCTTCCTCTGTCATTAAAAACAGCTTTCCCGCATCAATCAATGTACTGATATAACTTTCCGTCTTGTATTCGGCTGTCAGCGTTGTATCCAGCGCATAGGTTAATACACTGTTCGACGTTACAACATGAGCCTGCAAGCGTGTTACTACCAACTGAACCGCAATTCGGTGAACAGCACATGCCGCTTTTAGGTTCATGGACGTATCGAGAACGCAAAGCCTTGTCATGGAGCTGTGCTCCCCGTCGCCGAACAGCAGCACCACCGAGGAATTGTCGGGCGTTGTCTGCCACGACTGCAAGCTTTGTGCATTGTAGTCATAGCGAGCCAGCTCGGTTCCGTCTACCGTATTGTATACGGCGCAATGGGTGTTGTATATGACCAATATTGTCTTTCGCGTCAGATATTTTAAGCCGATTGGGATACCGTCTGTGCTTTCAATGACCGCTGTCGGGGCATCCGGCGCATTGGTATCCGTTGTATATAAAAACACTTTTCCGCCCAAAGCGCCGCCGTACACCTCGGGAGACGCCACAGCGAATTGGCGGTTGTCATCGGCAAATACCATTGCGGTCGGCACCTGTGTGGTGCGCCATTCAAACACCACCTGGAACATCGGGTCATAAATTGTCAGTCCCGATTCATGGAATACGCCAAGCATTCCGTTTTGACTCATAGAACAATGCAAAATGGCGTCCTGATATTTGTTTTCAAACAAAACCCGGCTGCGGCTGTACACCGTCAGCGTGTTTCCGCCGCGCGCATAGATGCAAAAGCGGCTTCCGGCCAGCGCCATCGCGGGGTTGGAATAATTATGCTGCACGGTGTAAAACTCGTTTCCGCCGCTGGAATACACTTTAACGTCGTGCTGATTAAGCACGACATATCCGCCCGCAATGTCACCGCTTTGCACAAAGCCGGACTCCGTCACGGGAATTGGATAGCCTGCTGCCGGCCTCATCATCATATTAACCGTGTCAAGCGTATCTGCCAGCAGTGCGGCAGACGCGCCGAACACACCCGTAAAATAAGCGACAATGGCCAAACAAACCAGCACGCACACGCCAATGCGCCGCCAGCGCCGCAGCCGCCGTTTGTGGCGGATTTTTTCCAGACGAAGAAGCTGCCCGCGTGCGCGCATCTCTACGCCGCTTAATTCGTCCTCGTCGGGCTCCAGTTCTTCTTCGCTTTCTTCAGACACCTTCCCCATTTGAAACAGCAAAAAGCGCGGCTTTTCCTGCGTCTTGGGTTCAGTCTTATGTTTTTTCAGCAAACGATAGCGCGGGGCTTCTTTTTCCTCTGGTTCCTCTGTCTCAAAGGAACGGATCACTCTGGGTTTTGATTGAAAACTCCATTTTCCGTCTGAATTCCGCTTCATTCTCACTCCTCCGGATAGTGAACGCAGTGCAGAAACAGTCCTTTCGCGGGGGCAGTGTCACCCGCCTTGGAACGGTCTTTTCCCTCCAGCACCTGTTTCATTTCCTCGGGGCGCTTTCTTCCCGCGCCCACATCAATCAGCGTTCCCACCAAAATGCGAACCATATTATATAAATAACCGTCGGCAGAAATATGAAAGGTAATGATTTCCCCTTCCTGTTTCACCCGAAAGAAGAACACCGTGCGCACCGTGTCCTCCACCTTGCTTCCCGTTGACATAAATGCGCAAAAGTCATGTGTGCCAACCACATATTGTGCCGCACGATGCATGGCCTCCACGTCTAACTTGCGTGCAATGCGCCAGCAATAGGCGCTGTCAAACGGGCTGTCTACCGCCGAAGCGCGTACACGATAGCGGTATTCCTTGCTGATGGCAGAATACCTGGCATGAAACTCATCGTCCACCCAGCGGGCGTGATGTGCGCGCACATCAGGCGGCAAAAATCGGTTCAGCGCCAGCGGAAGCTTGAACGGGTCAATAGGCTTGGGCTGCTCGTAGCTGACGCAATACCCCGTTGCGTGTACGCCCGCGTCGGTGCGGGAACAGCCTTTCACGGGCGGCCTTGTGCCATAAAGCTGCTCCAAAGCATTTTGCAGCACTTCGCACACGCTCAGCGCATTCTGCTGCACCTGAAAGCCGTGATAGCGTGTTCCGTCATAGCTGAGCGTCACAAGCACTTTTGCGCGCGAACCCATCACAGCCATGCGCTCGCCCCCATTAACACAAATACTGCAACGCAAACCGCCGCCATTCCAAAATCCGCTTTGCGCATCCGCAAACTGCGCAGGCGGGTTCTGCCTTCGCCGCCGTGATAGCAGCGGCACTCCATCGCCGTGGCCAGCTCGTCGGCACGGCGAAAGGCCGAAATAAACAGCGGAATCAACACAGGCACCAGCGCTTTGACCCGGTCTTTCAGTTTGCCCGCATCCAGCTGCGCGCCGCGCGCTTTTTGGGCATTCATAATTTTTTCCGTTTCCTCAATCAGCGTAGGAATAAAGCGCAGCGCAATGGTCATAATCATCGCCAGCTCATGCACCGGAAGCTTGAGTTTTGCGAGCGGCTTCAACAAACGTTCAATGGCGTCCGTCAGCACAATGGGGCTTGTTGTATACGTTAAAAGGCTCGTCCCGGCAATCAGGCAAATAATGCGTACCGCAATCATAATGGCATAAGCAACGCCCTCGGGATAGATTGTCAAAACACCCCACTGCACCAAGGGCTGGCTCTCCCCCGTTAAGAAAAACAGGTTGAGCACCGAAGAAAACAAAATAATGGGCAAAATCGGCTTTAAGCTTTTGGCAATCACCTTCAAAGGAATTTTAGCCGCAAGATACAAAAACGCTAAAAAGACAGCCGCAATCACAAGGCCGATAAAGTTGGGATGCTGCACATTGCCCGACCCGGCAAACAGCATAATAATATATGCCATTGTAAGCAGAATTTTCATGCGCGGGTCCATGCGGTGTACCATGGAATTGCCGGGAAAATGCTGGCCGATGGTAATATCTCTTAACATGACACGCCCTCCCCTTCGCCGGAAATTCGGGACACGCCCTGCTCTTTTAAACGCTTCAAAAGGTCAATCGCGTAGGGAATGGTGTACACATCGACAGGCACGTCCAGCCCCATTTCGCGCAAGCGCAGAAATACCTTTGTCACCTCAGGAACCGACAGCCCCAGCTCCAGCAGTTCTGCCGCGCGGGCAAACACCGCCGCCGTCGTATCGTGCATGGCAATCTTTCCGCCGCTGAGCACCAGCACGCGGTCGGCATATTTGGCAATATCCTCCATCGAGTGGCTCACCAGCACAATGGTTGTCCCTGTTTTTTTGTGATAGGCTTTAATCTGCCCTAAAATCATATCGCGCCCTTCCGGGTCCAGCCCGGCGGCAGGCTCGTCCAGCACCAACACCTTCGGCTCCATCGCCAAAACACCTGCAATGGCAACGCGGCGCTTTTGGCCGCCCGATAAGTCAAACGGGCTTTTTTCCATCATTTCGGGCGCAATGCCGCAAAACTGTGCCGCCTCCTGCACACGGCGCTGAACCTCCTGTTCGTCTAAGCCCATATTGCGCGGTCCAAACGCAATATCGGCGGCAACCGTTTCTTCAAACAGCTGATATTCGGGGTATTGAAACACTAACCCCACTTGAAAGCGAAACGAACGGATGGCGGAAGGGTCGCTCCAAAGGTCATGCCCGTTGATGTAAATTTTTCCCGAGGTAGGGCGGTTGATGCCGTTAAAGTGGGAAATCAAGGTTGATTTTCCGCATCCGGTGGAACCAATAACCCCCAAAAACTCCCCTTCCTGAACCGAAAAGGAAATATCATCCAGCGCAACGTGTTCATCCGGCATTCCCTGCGCATAAACATAGGACAAATGCTCTACACGAATCATCTCAGACATGCGCGGCCTCCTTCCCCGTCAAAAAGCGGTACAGCTCCTCAGCGCAGCTTTCCACATCAATCACATCGTCCGGCATGGGCATTCCCGCACGGGTCATCTCGTGGCACAGCTCCGTTGATTGCGGAACATCCAAATGCAGCTCACGCAGCTTATCCACTTGAGAAAACACCTCTTTGGGGGTTCCCTCCATGACAATTTTTCCCTCGCTCATCACAATGACGCGGTCTGCCGTTGCAGCTTCTTCCATATAGTGGGTGATTGCGGCAACGGTAATGCCGCACTCCCGGTTCAAGCGGTGTACGGTTCGCATTACCTTGTCGCGGCCCACGGGGTCGAGCATTGCAGTTGCCTCGTCCAAAATCAGGCAGTCGGGCTGCATCGCCAGCACCCCCGCAATGGCTACACGCTGCTTTTGGCCGCCGGACAAATGGTGGGGAGCTTTATCGCGGTATTGGTAAATGCCCGCCAGCTTCATCGCTTCGTCCACACGCTCACGCATCACGGTTGGCTCTACGCCCAAATTTTCCAGCGCAAAAGCTACATCTTCTTCCACCACGGTTGCCACAATCTGGTTGTCCGGGTTTTGAAACACCATGCCCACCTTTTGGCGCAGCTGGATGAGATTCTCTTCCTGTTCGGTAGAAATCCCTTCGATCAGCACTTGCCCCGATGTCGGCAGCAAAATGGCGTTAAAATGCTTCGCCAGCGTCGATTTTCCGCAGCCGTTCGCCCCCAGCACAGCAACAAACTCGCCGCGCTTGATGGAAAGGCTCAAGCCGTCCACCGCATTTTTTCCTGCTTCACGGTAGCGAAACGTTACCTGGTCGGCGCAAAGCATTGTTTCTTTTTCCATTCGTTTCCATTCTCCTTATGCTTTTCACAAAACATGCGTGCGCGCCGCTTCCCAAATCGCGGTCGCACCGCACGGTACAACACCGCCCGTTGCAGTCACGGGCAATCCAATTTCATCACAGGAGGTCACACCGCCAAAGCGCTTTCCAACGCGCTCGCGCAAGATATACTCCATTACGCTGGGCGATAAGCCGGTGGTATAGCTGTTTACCGCCACAAAAAGCGGTTCTTCGCTCAATACCCCGCTGCAAAGCGCAATCAGCTCGTCAATGCAGTCCTCCAGCTTCCAAACCTCGCCGCCCGGCCCGCGTCCGTAGCTGGGCGGATCCATGATAATGCCGTCATAGCGCACACCACGCCGAATTTCACGCGCAACAAACTTGGCGCAGTCGTCAACAATCCAGCGGATGGGGCGCTCAGTCAAGCGGCTGGCCGCGGCATTTTCACGCCCCCAAGCTACCATTCCTTTCGAGGCGTCCACATGGCACACCTTTGCCCCTGCCTGCGCACAGGCGAGTGTTGCGCCGCCTGTGTAACCGAACAGATTGAGCACCTGCACACTGCGGCCCTGCGCGGTCTGCTCCCCAATTTTTTCGGCGTACCAATCCCAGTTAACTGCCTGTTCGGGGAAAACGCCCGTGTGCTTAAAGCCAGTGGGCGAAACCACCAGCTGCAAGTCCCGATAGCGAATCTGCCATTTATCGGGCATTTTGCGGCGGTATTCCCACTGGCCGCCGCCCTTTGCGGAACGATGGTAAACGGCGTTGGCCTTGCTCCACAGCGGGCTTGTCTGCCCCGTTTTCCACACCACCTGCGGGTCGGGACGCACCAAAAGGGTGTCGCCCCAACGCTCCAAGCGGTTTCCGTCTGTTGCGTCAATCAATTCATAATCCTGCCAGCCGTTTGCTGCGCGCATAGTGTTCCTCCGTCCTGTTGTACGTCCCTTTGGAACGTGTTTTCCCGGCGGCAGCTGTGCCGCCGGGCTGTTCTTTTCTTTTATGCCAAGCGCTCCTCCAGCTTTTTGGCAATTCTTTCTGCCGAAAGAGCAATGGCCTCGGCATCGCGTCCTTCTACCATGACGCGAATGAGCGGTTCCGTGCCGGAAACGCGCACAAGCACGCGGCCCTGCCCCATCAGGCTTTGCTGCTGGCTCTCAATAAAGCCGGCAATGTATTCGTCGTCGCGGTAGCGGCTTTTCTGCTCGGCATCCGCGCGCACATTCACCATCACCTGCGGGAATTTTTCGTAAAGGTGATTCAGCGCACTCATAGCGCCGCCGTGCTGCGCCAAGGTTTTCAACAGCATCCCTGCGGTCAGCTGTCCGTCGCCTGTGGTTGCGTGCTCCAGCAAAATGACATGGCCGGACTGCTCGCCGCCCAGCGCATAGCCCTTGTCGCGCATTTCCTCCAGCACATAGCGGTCACCGACTGCCGTTACAGCGCTGTTCATTCCGTTTTCTTTCAAATACTCTAAAAAGCCCATGTTGCTCATTACCGTTACCACAACGGTATCTTGCGGCAATTTGCCGCTTTGCTTCATCGAGCCTGCCAAGATGGCTAAAATTTTGTCGCCGTCAATTTCCGCGCCTGTTTCGTCCACCGCCAAGCAGCGGTCAGCGTCGCCGTCAAATGCAACGCCGCAGTCCAGCCCTTTTTCACGAACCAGCTGCGCCAAACGGTCAATGTGTGTGGAACCGCATTCGCGGTTGATATTCGTTCCGTCGGGAGCATCTCCCACAAAAACGCAAGATGCACCCAGCTTGTCAAACAAAGCGTGCGCCGTTTCGCTGGCTGCACCGTTGGCGCAGTCCACAGCAATACGAAGGCCGCTTAAATCTGCATCAATTGCGTTTGCAAGATAATCGACGTAGTCGCTTGCAGCCGTATCCACACGGCGAATGGTGCCCACGGCATTGCCCACAGCGTACTCCAAACGCACACAGCCGTCAAGAACGTGCTCCTCAATTTCGTTTTCAACTTCATCGGGCAGCTTATAGCCTTCTCCGCCGAACAGCTTAATGCCGTTGAACTCCACCGGGTTGTGCGAAGCAGAAATCACAACGCCTGCATCCGCGCCGTATTTTCTCACCAGATAAGCGACTGCCGGCGTGGGAATCACTCCCAGCAGCTCTACATCCGCACCCGCGCTGCAAAGGCCGGCACACAAAGCCGCCTCCAGCATATCGCCGGAAATGCGCGTGTCTTTTCCGATAATAAAACGCGGCCTATGCTGCGTTTTGCCCGCCAGCACTGCGGCGCTGGCACGTCCAATCTGCACAGCCAATTCCGGCGTAAGTTCTGTACCCGCCACTCCGCGTGCACCGTCTGTTCCAAAAAGTTTTCCCATATAAAACACCCTCCTGCTGCTTTTTGTTTTTTATCTTCCGCCGCTTTCCCATGCCGGCGGCTCAAACAGCGGCCTTTTGTGTTTTGCCGCGTGTTTTCCCCATTATATGCATCAAATGTGAAAAAAAAGTGCAAATTTTATCAGGAATGCATCTTTGTATCTGTGTGCTGCTCTCGGTCCGGTTTGTGCTTAAAACCCTTCCATCGTCTGTTGGTTATCGCTGTTTTGGCCGGGAGCAGCCAACCCCAAATGCTCGTAGGCGTAACGTGTGACACATCGGCCGCGCGGCGTGCGTGTCAAGTAGCCCAGCTGCATCAAGTACGGCTCACACACATCCTCCAGCGTTACGGCTTCTTCGCCGAGTGCTGCGGCAATCGTCTCCAAGCCAACCGGGCCGCCCCCGTACATTTCAATAATGGCACGCAGCAAGCTGCGGTCCATCTCGTCAAGGCCGTCGGCGTCAATGCCCATGCGGGACAGCGCCATGTCGGCAATATCTTTGGTGATGACGCCGTCGCCCTTTACCTGTGCAAAATCGCGCACACGGCGCAGCAAACGGTTTGCCACACGCGGTGTGCCGCGGCTTCGGCGGGCCATTTCCATCGCGCCATCCTCATCGCACGGAACCCCTAAAATTCCCGCCGAGCGACGAATAATTTTGGAAAGCTCCTGCGGCGTGTATAATTCCAGCTTTAAAATGACACCGAAGCGGTCACGCAAAGGCGTGGTGATTTGTCCGGCGCGCGTTGTCGCACCCACCAGCGTAAATTTCGGCAAATCAAGGCGAATCGACTGTGCCGAAGGCCCTTTGCCAATCATAATATCAAGCGCGAAATCCTCCAGCGCGGGGTAGAGCACCTCCTCCACCTGACGCGACAGGCGGTGAATCTCGTCAATAAACAGCACATCGCCTTCCTGCAAATTGGTTAAAAGCGCGGCCAAATCGCCTTGCTTTTCAATGGCCGGGCCGGAGGTAATGCGCAGCTGTACGCCCATCTCGGCGGCAACAATGCCCGCCATTGTCGTTTTGCCCAAACCCGGCGGGCCGTACAGCAAAAGATGGTCCAGCGGCTCGCGGCGCTTTTGGGCCGCCTGCAAATAAATTTTCAGGTTTTCCTTGGCCTTTTCCTGGCCGATATATTCTTCCAGCCGTTTCGGGCGCAAAGAACCCTCGGTATCAAAATCCTCCGGTTCCGCCTGCGGCGCAACCACGCGCGGCGCTGTGTTCATTTCAACCGCTTCAATTGCCATAGGTTATCTCCTTTTTCCAATGCTTTGCAGCGCAAGCCGAATGATCTCCTGCACAGGCAGAGCAGGGTCAATCCCGGTCAGTGCTTGTGCCGCTTCCGTTCCCGTATAGCCAAGGCTGGTCAGCGCTGCCATGGCCTGTGCGGTGCTGTCTGTCGGCACCACAGAAGCCGCCGCCCCGCCTGTCGGTGCGCCAAAGCCCTTCATTTTATCTTTCAGTTCCAGCACAATGCGCTGGGCAAGCTTTGGCCCCACGCCCGGCGCAGCGGTAAACGCTTTGTGGTCTTCCCCCGCAATGGCTAAGGCGATGCGGTCAGGCGAAAGAACCCCCAAAATCGCAAGCCCCACTTTGGGACCCACGCCGGATACCCCCGTCAGCAAACGAAAGCTTTCCCGCTCGCGGCGGCTGGAAAAGCCGTAGAGGGAAACGTCATTTTCCGTCACGCGCATCTCCGTATAAATGCGGCATTCTTCCCCCACAGCCGGCAGAGCGCCCGTCGCCGTGGCAGATGTCATGGCAAGGTAGCCCACTCCGGCACACTCCACCACAACATGCTCCGGTGTTTTTTCCAGCACCGTTCCTTTCAACGAATCAATCATACTTTTCTCCTTTGGGCCAATTGCCGCCTTTTAAAAATAACCTTGCTGCTGGCGCTTCGTCATCGTCAGGCCGTATTGACGCGAGCGGTGGCTGTACGCATGGCAAATGGCCATCGCCAAGGCGTCTGCGGCATCGTCCGGCTTTGGAATTTCCGACATATTTAAAAGCCGCCTTGTCAAATCCTGCACTTGACGTTTGCTGGCTTTGCCATAGCCCGTCACGCTTTGTTTCACCTGCATAGGCGTGTACTCGAACACCTCCACGCCGAACTGATGCGCACAAAGCCGCAGCACGCCGCGCGCTTCGGACACAGCAAACGCCGTTGTTTTATTGTTCTGATAAAACAGCGTCTCCATTGCCAAAGCGTCCGGCTGAAGCGCTCCAAGCAAGCTGCGCATATCGTCATAAATTTCCGCAAGGCGTTCTTCAAACCGGGTGTGAGAGCGCGTTGTAATGGCACCGTACTGCACCGGCGTAAACATTCCTTTTTCAAAATCCAGCGCGCCGAACCCAACAATGGCATAACCTGGGTCGATGCCTAAAATACGCATACTTTTCCTCCCGGAGTCGTATATCTTTGGCAGGACGGGTTTCCCCGTCCTCTCGGCACTCTTAAAAGTGCGCATATCTATATTAGTATATCATAAAACAGCGCACGGAACAACCGCACGATCCCGCTGTTTTCGCGCAGACACACATTTTACAATCAACCGCGGAAAGGATGGAGAATATGCCCGCCACTTTTGATGAATGGGTTCGATTTTTAGATGCTTTTTTATGGGGTGCGCCCATGCTTTTGCTTTTGCTCGGCACTCATATTTTTCTTACCATCCGCACCGGGCTGATTCAAAGAAAAACCTTTTTGGGCATTCGCCTGTCGTTTGCCAAAGAGCCGGAGTCGAGCGGCGATATCAGCCAATTCGGTGCACTCACCACATCGCTCGCTTCTACACTGGGCACAGGCAACATCATCGGTCTGGGTACCGCCGTCGCGCTGGGCGGGCCGGGCGCCGTATTCTGGTGCTGGGTGACCGGCGTTTTGGGCATTGCAACCAAGTATGCCGAGGCGCTTCTGGCCGTGAAATATCGCGTGCAGACGGCAGATGGCCGAACCCTCGGCGGCGCAATGTATGTGTTAGAGCGTGCTTTGGGCATGAAGCATCTGGCGCGGCTGTTCGCACTGTTCACAGCGCTTGCCACGCTGGGCATCGGCTGCGGCGTACAGGTGAATGCCATCTCTACCGTGATGGAGGAATCGTTCCACATCGCACCGCTTTCCGTCGGCGTTCTCGTGTGTGCGCTGGCAGGGCTTGTCATCTTCGGCGGAGTGAAAAGCATTTCCACCGTTTGTGAACGCCTTGTGCCCTTCATGGGGTTATTGTTCCTTGCAGGAAATTTTTACCTTTTGTGGATGAACCGCGCCTATTTATGGGACGCGCTTTGCTGTATCGTTGCGTTGGCCTTTCAGCCGGGTGCGGCAGCGGGCGGGCTGGTCGGCAGCGGATTTCTCGCCGCCGCACGCGCAGGCACAGCACGCGGGCTGTTTTCCAACGAGTCAGGCATGGGCTCTGCGCCCATTGTAGCGGCGGCTGCACAAACACGAAACCCCGTGCGCCAGGCACTCGTGAGCGCAACGGGCACCTTTTGGGATACCGTGGTGCTGTGCCTTATCACCGGACTGGTCATTGTCAGCTCGCTCATGCGCATCCCGTCGCTGAACGCCTCGCAGCTGGCAGACGGCGGGCTGCTCACCACACTCGCTTTTGCGCAAATTCCCGTATTCGGCCCCATTATTTTGTCCGCAAGTATGGTGTTATTTGCCTTTTCCACTATTTTGGGCTGGTCGTATTACGGTGAACGCGGCGCAGAATACCTCTTGGGCAAACGCGCGCTCATTCCTTACCGCATTTTGTTTTGCGCGGTGCTGCTGATTGCCCCCACCATCGCGCTGGACACCGTTTGGGCAATGGCCGACATCCTCAATGCTTTGATGGCTATTCCAAACCTCATTGCCGTTTTGCTTTTATCCGGCGTCGTTGCCGCCGACACGCGCTATTATCTGCGTCATCTTGACGAAAGCGCACCAGCCCCCAGCCATACAACCCGCATTTCCCCGTAGTGTTTGGCCTAAAATGTGTTTGGTATGCTTTTTGTTTGCCAATTGCCTTCTTTTTTCCTTTCCCTGTATAGCACAGCCAGCCGGCAGACCTTGTCAAAGTCTGTCGGCTGGCTGTTGTATTGATATTGAAAAGAAGGCTTTTAAAAAAACGATTAAACCGATTGCGCAGCGGGCCGCAGCACCAAAACAGGGCGGCGGAAGGTTTCCATCAGGCTGCAATACTTGTCAAACATCGTCACAGAGTAAGCTTCCTTTGTTTTGGGCGGCGTCAGTGTCAGCGGGAACATATGACGCAAAATCACATCGCGTTCCACGTCTGTCAGCTCAAACAAGCGCTCGGCATTTTCCAGCGCCTTGCGCGGATGCTCAAACCCATGCAGACGCTCGCCGGGCTTGCGTTCATAGTCGTGCCAATCGTACAAAAACAAATCGTGCAGAAGGCCGCCGCGCGCTGCCGCAACCGCGTTCCACCCCTGCTGCTTGCAATAGCGGAAGGCAAGGTACGACACATTGATGCTGTGGCGCAAACAAGTTGTGCCGCCGTGCTGCGTATATTGTTCCATGCTGCGCACTTCTTCGCTGGCCAGCAAATCCGCCACAGCCGCAATATATTCTTCATCTGCCGGAAGGGAGATGCCGTGTACCAGCGTTTCCGAAAACTCCATCATTTCACAAAATCCTCCTTCGCTGCAAAACACTCTGCGTTTTCTTGGCTGCTGGCCAGCGACCGCCGCATACAGGAAATAAAATCCAGCGTATAAACGGTAAGCAGCGTAACCGCCAGCAGCATCCCCGCTGTTCGGGGCATCGCAAGTGAAATGCCCATCACCAGTTTATGCATAAACGCGAACAAAAACACCGCAATGACACCCCAGCCAAGGGTGCTTTCCAAGCACAGAATGCCTTTGTAATTAAAAGGTTTGTTGGTGTAGTCCCACCAAAAGGTGCCGAACAAACGAAGCATGAGCCGCGCGGTTAAATATTCAAACGCAGTGGCGCTCACCGCACCCGCAATATATAACAAAAGATAATTGTACGAAAATGGCTTTAAAATCAGGTAGCCCAGCATTGCGCCGAACCCGTAAATAATACAGAACGGCACACGCGCAAAGCCTCGGTTTTCCCAAAAGCCTTTTTCCCTGCGAATGACGATGCACTCCATAACCCAGCCCATAAAGCTGTAAATGAAAAAAGCGTTCACAAGCACATACGGCTCAACAGGGGAACTGTAAAACATTGCTGTGAGGTATTCCATGTCATTCTCCTTTTCTATTTGGGCGTTTTGTATCCTGCCGTACAAAACACGCCCTTATCATATCATAAGCCCTTTGGTTTTTCAATCCCTTTGCTGTTGACAGGGCATTTTTCTGCGTTATAATGGTAGCGGTAGCCCTAAATTTTATTTTTTCACCGGCTTGCCCAATGGTTGTCATCATTTCAACCGCGAATGTTGTTAGGAGTGTCTAATATGAGCGAATGTACCCATAACTGCGAAACCTGCGGTCAAAGCTGTTCGTCACGCCAAGGCGGCGCGCCGGATTTCCGCGCACAACCGCACGAGAAAAGCAAAATTAAAAAAGTGATCGGCGTTGTTTCCGGCAAGGGCGGCGTGGGCAAAAGCATGACCAGCGGTTTGCTGGCTGTTCTGTTGAACCGCCGCGGCCGCCGCACCGCCGTGCTGGACGCCGACATCACCGGCCCGTCCATTCCCCGCCTGTTCGGCCTGCACGAAAAAGCACGCGCCAACGAAAGCGGCATTTATCCGGCTGTCACCGAAACCGGCATTCAAGTGATGAGCACCAACCTGCTTTTGGAAAACGAAAATGACCCCGTCGTATGGCGCGGCCCCGTCATCGCCGGCGCGGTGAAACAGTTCTGGCAGGAAGTCATCTGGGATGACGTCGACTTTATGTTCGTCGATATGCCTCCGGGCACCGGCGATGTTCCTTTGACGGTGTTCCAGTCGCTTCCCGTTGACGGCATCGTCGTTGTCACCAGCCCCCAAGAATTGGTGGGCATGATTGTGGAAAAAGCCGTCAAAATGGCTCAGATGATGCACATTCCCGTGCTGGGTGTTGTGGAAAACATGAGCTATCTGCCCTGCCCGGACTGCGGCAAAAAAATCCACCTGTTCGGAGAAAGCCACATCGCTTCCATCGCCGAGCAGTATCACATTCCCGTGCTGGCTCAATGCCCGGTTGATCCGGCGCTGGCTCAGCTGGCCGACACCGGCAAGCTGGAACAGGCACAGACCGATTGCCTGGACGGTGCAGCCGAGGTAATTGACGCCATGCTGTCCTCTCGTTAATATAGACGAAGCAAGCGGGCGTTTGATTTCAACTTTTCACGAAAAGTTGTTCCATTTTTGCTATGAAAATAGGGTGCGGTCAACCGGCAAGGTTCACCGCACCCTATTTTTTATTTCTGTTATCAAAGAGGAAGCCTTACAGCAGCCCCGCAAACGCAAAGGACACCACTACCGTCATCAAGCCGCATACCGCAATGGCAAGGCCGCTCATTGCACCCTCTACTTCGCCCATCTCCATGGCCTTAGCCGTTCCAATCGCGTGCGCCGAGGTTCCCAGCGCCAATCCTTTGGCCACCGGTTCTTCCAAACGAGCCGCTTTGCAAACCAGCTCTGCAATGATGTTGCCAAAAATGCCCGTTACAATAATCACGGCAACCGTAATGGTTACAGCGCCGCCCATTTCTTCGGACAATCCCATGCCGATGGCCGTTGTAATGGATTTCGGCAGCAGCGTCACATATTGGCTGTGGGAAAGCCCGAACAAAGCCGAAAGGACCAAAACACTCAGCACACTGGCCAGTGTTCCGGCGCCGATGCCGAGAAGCACAGCTTTCCAATGACGCTTGAGCAATTCGAGCTGACGATACAGCGGCACCGCCAAGCACACCGTCGCAGGGGTTAACAGGTAGCTTAAATACTGTGCCCCTTCGGCATATACTTCATATTTCACATGCAGAAAAGGAAGCGCCAGCATGACGAGACAAACCGAAATGAGCAGCGGATTTAAAATGGAAAAGCCAAGCTTTTTCTTGAGTGTCGCGCCCACCTCGTAGGCGGCCAAGCTGATAAATACGCCAAAAAAGGCAGACTGTGTAAGCCAATCGTTCATTTGTCTTTGCCCCCCCGCCGAATGATTCTTTGTGCTACGCGCCCCGTCACCGCCATTACAAAAGGCGTTGTCAAGAGTGTAATTACCACCACGGGAAGCAGTACAGGCCGAAGCTCGCCCCAAGATTCCGTCAAACCCACAGCGGCGGGAATGAACATGACCGGCATGGCCTCAATTAAAAAGGTGGCCGCCGACTCCACCTGCTCCAAACGAATGACACCCGTTTTGAGCGCCAACAGCATCAAACACAAGCCGTAGATGCTGGCCGGAATGGGAAGCCCCAGCGCCATTTTCAAAAGTTCACCCAAAAACGTAATAAATAAAATGATGCCGAATTGCTTTACATACTTCATGTTTTCGCCTGCCTGCCAAGGGTCTGAGTGTAAAGCCGGAGATTTCATTCTTCTTTACTTTACCAGTGTGCCCCAAAAAGTTTTGTTAACATTATACTCCTGTGCCCCGCAGATGCAAAGCAGAAGATTTTTCACTTTTTTGTCGTTTTTTCAGCCATAGCGCACAAAGCGTTTTTTGTGCAGCTTGCGTTTCCTTGCGAAAAAAATCAACATCCGCAAAAAAGTGATTGACAACCTCCCGGTTTTCTGGTATAGTATTATTCGCAGCGAAAAACTGCACTCCATATGCGGAAGTGCTGGAATCGGCAGACAGGCACGTTTGAGGTGCGTGTGTCTATGACGTGTGGGTTCAAGTCCCATCTTCCGCACCAAACCCGAAGCTTTCACAGCTTCGGGTTTTTCTGTTGTAATAAACCTTCTTTGTGCTTCTCCCCCTTAATTTTTCAATTGAAAGGATGAAAAGCGCCATGGATATTGTTGCGTATTGGAAAGCGGCACTGTCGCAAAACGCTGATGAAATGAAGGCTTTTTTCCACGAAGACGCCTGCGTTAACTGGCATAACACAAACGAACATTTCACTTGTGATGAATTTATTCGAGCCAACTGCGAGTATCCGGGAAGCTGGGATGGAGAAATTGAGCGCATTGAAACGCTGCACGACCTGATTATCACAGCGGTACACGTTTATTCGCGCGAGGGAGATATCTCGTGCCATGTCACTTCCTTTATCAAAATTAAGTCCGGAAAAATCGTTTCTATCGACGAATATTGGGGCGATGACGCGCCCGCTCCGCAGTGGCGTATTGATATGCATGTTGGTACTCCAATTCACCAATAAAATCACTTGTACGCAAAAGCACCCTCGAACCAAAGCGGCGTTCGAGGGTGCTTTCTTCATCCTGTTTTTGTTTTGCCGATGCGTTTTTTCAGGCTTCTTCCTGTGCCGGTTCTTCGGCTTGGCCGTAACCGTCCAAAGAACCTTTTTCCACCCAGTAGTCAAAGCGCTTCATCGTTTCGGTATAAGTATCTTGGCACACCTGCGGCAAGCTGTCCAAGTCGCCCACAGCCGCAAAGCCTTTTTGCACGGCATCGCGCAGCAATTCTGCCTTTTCAGGGTCGCCGCCGGAGAGTGCTACCGCCATATCCATCAAGCGTGTTGCCACAGCGTCCACGCCCCACATACCGCCGTCAGAAATAGCCGCCTGTGCCTCTTCGGGTGTTTTTCCGATGCCCAGCTGTTCGGCCAGCTTGGCGTAATCTACCGAACCATCCGCCAAACGAGCAATTTTATCCTGCCCGCCGAGCATGGTCTTGGCCAGTTCTACCATGCTTTGGTGCATTTGATTTTTCAGCTCCTGCACTTGGTCTTCCGTCAGCTTCTTCGGCGGCTGATACGTCACCGATTCGCTTTTCGAAGAACGCACAAAGCCATCCTGTACACGATTGCTTGTATCCTGCTCTTTTTCGGCTTCCTGTGCCGTCTGCACATTCTGCGCAGGGAGTGTTTGTGCCGTCTGCTGTGCAGTCAGCGCTGCCGAATATGTGTTTTGACGTTCAATTCTCATGGGTCTGCTGCCTCCTTTACTGGCTTCAAATCTTCTCCACAACAACGGCTGTTCCCGACACGTTCACCATTACCATTCCGTTGTTGCTTCCGAGCATTTCATAATCCATATCCACACCGACCACGGCGTTCGCACCAAGCTGCCGTGCCCGCGCTTCCATTTCCGCGAGTGCCGTACTGCGGGCGTTGAGCAGCTCTTCTTCATATTCTCCGCTTCGCCCGCCGAATAAATTTGTCAGCCCTGCGCCGAAATCTTTGAGCAAATTGATGCCCGCGATTACCTCGCCGAACACTACGCCTTTATACTCTTGAATGCGGTAACCTTCCAAAGAAGGAGTGGTTGATACAATCATTTCGTCACGCTCCTTTTTTCGCCCGTTTTTTTTTGCTGTGTTTCTCTGTGTTCATCATATCATAAAACAATTGGAAACTCAAGAAAATCAGCGGTTTTTCCCCGCCTTTCGTCAAAATGAGCGCGGGGTATTTTCTATGCGTGAAGTTTTGTGACGAAACGTGTAAAAAATGTGCAATATTTCTTGACACCGCGTATTTTGTAGACTATAATGAACTTGTTTTCATGTTCATATAGCGAGAACAACTTTTGACCAGTCTCTTATTTTTTCAGAGGCTCAAGGCCATGCGGACAGCCGGGTCAAACTGCCGAGTGTAAAACCGCTTTGGTTTTACGTTATTGATTGCGTTCAAAGCGCAACTTTTATAAGTTGGCAAGTGAATTGCCAATTGGTTCCTTCATAACCAAGTGTACTAGAGTACACACTTGTGAAACGGTCAATAAGAGTAGTAAAAGTAGTTCTTACTATATAGACTCTGCAAATCTTCTGCCACCTGCTGCGCCGCCGTGCGTCGGTGCGCTTCGCGGCTGTGCGTTTTTTAGAAGATACGACAAGTTTTTCAAGGATGTACCACGGTACCGTGGTACATCCTTTTTTGTTTGCCCGGCGGCAGAATGCCGCCTATGGGCTTTCTGAAAAGTCGAAATTTTCTGCTTTTTCTACAAGGCGTGGTGTATGCTGCGTTAAAAATGCTCGCAATCCACAAAGGATTCCTGCGCTTTTTGCCTTGCAGCCCCTCACACCTTACGAAAAATCAGTGCATTTCTTTGTTTTCAGAAACGCCCTGATTACGGACGCTGTGCCGCCAAACAGCAAACGGCTTTGAAAGGGCCGTTGGGAGGTTTCTTATGTCAGAAAAAATGAGACTGTACGGGTTTAACAACCTGACCAAATCTTTGAGCTTTAATATCTACGATATTTGCTATGCCAAAACGGCGCGCGAACAGCAAGACTATATTAAGTATATCAATGAGCAGTACAACTCCGACCGCTTGACGGAAATTCTGACAAAACTAACGGAAATGATCGGCGCAACCGTGCTGAACATTTCCAAGCAGGACTATGAGCCGCAGGGCGCCAGCGTCACCTTCTTAATTGCGGAGGAAAGCATGGTGAAAAACCGCAGCGGCGAACTGGTGGTGGCGCATCTTGACAAAAGCCATGTCACCGTCCACACTTACCCGGAATATCACCCCGAAACCTCCATTGCCACCTTCCGCGTGGATATCGACGTTTCTACCTGCGGCGAAATCACGCCGCTTTCCACCTTGGATTTCCTGATTGGCAGCTTTGACTCCGACATTATCACCATCGACTATCGCGTGCGCGGCTTTACGCGCAACATGGCGGGCAAAAAGCTGTTTATGGACCATTCCATCACTTCCGTACAGGATTATATCAACGACGATATTTTGAAAAAGTATGACGCTGTGGACATCAACGTCTATCAAGCCAATATGTTCCACACCAAGCTTTTGATTAAAGATCCCATTTTGCAAAACTACCTGTTCAATTCGGACGTGTACGAAATTCCGCCGAAAATCCGGTTGGATATCACCAATGCCCTGCGCCGTGAAATGATTGAAATTTTCAGCGGCTGCAATGTTTATCGGGAGGGAGAAAAGTGAGAAATCAAGAGCGCGCCCCTTTGGCCGAGGCGCTGGAGCAAATGCGCCACAACCGCCTTGTCCCGTTTGATGTACCCGGCCACAAGCGCGGCAAAGGCAACCCGGAGCTGATGGAGTTTTTGGGCGAACGGTGCCTTTCCGTCGATGTCAATTCCATGAAGCCTCTGGACAATCTGTGCCACCCGGTCAGCGTCATCAAAGAGGCCGAGGAGCTTGCCGCCGAAGCCTTCGGCGCGGCACACGCCTTTTTCATGGTGGGCGGTACGACATCTGCCGTGCAGGCTATGATTTTGTCCAGCGTCAAAAGCGGTGATGAGATTATTTTGCCGCGCAATGTGCATCAAAGCGTCATCAATTCGCTGGTGCTGTGCGGCGCGGTTCCCGTTTATATTAACCCTCAGACAAACAGCCGTTTGGGCATTGCCTTGGGCATGTCGATGCAGGACGTGGAACGCACCATCGAAAGCCACCCGAATGCCAAGGCCATTTTGGTGAATAACCCCACCTATTACGGCATTTGCTCGGACCTGCGCAGCATTACCAAAGCGGCACACGCGCGCGGCATTCGTGTTCTCGTGGACGAAGCCCACGGCACACACTTCTATTTCGGCAAAGATATGCCCGTGTCCGCCATGGCCGCAGGAGCCGATATGGCGGCGGTCAGTATGCACAAGTCGGGCGGCTCGCTCACGCAAAGCTCCGTGCTTTTGTGCGGCCCCAATGTCAATGCCCACTATGTCCGTCAAGTCATCAACTTGACGCAGACCACCAGCGGCTCGTATCTGCTGCTTTCCAGCTTGGATTTATCCCGCCGCAACCTCGCGCTGCGCGGCGTGGAAATTTTTGAAAAAGTCAAGCGCTTTTCCAATTATGCCCGCGATGAAATCAACGCCATCGGCGATTACTACGCCTATTCGAGCGAGCTGGTCAACGGTGACAGCGTGTTCGACTTTGACACCACCAAGCTCTCGGTGAATACGCTTGCGCTGGGGCTTGCAGGCATTGAGGTGTACGACCTTTTGCGCGACGATTACGACATTCAAATCGAATTCGGCGATTTGGGCAACATTCTTGCCTACATTTCCGTGGGCGATAAAAACAAAAACATCGAACGTCTGATCAGCGCCCTGAGCGAAATTCGCCGCATTCACAAGCGGGATAACCGCGATATGCTCGAAAACGAGTATATCAGCCCGCAGGTGGCGATGTCCCCGCAAACGGCTTTTTATTCGCAAAAAGTTTCTTTGCCCTTGGCGGAATGTGCCGGTAAGGTGTGTACGGAGTTTGTGATGTGTTACCCCCCCGGCATTCCCATTTTAGCGCCGGGCGAAATTATCACGCAGGACATCATCCGGTATATCCGGTACGCAAAAGAAAAGGGCTGTGTACTCACCGGCCCAGAAAGCGTTGATGTCACCCATTTGAATATTTTGAAGGGAGAGTAATATGGACGATTTATGGTATAGCGAATATCACACGCCGAATGTGCGGCTTTCCATTCGCATCCGCGAGCAGCTGCACCACGAACAAAGCACCTATCAGTCGATTTCGATTTATGATTCGCTTGAGTTTGGCCGCTTTTTAACGCTGGACGGCGTGATGATGCTCACCGAGCGCGATGAATTTATTTATCACGAAATGATTACTCATCCCGCCTTTGCCGTCAACCCCGACATCCGCCGTGTGCTGGTCATCGGCGCAGGTGATGGCGGCGTTGCACGCGAGCTGGCCAAATACCCGCAGATTGAGCAAATCGAAGTGGTGGAAATTGACCCGCGCGTGGTGGAAGTCTGCCGCGAGTATCTGCCGCAAACGGCATGTGGTTTTGACGACCCGCGCGTTGTGCTGCACTATGAGGACGGCCTGAAATTTGTCCGCCGAAAGGAAAATCTCTACGATTTGATTATCGTCGATTCCACCGACCCGTTCGGCCCCGGCGAAGTACTGTTCACGCGCGAATTTTACGGCAGCTGCTTCAGTGCCTTGACGGAAAAAGGCATTTTAATCAACCAGCACGAAAGCCCGTTTTATCACGCGGACGCAAACGAAATGCAGCAGGCACACCGCCGCATTGCGCAGGTGTTCCCCGTTGCAACGGTGTATCAAGCCCATATTCCCACCTACCCCTCCGGCCACTGGCTGTTCGGGTTTGCGTCGAAGGGGCTGCATCCTGTTCAGGATTTACAGGCCGAGCGCTGGAATGCCTTACAGCTTGCGAGCCGCTATTATAACACCGAGGTGCATACCGGTGCATTCGGTTTGCCAAACTATGTAAAGGAGCTTCTCACTCGTGGATAAAAACATTCAAACTTTTTTAGCGTGCGAAGCAGCGTTCAGCGATGCCAAAACCGTTTTGTTCGGCGCACCGTTTGACGGCACAACGTCGTTTCGCCCCGGCACCCGCTTTGGCCCTTCTGCCATTCGCAGCGAGTCTTTCGGCATTGAAACATATTCGCCTTACTGTGACCGCGATTTAACCGACTGCGCCATTTATGACGGCGGCGACTTGGAGCTGCCCTTCGGCAATACCGAGCGCGTGCTGTCAATGATTGAGGACTACACCGAGCAGGTGCTTTCTGCCGGAAAGCGCTTTGTGATGCTGGGCGGTGAACACCTTGTCACATTGGGTTCCCTGCGCGCCGTGTGCCGCCGCTATCCCGATTTGCACATCATTCATCTCGATGCCCACACCGATCTTCGCACCGATTACTTGGGCGAAGCGCTGTCTCATTCCACCGTGCTTTACCATGCGTGGAAACTTGTGGGCGATGGGCGCATTTTCCAGTTTGGTATCCGAAGCGGCGAGAAATATGAATTTGAATTTGCAAAGCAGCATACGACACTGCGCAAATTTGATTTGCAGGGCTTTGAGGAAACCGTCAAGGCGCTGGAGGGAAAGCCCGTCTACTTTACGTTAGACCTCGATGTGCTTGACCCGTCTATTTTCTGCGGCACAGGCACCCCGGAAGCGGGCGGCGTGACCTTTAAAGAGCTGATGCAGGCGATTTTGCAATTGAACCGCCTGAATATTGTAGGCTGCGATATCAACGAGCTTTCCCCCCATTATGACCACAGCGGCACTTCGACCGCTGTTGCATGTAAAGTAACCAGAGAGATTTTGCTTCAACTGACAAGCGATTTTTCATAAGGCATTGCCATCAATAAAAAGGAGTGTGTAACATGGGTAAATGTTTAATCATCGGCTGCGGCGGCGTCGCCGGCGTTGCCATCCACAAGTGCTGCCAAAACAGCGATGTTTTTGAGGAAATCATCATCGCCAGCCGCACGAAATCGAAATGCGACGACCTGAAAGCCAAGCTGGAAGGCACCACCAAAACCAAAATCCACACCGAGCAGGTAGACGCCGACAATGTGGACGAGCTGATTGCTGTCATCAACAAATACAAGCCCGACGTGGTTTTAAACTTGGCGCTTCCCTATCAGGATTTGACCATTATGGACGCTTGCCTTGCCACCAAAACGCACTATGTCGATACGGCCAACTACGAGCCGCTGGACACCGCAAAATTTGAGTACAAATGGCAGTGGGCTTACCGCGAGAAGTTCAAAGAGGCAGGCATCTGCGCTGTTTTGGGCAGCGGCTTCGACCCGGGCGTAACCGGCGTTTTCTCCGCCTATGCACAAAAGCACTATTTTGACGAAATCCACTACATTGACATTCTGGACTGCAACGGCGGCGACCACGGCTATCCGTTTGCCACCAACTTCAACCCGGAAATCAACATCCGCGAAGTGACGGCCAACGGCAGCTACTGGGAGGACGGCCACTGGGTGGAAACAAAGCCCATGGAAATCAAGCGCGAGTACGATTTCGCGGGCGTAGGCAAAAAGGATATGTACCTTTTGCACCACGAGGAGCTGGAAAGCCTCGGCATCAACATCAAGGGCATCAAGCGCATCCGCTTCTTTATGACCTTCGGCCAAAGCTACCTCACCCACCTCAAATGCTTGGAAAACGTGGGTATGACTTCCATCGAGCCGATTGAGTTTGAGGGCAAGCAGATTGTTCCCCTGCAATTCCTGAAAGCCGTTCTGCCCGACCCCGCCAGCCTCGGCCCGCGCACCGTCGGCAAGACGAACATCGGCTGCATTTTCCAGGGCGTGAAGGACGGCAAAGAAAAAACGTATTACGTTTACAACATCTGCGACCACCAGGAATGCTATAAAGAGGTTGGCAGCCAGGCAATCTCCTACACCACCGGCGTACCCGCTATGATCGGTGCGATGCTGGTGATGAACGGCAAGTGGAATAAGCCCGGCGTATGGAACGTGGAGGAGTTTGATCCCGATCCCTTCATGGACGAGCTGAACAAGTGGGGCTTGCCCTGGGTAGAGGACTTTAACCCGACTTTGGTGGACTAATGAACAAGAATTTATACATGATTCCCACGCCGTGCTATGTTGTCGATGAGCAAAAGCTCATCGACAACCTTACTATTTTGCGTGATGTTGCCAAAGAGTCCGGCGCAAAAATCCTGCTGGCACAAAAGGCGTTTTCCATGTTCGCTGTTTATCCGCTGATTGGCAAGTATTTAGCCGGGACAACCGCCAGCGGTTTGTTTGAAGCCAAGCTTGGCCATGAGGAAATGGGCGGCGAAACTCATATTTTCTGCGCGGCCTATCCCGAACAGGATTTTGACGAAATTTTGCGCATTTGCGACCATCTTTCGTTCAATTCCTTTGCACAGTGGGAGCGCTGCCGTGAGCGCGCTTTGGCGGCAAAGAAAAGCTGCGGCATCCGCATTAACCCCGAACACTCTACGCAAGAGCACGGCATTTATGACCCCTGTGCCGAAGGCTCTCGCCTGGGTGTCACCCGTGCGCAGTTCCGAACCGACTTGCTGGACGGCATTGAGGGGCTGCACTTTCACACCCTCTGTGAGCAAAACAGCGATGCACTGATTGAAACGCTGGCAGCAGTGGAAGAAAAATTTGGAGAGTTCCTGCCTCGTATGAAATGGGTGAATTTCGGCGGCGGCCACCACATCACGCGCCCCGATTATGACCGCGCCGCGTTGATTGACTGCATCCGCCGTTTCCGCGAAAAATACGGCGTCGAGGTTTATCTGGAGCCGGGCGAAGCCATCGCCTACCATGCGGGCTATCTGGTGGCGTCGGTGCTGGACATTGTGAAGAACGGCATTGATATCGCACTTTTGGATGCGTCTGCCGCGTGTCACATGCCGGATGTCATTGAAATGCCCTATCGTCCCCCGCTGTATGAGAGCGGACTTGCGGGCGAAAAAGCACACACCTACCGCTTGGCGGGCGCTACCTGCCTTGCCGGGGATGTCATTGGGGATTACTCGTTTGACAAGCCCTTAAACGTCGGTGACAAGCTGATTTTTGAGGATATGGCCATCTACTCGATGGTGAAAAACAACACCTTCAACGGGATGTGTCTGCCCTCCATTGCACTGATGAAGCAGGATGGCAGCATTGAAACCGTGCGCAGCTTCGGTTACGAAGATTTTAAAACACGGCTCTCTTAAATACTTCATCAATAAGCGATAGGCAGGGCAAAATGCCCTGCCTATTTTAAAGGAGATACACTTCATGATTGTGGCAAAATTCGGGGGAAGCTCCCTGGCAGACGCAAAGCAATTTCAAAAAGTACGCGCTATCGTCACGAGCGACGAGCGACGCCGCGTTGTTGTTCCCAGCGCACCGGGCAAGCGCTTTTCCGATGACGATAAAATTACCGATATGCTCTATTATTGCTTTTATGCGCGTCAGCGCGGCGATGGTTTCGACGCCATGTTTCAAAAAATCAGCGAGCGCTATTGGGAAATTGCGCAGGAGCTTTCTCTTTCCGTAAATTTGCAGCCCTATCTTGAAGAAATTCATGCGCAGATTGTCGCGGGAGCCAATGCGGACTACTGCGCCAGCCGCGGCGAATATTTAAACGGCATCCTGCTTGCAAACTATCTTGGATTTCGCTTTTTAGACGCGGCAGAGGTCATCTTTTTTGACAAAAACGGCGTACTGGACAGCGAAAAGACAAACCGCCGCCTTGCGAAACGACTGACAGCCGAGCTGCCGGTGGTTCTGCCGGGTTTTTACGGCAGTGACGCACACGGAAATATTCGTGTGTTTTCGCGCGGCGGCAGCGACATTACCGGGGCTTTGGCTGCACGCGCGTGTGAGGCGGAAGTGTATGAGAATTGGACAGACGTTTCCGGCTTTCTGATGGCCGACCCGCGCATTGTGTCAAACCCGCTCCCCATCCGTCATGTCACCTACCACGAAATGCACGCATTGGCCAGTGCCGGTGCAACGGTGCTGCACGAGGACAGCGTTGCACCTGTCAGTCAAGACGGCATTCCCACACAAATCCGCAATACGAACGACCCGACCCACCCCGGTACCCTCATTACAAGCACGGCGGTTCGGCGCGAAAACTTTTCCATCTTCGCCGGAATCGCAGGCAAAAAAGGATACAGCCTTTTGCTTGCCGAAAAGCAGCACCGTGACGCTTCCCCCGCCTTTATGCAAGGCGTTTTTCAAGCGGCACAGCATTGCGGAATGGACTTTCAGCTGCTTTCCGTCAACGGCAGTCATCTTTGCTTGCTGATTGAAACCGAGCAGTACGAAACGAAAAGCATCGGCTTTTGGGAAGAAATTTCCGAAATGGGCGTTCCTTATTTCCACTCTGTCGAGCCCGGCTTTGCCTGTATCGTGCTGGTGGGCTATGGCGTAGTGCATAACTATCAAACCATCAACCGCATTTACAAAGCTTTGCAGAAGCGGGAAATTGAGGTTTCCATGATTACGCAGGGCATGAGTGAGATCAGCACATGGGTTGCCGTGCAGGAGGATGACATGGAAGACGCTATCCGCACCCTTTACGAAGAATTCTGCCGCGATACGCACTAAGGCTTCTGTGCACAAAGAAATGCGCCAAAAGCTTTGTTAAAACAATCAACACCGCACACGAAAGAGAGGTATTGAGATATGGCTCAAAAAGCTGCTGTTATGATTTACCCGCATTTTTCCATGCAGGAAATTTCCTGCCTAACGGACGCATTGAAAGTCTATTTTGATATTGATATCGAAGTATTTGCCTCTCAAAAAGAACTTATTTGCAGTGAGGACTCCTTCCAAGTCATGCCGCATAAGACGTTTGATGAATTTCGTTGGAAGGATTACCTGTGTCTCATTCTTCCGGGCATTTACAATCCGCTTCCCGCTTTATTTGACGAAGAAAATATTCGCTTTCTGCGCACGCTCAAAGGTTCTGACTTGCTGATTTGCAGTATCTCCTGCTCCCCCATTCTGCTTGCCAAGGCAGGCTTGCTGGACGATGTGAAATTCACCTCAGGCATGTGGCAGGAAATGGCGGAATATCTGCCGTTTGTCCCGCATCAAAACTTCATTCATCAGCCTCTGGTGAAAGACAAAAATTTCATTACCGCAATGGGATTTGCCTATCGGGAATTTGCCGTTGAAACCATTCGTACCTTGGGAATTGATGCTTGTGAAAAGGGATTATTTAACCCTGTGACGCGAAGCTATACTGAAGAAGAACTGACATTTTATATGGGCAAAGAGAACTTTGCCGAATTTTTAAAAGAATATGCATCCTATCAAATTCAAAAAGGAGATCAGTGAGCTTAAAATGGAATTGCGGCAGGATCCACTACTCATCCGCAGCGCACTTTCCAAAGACGCCGCCCAGCTTGCGGCTTGGTGGAATGACGGCGCCGTGATGGCACACGCAGGGTTTCCAAACGGGATTGGTACGGATGCCGATACGGTTCAAAAACAGCTTTTCAACACGGATACCCATCGTTTTATTGTTGAATTTGAAGGTATCCCCATCGGGGAAATGTGCTATCGAAAAACAGCACCGGCCACGGCGGAAATCGGTATCAAAATCTGCAGCCCTGCTTACCAAAACCGCGGGCTTGGAAAAGCATTGCTCCGGCTCTTTATTGATGCTTTATTCAAACAGGGCTTTTCGTGCATTGAAGTGAGCACCATGCTCTCCAACCACCGCGCCCAACACGTTTATGAACAGCTGGGCTTTGGGCAGAAAACACTTGTGAAAGACGGCTGGACGGCACCGGACGGCACGGTATATTCTTATGTGGAATACAAGCTTTATCGCACATAAACCGCTCACATAAGCATAAAAAGCCCCTTGCCGAAAGGCAAGGGGCTTTGAACGTTAACTTAGTCGCTGACGTAGGGCAGCAGAGCAACGTGACGTGCGCGCTTGATCGCAACCGTCAGCTCACGCTGATGGGCGGCACAAGTGCCGGTCACACGGCGAGGAATAATCTTCGCACGCTCAGACAGATACTTACGCAGACGGGGAACGTCCTTGTAGTCGATGTGGTCGATGCGGTCAACGCAGAAGCTGCAAACTTTCTTGCGGCCACGACGCTGAGGACGGCCACCACGGGTTTCCTGACGCTCTTTATCAAAAGCCATGGCTGGTTTCCTCCTTATCTTGAGATTGATGGTTTAAAATGGTAAATCTTCACTGTCGTCGATCAAAGCAAAGTCGTCAGCCGAACCTGCGGAATAGCTGACGGGATCGGGAACAGCAGGACGCGGCATTGCCGGCTGCGCGGGCGCAGCGGCAGGTGCATATCCGGCATTTCCTGCGGGTGCATAACCGCCCGCGGAAGCGCTCTTGCTTTCTGCAAAATGAATGTTGTCGGCAACCACTTCATAAGCGGTACGCTTATTTCCGTTTTTGTCCTCATAATTGCGCGTCTGCAAGCTGCCGTTGACGGCAATCATATTTCCTTTGCGGAAATACTTGCAAACAAACTCAGCGCTTTGGCGCCAAGCCACAATGTCAATGAAGTCTGCCTTACGCTCCTCGCCCTGACGAACAAAGGAACGATCTACTGCAATTCGGAAAGTGCAGGTAGCAATTCCGTTCGGCGTGTGCCGAAGCTCGGGGTCTGCCACCAAACGTCCCATTAAAGCAATCACATTCAGCATTATTTTGCCTCCGCTTTCGCCTTCTCCTCATCCAAAGCCACGATCATCGAACGCAGAACGCCGTCAGTGATCTTGTAAACACGATCCAGCTCTGCGGGGAACTCCGGGCTGCTGGTGAAGTGGATCACCGTGTAAACGCCGTCCGTCTCATCGTTGATGGGATAGGCCAGCTTGCGCTTGCCCCACTCGTCAACAGAATCGATTGTACCATTCGCCTCAATCAAAGATTTGAACTTGCCCACCAGAGCAGCGTTCGCCTCCTCATCAAGAGTAGCGCTGGTAATCAGCATGGTTTCATACTTAGCCATTTTCTGTACACCTCCTTTTGGACTTATGGCCGCTTTGCGCGGCAAGGAAATTGCCGTATGTACGGCAACTACTTAATTTTATCAAAAAAGCATTGTTTCGTCAATACTTTTTTTGCAAAACCAAAACGTTTTTCACATTTACAGCGTTTTGCAAAGCTCTTTCAAATAAGCGCGGAAGTCCTCGCCAATTTCGGGATGGCGCAAAGCGGTTTCCACCTGCGCCTGCATCACGCCCAGCTTTGCGCCCATGTCATAGCGTTTTCCGGTAAAGTCAACGCCCGTCATGCCGTCCTTGCGCGCTATCTCCGCCATTGCGTCCGTCAGCTGAATTTCGCCGCCGGCGCCGGGAGCGGTATGGTCTAAAATCTCGTAAATTTCCGGCGTCAGCAGACAGCGTCCCAAAATGGAAAACAAGCTGAACTCCTGGCCGGGCTTCGGCTTTTCAATCATGTCTGTGATATGGTAAAGGTTGTCTTTGATGAGATCGCATTTCATCGAGGAATATTTTTGAATTTGCTCGGGTGTCACCTCTTTGATGCCTACACACGCTTTGCCCGTCTGTTCATACGCTCGCATCAGCTGTGCGGCAACAGGATCCTGCCCCATAATCACGTCATCGCCGTACATGACCACAAACGGTTCGTCCTTGGTAAAGCCGCGGGCTTTTAAAACAGCGTGTCCCAAGCCCTTTGTTTCCTTTTGACGAATAAAATAAATATCGGCCATATTTGCAATGCTCAAACATTCTTCCAGCATGGCATGTT
Source organism: Faecalibacterium sp. UBA1819 (assembly GCA_002315015.1). GTDB lineage: Bacteria > Bacillota > Clostridia > Oscillospirales > Ruminococcaceae > Ruthenibacterium > Ruthenibacterium avium. The sequence goes on from DCEX01000029.1 coordinate 66,572, forward strand.
TGGCGGGATTGCCCGACAAGGCGCTTTCCAGCTCAAACGCATGGTCGAAATGATCTTCCATAATGCTTTTGCCGCGTCCTGTGATGATAAGAATTTCTTCAATGCCGGCCTGCACCGCTTCCTCGACGATATACTGAATCGCCGGTTTATCCACAATGGGCAGCATTTCTTTCGGCATAGCTTTTGTTGCGGGCAATACGCGCGTACCCAATCCCGCAGCAGGAATCACGGCCTTTCTGACTTTTTTCATGTTAATAACATCCTTTCCGACTGTACCAAAACGCGAACAAATCCTTGCCGTTCGCGTTTTGATGGTTCCGTTTTAAAAGGTATTCAACATATTCACCGGGCCTGCCCAGGCCACAAAAATACTGGAAAACACAAACAAGATTGCCACCATGACAACTACGCCAATCACGCTGGTTCCGCCGCGGCGCAGCAGCGCCGAGCGTACCGCGCCGGGCTCTGTCACACTTTGGCGAATCTTTTTAATTTGCCCTGCGGCAAAGCGCCGGTACAAATAGGTGGAAAACACAAGGAACAGCACCGACATAATCCAATTGAGATAAAAGCAAACTTCTCCCAGTGTGTTCACCGTTTGCATATTGACCCAAGCGGGCAGCACCGCCCCCGCTGTGGTCACCATTTGAATCAGCGTTGGGATGCTTGTGACCAAAGAAAGCACCATGGTAAACGCTGCCCACGCCCACATTTTACGATAGAAAAAGTAAGCCGGTGGAAAGAGCAGCGAAATCCAGCAAAGACCCATCTTGCTTCTCTTTTGATCCATGCGCTGAAACTGATACAGATAAGACGGCGCCGCATCGCCGATAAAGTCTGTCCAGTCCTGCACTGAAATTCCGTCAATTTCCCCCTGCACGGGCATCGGCGGAGGCGGGGGCGCAAACCCCGGCGCAGCACCGGGCATGGTATAAGGCTTTCCGCGCATCGAGCAGCCGCAATGCTGGCAGAAAATATTGTTTTGCGGATTTTCTGCGCCGCAGTTCGGGCAGCGCGCGCCCTGAGCATGCTCCTCGGTGTGTTTCGGCTTCGGGCTTTCATAAGAAAAGCTGCCGTGTTTTTCCTCAAACACACAATGCCCCTCTTTTTCGTAACATTCGCGATGATACGGTGCGCCGCACTCGGGGCAAAACACCACATCATCGTGCTCTGTCAAAGGCTTATGACAGACCACACATTCTTTTTTTGAAACATCCATAGAAAGAAACTCCCTTTTCCGGCGATAAAATACGCCATTGATGCAAATAAAGGGGGCTTATACGCTTTTTTCATGCAGCGCTAAAACCCCTCGGATAGTATCTTCTTTATGATACCGCAAACCGCAAAAAAAAGCAATGTTTCGTTTTTAGAATTGCAAAAAAGAATCCTTTACTTTTATAGGGCAATCTTATATAATAAAAAAGATATAATGATATAAAAACCGGGGAAGTTCGCCTATTGGAATGCGCCTTCCCACCCATGATGAAACGCGAGTAAGGAGAGCTTATGATTCTGGTTGATGAAATCAAACGCGAGCTGGGCGAGCTTGCGCCCGAAGTAACGGATTTAGCCGACGCGCTGGCCATTGAGCGCAGCCGTCTGCGCTTGGAGGAGCTGGAGCAGCGCAGTGCCGACCCGGCTTTTTACAACGACACCGAAAACTCCGCCAAAGTGTTTGCGGAGATGAGCGAGCTGAAAGACCGCTTGGAAAGCTACCACAAATTGCAGGAAAAGCTGTCGGATTCTGAAACGCTGGTGGAAATGCTGTCCGAGGAAGAAGACGAAGATTTGGCGCAGGAAGCGCAGGACAATGTCGAACAGCTGAAAAAGATGATTGAGGAAATGCGCCTCGTCACCCTGCTTACAGGCGAATATGATGCCAACAACGCCATTCTCACGTTCCATGCCGGTGCAGGCGGAACGGAAGCACAGGACTGGGTGAGCATGTTGTACCGCATGTATACCCGCTTTGCCGCCAACCACGGCTGGAATGTGCAGGTGCTGGATTATCTGGACGGCGACGAAGCCGGCATTAAATCGGCTTCCATCTTAATTGAAGGACACAATGCCTACGGCTTTTTGCGCAGCGAAAATGGGGTGCATCGCTTGGTGCGTGTCTCCCCGTTCGATTCTTCTGGACGCCGTCACACCAGCTTTGCCTCTCTGGAGGTCATGCCGGAGCTGGACGACTCCGTAACGGTAGAAATCCGCCCGGAAGACATCCGCATGGAAGTGTACCGTTCTTCCGGCGCCGGCGGACAGAAGGTTAACAAAACGTCCTCTGCTGTTCGCTTAATCCACGAGCCGACCGGCATCGTCGTGAGCTGCCAAACAGAGCGCAGCCAGTTCCAAAACCGCGATATGTGTATGAAAATGCTCGCTGCAAAGCTGTATCAAATCAAAGAGCGCGAGCATCTTGACAAAATCAGCGACATTAAAGGCATTCAAAAGGAAATTGCTTGGGGCAGCCAGATTCGCAGCTATGTGTTTATGCCCTACACGCTGGTAAAAGATCACCGCACTTCCTACGAAAACGGCAACGTTAATGCCGTGATGGACGGCGATCTGGATGGCTTCATCAACGCCTATCTGAAAGCCGCCAGCAAAGGCGAACTGCAAGAGACCTAAACAGCAAAAACGGGATACCGCCAGAGAGTAGGCGGTATCCCGTTTTTTATTTTTCCTCTAAGCGAATATCCTGCCCGCAAAAATAAAGCGTTTCACAGCTTCCCAAAAGGCGGGAAACAATTTTTTCGGTGTAGCGTCTTTGCAGGTCTTTATCATCGATGATATTCGAGGTGTAAATCGTCGGCAGTCGGCGGCACACGCGCGTATTGATTAAGCTGTATAAACAACTTGTGATATACGGCGAAATAAATTCTGTGCCAAGGTCATCCAAAATGAGCAATTCTGCTTCGCACAGCGTGGTCATGGTATCGCCCTCATTGGAAAAATGTTCTTTTTCCACCGCGTCAAACGCATTTTGAGCGCTGATGTACACCACTTGATAACCTTTTTCCAAAACAATTCGTGCCATAGCAAGTGCCAGATGCGTTTTCCCAAGCCCCGCATACCCGCAAAGATACAAGCTGGGGTTGGAAAGGGTGAAATTTTCCGCCCAGCGGTAGGCGTATTCCGTCAATTGCCTCATGTGTTCGCGCACGGTGCAGCCCAAATCAGCATCAAAGGTTTCAGGATACTTTTCCAAAGAAAACGTATCAAAGCTGGACAATTCCAGCGGGGAAGACTGATTCACTTCTTCCCGGCGCATGGTTCGGACAAGTTCCCGCACGCACTCACAAATCTGCCCGCTCGGTAAACGGCCTTTGTCCTCACATTTTTTGCAGGTAAAGTCCGGTACGGCCGCTTGCTCATAGCCGCTTTCCCGCAGCAAGCGGTCGTATTCCCGCGAGATTTGGCGCGTTTTTTCCAGCGCTGCGTCAATCTGTTCGCGGCTTGCGCCCTGCACAGCCAATCGGGTAGCCGCAATACCGGCAAGACGGCGCTCATTTTCCAGCCGGGAAAGCTCCGGCACCACCGCAAGGGCGCGCTGTCTAGCCTGCTCTGCCTTCGTCATTGCCACTTGGCGGCGCAAAGCCACCTCACGCAAGGCGCGGCGAATATATTCCGTATTGCTCGTCATGGCTTACACCTCGTTCTTTTTAAATTCGGGGACACGGCGCGGCACGCCTTTCAGCACGCGCTTGGCGTTGGGGTTTTCCGCACTGACAGGCTGCACGTTCTGCGCCGTCAGGTTCGACTGTGCAATCACATCTTTTACGGTGCGTTTTCCCTCCGTATACCAGCGCTTCAAAATACCGCCAATATAGCGCACATCTTTTTTAGGGCCGGCTGTTGCAACGGCCTCGACAATCATGGCGCGGTCAAACTTTAATTCTTCATACCATGAGGCAATTTCCCTTGCCTGCACGCGGGTAAACTGCGCCGAAGGCAGCTCCATCAGCTCGGCCACTTCGCGCTCGTGTTCATCGCGCACAGCAAGCAAGTTCAAATACTGCTCGGCTGCTTCTCCTGTCGTAATCCCGTTGCGCTGCCAGTCGAGCAAGCGCCGTTCAATATAACTGCCGCTTCGTTTTCCCAATCCCACACAGTGCGCCACACCAAGCAGAATCATATCCACCGGCATTTTATCCTCCGTATAGAGCGAAACTAAAATGGTGGTATCGCGCTCAGAAATCGTTCCGCCCATCAAGCGCTGACACTCCTGAACCAACGCGGCAATGGCAGGGTCGTTGCCGGCGGCACGGGTTACTTCCGCTGTTGTCAAACGCCGCCGGGGCACCTGCTCCAAATTGCCCGCAGCCAACATAACACGCGACTGGTTCGGGTGTGCGTCCACCAGCAGGCCTGCACCCTTCCAGTAGGTCAGCGCTGCACGCACCGATGCCGCGCTTTTAAGATGAAGCGCGCGTGCAATCAAAGCGGGGTCACTTTCCCCTGTTGAAATCACATACAGCGCCACGCGCAGCCACTCCTCTTCCAGCTCGGGCAAACGCGCAAACACCAGCTGTGGTACGGCAATGCTGTCCCCTTGGTTTTCCGCCAGCTGATACGCCATACAAGCGCCCTCCTTTTTTATGCAAAATTCTATCACTGTATTGCACTCTATTGTATCATACCTTCCACACGAGAACAAGAACCACCGTTATTGAGACTGATTTTAAGTTCTGTTATTCGGTACATTGGCAATCAATCATTTGTTTTAAGAAGGTTGATTTTTCCATTTCATCCATCTTTTACCGAAGAATCTCTCCTATCCATCTAAAAAAATAAAAATAATTCTTAAGTTTTGGCAAAGGGGTACACATCGGTGCATTTTTGTGCTATGATTAGGTAACAACTTTTTTACAAAAATGCGTTTGGCGGGCTTTTTTCAGTAGATTCTGCACACTGATCTTCCTGCCGGATGATGAAAGGGAGGGCCTCTCAAATGGAACAAACAACCAGAATGTTTTCTTTGGAAGAAGAAAAAAGCATTAAAATTAAACAGGTTATGAGCGATGTTTATCAAGCACTTTCAGAAAAAGGGTACAATCCCATTGGACAGATTGTCGGTTATTTGTTGTCGGAAGACCCGACCTATATTACTACCCACGATGGTGCGCGCGTCAAAATTCAATCGGTTGACCGGGATGAATTGCTCAGCGAGTTAGTTTGTTCTTATTTAGGTGTTTGCAACCCGTCCGATGCGCAATAAAACCAGTTACATCAAATCAAAAAACCGCGGCAAGCGTTTCTTTCAAAGAATGCTTGCCGCGGTTTTTCTTTTTAAAATTTTAAATTCTTTTACGCAGTCGGCTGGCCCTGAGCATTTGAGGCGCTGGTGCCGGTATCCGTGCCGCCCCCGGTACCGGGGTCAGGCGTCGGCTGTGTGGTTGGCTGCGTGTTAGGGTCAGTTGCAGGCTGCTGCGTGTTGGGGTCAGTTGCAGGCTGCTGCGTAGAGGACGAAGCAGGAGGCGTCGTTGGCGTCGAAGGCGGCGTCGGCGTGCTGGAAGATGCCGGAGTTTGCACCTCACCGGCCACATCGAGCTGCACAACATCCAGCTGAAGGTCAACACTGTCGCCTTCCGCAATACTGGAGTCCACCACGTTATCTTTGACATACTGGCCGTTGTTCGTCACAATATTCAAGCGGTACTGAATGCCCAGCGAAGTCAAATTCGCAATCACCGCATTGACATTATGATTCACGACGGCGGGCATTTTGGCCGTTTTTGCGCCTTGGCTGATCACCAAATGAACCATTGTTCCGGTTTTGGTTTCCTCGCCGGGAAGCGGCGTCTGGCGAATCACCACGCCAGCCTCTACGCTGTCGCTGTACTCATATTCCTGGCTGAACATAAAATCTTTGGCGTAAGACTGATTGCGAATAATATCTTCGTACTTTTGGCCTTTAAACGTCGGCGTCGTCACTGTATTCGTCACCGGAACTGCCTGTGAAGCAGTAGATGAAGAAGAAACCGCAGACGAGGAAGAAGAATCCGCCTCATCCGGCAAAGAGCCTAAAATGGCTACAATAGAAAAAATCATTACCAGCAAAAAGCCAATGCCGCAGGCAATGATAATTTTCCAATGGCGCGGTGTAAGCACAGCAAGATATGCGCGAATGCCCTTTAAATCCTGCCGCGCCTGCGGGGTGGTGAGCTCTTCTAAAAACTCCTGTGCCGACTGGGTACGCTCCTGAGAAGCCACACGCATAGCCGAAGCGATTGCCGCGGAAAAATAACCGGGAATCTGCTTTAAAATCGTGTGTGCGGCGGGAAGGTTATCCTGCATTTTGCGCAAGTTTGCCGGGAGAGGCGTGCGCCCCGTAACAGCAAAATAAAACAGCGCACCCAAGCTGTACACATCGGTGTACGGCCCTTGAAACTCTGCAACAGAATATTGCTCGGGGGCAGCGTAGCCGTCCGCCAAATGCGGCTTCAACTCGCTTTGCGCCGTCCGCAGCCCCAACGTTGCATAGCCGCACAGCTTTGCCCCGGTGGGGGTAATGCGCACGGTATCCGGGCTGATTCCGCGGTGCAAAAGCCCGCTTCGGTGCATGGTTTCCACCGCCGTTACAACCGGGGAAAGCAGTGTCAGCGCTTCCTGAGCATTCAAGGGAATGCGCAGTTCATCAAGGTACTCCATCAGCGTCAGGCCTTCGTCCGCTTCGCGCACGGCATACGCCGTGTTATTCGCTTCCACCAAGTCTAAAACGGCGGTCAAGCCCTCGGCCTGCCCCAAGCTTACCAGTGTTTTGTAAAGCTCGATAAAATCCATGCAGGTCGTTTTGTACAAAACCTCCCTGCCTGCTTTCGGAATGACGCGCCCATCGGCAGAACGCGCAGCACAGATGGCAAAGGGAATATACTCCTTTACCACAACGCGCGATTCCGTTTGAGCGTCAATCGCTTCATATTCCACGCCTTCGCCATCCACACGAAGGCACTTGGCCAATGTATAACGCCCTGCGAGCAGTGTGTTGACAGGCAGCGCACCCGCCGGGTTGGTATTGACAAAGCTATGCCCGCAGTAAGGGCATTGCTGCGCGCCGATATCCACCCGCGACATACAGTTGCTGCACACAATCTGTCTCATTCCGTTCCCTCCTAATGATGAACACTCTTCGTGTTCGTCCGTATTTCACCGGTTGGCAAAATGAGCCAACCGGACGAAATACCGTACCCTGCTTTCAGCTTCTCCACAAAGCATCAGCGGTCAAGATCTTCCTCGTTTTCCAAGTTGTGCCATACATTCTGCACGTCGTCATCTTCTTCCAGATGATCCAGCAAAAGGCCCATCTTTTTCAAATCGTCCGGGTCGGTCAAAGCCGTTTCCGTGGACGGCACCATTTCAATTTCAGCAGAAATAAAGTCGTAACCCTTTTGCTCCAGCGCTTCACGCACCGCGCTGAAATCCTCGGGCTTCGTTGTCACTTGTGCCACGCCGTCGCTCATATCAAAGTCTTCTGCACCGGCATCGAAAACGTCTTCCATGACGCTTTCTTCGTCCTTGTCCTCAACATCCAGCACAATCACGCCCTGCTGGGAGAACAAAAAGGCCACGCAGCCGCTGTTGCCCAGATTACCGCCAAACTTATCGAAATAATGGCGCAGGTTTCCGGCGGTACGGTTGCGGTTATCCGTCAGGGTTTCCACCATCATGGCAATGCCGGACGGGCCGTATCCTTCATAAGTAATGGATTCATAATCATCCTTTTCGCCGCCCTGGGCTTTTTTGATGATGCGCTGAATATTATCGTTGGGTACGTTGAGGCTTTTCGCCTTGGCAATCAAATCGCGCAGCTTGCCGTTCACGGCGGGGTCGGGGCCGCCCGCTTTGATGCACACTGCCATCTCACGGCCAATTTTCGTGAAAATTTTTGCGCGCTGGCCGTCGGTTTTTTCTTTCTTTCGTTTAATATTATTCCATTTGCTATGTCCGGACATCTGCCGAAACCTCCCTAACACTGTTCTGTGATAAAAAATACAGCTTAACTAATTTAGTATATCATGCAGTATTTAAAAAATCAATGCCAATCCCTTGACAGCCGCTATTTTTTACATCCTCATGCCTTTTACGTTGTATCTTTCCCGCGGCTCGGCTGCGCATTGCTTGTTATTTTAGATTGCGAAGCCCTTTCGGATAGCGGTTTTTGCACTTTCCGCCCGAACACTTGCCGAAGCCCAGCGGATAGCCATTGCACAATACTGCCGCAAAGCCCTTTTGCGCGGTTTTGGTTTCAATTTCTTCGCCGCGCAGCCAAGCTTGCACCCGCACGTCGGACAATTCCAAACGCTCGGCATTGCTGCACATCGCACCAAACGCCATAAAGAACGCATGAGACGGCTCAAACCGATCTTTTACGACTTCGCCCAGTTCCGTGCCGATGCGCAAAATACGCAGCTTTTTCACACCGGCAGGGATGGGCGCCTCGGGCAGCAGATACAGCAGCTTACCCGCCGAAGCAACGCTTGCCTCGGTGTACTGCGGCAGCATTTCCTGCAAAAAAGCGCGGCACTGTGCGGGCATTTCCACAGAAAGCTTCCAAGGCGAAATCGGCAGCGCCGCACCGGGCTGCTTTTGCAGCAGTGCCATGAAGTGGCCTTCACCGCCGTGGCATGGATAAATACGTTTCGTTCGGGTTAAGTCCCACTTGCTTTGCGCACAGCGCTGCGGCTCTCCTGCACTGCCGAAGCCCGCCCGCTCGGATAAATCCAGCAAGGTAAAATCGGGATGCTCGTCTAAGAAAGCGCTGATTTGCACCTCGTTTTCTTCGGGGGAAAACGTACAGGTGGAATAACACAGCAAGCCGCCCGGCTTTAAGCATTGCGCGGCATCGTGCAGAATTTGTTTTCCCAGTGCCGCACACTGCGCCACCAGCGCCGGGGTATGCTGCTGCTCGGCCTGCGGCTCTTTGCGAAACATTCCCTCGCCGGAGCAAGGCGCATCCACCAGCACTTTATCGAATACGCCCGGCAGTGCTGCGGCAATGCGGTCGGTGCTTTCATTCAGCAGAACCGTGTTGGGAAAACCCATGCGCTCCAAATTGCTTTTCAGCGCACCGGTACGGGAAGGGGTGTATTCATTCGACACCAACAGTCCCTGTCCTTGCAGCGCCGAAGCCAGCTGTGCGCTTTTTCCGCCCGGCGCGGCGCACAAGTCCAGCACATACTCACCGGGCTTGACATCCAGCAGCGCCGCAGGTGCGGATGCGCTCGGCTCCTGTACATAGTACACACCGGCGTGATAATACGGATGCAGCCCGGGGCGGAATGCGGCATCATCCAGCTCCCAGGATTCCCGGCAAAAGCCGCTGGGATGATCTGCAATTCCGGCTTCGTGCCACAGCTCCCGGCCCGGCTTGTCGCCAACGCGCATCCGGTTGAGCGTCAGACCGCGATGCACACCGCCTGTCGGGCGGTACCGCTCGTCATATTCACGCCCCAGAAGGGCGCGTTCTCTGGCTTCAAAATAAAAACTGGGCATCCTCGTCTCTCCTTTTTCGGCATAACCGTCCGGCATTTTTTCCTGTTTTTTCCTTGCTTGCATTTGCATAACTTCAGGTAGGTCAAGCCATAATACTAGCATGAAGGAGGTGAAACACATGGAAAACAAAGCAATGAACAAGACCACATCCAGCCGTTCTTCTAAAGCAATGAAGAACAGCACGAACAGCACTGGCAGCAATCGTGCTTCCAACTACTCCAACAGCACCAACAGCACCAACAGCCGCGGCACGTCTTTGAAGTCCAATGGTAAAACCACCAGCAGCCGCAGCACAAGCAGCAAAACAACCAACGGCAAATAAGCGGTAAAACCGCCAAAAGGTACGGCGCACTTGCTTTTGAAAGCAAAGTATGCTGTACCTTTTTCTTTTTGGGGCAATCCTGTGCGCGTTTAGGCGTGCTGTTCCTGCTCTTTGCGCACTTTCACAATCACATCAAACAGCTCCTCAATACGGTCGAAGCGATTTTGCAGATACAGCCATCCAAACAGGGCTTCCAGCGCCGTAGACGCGCGATATTCTTCGGCGGTGGCATGTTTTGCCACCGTTGCTTTGCTGGCGTTTTTTCCCCGGCGCACCACCGCCTGCTCTTGTTCGGTGAGCAGGGGCAGCAGCGCCTGCAAAAACACAAACTGCGCCTTGGCAGATACATATTTCACCGCCTCACCATGCAGGCGGTTCGGCACAAGGCGCGTGTGCGTGACAAGCAAACGGCGCACCAGCAGCTCATACACGCCATCGCCCATAAATGCAAGGGCGAGCGGCGAGTGTTCCCGAATATCAATTTCGCTTTCGCAGTCAAACAGCATCGTTTGCTCTCTTTCCTCAGAATACATAGTCAAACTCAAATTCTCCAATGCGAATGGTATCGTTTTCCTGAACCCCTTGGCGAATCAGCTCGTCCAAAACGCCTTCATCCGCCAGCTGACGCTGGAAGTACTGCAAGCTCTCGTAGTCGTCTACGTCGCTGCCTTCCAAAATGCGCTCCAGCCAGGGCGCATCCACATCGAACGTGGTGTCATCCACACGCGACACCGTAAAGGCACGCGGGTTGACAGCGTTCGGGTCGGGCTTCACATATTCCGGCTCGTAAATCGTCACAGGCGGCAGTTCTTTCAAGCGCTCATACACCAAGCCCGGCAAGCCGTCAATGCCTTGGCGTGTCGCCGCACTGACCGGCAGGAACGTCAAGTGCTTTTCCTCCTCAATATAGCGGCGGAAAGCCTCTACCTGCTCCGGCGTGGCGATGTCGCACTTATTCGCCAGCACAATCTGGGGACGGGTGGCTAATTCCGGTGAAAAGCGTTCCAGCTCCTCATTGATTTTTTCAAAATCTTCCACCGGGTCGCGCCCTTCACAGCCCGATACATCCACCACATGCAGCAGCAGACGGCAGCGGTCCACATGGCGCAAGAAAGCATGACCCAGGCCGACGCCATCGGCTGCGCCCTCGATTAAGCCGGGAATATCTGCGGCAACAAAGCTTGCTTCAGGGCCTACCTTAACCACGCCGAGTACGGGCGAAAGCGTGGTAAAGTGATAGTTCGCAATTTTGGGCTTTGCAGCACTGATAACGGAAATCATGGTCGATTTTCCCACGTTGGGAAAACCAATCAAGCCAACATCCGCAATGAGCTTCAGCTCCAAACGCACTTCCATTTCCTCGCCGGGATAGCCGGGCTTTGCAAACTTGGGAATTTGGCGGGTCGGAGTGGCAAAGTGTGCGTTGCCCCAACCGCCTTTTCCGCCTTTTGCCACCACAACCGGCTCGGAGGAAGAAATATCCGCGATGACCAAGTTCGTTTCGGCATCCCGAATGACGGTGCCGATAGGCACTTTAATCACGAGGTCGGGCGCATTTTTGCCGCTGCAATTACTGCCGCGGCCATTTTCGCCGGGCTGTGCAGCGTATTTTCTTTTATAGCGGAAATCCATCAGGGTAGACAGGTTGGAGTCGCCCTGAAAGACAATATTGCCGCCGCGTCCGCCGTCGCCGCCGTCCGGGCCGCCCGCTGCAACATACTTTTCCCGGTGGAAAGCCACCGCTCCATCGCCGCCTTTTCCCGCTTTAATGGAAATTTTCGCAGTATCAATAAACATGTTTTTCTCCTTTTGCTATGGCGGGCTTTACGCAGGATTGCCGCGTCAGCCCGCATTTCACGGTGACGGATGACGAACAAAAAAGCCGAGTCGCATGGCGGCCCGGCTTTTCTTGCGAACAATTATTGCTTAATGCTGACCTGCTTGCGGTCACGGCCCAAACGCTCGAAGCATACGCGGCCGTCTACCAAAGCAAACAGCGTGTCGTCGCTGCCGCGGCCGACGTTCTCACCCGGATGGATGTGTGTGCCGCGCTGACGCACCAGAATGTTGCCAGCCAGAACGAACTGACCGTCTGCACGCTTTACGCCCAGACGTTTCGACTCGGAATCGCGACCGTTCTTTGTAGAACCTACACCTTTTTTATGTGCCATGTGTAATACCCTCCTTTATTAGCCGTTGATCTCAGTGATTTCAATTTTGGTGAACGGCTGACGATGACCCATCTTGCGCTTAGAGTCCTTCTTGGGACGATAAGTGAGGATGGTCAGCTTCTTGCCCTTGCCGTTCTTCACGACCTTACCGGTTACCGTAGCGCCGGCAACGGTGGGGGTGCCAAACTTCACGTTACCTTCTTCGCCCACTGCCAAAACAGTGTCGAACGTATAGTTGCTGTCGGCCTCGACATCCAGTTTCTCAACATAGATGACGTCGCCCTTCTGCACGCGGTACTGCTTACCGCCTGTCACGATGATTGCGTACATAATTTACCCTCATTTTCATTAAGTCTCGCTGGACTGAAAGGCGGGTGCAAAGCACCACTTGTGCTTTCCTTTCGGAAAACGCCCGAACCATGCGGCCATATCAGTGTACCACAAACTTTCCCTTTATGCAAGGGGTTTCAAGGCATTTTCCGCGGCTTTTACGGTATTTTCCATCAAAACTGCGCGTGTCATCAGGCCAACGCCGCCGGGAACCGGGGTAATGGCGCGCACCACAGGCTCCACGCTGTCAAAATCAACGTCACCGCACAGCTTGCCGTTTTCATCGCGGTTCATGCCCACATCAATCACAATGGTATCTTGGCTCACAAACTCTTTTGTTACAAACTTGGCCTTTCCAATCGCCGCCACCAAGATGTCTGCGTTTCGGCAAATTTCGGCTAAGTTTTTCGTTTTGGAGTGGCACATCGTCACCGTGCAGTCTGCCGCCAGCAAAAGCGAAGCCATCGGCTTTCCAACAATGTTGCTGCGTCCCAGCACCACGGCCCGCTTGCCCGCAAGGTCTGTGCAGACACTGTACAGCATTTTCATGCAGCCCGAAGGAGTACACGGGTAAAACGCACGCGCATCCCCCAGCGAAACCAAGCCGGTATTGATCGGCGTAAAGCCGTCCACATCCTTTTCCGGTGCAATCGTTTCAATCACTGCCTGTGCCGAAAGATGCTCGGGCAGCGGCAGCTGTACTAAAATGCCATGTACAGTGTCATCTTCGTTTAAAGTACGCACGGTGTGTAAAAGTTCTTCCTGCGTTGTCGTTTCAGGCATTCTCAGCACACGGGAAAGAATGCCGCACTCCGCGCAGTCCTTTTCCTTTCCCGAAACGTACACCTGACTGGCCGGGTTTTCCCCCACCAGCACCACGGCTAAACAGGGTTTCACCCCGCGTTCTTCCAGCGCTTTCACGCGCTCGGCCACCTGCTGCTTGCACAATGCTGCAAGCTCTTTCCCACGAATGATCTGTGCCATACTTTTTTACCCTCCTTGATTGATGCCGCGCCGGGCAGGCAGTGTCACTTTTTGTCCGGTTCCTTTTCCTCGTCGGAAGCTTCCGGCTTGTTCTGCTTGTCCTTCGCTTGCTCGCGCTCGCTTTCATCCTCGCTGTCATCATCCCCCTCATTCGATGACGGCCGGCTGCTTTCCTGCGCTTTGCTTTGCTCTTTCTCGTCGTCCTTGCCGCTCTCGTCGGCTTGAGACTTTTCCTCTTGGACTGTTTCTTTTGCCGATTCGCTCGACTCCTCAATTTGTGCCGGCTCGCTCACCGCTTCCTGACCGGGCAGGGCAGGAATCACCAGCGGCACACCGCGATATTTGCGGCGCAGTACGACCCAAGCCACCAGCGCAGCCACCACGCTCAGCGCGGCCACTGCTTGGCTGATACGCACATTGCCAACCATCAGGCTGTCCGTGCGCAGACCTTCCACGAAAAAGCGTTCAAAGCCGTACCACATCACATAAAGCAGCGTCATTTCGCCGTGGAAGCGGCGGTGCTTGCTGTACCGCCACAACAGCAAAAATCCAAGGCCGCACCAAATTGACTCATACAAAAAAGTGGGATGCACCGGCATGGACGGGTCCACCGTCATACCCTGCGCTGCCAGCGTTTGCTGAACTGACTGCAAATATTGCTGCGTGTTTTCGCTGATCATGCCCCACGGAAGCGTGGTATTGCCGCCGAAGGCTTCCTGATTGAAAAAGTTGCCCCAGCGGCCAATGCACTGTCCAATCAAAAATCCCTGCGCCGCCAAGTCGAACATGGGCAGCATCGGCACTTTGCGCAACCGGCACATAAGCGCTCCCATTAAAAATGCGCCGATGACACCGCCATAGATGGCAATACCGCCAAGGCGAATATCAATCATTTCCCAAACGCTTTGATATTCAAAAGGCGCGGTTGCCACATAATAAGCGCGTCCGCCGATAATGGCGGCGATGGTGGAAACAAAAATAACATCCACCATTCGGTCTGCGTCAATTCCATAGCTTTTCGCATAGCGAAACGCATACAGCATTCCCAAAAGCAGGCCCAGCGCAATGCATACACCGTACCAGTAAATGGGAACGCCGAACACGGTGAACGCCACGCGGTTAATCTCCATTTCCAGCCCAAGGCCGGGAAACGAAACGTGATTCACCATTTGTTATTCTCCTTCTTTTTGCACCGGGCGAATAATGACCACAGCGCTGTTTTCCTCCAGCAGCATCGTATTTAATGCGCTTTGTACATCCTCTTTTGTAATGGCGGCCAGCGCCTCAATTTCCTGCGCCGGTGTGCGTTTGCGCTGATGGGCAGAAAACAGCCCTGCGGCCACATCATCCACTGCCTCCAAACCGGAAATCAGCTCACCGTACAGCTGATTTTTGCACAGCTTAAAGAGTGTTTCATCAATGCCTTCTTTGCGCAAGCGGTCAATTTCTGCCAAAAGCAGCTCGCGCACATATTCCGGTTTTGCCGTTTCGCCGCCAAAGCAAATCGTCACAGCGTCGTCGAGCACAAGGCTCTCGCCGGAAAATCCGCTGCTGACAAGGCCCTCATCATACAATTTGCGGTAAAGCGGCGTCATGCTGCCGCAAACCAGCTCCGTGAGAACTTCGCAAATCAACTCAGTTTTCAAGCGCTCTTCACCGCTGACCGGCGCTTCCTTAAAGCCCAAGCCCAGCATCGGCTTGGCAATGGCCATGGAAAACTCTCGGTGTTTGCAGCAAACGCCCGACGGCTCGCTGACTCCTACGCGCTCTGCCGTTCCCGGCTGAGGCGCAATCTTTGCCCGTTCTACTGCCGCCATCACGGTTTCCATCGTCACATTGCCCGCCACGGCTAAGGTCATGTTCTGCGGGCGGTAAAACGCCTGTGTGCAGCGGTAAAGCAGATCGGGTGTAATCTCCGCGATGCTTTCCACGGTGCCGGCAATGTCGTCTTTCAGCGGATGCGCATGATACAAACAATCATACAAACTGAACATCAAGCGCCATTCCGCGGCATCATCATACATCTTAATCTCTTGGCCGATAATGCCCTGCTCTTTATGCACCGTTTCGTCGGTGAAATAAGGCCGCGAAACAAAGCTGAGCAGAATATCCAGGTTTTCGTCAATGCGGTCTGTGGCCGTAAAAATATAACAGGTGCGGTCAAAACCTGTGTAGGCATTGGCGCTTGCCCCTGTCTTGGCGTACAGCGTAAAGGCGTCGCCTTCCTCGTTTTCAAACATTTTATGCTCTAAAAAATGAGCCGTTCCGGCGGGCATCTCATACGGTTTGCCGTCCAGCAGAAATTTTCTGTCCACGCTGCCGAAATGAGTGCCATAAATGGCGTGTACCCCTGTAAAACCCGGCATGGGATGCACCAGCACGGTTAAGCCGTTGTCCAACACTTTCTTTTCAAAGCGTGTTGCCCGTTCAATTGCTTCATAAGCCTGTTTCATTGGGGTGCTCCCTCCTTCGTAATGCGATACGTCACCGACAAGCTGAATTTGGCCAGTGCCTCTTTCACCTGCTGTGCGGTTACCGCCTCGATTTGCTCAATCACTTCTTCCGGGGACAAGCCGCTGCCGTTGAGCAGCTCGCCAAAATTCCAGCTTTCCATCGCGCCAAGGCTGTCGTTCACGCCGCGCAGGGCGTTTTTCAGTGCGCGCTTGGTGTCCTGCATTTCCTTTTCGGTGATTTCACCCGTTTTGAGCAGCTCCAGCTCGTTTAAAATAGCTTCTTTTGCGGCATCGGCGTTGGCATGTTCCACGCCGCTGTCAATCGACAGCATTCCGGTGGAAGCGGCATAACCTGCCGAGCAGTAATAGCAAAGGCTGCGTTTTTCGCGTACATTTTGGAACAAGCGGCTGGTTGCGGTTCCGCCGAGCAGCGCCACTGCCACGCGCATGATGCTGCGTTCCATTCCCTTCACCGGACGGTCGGAGGTAAACAGCATACAAAGCTTTCCCTGCACCGTGTCCATCGGCTCGTCATACATTTCCTCGGCTTGACGCGGCATCGTTTCCATCGGACGCAGGGCAGCCGGGCAGCGCCCGCTGAGCGTTTCCAACACAGCGCGCAGCTGTTCTTCTACCTGCTCGTCCTGCAAGCCGAAGCACATTACTTCCACACGCGATGTGTTCACCATATTCCAAAAAGCATCCGTCACCTGCTCGGGCTTCACCGCGTCCAGCTCATCCAAATAGCCGTGACGCTCTACACCCGCGGGTGCATCGCCAAAAAACTTTCTGCGCGCCTGACGCAAACAGTACAGGCGCTTTTCATTCATTTCGCTTTCCAGCTCCTCGCGCAGCTGCTCACGCTCAATCTCAATAAATTCGGGCGAAATCACGCCGTCTTTCATCACCGGATGAAACGCCGCGCCGAACGCGATAGAAGCATACTCACTGCTGAGGCTTTCGCCCTCCAGTGCAAAGGCGTCTTTAATGCCGCTGACGGCGACGGTCAATACACGATTGCCGCCGTTGACCACCGTATCGACAGACAAGCTTGCGCCATACAGCCCCGCCAGCTTTTTGGAAAGCTCGGTCATATCGGGGCAGTCGGCATAGCCGCGCTCCATTGCCAAAGCCAAAAGCGCCTCGGCGGTGGCATTTTCTTTTTGTGCGGGCCAAATAAAGTTAATGGAAAGGCGCTGGCGGCAAAACTGCTCGGCAGGCGCCGTGCTGAGATAAACCTCCGGTGCAATTTCTTTACGATGCATGTTCATTCTCTTCCTTTCCTTACGATGTCATGCCCAGATACTCTTCCAGACAAAGGCCTTGTTCCATAATTTTAGTGGCATCCTCCACACCGACATAGCGATAGTGCCACGGCTCAAATTTTGTACCGGTAATGGCCTCTTTATCCTTGGGATAACGCAGAATAAAGCCGAAACGTGCGGCGTTCTCCTTCAGCCACTTGCCTTCCTTGGTGTCGGCAAAGCCTTCGTCCATTTCCAAATAATTTACAGAAAGGATATCCGCTGCCAAGCCCGTTTGGTGCTCGGAAGTGCCGGGAACATTGCGCAGGCTTTTGGTGTTGGTATAGGCCTCTTCATAAGTGCAGCCCAGAGCCAGATTGTCCTGAATCATCTCGACAAAAAGATATTTTTGCCGTTCATAGCTGCGATATCCAGACGACAGAAAAATCGGGCATCCATCCGCAATCGCGGCTGCCTCCAGTTCACGGAACGCTTTGGCCGCGCGGGCGTCCAGCTGGCGGTCCTCGGTGTCCATCACTTCCAGTTCAGGCGGAATGTAACCGTCCGGCAGGGGGTGCTGGGTGTTCACCAAGCGCAAAATCCCAATGGCGCCGTTGTCCTGCATTTGTGTCAAATCGTTCTCGGGTTCGGCAGCTGGTGTCTGCTGTACGCTCTCCTCCTGTGCTGTCGATTCCGCTGCGGAGACAGAAGGTTCTTCGTGATAGGCCGCGGCTGCCTTCCACTCCTGCTGAGCGATACGCGCAGCGTAGCCAATGCCCGCAGCAATACAAAGCAGCGCCACCATGCCCAGCACATTCGGCTTTCTTTTTTTCTTCTTTTCTTTTTTTCGTCCCGATTCCTCTTTGGGTTGTTTCTCCTCGGTTTGGCTTTGCGTGCGGCGGTGTCCTTTTTGCTGATAGACATGGACATTTTCGGTTTCGAGTGTCTTTTTTTCCGAAGCGGGAAGCGGCTGCTCTTCCTGCGGCAAATCCAAAGGCTGCGTATCCTGCAAGCGTTCATTCAAAAACGCTTCAATCTTCCGTGCATTTTCGTCGCGCTCTTCTTTGCTGCGCACGCTTTCCCGCTCCCAATGCTGCGCCGAAAGTTCCTGCGGCACCTCTTGTACAGCAGCCTCCTGCACGCTCTGAGCGGCGCTTTCATACGGTGTTTGCGCTTCCTGTGCGTCGATTTCCGCCGACTGCCGTTCCAGCTTTTCCAAAAGGTCTTCTTCCTTTATGTATAAGCCCTCGTACTGTGCAATTTCCTCTTGCGCTTCTCTTTTAACCTGCTCTTCGGAAATTTCCGAGCGCTTGCTGTCTGCCCTGTTTTTTTTCGCCACTGGGACACCTCTTTCTTTCAAAGTTGCAATATGAAAAAAGGATAGCTCCGGCAGACGCGAGCAGCGCCGCGCCCAGCCAAAAGCTAACCCTTAGTATACTACATATCCCTGCAAATATCCAGCTAAAAAACTTGTGCATTTTTGAAAACACAAAAATGCACATTTTTTTCACAGCAAGCGCAAGGCTGCAAGGCCAAATGCGCAGAAACCTTTTGCAGATTTCAAGCATTTTTAAACGCAGCTTATACCACTTGCGGTACAAAGCGGCGAGAAGTTCCACTTTTCAAAAAGTTTAGTTGAAAAATGCATTGTGAATGGAGGTCACCGCGCGGTCGGCATCCTCTTTTTTGATGATGACGCTGATTTTAATTTCGCTGGTGGCAATCATTTGAATGTTGATGTTATTTTCATACAGCGTTTCAAACATTTTGGAAGCAACGCCGGAATGGCTTTGCATCCCCGCGCCTACAATGCTGACTTTTGCGACGTCGGTATCCACCACAATTTCCGAGCCGCCGAAGCGCGACTGATTTTCGCGCAAAAGGCGTTCTGCCAAGGCCGCATCCTCCAAAGGCACCGTGCAGAGAATATCCTTGCTTTTGTCGCGTCCCACGGATTGCAGAATAATGCCGACATTGATTTTATGCTGTGCCATCAAGCTGAACACTTTAAAGGAAATACCCGGCTGATCGGGCACTTTCAACACCGAAATTACCGCAACATTGTCATCCTTTGCAACACCTTTAATCAACATACCTTCCACGTCTGTTACCTCCTTCACGATGGTTCCGGGCAAATCTGTCAGCGAAGAACGCACTTCCAAATTGACCGAATATTTTTTTGCCAATTCGACACTGCGGTTATTCAGCACCTGCGCACCCAGGCTGGCGAGTTCCAACATCTCGTCAAATGTAATGCACGGAAGCTTGCGTGCATTGGGAACCTTGCGCGGGTCGGCGGTGTAAACACCGTCCACGTCTGTATAAATCTGGCACAAATCGGCGTTGAGCGCTGCGGCGATGGCAACGGCGCTTGTGTCCGATCCGCCGCGGCCCAGCGTGGTAATATCGTCGTAGCGGTTCATTCCCTGAAAGCCCGCCACTACAACCACACGGTTGCGGGACAGCTCGCTTTCAATACGCTCGGTGTCGATATTTTTAATGCGTGCTTTGGTGTAGGCGCGGTCGGTATGGAACCCTGCCTGCCAGCCGGTTAAGCTAATGGCCGAGCATCCCAGCTCTTGCAGCGTCATCGCCAGCAGAGCCGCGCTGATTTGCTCGCCGGAACTCAGCAGCATATCCATCTCGCGTTTGGAAGCATCATGTGTAATTTCATCTGCTTTGGCAATCAATTCGTCGGTTGTGTCACCTTGTGCCGATACCACAACGACAACATCATCGCCCTGTGCGCGTGTTTTGGCAACAATCCGCGCCACGTTGAACAGTCGTTCTCGGTTTTGAACGGACGTTCCTCCAAATTTTTGTACAATCAACGACATCTTTAAATCCCCCTCTGTTCCATCGCCGTTAAATCACCGTTGTTTCCTGCACGAAAGCGCCGCGGTTATCCGCCGCCAAACGGTGCAGGGTAAACGCTTTGGTTGCCTGTGTTTGTGCCAGCGCCTGCTCGGCGCGGTCAAAAAATGCATCATCCGATGCATCCGCAATGGCCAAAATCGTCGGCCCCGCGCCGGACAAAAACACGGCATGTGCCCCAAGCTGCTGGGCCAAAGCAAAAATCTCCTGCCCGCCGGGCACCAACCCCATGCGATATTGCTGGTGCAAACAATCCTTTGTTGCAACACTCAGCAGTTCATAGCGCTCCTCGCAAAAGGCCGCGGCCAAAAGCGCCGCACGCGACAAATTGAATACTGCATCTCGATGCGCCACCTGTGCCGGAAGCGCTGAACGCGCTTTTTTGGTGAGCAGCTTAAAATCTGGAATAAACGCGGCAAAAGCAAGCTTTTCGGAAATATCCTTGCGCACGCTGTAAACACGCCCGGCATCATAAGCGGAAACCACGAAGCCGCCCAAGAGAGCGGGAGCCACGTTATCTGGATGGCCTTCCAGCTTTGTGGCAAGGTTTAAAATCTCGTCCGCATCAAGCGGGTTGCCCAGCAATGTGTTTGCGCCCAGCAGTCCCGCCGCGATACACGCCGAGGAGGAGCCCAGCCCCCGCGCCTGTGGGATTGCGTTCGTTTGCACCAGCTTCAACCCGGTAAACGGCTTTCCGCACAGTTCATACAAATGACGGGCCGTTGTATAAATCAAATTGTTTTCCCCAGTGGGAACACGGCTTTTATCCGCGCTGGAAATATGTACCCCCTCGGCAGGTTCCATTTGCACGGTATTATACATCTGAAGCGCCAGGCCGCACGAGTCAAATCCCGCTCCGATGTTGGCGCTGGTGGCGGGTACCTTTATTGTTATCATACGCATTCCCCTTTTATTTCGCCAATATCCGCATGGTATTTTCTACGAAAAATCCATTTTTTTCTATTTTTGCGCAAAAAGCGTCCCACTCCTTGCGGCTCATTGCCTGCGCAATTCCCGCAAACCGGTTTCCCTCGCGCCAAATTTCCCGCACTCCCTCGAGCGCTCCCGTTCCCTGGCCGCGCAAATACCAGTCGCAAGCGTCGTCACCGCAAAAATATTCGCCCTCCGCAAGCGGCTCGCACGCGCGCCACATCAAGCCTTGATGGATGCTATCGCCTTTCACCAGTGCATCCATCACGTCGGCAGCAACCGCACTGGCCGTGGGCAGCTTGCCCGCGCCTTTTCCATAAAACATGACATCGCCCAGCATATCGCAGCGCAGCATGACGGCGTTATAAACATCGTTTACCCCTGCAAGCGGGCTTTCGTTGGGAACCGCCATCGGCTCTACGGAAATATCCGGCGATAACACATCATTTTCGCATGAAAAACGTGCAATCAGTTTGACCGTGTACTGACGAGCCGCCAGAGCTTTAAAGTCCTCCGGCGTTATGTCACGAATCCCTCTTACCAAGACATTTTCAGGGTGAATTTCACGGCCCAGCACAAGCGACGACAAAATACAAATTTTGCGCTGTGCGTCCACGCCGTCCACATCGGCCGAAGGGTCGCGCGTTTCTGCATATCCAAGCGCCTGTGCATGTTTCAGCGCCTCGTCAAAATCATAGCCTTTCTGCGCCATTTCCGTGAGCATAAAATTGGTTGTGCCGTTGATGATGCCGTAAATATCGGTTACTACATTGGCCGCCAAGGATTCATACAGCGGTGTAATAATCGGCATTCCGCCGCCCACGCTGGCTTCAAACAAAAAGCAAACGCCTTTTTCCTTGGCAAGCGCGAGCAGTTCCGCACCGTGCACAGCCACCAGCTCTTTGTTGGAAGTAGCGACATGCTTGCCGCTTTCCAGCGCCGATTTTACATAAAAATAGGCCGGGTTTAAACCGCCGATGGTTTCCACCACCACGCTTACCTCTTCATCGTTCAGCACTGTGTCAATTTCTTTGACAAAAAGGGCTTCGTCCGGGTGGCCTGAAAAATCACGAATATCGCAAATATATTTTACAGACACTTCTTCTCCGACACGGCGGCAAATGGAAGCTGAATTCGTGCGCAAAACCTCCAACACGCCGCTTCCTACGGTGCCGAAGCCTAAAATTGCTACTTTCGCCATTGGAATTCCCCCTCTTTTATTCCATGCTGTTTATATTGTGCTGCGTCGAACATCCACCACGGTTCGATGGGTGCGCAGCCGCCCTAAAAGCTGTTCCACTTCCATGTGCATCTGACCGGTTCGAAGCGCTACGGAAACCTGCGCCGTTCCGTTTTCCGGCATGGACTGGTTAATGGTTACAACAGAAGCACCGGCGCGATACATTTCTTCCAAAAAGTTGTGCAAAGCGCCCGACTCATCTAAAAGTGTTGCCGTTACGGTTGTAACGTCACGGCTGCTGTCCGCATCAAAAATGCTGTCCTTATACTTATAAAAGGCACTGCGCGAAATACCCGCCTGCTTGACGGCGGCGGAAATATTCTTTGCCGCCCCACTGGCTAAAAGCTCCTTGGCCTTCAGCACAGACAGAAATACTTCCGGCAAAACTTCGGCATCCACCAGTAAAAAACGTTTTTCCATGTCTGCCTCCCATTCATTCCATCTCCCGCTTTGCTGCCCGTTTTCAGCAGCTTTTGATTCAACCAAACGGCAAAGACTTTGCTGCCGTTTCTATTGTCCACCGCATTCTTTCGCGCTGCGGTGATTGGGAATTGCTGTTATCATAACATGTTGTCCTGGGAAAAACAAGCGTTTTTGCGTGGAATGCATTATTTTTAGTTTTTTTCAACAATTCACTCAAGTAAATAGTTAAAATATTTCGGCGTTTTTGCATTCAATTGTCTTTTCCAGAAAAACAACTTATGATTTCCCCAAAAACGCTCTTTCATCCCATCCGTTCCCAAACAAACAAAACAGGCGCTTTTGAAAGCGGTACATCCACTTTCAAAAGCGCCTGTTTTTATCATTTTGAATTCATTGCCCTGCCGCGAAGCCTTATGCCGCAGGTGCTGCCGCTGCATGGCCGGTACACGTCAGACGTTCCTCCGAAGCCTTGTAGTAACCGGTTGCTGTCGGACAGCCCGCAGCCGGGGCCAAACCGGTTTGCGTACAGTAAGCGCCCTGTACCACACTTTCCGGCATATCCCATGTTTTCACGGGATACTTCGCCTCGTTTGCGTTCAGCGTCGACTCCATCAGCTCTTTCCAAGCGCCCGCACCCGGATGCTTATGATAAGCCGGGTTATAGGCCTGCATCAAATGCTCGTTACCGGAGTCATAGCCCCACCAGAACGCAGTGCAGTAATACGGCGTCAAACCGACAAACCAGATGTCCTTATTGTTGTTGGAGGTACCCGTTTTACCAACACTCTCCATACCGCGGATATCTGCCGCATAACGATTTGCCGTACCGCCCGCATCCGTCATAACGCCTTTCAGCAAACGGTTCATAATATAGGCTGTATCTTCACCAATCGCTTGGACGGTGTAAATATCTTTTTCCAAAATGACATTGCCCATATAGTCCTCAACGGTCGTGTAGCTGTGCAGATTAGTAAAGCGTCCGCCGTCGCCATACATCATGTAGGCGCCAGCCAGCTCATATGCGCTCATACCGTTCGTCATGGAGCCCAGCACCAACGGAGCTAAGTCGCGGTCCGACTCGACCAGCGTAGAGATGTTCAAGGTATCAACGCAGAAATCATACATATTATCTACGTCGACAATCTGACCCACACGCACAGCAATGGTATTCAAAGACTTTTTAATCGCTGTATAAACCGTTGTCGGCTGGTGGGTGTAAGTGCCATCGTAGTTTTTCGGCCATTGTTTTGTGCCGCCCCGCCCGTCCGGAATCGTCAAGGGGTCATCCGGGAAGGTTGAGCTGTAATCGGCATAGCCGTACTCAATCGCCAAGGGATAAGCCGCCACGCCTTTCATGGTAGAACCCACTTGACGCACACTCTTAATCGCACGGTTCAAAGCTCTGTCTTTTGTTTTTTGACCCAATCCGCCTACGACTGCGCAAAGCTCGCCGTTATAGTTCACAGAAACAGCGGATGCTTGTGTCGTTTCCATCACAGGGTTTCCCGCTTTGTCAAACTCCAGCTCGCCGCTCGGCGTAACCTTTTGCGTTTCATGCGCCGGCCAATACTGTCCTTCAGAGAAGATACGCTGCATCTGCTGCTGCAAATCCGGCTGCACTGTCGAGAAGATGCGCAGACCCTTTGTGTAGAAATCGAGGGTGGCTTGATCTTCGGTATAATTTTCGCGATTGTAGGGGTTTTCCTCGAGCAAATCCTGGATAACCTCAGCAATCAAAGCATCAACAAACCAGTCGTTGTTTGACGTAACCGCGGCATCCTCACTCTTCTGCTCCTCATACAGCGTCAGCGGTTCTGCCACTGCCGCCTCATAAGCAGCTTGGTCGGGATTGCCGTTCTCGTCCACAATATAGCCCTGCTCAAACATATTGGCAAGCACCTTATTGCGGCGCACCAAATGCTTTTCGGGGCTGCTGTACGGGTTGTACTCTGTGGGGTTATTCGTAATCGAAGCGATCGTTGCACACTGTGCCAATGTCAGCGGCTCCACGCCGTTGGCAATGTTTTTCTCATCGCCTGCATTCTTGTTGAAATAACGGTTGGCACCCATTTCCACGCCGCCGATATTGCCGGTCAAGTCAATGGTGTTAAGGTATGCCTCCATAATCTCATCTTTAGAATAGCGGCTGTTCAAGCCCATTGCGCGGAAAATCTCACGGAACTTACGCAGGTAGCCTTCCCAGCCGGTATCGGCATCCTCACCCGTCAGGTTCTTAATCAGTTGCTGGTTAATGGTAGAAGCACCCTGCTTGTTGCCGCGCAGATAACTGCCCGTAATTTTGTAGGCCAGCTCATTGAGCACCGAGTAAATGGTACGTTTTAAGTTAAAGCCGGAGTGTGTGTAGAACGACTGGTCCTCAATCGCCACAAAAGCGTGTTCGAGGTCGTCGCTGATGTCGGCCAGCGACACCCAGATACGGCTTTCGGTCGGGCTGTCCAGCTGTTGGTATTCGGGCCACGTCTCCTGCCCGGTCACCGGGTCTACTTCCTTATAGTAAACAATACTTGTGTAAGCCAAGGCCAGCTCATCCAAGTCAAAAATTTCGGCATCATTGGCGGTTGCCTTGACAACATATAAGCTCAACAATACGCTTACCACCGAACCGCCGATAATGCCAATGCAAAGGCACACGGCGATAAAGCGGAAAAAGCCGAACAAAATGCGCAAACCAAGGCTGCGTTTTTTAGGTTCTGCGGGCTGTTTCTCCCTACGGCTGCGGGTGTTGTCCTGCGCGCCGGTTTTCTTATTTTGCGTTTTTATGATGACTCCCTCCTGAAACGGTAAACTGAACCACTATCGTAACCTGAAAAGCGGCTGAAACATCCTCATTACTTTTTGGCAGGAATAATTTCCAGCCAGTAGCCGTCTGGGTCTGCGATAAAATAAATTCCCATTGCTTTATTCTCGTAGCAAATGCAGTTCATCTCTTTGTGAAGCGCATAAGCGGCCTCAAAATCTTCTGTTTCAAAGGCAAGATGAAACTCGTTTTCGCCAAGGTCATAGGGCTTTGTTCTGTCTTTGAGCCAAGTGAGCTCCAGCTGATGCTGAGTAAGGCCATCGCCCAGGTAAATCAGCGTGAACTCGGGCTTTTCCTTGCGGCGCACTTCCTTTAGGCCGAGTGCCTTTTCGTAAAAAGCAAGGCTTTTTTCTAAGTCCAGCACGTTGATGTTATTATGTACAAACCGAAAGCTCATAAAACAGCACCCCACATAAAATTGTCCCCTGCGGCACAATGCGCACGAGATTTCTCAAGATATTATAGTCGATTTAGAAATCTATTGCAAGAAAAATGGTGTAAAAATTGAATTTCCCTTCCAAATTTCACCTTTTTGTCATTTGCTTTTTGATTTGCGCCGAAGAAAAAATTGCAAATCGGCTTTTGATATATTATAATGTTATGCAGTACAAACCTTCGCCATTCCGTGCAGCCAGCCGGGCAAAGGTGCGTTCTGAACACTTTACAACGCAAGGCAGGAGGAACCAACGTGACACCTTTTGACTATCCGTATGATTGCGATGTCATTTTACAGAAAAAGCGCCGCCTTCGCCGTGAGCTTTTGACACAAAGCGGTTTAATTCCCAAAAAAATTGCGATTTTAAGCGGCTCTACCATTGGAGAAATCAAACCGATCTTAGAGCTTTTTTTGCTTCACCACGGCATTCAGCCGGATTTTTACGAGGGCGAATATGCCCGCTACTATGAAAACGCTGTTTTTGATGACGGCAGTCTGCGTGCTTTTGCCCCCGATATTATTTATGTTCACACCACCGTGCAGAACTTATCGGGTCTTCCCTGCCCTGCCGACAGCGATGTAGAGGCCGAAGAAAAGCTGGCCGCCGAGGTTCTCCGCTGGCAAAGCTTTTGGGATGCCTGCTGCTCCATGGGCGCCATTGTGATTCAAAATAACTTTGAATTTCCGAATGTGCGCGTCATGGGCAGCTTTGAAGCGGTAGACCGGCGCGGCGCCGTGCGCTTTGTGCGCCGCATGAACGAAGCATTGGCGCGTTACGCCGAAGCACATCGCGGCTTTTTAGTCAACGACATCAATTATCTTGCCGCAGAGCTCGGCCTTGACCATTGGTTTTCGCCCACCATGTGGTATGCCTATCAGTACGCGCTGGACTTGTCCGCCGTACCCGCTCTTTGCGCAAGCATTGCCAATATCATCAAAAGCCTTTACGGCAAAAACAAAAAAAGCATTGCTTGCGATTTGGACAATACGCTTTGGGGCGGCGTGATTGGCGATGACGGCGTACAGGGCATTCAGCTGGGCGAAGAAAGCCCCTCCGGCCGTGCCTTTACTGCGCTTCAGCGCTATTTAAAGCTGGTTTCGCAAACCGGCGTACTGCTGAACGTCAACAGCAAAAACGAAGCCGAAATTGCCAAAAGCGGTTTTTCCCGCCCGGAAAGCGTGCTGCACGAAGAAGATTTCATATGCTTTACCGCAAACTGGCAGCCCAAGGACGAAAACCTTGCTCAGATGGCCTCTCAGCTGAATCTGCTGCCGGAAAGCTTCGTCTTTTTGGATGATAACCCCGCCGAGCGTGAAATTGTGCGCCGCCGCTTTCCTCAAACGGCTGTGCCTGAGCTGACCGAACCGGAACACTATGTCCACACACTGGCACGCAGCGGCTATTTTGAGGTTACGTCTTTGTCGGCGGATGACAAAAAGCGTTCGGAGATGTACCGCGAAAACGCCCAGCGCGCACAGGCGCAGGCCGCGTTCAGCGATTACAGCGACTATCTTCGCAGCTTGGAAATGAAAGCCGTAATTGCCCCGTTCGACACAGCACATGCGGCGCGAATCACCCAGCTGATGAATAAAACCAACCAATTCAATTTAACCACACGCCGCTACACGGATGCCGAGGTTTCCGCGTGTATGAGTGATGGCAATACGCTTACCCTTTACGCTTCTTTAGCAGACCGCTTTGGCGACAACGGAATTGTCAGTGCGCTCATTGGCCGTGTGCAAGACGGCATTTTGACCATTGAGGAATGGGTGATGAGCTGCCGCGTGTTTAAGCGCGACTTGGAGCTGGCGGTGTTCGACGCTCTTATCGCATACTGCCGCACTCATAACATCACAAGCATCGAAGGCGACTATCTGCCCACAGCCAAAAACGCTTATGTTCGCACCCTTTATCCGACATTGGGCTTTTCGCAAACTGCCGAAAGCGAAGAAGGCACACATTATCGTTTTGACATCCCTGCCGAAAGCGCACCGCTTTGCGGCGTAATTGAGGTTACATCACTTTTATAAGTTTTTCAAATAGAAAGGAATTATGACAAATGACACACGAAGCATTGATGAGCGATATCCAAGACATTTTCCGCGATAATTTTGACGATGATTCTCTCGTCATCACCCGTGAAACCACGGCAGATGACATTGAGGATTGGGACAGCTTAGAGCAAATCAACTTGCTGACGGCAATGGAAAAGAAATTTGGTATTAAATTTACGCTGGACGATGTCCGCGGTTTGGCAAACGTCGGTGACATGGCCGATTTGATTGTTCGCTTAAAAGGCGAATAAGCGCGAAAGAAATAAGCAAAGGGGCAGCGCTGTATCCTTTTGACAGTGCTGCCCCTCTTTCAAAATTACAAATAATCAGCGTCTTGGCTGAAAAAAGGAGTTTTATGAATCACTATACTTTATCAGAGCTATCCCCCGGTTTGTCGGCTGAATTTTCCTACACAGTTACCGAGGAAGCAATGGAGCTGTTTTATCGGCTGACCGGGGACAACAGCCCTATCCATATAGATGCCGAATATGCCGCGCAGCGCGGATACGAAAACCGCGTTATGTACGGGATGCTCGGCGCTTCCCTGTTTTCTACGCTGGCCGGTGTTTACCTGCCGGGCGAACACTGTCTGCTGCACAGCGTTGAGTGCAAATTTGCAAAGCCCGTTTTGCTGGGAGAAACGCTGACGGTTCGCGGCGAAATTGCCGAGGTAAACGAAACCTTTCGGGAAGTTACCATCAAAGGAACCATTTTAAACGCCGAAGGAAAAAAGGTGACGCGCGCCGTCATCAAGGCAGGCGTAGCCAAGTAAAAAAGGAGGAGCGTATGAGCATTTACCTGATTACCGGCGCCACCAGTGACGTAGGCTGCCATTTAATTGATTCCTTGGTTGGCCCGGAGGATACCGTGATTGCACAGGGATGCGGCGATTTAAAGCAATTGGCTCCCCTGTGCCAAAAATTCCCGGGACAAATTCACACCTATGACGTCAATCTTTCCGATGATGCCGCTGTGGATGTGTTCATTGAGCATGTGCGGGAGCGTTTCGGCGCGCCGACCCACTTTGTCCATTTGCCGGCGCTGCGCGTTGTAAATACCAAGTTTAAAAACTTTAATTTTGAGCGGTTTGAAGCGGATTTTCAGGTACAGGTTCACAGTGCACTGCGCCTTTGCCATGCTTTTCTTCCTGCAATGGCAAAAGCACATTTTGGGCGTGTTGTCTTTATGCTGACAAGTTATGTAGTGGGAGTTCCGCCTAAAAATACGGCAGCTTATGTCACGGCCAAACACGCCTTGCTGGGACTTGCCAAAAGCTTGTGCGCAGACTATGCTCCCTTCGGCGTAACGGTAAACTGTGTGGCACCGTATATGATGGAAACCAAATTCCTTTCGGACACACCCGACCTTGTTGTACAAATGTCGGCGGAGGCCAACCCCATGAAGCGCAATGCGCGTGTGGAAGATGTCGTACCCGCCATCCGTTTCCTGCTCAGTGACGAAGCCGGCTTTATCTCCGGCGTCACCCTGCCCATTACAGGAGGTGCGGCTATTTTATGAGTAATCCAATTATCTGCCGTCTGGCGCGGCCGGACGAGCGCACGTTAATTACCGGTTTTTTGGACGAGCATTGGGGCAGCCGTCATCCTCTGATTCACTGCGATGACTTTTTCAACTACTATTACACCTCAGAGGACACACTTCAATTTGCGCTTGCCTTTTCGGGGGAGGAACTTTGTGCTGTTGCTGGATATATCTTGGCAAATCAGCGCCCTGAGCCTGATATTTGGGTTTCGATTTGGTGTGCAAAAAAAGGCTGCAACGGTGCAGGATTGGAATTGATGGCCGCCCTGCCTAAGCTGACGAACGCCCGCGTCATGGCGTGCAACAACATTCGGCCAAAAACAATGGCTTTTTACACATTTTTAGGTTACACCGCCGCCCGTTTGCCGCACTATTACCGGCTGGGGACACATTCTTCTTTTGAAGTTGCTAAGATTGCCTGTCCTGAACGGCTTCCCGTTGCACCGGGCAAACCCTTAGAACCACTCGCCACAGAGGAGGACTTTCGCGCGGTGTTTAAGCCGAATGACGCTGTTTGTCCATATAAAGACATGTGGTATCTGGTTCGGCGTTATTATCATTTTCCGCGTCAAACGTATCAGGTGTGGCACTTAGAGGGCAGAATTTTAGTGACACGAACGGTTGAGGTTGGCACACAGCGCGTGCTGCGCGTGGTAGACTATATCGGTCTGCCGGAGGACTTCCCGCTGCTTGGCTTCGGCATCGACCAGCTGATACAGAAACTGGATGTTGAATATGCCGACTGCTACTGCGCGGGTATTTCTGCCGAGCAAATGGCGCTTGCGGGGTGGAGTGAGCGCGGTGAAGATTGCGCCAATATCATTCCCAATTACCTGACGCCGCCGCTGTATGAAAACACGGAATACTATTACTTCACTTCCGAGGCAAAGCGCTTTATGATGTTTAAAGCAGACGGCGACCAGGACCGCCCGAATATTACGGTGTAGCCCACCGCCGCAAGAAAAAACGCCCGCCCCCGGGGACGGGTGCTTTTTACAAATCGCAGTACAAAAACGAGAGCCGAAGCCCTTTCCGGGTTTCGGCTCTCATTTTTGATATTGAAAAAGAAGAAATCAATTAATGTGCAAGGCCGCTTGTTAGGCGTTCTGTTGCAGATACTCCTCAAAGCACAAGCCGCTTGCATTGATTTTCTGCGCTTGGTCGGTTCCGACATAGCGATAGTGCCAAGGCTCATAGGTGAAGCCTGTCACCGACTCTTTATCCTTCGGATAGCGCAGAATGAAGCCATAGGTGGCAGCATTCTCTTTCAGCCAAGTAAAGGCCGGCGTTGCCTCAAAAGCAGCCGCGTCGTAGTTGGACGCACTGCTGGTTTGAATATCCGCCGAAAGGCCCAAGTTATGCTCGGAAGCGCCCGGCGGGCAATCGCTGGTGCCGTTGCCGTTATTATAAGCAGCTTTTTGTTTTGCATAGCTGCGGTAACCGGCCGTGAGCTTCAAGTTGATACCGGCGCTGGAAGCAGCGTCCAGCATTTGCTGAAGCGGATCTGCAATGCGGCTGTCAACCTGTACGCCGCCCACCGTAGTCAGCTCCGGCGGTGCAAACGATTCCTCCAGAACGTTCTGACGGTTGACGAGCTGCATATACCACTCATCGCGGGGAATTGCCTCTACCGGAGCGGCAGAAGACGATGTCGGCAGTGACTGCGAGACAGGTGTGCTCGTTGCCGGGACAGAGGTTGCTGTACCGGAGGACGAAAGAGCCCCGCTTGCAGGGGAAGACGAGGTGCTGGCCGGGGTAGAATCGCCGCTGAAGAAAATGAAGTAAGCGGCAATTAAAATCACCAGCAAAGCAGCCGCCAAACCGACAAAGATCAGCATTTTGCGGTTTCCTTCATTGGATGCACCCGGATAATCCTTTTCTCTCTGGACACTATCATTGGCAAACGGGTCATCCTGCAAGTCGTCTGCATAAAAATCGTCGGTCGATTGATTGGCGCTTACCGGCGGACGTTCAACCGTCTCCGTGGGATCGCTGCTGAACAAGTTAGCCGGATCATTGGTCAAATCCTCGCCAATGCCGTCCCCAAAGGTTGCCGCAATACCGGATGCAAAATCCTTCATTTTATCCGGGTCTTTTTTCACCGGAGTCGGCTCGCTGACCGGTTGGGCAGGCGCAGGAGAAACATCTTCCGAGAACAAAGCGCCAAAACCTTCCATCGGGTCGGAATGAACCTGGCCGACAGGCGGCAAATCATCAAAATCAGAAAGCAGCGGAATCTCGGTTGTCACGGACGAAACCGCGGGTTTCTCCGGCTGAACCGGGGGCTGCTCATTCACAGCAGGTGCGGGTGCAGCCGGTGTGATGGGAGCAGCGGGCGCAGCAGCAGGCTCGGGCTTTGCGGCCGGAGCGGGAGCTGCGGGTTCGGGTGCAGGCTGCACGGGCTGCTGACTCTTTTTCGGGGCGGGCGTAAACACCTTCGTGGTGGCCGTCTCGTCATAGACCGGCGGCGTCAAGCCCTTCTCGGTCATTGCCGTCTCCAGCAAGGGCATCCAAGCAGGTTTTTCCCCTTGAATCACCGTTTGAACCGGAGGCTTGGAGGAACGAATCGGCTCGACATCCTGTGCCGGTGCAGCCGTGGCTACCGGCGGAATAGAGGATGTGGTGCGCTCCAAAACCGCCTGCGCGGCAGCCGCCTGCGCAGCGGCACGCGCAGCCGCCTCTTTTTCCTTTTCCTCCAAAATATTCACATGCCAGTTAATCGGCTTTGCCTTGCTTACTCGGCGCGGTTCCTCTTTCGGGAACATCGACTCCGTTTCGGGTTCCGTCTCTGTTGTTTGAGCTTCTTCCTGCGCAAAAACCGGTACGCTTGCCGCATCGGCAGCCGGCGTATGCTCAGGCGCAGACGCCGTTTGCGGCTGTGCCGCAGGTGCTGCGGGCGCGGGCTGCGGCTGCACTTGCACAGGCATTTCCTGTACAGGAGTCACAGAGGGCACCGGCTGTGCGGCCATCACCTGGGGCTGAACCGGAGCAGCGGGCTGTGCCGCAGGCGCGGCAACAAGCTGAGGCTGAATCACCGGCGCTGTGGGCGCAGCAGGCTGAGCCTGCACCATTCCCGGCAAAATCACATCTGGAATGGCAGGCTCCTCTTGCACCGGAGCAGCGGCGGGAGGCGGCATGATTACGTCCTCCTCCTCTTCCTCAGCAGAGAACAGGTTTTCAAAAATTGCTCTGCCTGTTTGATTGGCTTTTGATTCCTCTTGAGGAGCAGGCACCGCAGCAGCTGCTGTCGGCTGCTGCACCGCGCCGGGAACAGCAGACGGGACATTCCCCGTCAACTGAGCCGCACCACCGGCAGCGGCAGGCTCCTCAAATAAGTCCAGTTTTTGCATCCCTGCAAAAGCATCGTCCCATTGCGGGGAAGATGCGGAGGAATCCTCTTGAGCCGCCTTCGCATCGTCCGGCTGGCCTGAAAAGAAATCCATCTTGGGCACAAAAAACACCGCCTTTTATCAAAATTCAATAAACTGTCTGAATTGACATACTATCTCACAATAGTTTCTTATCTATAATACCGCAATTGGCCGTTTTCCGCAAGTATTTTGAAAGATTTTCTTTTTAAAAAATTGAAAACCAACGGAAAAAAACTTGCTTTCAGCGCCTTCTTTCGGCCAAGTTTTCTTGTTTGAAAGACGAATTTAAAAAATTTCGTGAAAACGCTTGCATCTAACCGGCAAAAGGTGTACACTAAATTAGCACTCTTATGTTTTGAGTGCTAAAACATGCCATCGGGAGGCTATTGCTATGGCGACAAAAGAATTTAAAGCCGAGTCCAAACGGCTGCTTGATTTAATGATTCATTCCATTTATACGCACAAGGAAATTTTTCTGCGCGAGCTTATCAGCAACGCCAGCGACGCAGTGGACAAGCTGTATTTCCGCAGCTTGACAGACGATTCCGTCGCGCTGAAAAAAGACGACTTCTGCATTCGCCTTTCCATCGACCGCGACGCGCGCACACTGACCATCTCCGACAACGGCATTGGTATGTCGAAAGAGGATTTGGAGGAAAATCTGGGCACGATTGCCAAAAGCGGAAGCTTTGAATTTAAGAAAGAGCACGAGAAAACCGAGGATGTGGATGTCATCGGCCAATTTGGCGTGGGCTTCTACTCGGCGTTTATGGTAGCGTCTAAAGTAACCGTCATCAGCCGTGCGTTCGGCACACAGGAAGCCTGGTGCTGGGAGTCCGAGGGTGCTGACGGCTACACCATCACCCCCTGTGAGAAAGCTGTTGCCGGAACCG
Source organism: Faecalibacterium sp. UBA1819 (assembly GCA_002315015.1). Lineage (GTDB taxonomy): Bacteria > Bacillota > Clostridia > Oscillospirales > Ruminococcaceae > Ruthenibacterium > Ruthenibacterium avium. Next base: position 100,150 of record DCEX01000029.1, read on the forward strand.
ATATCATCCTTGTCATCAAGCCGGATACCGAGGAGGAGCACTACGACGAATTCTTGGACGAAAACCGCCTTGCCGGCATCGTGAAGAAATACTCCGATTATATCCGCTACCCCATCCGTATGCTGCGTGAAAAACGCCGTCCCATTGAGGGAACCGACAAGGACGAGCAGGGCAATTACAAAATGCCGGAATACGAAACCTACACCGAGGACGAAACGCTCAACAGCATGGTTCCGCTTTGGAAACGCGCCAAAGGCGACGTAACCGAGGAAGAAGAATCGGCGTTCTATCAGGAAAAATTCGGTGATTGGAACAAACCCGCCAAGGTGATTCGCTCGAAAACAGAAGGCACAGCCACCTATACCGCTATGCTGTTCATTCCTTCGCGCGCGCCGTTCAACTACTATACCAAAGAATATGAAAAGGGCCTTCAGCTTTATGCCAGCGGCGTGCTGATTATGGACAAATGCGCCGATTTGCTGCCGGATTATTTCAGCTTTGTGCGCGGTTTGGTGGACAGCCAAGACTTGTCGCTGAACATCAGCCGTGAAATGCTCCAGCACGACCATCAGCTGCGCTTGATTCGCACTACACTGGAGCGCAAAATCAAAAACGAGCTGTCCAGCTGGCTGAAAAGCGACCGTGCCGCTTACGAAGAATTTTTCAAAAACTTCGGCTTGCAGCTGAAAGTGGGCTGCTATGAAGCTTACGGCGCAAACAAAGAACACTTGCAGGATTTGCTTTTGTTCTACAGCGCTAAAAAAGAAGGTATGGTCACACTGCGCGAGTATGTGGACGCCATGCCGGAAGACCAGAAATACATCTACTATGCTGCCGGCGAAAGCACCGAAAAGCTGGCAAAGCTTCCCGCAGCCGAGCGCGTGCTGGAGAAGGGCTTCGACATTTTGTATCTCACGCAGGATGTGGATGAATTTGCATTGCAAATGATTCGTGAGTACGACAAAAAGGAGTTCCGCAATATTTCCGGCGACGATTTGGGCTTGGAAACCGAAGCGGAAAAAGAGGAAATCGAAGCAGCGAACGAGGCCCACAAAGAGCTGTTTGGCGCAATGAAAGAAGCGCTGGGCGACAAAGTGGCCGAAGTTAAGCTGTCTCAGCGTTTGAAAAGCCATCCCGTGTGCCTTTCCACCAGCGGCGCTTTGTCCATTGAAATGGAAAAAGTGTTAAACAACATGCCCACCGGCGAAAAAGTTTCCAGCCGCAAGATTTTGGAAATCAACAAAGATCATCCTGTGTTTGCCGCTTTGGAAAAAGTGTTTGAACAAAAGGATCAGGAGAAGTTGTCTGCATACGCCAACCTGCTGTATGCACAGGCACTTCTCATTGAAGGTCTGCCCTTGGAGGACCCCGTTGCTTACGCAAACGAAGTGTGTGCTCTGATGCAGTAATCAAAGCACCCTGATAAAAAAGCCTTTCGTGTCGATGAAACACGAAAGGCTTTTCAGTTTGTCGAAAAAGCTT